>NZ_JAVHXC010000003.1:0-636736 GCF_032248695.1 Dietzia sp. CH92 | reverse complement strand
TCGGCCAGGCACGCCTGCAGCAGCTGGTAGCACGCCACCAGGCGCCCGGCGGCGGCGCGGTTCTCCGCCGCCCACCCCTGGTGCGCCGCCGCCCGCAACCCCACCAACACCGAAGCGCTACCGGAGGTGGGGTCGGCAGCGCCACCGGCCGCCTCGCCAGATCGACCTGCCATGCCCCCACCCCCCTTGTCGGTGCGCCTCGCCCGCGCGGCCCCCGGCCGCACATCGTGTCGAATACGTGTTCTATTCTACGCACGAGTGTTCGCCACCACAAGGGCTACGCCGAAGACGACCTGGAGTCGCAAAGCGCGAAACTCAGTGGCCGCGCGCGGAACCCTCGAGGATGCGGGCGCCGCTACGCCTGGAGCCGCAATGCAAGCTGAGCGAAACTCCTCGTGCGTGGCCATTTCCTCATGATCGCCGGAGTGCGCAGGTGGCCGCCTTGCAATTTCCTTAGTACCGCCGAGAGGGCCGGGCGATTGACGATTTCGCGGTGGCGCCACGCCTGTGGCGGTCGTAGCTTCTTGTGGTGTAGCCCACAGACAGTGGGTACGTCACGTCGAAAGGACACGACATGGATACGGGCTCCTTCTCTGACTTCTGGGCCGGCCTCGCAACAGGTTCCGGCGACCTCGTTCCCGCGCCGTTCGGCTCGGCCGCGATCGATGGCCTGCTCCGTCTGCCCGCGTACGTTCTCACCACACTCGCCGGCGGCNGGGCTCCTTCTCTGACTTCTGGGCCGGCCTCGCAACAGGTTCCGGCGACCTCGTTCCCGCGCCGTTCGGCTCGGCCGCGATCGATGGCCTGCTCCGTCTGCCCGCGTACGTTCTCACCACACTCGCCGGCGGCGCCGCGCTCTTCGGCTCCTGACCCCACCTACTTCCCGCGTCGCCGCGGTCGTGCCCTGAACGCGACCGCGGCGACGCGCATTTCCGCGTCCGCCGGGATCCGCACGGCTCAGAGTCCGCAGAACTCCAGCCACGTGTCGACCTCACGGCGGGCCTGTTCACGCCCGAGGACGTACGCCTCGGCGAGACGGTCGACCCGGCGCTCATAGCTCCTGATGAGCACCCGATCCGGACGAAAAACCAGCGCGTCGCCGGACTCCTCCAGGGCCTCGATCTCGTCGAGGGTCTCGTTGTACAGCGCCCACCGGTGCAGGAGCGCCTCCCCCACCGCGGGGAATCGCCGGAAGTACGAACGGTAGAACGGGGTCAACCGGCGCGGCGGGATCTTCCGGTACCCCTTCGGCTGGGTGAGCACGACGAGGAACTTCTCGTACCCGGCATCGCGCGCCGCCGAGAGCGGGATCCCCCCGTCATGGCCCAGGGCCCCGTCGACGTAGTACTCGCCGTCGATCAGCACGGGCGGCATCCACACCGGCATGGTCGACGAGGACCGCACCATCCGCATGAGATCGGCCATCGTGTCGACGTCGTCCTCGGTCCAGAAGACCGTCTCGCCGTCAGAGCAGCGAAACGTGCCGATACGGGCGGCGGTGCCACTGGACTCGAACGCCTCGAAGTCGTACGGCAGGATCTGGTCCGGAAGGCCGGCCTGCTCGTAGATGTACTCAGCGTTGAACAGGCCCTTGCCGCGGGCGAAGCTGCGCCAGTCGCCGAAGTTCGGGTCGGCAGCCATCTCCACGAAGCTCTTCCGGGCGCGGACGGCGTCGCGGGAGAGGTAGTTCGCCAGATGAGACGCCCCGGCCGAGATCCCCGCGGCGAGGCCCGTGTGGATACCCGCCTCGATCAGGGTCTCTACGACCCCGGCCGTGTGAACGGCCCGCATGCCACCGCCCTCGAAGAGCAGCGCGACGTCCGGGGCGGTCGGTTCCACCGTCGTGCCCGTTCCGCCATGCGTGTGTCTCGGTCCCGCATCAGTCACTCTCCCAGCCTAGGAGGTCAGGTGACGGGGCGGTCCATCCGTTAGTGTCGACCCGTGACCCAACTCACCGAGCTCGTCGCAAGTGTCAACGACGTCTACTGGTACGGCGTCATCGCCCTGCTGGTGATCGCCGGCCTGTACTTCTCCGTGACCACCCTGATCGTGCAGATCCGGCTGTTCCCGGAGATGCTGCGGACCATCACGGAGAAGCCGTCCGACATCGATGAGGGCAAGAAGGGCATCTCCGCCTTCCGGGCCTTCACCATCTCGGCGGCGTCCCGGGTCGGCACCGGCAACGTCGCGGGTGTGGCCATCGCCATCACCGTCGGCGGCCCGGGCGCGGTGTTCTGGATGTGGCTCATCGCGATCATCGGTGGCGCCACCGCGTTCATCGAGTCGACTCTCGCGCAGCTGTACAAGATTAAGGGCAAGGACTCGTACATCGGCGGGCCGGCCTACTACATCCGCGACGGCCTCGGCTGGAAGCGCGTGGCGGTGGCGTTCGCGGTGATCATCACCGTCACCTACGGCTTCGTGTTCAACGCGGTCCAGGCCAATTCCATCTCCGAGTCGGTCCGCAACCAGTTCGACCTCGAGGGCACCGGGGCCGGCATCGCCATCGGCGTGGCGCTGGCGGTCGTGACGGGCCTCGTCATCTTCGGTGGCGTCCGGCGCCTGTCCGCGGTCACCGAGATCCTGGTCCCGTTGATGGCCGCGGCCTACGTCGTCGTCGCCCTCATCGTCGTCGCGATCAACATCACCGAGGTCCCCGACATGATCGGCCTCATCGTGGGCCACGCGCTCGGGTTCCGCGAGATCGCCGGCGCCACCATCGGCGCGGCGATCATGCAGGGTATGCGCCGCGGCCTCTTCTCCAACGAGGCCGGCATGGGCTCGGTCCCCAACGCCGCGGCGACCGCATCGGTCTCCCACCCCGTCAAGCAGGGCCTGGTCCAGTCGCTCGGCGTGTACTTCGACACCCTCGTCGTCTGCTCGGCGACCGCGTTCATCATCCTGCTCGCCGACCCCGAATTCGGCGGCGACCGCGAGGGCATCTCGCTCACCCAGGACTCGCTGGCCTCGCAGGTCGGCGACTGGGGCGTGCCGTTCCTCACCGTGGTGATCTTCTTCCTCGCGTTCTCGTCGATCCTCGGCAACTCGTACTACGGCGAGGCCAACATCAACTTCCTGCGCGACAGCCCCCGGGCGATCAACATCTTCCGCGCGCTCGTCCTGCTCGCGGTGGTCGGCGGTGCGCTCGGCTCGGTGGACCTCGTGTGGGGCCTGGCGGACCTGTTCATGGGCTTCATGGCCACCATCAACCTCATCGCTATCATCCCGCTCGGTGGGCTCGCTGTGGCCCTGCTGCGCCATTACCTCCAGCAAAAGGTGAAGGGTCACAACCCGGTGTTCCACCGCGACGACCTGCCTCGGGCGAAGAACATCACGGCCTGGGACGGCTCCGACCCCATCACCCACCAGCACATCGCCGACGAGGCCCGCGAGGTCAAGGCCCAGGAATGAGCGACGCCGCCCGCCGCGCCGACCTCCGCCGCAGCGTCACCGCGCTGCCCAAGGCGCACCTGCACGTCCACCTCGAGGCGGCGATGCGCGAGGCGACCCTGCGGCAGTGGTGCGCCGAGGACGGGCTGGAGGTTCCGCCGCTGGTCGACTACCCGGATTTCACGCGGTTCCTCGACGCGTACGGCCTGCTCATCGGTCTCCTGCGCACCCCGGAACGGGTCGAGCGGCTGCTCGACGAGGTCATCGCCGATGCCGCCGCGCAGGGCGTCGTGGCGCTCGAGTTCGCCTCGATCCCCGAGAAGGCCGTGGCGTTCGGTTCGGCCGAGGAGGCCCTCGAGTTCCAGCTGCCCGTCATGGCCGAGGCGGGGCGGCGTCACGGTGTGTGGACCGGGGCGATCGTGAGCATCGACCGCGGTGCCGGGCCGGATCACGCCGTGGAGGCGGCCCGGTTGGCCGCGCGGTTCGCCGACCGGGGCGTCGTGGCGGTGGGGTTGGTCGCCGACGAGCGGGACAGTTCAGTCGCCGCGGCGGCGGAGGCGTTCGCGATCGCGCGCGACGCGGGCCTCGGCGTGGTGCCGCACTCCGGTGAGCTGGGCGGTCCTGACGAGGTACGGGCGGCCGTCGAGCTGGGCGTGGACCGGATCCAACACGGCGTGCGCGCGGTGGAGGACCCTCGTGTCCTCGAGCTGCTCGCCGAGCGGGGCACGTGCCTCGACGTGTGTCCCACGTCGAACGTCGTGCTGGGCGTGAGCCCCTCGCTCGAGGAGCATCCCCTGCCCGCGCTGCTCGCGGCCGGCGTGCGGTGCTCGATCGGCGCGGACGACCCGCTGCTGTTCGGAGTGGACGTGGTGGACGAATACGTGGCCGCCCACGAGCGGATGGGCGTGCCCGAGGGGCTGCTCGTCAAGGTCGCGCGGACGTCGATCGAGTCGTCTTTCGCGCCGGCCGACGTCTCGCGCGACGCCCTCGCGCGCATCAGCGCGTGGGAGGACGGGGCGGCATGGGAGGACGGGGCCGCGTGGGAGAAGCGCGAGGCGTAGGTCGCGTCAGGCGCCGCGGCGGATGCGGTCGGCGGCGACGATCATCGGCACCTGCAGGGGCAGCCGTCCCCACGCGATGACCTGGTACGGCCACACGGGCTTGCGGCGCCAGGCGCGGATCATCTGCAGGTTGCCGGGGAAGACGCCGACGAACAGTGCGGTCGCGGCGGCGCCGCCCAGCCGACGCGTGCGCGGGACGGCGAGCAGGCTGGCGACCGCGAGCTCCGCGACGCCCGAACCGTACGTCCACGCGCGGCGGCTGCCGGGCAGCTCCGGCGGGATGAGCCCGTCGAACGGCCGCGGTGTGACGAAGTGCAGCACCCCCATCGCGGCGAGGGCGGTGGGCATCGCCCAGTAGCCGACGGTCCGGGAGCGGGCGGACAGGGGGCGGGCGGACAGGGAGCGGGCGGGCGCGGTGCTCATCAGCCGAGACTACGGGCGCGGCCGCGCGCTCACCGGATCTCCGGCAGGACGCGCTCGCCGATGAGCCGCAGCGATTCCCACCCGACCTCGAGGGGGATGCCGCCGCACAGCGGGTGGTTGGTGATGAGCCGCAGGTCGCCGTCGCGCACGAGCCGGACGAGTTGGTCGGGGGGCGCCACGACGTAGACGCCCTCCTCGCGGAGCTCGTCGACGGTGCGGGCGTCGGAGTGGACGAAGGAGCTGCGCGTCCCGGGGGCTCGCGCGCCGGGCCGCGCGCCGCCGGGTTGCCACGCGCGGTAGCCCTCGGCGTCGGCGAGCAGGTGGTGGCCGTGGCGCGCCCAGAACTCGTCGGGGTCGTCGGCGCAGAACACCGTGGCGGGGCCGGGTACGGGGGCGACGACGAGGCCCGGCCGGTGCCCGTGGGCGAGGCATTCCGCCCGGTAGAGCGCGGTGAGCTCGGGATCGTCGAGCTGCGGCTGGTAGTGCATGCCGAGACGCCCGGCCCGCCGTGCGGCCGCGCCCCCGCCACCGAGGAAGATCAGGGGGTGGGGAGCGGAGAACGGTCTCGGGGTGGGCGAGGACCGCGGGGAGCCGTCCACCGGGACGTCGCCGACGGCCTCGCCCCGCCATGCGGCGAGCATCGTCTGCAGCTGCGCGTCGAGACGGGCGCCGCGGTTGCGCCAGTCGCGGGAGTGCAGGGCGTACTCGACGGGCCGGTAGCCGAGGCCGAACGTGAAGCTCACCCGTCCGGAGGCGATGTGGTCGAGCACCGAGATGTCCTCCGCCAGGCGGACAGGGTCGTACAGCGGCGCGATGATCGCCCAGACCGTGATGGGGATCCGGCTCGTGACCGCCGCGACCGCCGACGCCGCGATGAGCGGCGACGGCAGGTAGCCGTCCTCCGAGGCGTGGTGCTCGGACAGGTTGACCGCGTCGTGGCCGCTCTCCTCGGCGTACCGGGCCATCTCGAGGGCCGCCCGGTACCGGTCCCGGCGCTCCTCGGGGCCGGCGCCGGGCGCGCGGAAGTCGAACCGGGTGACGACGTGGACCATGCGGCCTACACGCCCGCCCCGGCGAGCTCCGAGTACGCGGTGCCCCGCTCGGCGCGCTCCCACCAGGTGTCCGTGCCCTCGGTGGCGGCCCCCACGCCCTGCCGGATGAGCTCGCGCTTGAGGATCTTGTTGGTGGCCGTGGTCGGCAGTTCCGAGGCGATCCGCACCCACCGCGGCCACGCCTTGGGCGAGAGGTCCGGCTGCGCGGCGAGGAACTCCTCCAGCCCGGCCGGGTCGAGCGTCGAGTCGTGGCGCGGGACGATCGCCGCGGCGAGCTGGTCGCCCACCCCGCGCGGGTCGGGCAGACCGTAGACCGCGACCCGGGACACCGCCGGGTGGCGGAGCAGGATCTCCTCGACGATGCCGGTGGCCATGTTCTCGCCGTCGACGCGCAGCCAGTCCCCGCTGCGGCCGGCCATGTAGATGAAGCCGTCCGCGTCGCGGTAGGCCAGGTCGCCCGACCAGTACATCCCGTCCCTCATCCGGTCCGAGGTCGACTTGTCGTCGTTGTAGTAGCCGGCGAAGAACCCCGCCCCTTCGGTGTTGACGAGTTCGCCCACACACTCGTCGAGGTTGACCACCTTGCCGTCGTCGTCGTAGACCGCGCGCGGACACTCCCGGCCGGTGACGGGGTCGTACACGGCGACCCCCGGGAACGGCACCCCGATCGACTCGAGCGGCGACTCCTCGGTCCGCGTGATGATGATCGCCAGTTCCGTGGAGCCGTAGGCGTCCCAGACGCGGCAGCCGAAGCGCTCGGCGAACGCCGGGATGTCCTTGGCGGCCGCCTCGTTGCCGAAGGCCGCGCGCAGGGTGGTCTGCGCGTCGTCCGGGCGCGCCGGGGTGTCGAGGATGTAGGCCAGCGGCTTGCCGACGTAGTTCATGTAGGTGACGCCGTAGCGGCGGATGTCGTCGCCGAAGCGGGACGCGCTGAAGCGGCGGGCCAGCGCCATGGTCGCGCCCGCCGCGATGGCCGGGGAGAAGCCGCCCATGATGGCGTTGGAGTGGAACAGCGGCATGGACAGATACGCGACGTCGTCCGGGGTCAGGCCGAAGTTCTGGGCGAGGTTCTCGCCGGACATCGTCACGGTGAAGTTGCCGACCTGCACCGCCTTCGGGTCGCCCGAGGTGCCGGAGGTGAAGATGAGCATGAACGGGTCCATCGCCTCGGCCGGGGGCGGGTCCTGCGGCGCCGACGAGGCCGCCACCAGGGCCACCCACTCGTCGGAGTCGGTGTCGATCACGCTGACCTGCCCCAGGTCGAGGCCGTCCAGCAGGTGCTTGAGCTCGGAGTCGGTGAGGATGACCTGGCACTCGGACTTGCGGATGTCACGGGCGAGGCCTTCGCCGCGACGGGTGGCGTTGAGGCCGACGGTGACGTAACCGCCCGCCGCTCCGGCCGCCAGCGCGTAGAGCATCTCCGGCGTGTTCTCCAGCAGCGTCGCGACGTGGAGGGGGCGGTCGGGGTCCAGCATCGCGGTGACCGCGCCCGCCCGTGCGTCGGCGCCGGCGAGGTAGTCGCGCCAGGTGATCGAGGTGTCCTCGTAGCGGATCGCGATGGAGTCCGAGTCGGCGTGGCGGCGGAGTTGTTCGCGGACGGTGTCAGCCATGTGGGTTTTCCTTCACAGACGTGAGTGTGATCTGGATCATAGACACGTGGGCTGACGTCCGTCAGGGGTTACCGACGGACGGGAGTTCGTCTCAGCGCCAGCCGAGAAACGCCATCCCGAACACCGTCACCACCCAGACCACAGCGCAGAGGATGACCGTCTCCTTGACATACCCGTTGTTCCAGGACTGGGCGAACAAGCGCTTGAACTCCGCCCAGCGACCCGCCCAATAACCTGGTTCGGGTTCGAGGGCGGGGTACTCGTATGCGCCCTCCCGGTCCCGCTGCGGCTCGTGGTGCTCGTCGTAATGTCGCATGGTCATCTCACCTGTTCGCATGGTCATCGGATAATTTCTCGTGCACCAGATCGCCCGTCTTCTGACCCAGGTAGGTCCCCACTGCGGCACCTATCCCCGCCCCGATGAACGTGCCCAGCGGCCCGAACATCGTCCCGGCAACCGCGCCGGCCGCAGCCCCGCCGAGCATCCCGCCTCCGAGCGCCCCAGTTGTCTCCGCCACCGCCTCCGCGGTCGACGTCTTGCCCTCGGCATGCGCCTTCAGTCCGTCGTACACCGTGAGTCCGCCACCTAACGGGCCGGCGACCTTTCCGAGCAACCGAAGTCCGGTGGCTGCCGGTCGCCCGAATTCATCGGGGGCGGGGTTCCTCACGTGCCTGCCCCGGGTCGCCGGATCCAACTCGTCAGCCCGCTTCGGCAGCGCTTCGGACATCGCGCCCGTCATGGCGTCCACGCCTCGGCCCGGCCACGGATCGTCCGGGCCGGGGATGGGCGAGCGGTCGACCGCCGGCGGGATCGCGTAGTGGAGTGCGCCCGCGATCTCGTCGATCTCCCTCGCGTAGTGCTCGTCGAGCGAACGCACCGTCTCGATCGCGCCACTGATCGCCTCGGCGTGAAGGTCCAGAGTCGCCTGATCCGAGTCGCCGCGGCGTTCGGCCCAGGTCAGCGAGTCGCCGATTACCCGAAGGCCGACAGCCTCCGCGTCGGCGAGCCGGTCCTGCAGCGTCGCGAGCGCGGAGCGCAGCGCTTCGGCGGCCCGCCGCAACGCGTCCTCGAGGTCCTCGAGTCCCATCGCGAGCGCCGCGACGTGCCTCTTCTCGTTCTCCACCGCATCGAGAACCGCGTCGGCGGACTGTCCCACCCACCCCTCGTCCAGCAGCCCGGCCCCGTCCTCCAGAACCCGGCGGGCCCCGTCGGCCGCGGACACCCTCTCCGACACCGTCTCTCCCGCCGCCAGAAGCGCCCCGGGGTTCCACCGGACGAGGTCCCCCACCGCGTGACTCATCGCCCGGCCACCGAACCGAGTAGGGCCGCGAACTCCTCATCGGAGGCCTCCAGAAACCGGTGCGCCTCGTGCGCGAAGTCCGCCAGGCCACCGAGCCGCCCGGCACTCCGCGAGGCGCACACCGCTGCCGCGCCGCAGGCCCGGTCCAGAGCCTGCGCGATCGCCGACCCTCCGGGCAGACCCTCCCCCACGTTCGCGGCGACCTCGTCGAACGCGATGCGCCCGGCCATCTCCCCGGCGTCGCGGAACACGGAGACCGCCCCGGCGATCCTCGGGGCATCCGCCCTGATCGTCCCGTCGGGCACCTGAACTCCTCGTCGTCGTCGTCGTAACCTCGTCGTTCTCACATCTCGGCCGCCCAGCGGCCGTCACCCAGTACGACGGGCCGGGCGCGCAAGACGGTTCCCACGAGTTCTCACGTCGATCCTCGCGCCTCTCATCTGGGCAGACGACCTGCTCCGCGCCGGATCGCTACTGTGGCGCCAGCCCTGCCCTCGATCTACGGGAGACCACATGGACGTCGCCGCCGTCACCGCCGTCGCACCCGACGCGCCGCTGGAGAAGACCACCATCCGCCGCCGCGACACCGGGGCCGAGGACGTGCTCATCGAGATCGAGTTCGCCGGCATCTGCCACTCGGACATCCACCACGCGCGCGGCGAATGGGGGCGCACTCTCTACCCGGTGACGACGGGCCACGAGATCGTGGGAATCGTCCGTGAGGTCGGATCCGCGGTGACCCGGCACAAGGTCGGCGACCGCGTGGGCGTCGGCTGCCTGGTCGGCGCCTGCCACCAGTGCTCCGCCTGCGAGGCCGGCCAGGAGCAGGAGTGCGAGGTCGGGGCCACCGCGACCTACGGCTCCCCGCTCCCCGAGGGCGACCCGGAGGGCCCTGTCACCAACGGCGGCTATTCCACGCACATCGTGGTGGAGGAACGCATGGTCGTCTCCGTCCCCGAGGGCCTCGACCCGGCCGCCGCCGCGCCGCTGCTGTGCGCCGGGATCACCATGTACTCGCCCCTGCGGCAATGGAACGTCGGCCCCGGCACGAAGGTCGCCGTGATCGGCATGGGCGGGCTCGGGCACGTGGGCGTGCAGCTCGCCGTGGCCATGGGCGCCGAGGTCACCGTGCTGTCCCAGAGCACCTCCAAGCGCGACGACTCGCTGAAGTTCGGCGCCGTGGAGCACTACGCGACCGCCGGCAACGAGGGCAAAGAGAACCTGCGCGCGCTCCGGGGCAGCTTTGACGTCATCCTCAACACCGTCTCCGCCAACCTGCCCCTGGACCGTTGCCTGGCCATGCTCAAGCCCCGCGGCGCCATGGTGGAGATCGGCATCCCGAGCGAGCCGATGTCCCTGCGGGCGGGATCGGTGACCGGCGGCCGCAAGATCCTCACCGGCTCGATGATCGGCGGTATCCCCGAGACGCAGGAGATGCTGGACTTCTGCGCCGAGCACGGGATCACCGCACAGATCGAACTCATCTCGGCCGATCAGATCAACGAGGCCTGGGACCGCGTGGTGAGCTCCGACGTGCGCTACCGGTTCGTGATCGACGCCAAGACGTTCTGATCTAGGCTGGCCTGGTTCGACGACCGAGCTACGGTTCACGAGCCGGGTCCATTCCTGGCGGCGCCGGTCTTCGTCACGAGACTCCACTGTCAGTCCCACCCAAGCGCGCTCCAGACGATGCCGATAATGACCATCAGCATTCCTATGACGACGCCTTCCTTGGTGCCATGCTCATGCCATGAGCGGGCGAAAAGTCGTTTGAACTCCGCCCACCGACCGGCCCAATACCCGGGTTCCGGTTCAAGAGCCGGGTGCTCGTACGCGCCTTCCCGGCCGCGGGGCGGTTCGGATAGCCCGTCCTCGAGGTGCTGGCGGCGCCGGTCTTCGTCACGAGACCCCACTGTCAGTTCCACCCGAACAGCGGGCCACCGACGATGCCGATGAGGATGATCAGTAGCCCGAGGATGACACCCTCCCTGGCACCGTGGTGCTTCCACGAACGCGCGGCGAGGCGCTTGAACTCCGCCCACTGCCCGGCCCAATATCCGGGTTCCGGTTCAAGAGCCGGGTGCTCGTACGCACCTATCCGATCAGGACGCGGCTCGGACAGCTCGTCCTCGTATCGCTCCGCCATCTCATCGCTCCGTTCGTTCGTCGAAGAACTCCTCGTGCACCGCATCGCCCGCCCGCTGCCCCAGGTAGGTCCCGACGGCAGCGCCGATACCTGCACCGATGAAGGTGCCCACCGGCCCGAAGAAGGATCCCGCCGCAGCCCCGGCCGCAAACCCGCAGGCCATGCCTCCGGTCAGCGCGGAGCCGGTCTCGATGACCGCCTCGCGAGTAGACGTCTTCCCCCCGCATGGGCTCGGACGCCGTCGTACACCGTAAGCCCGCCTCCGGCCGCACCGGCGACCCTTCCGAACCATCGCAACCCGCTACTCGCCGCGCGCCCGAAGTCATCGGGCGCCGGGTTGCGCGTGTGTCTGCCCCTGGTGGCCGGGTCGAGTTCGTCAGCACGAGCCGGGTATCCCCCAGACATCGCTCCCGTGATCGCGTCCACGCCGCGGCCGGGACACGGGTCGTCCGGGCCCAGAGCGGCGTGCGCCCTCGCCAGCGCGTCAGCCAGGTCCTCAAGCCCGTCTGCCAAGCGGGTGACGTGGGCCTTCTCGCTCTCCACGGCGCCCAGAACCGCATCCGCCGCCCGGCCATCCCAGCCCTCGTCGAGCGCCTCGCCGCCGCTGACGAGGCCTCGGCGTGCCTCCGCCGCCTCCCCCACCCGGGAAGTGACGGCGTCAGCAGCACCCGTCAGAGCGGCGACCTCCCACCGCCGGACATCCCCGACCGAGTAGCTCATCGCCCGGCCCTCGCGAACTTCCCGTTGTGCGCTCTGATCGCCCTGTCCGGCACACCGAACTCCTCGTCGTCGTCGACCCGGGCGCGCTGTCCGTCGCCCCTACCCCCGCGCCCGTCTCCGGGCGCCGTCACCCCTTTCGACGGACCGGGCGCACCAAACGGTTCCCTCGTGTCGTACCCGTGGTGTCTACTCAGGATGTGGAAGGGGCGCCGGCCAGACCGGCGTCACCCCACCACCCGGCGGCGTCGCCCGACGCCGGGAACCCTCCCCTCGAGGAGTGCACCGTGCCGCTCACCTGGACCCCGACCCTCGACCGCGCGCTCGCGGTCGCCGCCCGCTGCCACGCAGGTCAGACCCGCAAGGACGAACCGACGCCCTACATCGCCCACCCGGTCGCGGTGGCCCTGATCGTCTCGGATTTCACCGACGACGAAGAGGTGGCGGTCGCCGCGCTCCTGCACGACGTGCTCGAGGACGTGCCGCCGTCGGTGTACTCGGCCGAGGACATGACCGCCGAGTTCGGCGAGCGCGTCACCGAGCTCGTGCGCGGGGTGTCCGAGGAGAAGACCGCCGGGGAGGCGACCCCGCCGTGGCGGATCCGCAAGGAGGGTTACCTCGCCCGTCTCGCCGAGGACTCCCCCGAGTGCCTGCTCATCTCCGCGGCCGACAAGATCCACAACCTCCGGTCGATGGTCGCCGCACACGGCCGCCTCGGCGACGACATGTGGGGTGTCTTCAACGCGGGCCCGCAGGAGAAACTGTGGTTCTACGGGGCCATCGCCGACGCGGTGGCCGAGCGGCTCGGCGACTGCCCGGCCTCCCGCGACCTGCGCCGCGCCGTGGACGACGTCGCCGCGCTCGCGCCGGTGGGGTGAGGACATGCGGGACCAGCGCCTCGGCCCGGGCAGCGCCTCCCTGCGTCCGGCCGGCGACCCGTGGCACGACTTCGAACACACCCTCGCCGGCCACCTGCGTCGGCCCGGGTCGGTGGGCGCGATGGAGTTCAGCGCCCCCACACAACCGGCCGGAGGGCAGGGACGGTGCGTTGTCCAGCTCGCGGCCGGCGGTGCGGCCGCCTGGGTGACGGTCCGGCCCGCCGGCCACGCGCTCGCCGAGGAGCTGGTCGCGCACACCGCGCCGGCCGAGCCCACTTCCATCGCCCGCGCCGTGGTCGACGCGTGCCGCGACCGCCTGCACGTGCCGCATCCCCAACTGCTCACCCTGCGCTGCGAGGGGACGGTCGGCCGATACACCGGTGCGCTCAGGCTCATCCGGTCCGACTCCGTGCCCGTCGGGCGCGATCCCGCCGACTACCCCAACCCCATCGACGTGGCGGTGGAGGTCGAGGACCATGAGGACGCCCGCGCCCGGTACGAGGCGATCATCGAGAGGGTCACCGGCCGCCCCTGTGTGGTCGATGACCGCGGGCACCTGGTCTTTGACCTCGACGGGAACCGGATCCACGCCACGTTCAGCGAGCACGAACCGTACGCCCGACTCTGGGCGTGGGTCGTCCGGGGCGTCCGGTCGCGCGCCGACGCCGCCCTCGAGGTGGCGCGGCTCAACGCCGAGGACGACCTCACCGCCTGGGTCCTCGTCGGCCGCCACGTCATGCAACGCACCACCGTGCCCGTCGCCCCGTTCCTCCCCCGTCACGCGCAGTTCGCTCTCGAACACTTCCTGATCACGTACTCTTCGACCCACGCCGGGATCGCCGCCCGCCTCGGGCCGCGCCCGCACACGCGGGGTTAACGCAAGTTTTTGCCCGCCCGCCCCTGCCGGGGTCGAGAGCACCCCCAACAGCGCCGGACATTATCTAGACAAGTGTCCACTAATGTGCGCACCGATCTCATCCGGTTGTGGCCGGAACTGACACGCCTAACGTCGGGTCCACTCCGGTGACGGCTGAAGGCGACGCCGTCCGGGCCATCTGCACGACCAGAGGGGGAACGCATGTTCATCCACAAGCAGAAGCTCCAGTTCCAGTCCAAGCCCGAGAAGCCCGACGCGGTGTACGCCCGGAAGCTGCAGGAGGTGATCGGCGGCCAGTACGGCGAGATCACGGTCGCCATGCAGTACAGCTTCCAGGCGTGGAACGCCCACATCCCGGGCAAGTACCGTGACCTGCTGTTCAGCACCGCCGCCGAGGAGTTCGGCCACGTCGAGATGCTCGCGACGATGGTCGCCCAGTTGCTCGAGGACGCCCCGCTCGGCATCACCGAGTCCGCCGTTCAGAACGATCCGGCGGTCGCCGCGGTCATCGGCGGTACCGATGTCCAGCACGGGATCGTCGCCGGCGCCGGCGCGCGCCCGGTGGACTCCATGGGCAACCCGTGGTCGGGCGCCTACGTGACCGCCAGCGGCAACCTGCTCGCGGACATGTGGTCCAACGTCAACGCCGAGTCCCAGGGCCGCGTCCAGGTGGCGCGGCTGTACCACATGACGGACGACCCGGGCATCCGTGAGCTGCTGTCGTTCCTGCTCGCCCGCGACACCATGCACCAGAACCAGTGGCTCGCCGCGGTCAACGAGCTGCAGGCCGAGGGCCTGGAGGAACTGCCCGTGCCGTCGAACTTCCCCAAGTCGAAGGAGGCCGCGGAGCACGCGTACACGATGTACAACTTCTCCGACGGTGCCGCCGCGGCCGAGGGCTCGTGGGCCTCGGGCCCGACGCCGGACGGCCACGGGGAGTTCTCCTACTCGCCCGAGCCGCTCGAGGGCCCGCCGATGCCACCGCCGACCCACCCGGACGCGCGGTTCTACGGGACCACGGAGCTGCCGAACACGGTCGAGAAGGCTGCCGGGACGGTGCAGGACAAGCTGAACAAGGAGTGACCTCCGGCCCGCGTCCGGCCCTCGGGTCAGAACCCACGGGCCGGCCGGGCTGACGAGAGCGGGCGCATCCGGTGTGTACCGGATGCGCCCGCTGCCTGCTGCGACCCTGACGGGACTCGAACCCGCGACCTCCGCCGTGACAGGGCGGCGCGCTAACCAACTGCGCCACAGGGCCGTGCTTTTCGCACGGGAGAACATTAGCCGAACCGGAGGCGAAGAGGAAAACGGGGGCCTGGCGGGCGGTCCCCGGCGTGTGTCCCGGGGCGCCTCACCCGTTCCAGAAGACGAGCATCGGTTGGCTCGAGATGAGGTCTCCTCCCTGGTAGATGCTCATCCCCGACGAGTCGATCGAGTACAGGACGTCGTTGTTGGTGACCACGGCCCGGGATCCGGTGACCGTGGGATCGTCGATCTCCACCCCCGCCCCGCCGGACGAGCCGCGGTAGTAATAGCGGCCGTTGGCGGGGTTGACGCAGATGGAGAACGACGCCTGGGTGGTGCGCCCGATCATGGCGGCCGGGTCGCCCGCGTTGCAGCGGGCCGCCCGGTCCGCGAGCCACCCGGAGGAGTCGGCGCCGGCCGGTTGTCCGCCGCCGCGCGGGATCCGGGGCGCGGGCGCCTCGCGGGTCACGGTGACCGTCTCGCGGGGCGGCACGGTGGTGTAGGCCGTCTCGGTCGCCGGGGGCGGTGGGGGCTCGGTCGACGGTGATGACGGCGACGACGACGAGGCCTGCGCCGCGACGCCGTCCGGCCCGTCGCCGGATGGTCCGCCCGGGCGGAGGACGAGGTAGACGATCACGCCCAGCAGCGCGATCGCGAGGATCGTCAGTACGGCGACGACTGCCAGCACCACGGCGGAGCCACCGCGCTGCGCCTGCGGCTGATACCCGGGCGCCGGCCCCCACTGCCCGCCGTTCGTCATCTGAACCCCCACCGTCGCGACCCCTCCCGGGCCGGTACGACCGGACGCTAGCAGCAGTGTCCGACACGTCATGGCGTTATGACGCACCGCCCGGACCGTGTCTGTCGTACCCGTGCGGCACCATGTCGGTGTGACCCGATCCCAGGCCCACCCCAGCGTCCTCGCCGCCGAGGTCCACCGTCTCCGCGGTGCAGACCCCCTCGGTCGGATCACCGTGCTCGTCCCGTCGTTCGGTGCGGCGCGGGACCTCGTCCGCGCGCTGGCGCTGTCGGGCGGGGCGGTCAACGTCGCGGTACGGACGGCGTCGCAGGTGATCGACGAGCTGGCGGCGCCCGCCCTGGCGCCGAGGGCACCGCTGCCCTTCCCGATCCTGTCCGCCGCGGTGGACAGGGCACTCGACGTGGACCCCGGGGCGCTGGCGTCCGTGGCCGCCGAACCCGTCACCGGAGAGGCGGTCGCGCGGGCGTGCCTACGCCTGGGCACGGTGGAGCCCGGGTCGGTCGTCCCGGAGACCCCGCTGCACGGGGAGGTGCTGCGCCTGGCCGGCGAGGCACACGCCGCGACCGCCTCCGCCTACTACACACGCTTCGAGGCGGTGACCACGGCGCTCGAGCGGCTCGACGCGCTCGGGAGGATCGTCCTCGCCGCGCCGCTGCGGGGGACCGCCGTCGAGCGTCGGCTCCGGGCGGCGCTGGAGGAGCGCGGGGTGACGCCCGTCCCCGGGACGGGATCGGACCACCTCGCCTCGGCTGCGGAGCCCGCCGGGGTCGACGCGGTCACCGGCACCCATGTGCTGCACGCGTCGGATTCGGACGACGAGGTGCGGGCCGTGGTCCGCTTCGTCCGCTCCCGCCTGTCCGCCGGGGTACCCGGGCACCGGATCGGCGTCTACTACCCCTCCCCCGACCCCTACCTGCGTCTGCTCCACCGCGCGATCGCCGAGGCCGGGATCGCCGTTCACGGCCCGTCCGACTCCGGGCTGGGGCACACCCCCGCCGGCCGGTCGCTCGTCAGGCTGCTGGGTCTGGACGCCGAGACGCTCCCCCGCGCGGAACTCCTGTCGATCGTGGCGGAGGGGGCCGTCATGCCGCTCGACGACGCGGGGGCGTCGGTCTCCTCCCGGCGCCTCGAGATCTTCACCCGGACCCGCTTCCCGGTGATCGGCGGGGGCGACTGGGACCGGCTGGCCGACCGCCTGCGCGAGGAGCCGGAGGCGTTCGCCGAGTCGGAGCGTGCCGCGGCTGCGGCCCTGGTGCGGTTGATCGGCCTCGTCCGGGCGACTCTCGGCGCGGTGGGCGCCGCCCGCACCTGGTCCGAGGCCGCGGACGCCGTGAGCGGGCTGGTCGGCGCGGTCTTCCGGCCGGGCCCGGAACGCGGGGCCGTGCTCTCGGTCCTCGCCTCCCTCGCCGACCTCGACTCGATCGGGCCGGCGATCACGCGGGCTCGGGTCATGTCCGCCGTGACCGCCCGCCTGGACCAGGTCACCGACCGGGTCGGCGAGGAGGGGGCCGGGGTCGCCCTCGGGCCTGTCGACGACGCGGTCGGGCGGGACCTCGACACCGTGTGCGTGGTCGGCATGGCCGAAGGTCTCCTGCCCGTGCTCCACAAGCCCGATCCGCTCCTGCCCGAGGGCGCGGTCGAGCCGCCCTCGGCCGAGATGCTCGACGAGCGCTACCGCGTCCTCCAGCTGGCACTGGCCGCGGGGAGCGGGTACCGGTTGTGCTCCTTCCCCCGTGGTTCGATGCGGGGCGGCGGCGACCGCATCCCGTCCCGCTGGCTGCTGCCCACCCTGTCCCGCCTCGCCGGCGTCACCGTCCACGCCACCCGGTGGCAGGAGGACGTGGCCGGGTGCCCGGCGGTCATCGCGGTGCCGTCGTTCGTCGACGGGGTCCTCACACCGCCCCCGTCGCTCGGTGCCGAGCCGGCCACCCTCACCGAGCTGCGCCTCCGGCAGCTCGCCGCGCACGGATGGCGGCCCCGCCCGGACAGCCCCACCCTGCTCCTGCGCGCCCACGAGATGCGTCTCGACCGTCGCCACGGACGGTTCACCCGGTTCACCGGCGACGTCTCGTCGGCGGCCGACCTGCTCACCGTCCTCGACCAGCCGATCTCGCCGACCCGGCTCGAGGACTGGGCGCAGAGTCCGTACCTGTTCTTCCTCACCACGGTGCTCCGGGTGAGAACGCTCGAGGACCCGGCGGCGGACATCGAGATGGATCTGCGCGAGTACGGCGACCTGGTGCACTCGATCCTGCAGCGCTACGTCTCGGACCGCATCGCGACCGGGTCCGGTCCCGACAGGGAGCTCCTCATGAAGGCCCTCCACCAGGAGTGTGAGGCCGCTGTCGCCGAGTCCCCCGGGCTGGTCGCGTCCCTGTGGCGCCGCCGGGAGATCCTGCTCGCCGCCGAACTCGAACGGTGGTTCGCCGAGGACAGCGCGGACCACCACGCCGGGTGGCAGCCGTCCGCGACCGAGCTGCCGTTCGGGCGCCCGGGGCCGGAGGGCGCCGTCGTCGACGTGCCGTTCGAGGTCCCCACCTCCGCGGGTGGCGCGACCGTGCTGCTGGCGGGGTCGATCGACCGGCTCGACGTCCGCGGGGGCACTCAACGTGTCACCGACTACAAGACCGGCAAGCCCCCCGGTGCGGATGATCGCCCCACCGAGGAGAACCCGACCCTCGCCGGCACACGGTTCCAGCTGCCGCTCTACGCCGTGGCCGCGGCGAGCGCCGGTCAGATGCCCGTGAGCGAGGTGCGGTACTGGTACTGCACCGAGCGGGGGGAGTTCGAGCAGATCGCCCTCGACATCACCGTCGACCTGCTGGACCGGGTCCGCGACAACGTCGGCCACCTGGTCGACGCCCTGCAACGAGGATGGTTCCCGCTCAAGGGCGGCCGCGGTTCCTCGCGGGACCTGGCGAACCTCCTCGGCGGAACCGACCTCGACCAGGCGTGGGAGCGACTCTCGCAGCACGAGCCGGTGTCCTCACATCCCGCGTTCGTCGGCCTGCTCGGCGCCGTCCCCACCGATTCGGAAGCGGAGGCCTCCTCATGAGCCAGCTCACGCACACGAGCGAGCTGCCCGATCAGGCCGCCCGCGACCGCGTCGAGACCGATACGTCCGCGACGCTGTTCGTGGAGGCGGGGGCCGGGACCGGCAAGACCCACGCCCTGGTCCGCCGTCTCAGCACGTTGCTGCTGGACGACGCGGTCCCCGTCGACCGGATCGCCGCGATCACGTTCACCGAGAAGGCGGCCGCCGAGCTGCGGGACCGCCTCCGGGTGCATCTGGTGGAACAACGGGCCGCGGGCGACGACCGCGCGGATGCCGCCCTCTCCGGGCTCGACACGGCCGCGATCGGCACCCTCCACTCCTTCGCCCTGCGCCTGCTGGCGGAGAACCCTCTCGAGGCGGGCATCCCGCCGCGGGTCACCGCTCAACAGGACACCGCCGAGGCCACGGCCGTCGAGGCCCTGTGGCAGGAGTGCGCCATGGTCCTGTTCGGCAGCGGCCCGGCGGCGCAGCGGTCGGGCAACCTCGCGCGGGCCGTCGACGACATGCTGGACGCGGGCGTCTCCACCCGCGCATTCCGCGAGGTGGTCGAGGCCCTGCACCGGGACTGGGACCGCCTGCCCACCGAACCGCTCTACACCGGCCCCCCTGAGCTACCCGCGTCTCCGGACCTCGCCGAGGTCATCACCGCGGTGGGCTCGATCGTCGGGTGGCGGGACTCCTGTCAGGACGAGGCCGATCTGATGTACCAGACCCTCGGCCAGCACCAGGAGTGGCTGGAGGGACTCGAGGCGGCCACGACCGACCCGTCCGCGTCTCCCACATGGGTCGAACTGCTCGCCGAGCCGATCGGGGTGGGGCGCGGCGGTAAGGCGGCCAACTGGGGCGGCAAGGAGGCGCTCGACTCGATCAAGGAGGAGATCCGGCAACTCCCGGGTGTGTGCGGTGAGATCCTCTCCGCTCACTGGCGGCCGCGGATCGCGGTCGTGCTCGACGCGCTCATCCCCGTGGTCCTCAGGCACGCCAACGACCGACGCCGTCACGGCACCCTGCAGTTCCACGATCAGCTCGTCCTGGCCCGCGAACTGCTCCGCGTGCCGGAGGTCCGCGAGCGGGTCCGGTCACGGTACCGCCGGATCCTCATCGACGAGTTCCAGGACACCGACCCCATCCAGTTGGACCTCGCCGAGCTCCTCACCACCGCGCCGGGCGGAGCAGGACCCGAACCCGGCCGACTGTTCACCGTCGGGGATCCCAAACAGTCCATCTACCGGTTCCGCCGCGCCGACATCGCCACCTACCTGCGCGCCCGCGGCGGCGACGGCGGCGAGTCCGGCGTCGAGATTGCGCGCCTGAGCACCAACTTCCGGTGCTCGCGCGCCGTTCTCGACTGGGTGAACGACGTGTTCTCGGAGGTCCTCACCGCGTCTGAGAGCGTGCAGCCCGAGTACCGCGCACTGGAGGCCCCGCCCTCGCGCCCACCCCACGATCCGGTCCACGGGCCGCGACCGTTCGTCTTCCGCACCGGGGACGTCCCCCCGGACTGCCCGCCGGAGGCGAGCGACGACCAGACCCGCCACTGGACCGAGGCCGCCGACGTGGCGAGGGTGATCGCCACGGCCATCCGCGAGCAGTGGACACACGAGGCCAAGGACGGGACCCACACGCCGCTGCGGCTCGGCGACATCGCGATCCTCCTGCCCTCGCGCGGCTCGCTGCCCATGATCGAGACCTGCCTCGACCGCGCCGGGATCGACTTCCGCACCGAGGCGTCCTCGATCGTCTACGGGACACCCGAGATCCGCGACCTGCTGCTGGCCGTGCGCGCCGTGGCGAACGCCGCCGACGAGGCCTCACTCGTGGGCGCCCTCCGGTCACCCCTCTTCGGCTGCGGGGACGACGACCTCCTCCGCTGGCGCGCCGGTGGCGGCACCTGGGCTCCCGGCGCGCCCGCGCCGGACGAGCTCGCGTCGTCGCCCGTCGCCGAGGCCATGCACTACCTCTCCGAGCTGGGCCGCCGGACCAGACGCCCGGGCGAGCTCCTGGAGAAGCTGGTCCACGACCGGATGGTCTTCGAGACCGTCGCGGAGTCGCCTCGACGCCGCGATCTGTGGCGGCGGATCCGGTTCGTGATCGAGCACGCCTGGCAGTGGGAGGAGTCCGCCACCGACCCCGCCCGCGCCGACCTGCGCGACTACGCCGACTGGGCCCTGGCACTGACCGCGGAGGACGCGCGGGTCCCGGAAGCGGCGATCCCGGAGATCGGCGTCGACGCCGTCCGGATCACCACCATCCACGCGTCGAAGGGGCTCGAGTACCCGATGGTCATCCTCGCCGGGATGAGCCGGAAGTGGCCTGACGACCGGTCCCGGCTGCTGTGGACTCACGACGACCCGCCGCGCCCCGCCGCGTCGTTCTCGAAGATCGTCCGTGACCCGGCCTTTTCCCGCGCTGCCGCGCGCGAGGCCGAGCATTCTCTCGCCGAACGGATCCGGCTGCTCTACGTGGCCACGACCCGCGCCGAGAGCCGGCTCGCGGTCTCGGGGCACGGGTATGTCCTGACCCAGAAGAAGACACCCAGGAAGCTGTGGGGGTCGCTGCTGGGGTCGGCGGTCGAGGAACCGGATGCACCGCCACTCGTCGCGTTCGGCGAGAACCTCCTCGAGTCGGCCGCGGTGCCCGCCGTGGATGTGCCCGACGACGCGGAGTGGGCGCGCCGCAGCCGGGAGATCTCCGAGAGGTCCGCCGAGCGCGCGGGATGGTCGGCGACCCGGATCGTCCACCCCGACGCACAGGCCGACGCCTCGGACGACGAGGCGGAGGGGGCTCGGACGTCGTCCCTACCCCGGCGACTCGCGGCAGCACTGCGGGAGCGGTTCGCACCCGCCCCGACGCGACCGGAGGAGCTCCCGCCCGCGCCGCGTACGACGCCGGTCGCCGCCGGACCCGACGTCGGCACGGCCGTGCACCACCTGGCCGAACACACCGACCTGTCCCGGCTGCTCGGGCCGACGGCCGATCCGGACTCGGCGATGGCGGCCTGGGAACGGTGGGCCGCCGACCAGCTGGCGGGTCTGGGACTCGCCGGCGACCTGCGGGGCAGCCGGAACCCGGAGGCCGTGGCCGAGATGGTCGCGGTCGCCCGAACCGCCCTGACCTCCGCGCCGGTGCGACGGGCGGCATCGAGGACGCACTGGGCGGAGCTGCCGGTGGCCGGGGCGTTGAGTACTGCGGAGGGGACGACCGTGGCGGTGGACGGCGTGGTCGACCTGGTGGTGCAGGAGGACGACGGGTCACTGTCGATCGTCGACTACAAGACCGACGTCGCCGTCACCACGGAGACCGTCGACGAGTACCTGCTCCAGCTGTGCGCGTACGCAGAACTCCTCGCGAACTCGACCGGCATGACCGTCTCGCGGATCGAGCTGGTCTTCTGCCGCGGTCCCCGCCCGACGATCGTGGCGCGGGAGCTGATCCCGGTCGCGTGACCCGCACCGGACCGTGGGGCCCGGGCTGAGGCGGCGCGTCCGCCTCAGCCCAGGTTCGACCACACGACCCGGCCCGGCACGACCGCGGCGATCGCCGCATCGCACGGAGCGCCGGCCGTGAACGCCTGGTACAGCTCCACCAGCAGGTCGAGGACGGAATCCCACAGTCGGTGCAGCGTCTCACCGCCGCCGTACGCCCACACCGACCCCTCGTCGGGCCCGCTGCGGTAGGACACCGCGTACCCGAAACCGCTCCGCTCGGCGATCGGCCACAACCGTCCCGACCACGTCGCATCACCGCCCGGCTCGAACCCCAGCACGCCGGCGCTCATCGCCTCGGCGTACCGCGCGGCCTGCACGTCGAAGCCCCGCTCCGCGGGCAGAGGCTCCGCGAACGGGAACAACCCCTGCACCGAATCCAGACCCGTGCGGCGCAGATGCCACAGCAGAGTGCGCAGGCCGGTGTCGTCACCCACCTCGCAACCGTCGAGCAGCACCCCGCTGGGGCTGTCCGGCCGACGAGGGTCGTCCAGGGCCGCCACCTCGAGTGCGGGAGCGGCCACGCTCACGAGATCGGCCAGCGCATCACACAGCTCACCGATCTGCTCGTCCACGACCTCCGAGGCGTCCTGCTCCCCCACCACCGACCGTCGGACCGGCCGGGGCGACGCATCGGCGACCGGGCAGGGCTCGCCAGGGGCCTCGCCCCACGACTCCTCCATCGCCGAGCTGATGCGCGCGAGGGCGCCGTCGACCTCGGCGGTCCACGCCTCCCCGGACGCGGCGAGCCCGGACGCGGCGAACCCGGGCGCTGGATCTGCAGGCGCCGGCTCGGCGACCGCGGGCTCAGCAGGCGCGGGCGCGGCGGGCTCGGCCGGGACCGCGGGCAGGACGCCCGTGACGTCCGCCAGGAGCTCCAACCGCGCGCGCCGACCACCGGCCAGGCGATCCCTCTCCGAGCGGGTGAACGACATCACCGGCAGCGTGAGCAGCAACGCGGCCTGGCGGCCCGTGAAACCGAACTCCCGCTTGAGGGCGCGGCGCGCCTCGACCGGAGAGGCGGCGTCGTGGATGGTGGCCATCACCGCGTCCAGGTCATCGCACGCCCGGAGGATCGCCTCCGCCTCGTCCCACGCACGCCCGACCTCGTCAGACGGCTCGAACCACCCGCCGATCGCACCGGCAGCGCCCACGTCAACCCCCAGACCAGTCACACGATCCGGACCCGAGCCCCATCGGATCCCCGGGCATCCTACGCCCGCCCCCACGCCCGTGGTGGAACGGTGACACGGGTGGCCACCGGGTCCGGAGGGACGGATGTGGCGGGCCGGGGAGCGGGGACGCGCGGTTCTGTGACCGAACTCTCCGCCGATCGGCGGCGACGTGACCTGCGCGAACACCCACGCCGGTCGGGGGCAGGGGCGGAGGCGGGGCTCGCGCCGCCGCGGGTGCGTACCGTCGGGGACATGAGTGACCGTCTGATGCTGCGGGAGCGCGAGCTGTCCCGGGATGAGCCCCGGGCGCCGCACGCGACGGTGCTGCCCGCCCCGCACACGACCGTGCTCGCCGCACTGGTCGGCGGGTTGCTGGGCCTGGCGGCCGTCTACGGGGTGGCCGCGCGGCTGGCCGACACGGTCGCCGGTGTCGCGGCCGTCGTGATGATCTTCGCCGTCACCCTCGCCGGTCCCCGGGTCCACGCGGGCGCCCGCACGGAGGTCGGGCGCACGATCGCGGTGGCGCTGCAGTCGCTGGGGTTCGGCGGGGTCCTCGGGGCCCTGCTCATCCTGACCTGAGGCGCGCGGCCAGCTCGTCGACGGCGGCGTCCTCCACGCCCGCACCCTCGACGAGGTACCGGCGGGCGTCTCCGAACTCCCGGGCCAGGGCGTCCAGTGAGCGCCGCAGATTGGCCTCCTCCACGCCGAGGAGAACCTCGACCGCCTCGAGTTTGTCGGGCATCTCGGCCTGCACGTAAGTGCGGATCGCGGCGACGACATCCGCCGACCGCTCCCGGGTGAGCAGGTAGTCCGCGATCACGTCCTCCTCCCGCACCCCCACCAGCAGCTGCAGCAGCGCGGAGACCCACCCCGTGCGGTCCTTGCCCGCCGTGCAGTGCACGATCGCGGGCCCGGACGACGCCGCCAGCGCGTGGACGGCGCGGCCGAAGGCCCCTCGCTCGTGATCGCCCAGCACGAACCGCTCGTACGTCTCCGCCATCTCGCGGCGGGCCTGGTCGGCCCCGACCAGGCCGGTGGTGGTGAGCGTCGCCGCGGACGTGTGCCCGCCGAGCACGTCGATCGGCACGTACTCGGCGCCGGCGGGGATCACGTCGGGCTGCTTCTCGATCTCGGCGGGGGTGCGCAGGTCCACCACCGCGGTGACGCCGAGACGCTCGAGCGTCCCGAGATCGCCCTCGTCCACGGACAGCGCGGTGGACCGGTAGACGACACCGCGGGTCATCGCGCCGGACGGCCGCAGGGCGTACCCGGGGCCGGCCACGTCCCGGAAGTTGTGGACCCCGACCAGTCGGATCTCCCCGCCGACGCCCCGGGCGCGGGTGAGGCGGACCTCGTCGCCGTCCCCCTCGGCGTGGCGGACCTCGTCGTCGTACCCCTCGGCGTGGCGGACCTCGTCGCGGTACCGCCCGGCGCCACCGTCCGCGCCGGCCACCGACGCCACGCTGCGGCCTCCACCCGGTTCCGCGACCATCCCACGCCCCTCGCGTTCCCGGCGCGCCCGCGCGGCGCGCCACCTCTCGTTCCTACCCGATCCCGGTCTGCGCCGACCACCGGCCCGACGACCCGGACACCCACGCTGACACCTGTCAAAGTCATCGGCGGTTCCCGCCGTGGGACGCGGCCGCATGGCCTATCCTGCGGTCTCATGACCAGAGCGGATTTCAATCCCGGCTTCGACATGCCGCACGAGACGTTCGGCGACATCCTGCTGGAGCGCTCCACCGACGACCACCCGGGGCTGCTGTTCGAGGACTCGGCGTGGACGTGGCGGGAGTTCGTGGCCGAGGCCGCCGTCCGCGCGGGGATCCTGCGCGCCTGGTCGGACGAGTACGCGGCCTCCTACGCCGAGCGTCCCGATCCCTACAAGCGCCTCCACGTGGGCATCCTGCTGGAGAACGTCCCGGAGTACCTGTTCACGCTGTGCGGCGCGGCGCTCGCGGGCGTCACGATCATCGGCATCAACCCCACCCGCCGCGGCGCCGAGCTCGCCTCCGACATCCGCGGCGTGGACTGCGACGTGATCCTCACCGACGCCGACGGCGCCGCGCTGCTCGACGGCCTCGACACCGGCGCGGTCGCCACGTTCGACATCGGCTCCGACCGCTGGCGGGGCCTGCTCACCGAGCACGCCGGCGCCGAACCCCGCCTGCACCCCGAGGACGCGCGCGACCCCCACACGCTTCTCGCGCTGCTGTTCACCTCGGGCTCCACGGGCGCGCCCAAGGCCGTGATGTGCTCGACCGGCCGCATGGCCATGCTCGGCACGATCAACTACCGCGGCCTGGTCCGCGAGGACGTCGCCTACAGCGCCATGCCGCTGTTCCACGGCAACGCCCTGTTCGCCGCCTTCTCCCCCGCCGCCTACGTGGGCTGCACGTTCGCGATGCGCCGCAAGTTCTCGGCCTCCGGCTTCCTGCCCGACGTGCTGAAGTTCGACGCCACGTACTTCAACTACGTCGGCCGGTCGCTGTCCTACATCCTCGCCCAGCCCGAGGTCCCCGAGGAGACGCGGACGCGCCTGCGGATCGTGTTCGGCACCGAGGCGTCTGTCCACGACCGGGTCGAGTTCGAGCGCCGCTTCGGCGTCACGCCACAGGAGTCGTACGGCTCCAGCGAGGGCGGCGTGGTGATCAGCCGCACCGAGGACACCCCGCCCGGCGCGCTCGGCGTGGCCGGCACCCACATGGACGTGGCGATCCTCGACGAGAACGGCACCGAGTGCCCGGTCGCCGAGTTCGACGCCGACGGCGGCCTGGTCAACGCGGGCGAGGCGATCGGCGAGATCTGCAACCTCACCGGCGCCACGCTGTTCGAGGGCTACTACCGCAACCCCGAGGCCACCGCCGAGCGCAACATCGGCGAGGTCTACCACTCCGGCGACCTGGGCTACAAGGACGCCGACGGCTACTTCTACTTCGCCGGCCGCTCCGGCGACAAGATCCGCGTGGACAGCGAGAACTTCTCCGCCGGCCCCGTCGAGCGGATCCTCGACCGCTTCCCCGGCGTGCTGGTCGTGGCGGTCTACCCGGTGCCCGACCCGCGCACCGGCGACCAGGTGATGGCCGCCATCCAGCTGGAGCCCGGCGTGGAGTTCGACGCCGACGCCTTCACGGAGTTCTGCCGCACCCAGCCCGACATGGGCACCAAGTGGGCGCCGCGGTTCGTTCGTATCATGAAGGAGATGCCCGTCACCGCCACCCGCAAGATCTCCAAGCCCAGCCTGCGACGCGAGTCGTGGATCGAGCCGGGCGAGGTCTACCTGCGCGGCGGCGCCGACAAGTCGGACGACGTGTACCGGCCCCTCACTGACGCCGACCGCGAGGCGCTGCTCGCCGAGTACCAGCTCCACGGGCGCCGGCCGGCCGGGGTCTGACGATGCGGGCCCGGCGGATCCTGCGCGTGGTGTCCGGGCGCGCGGTGTCCGTCGGGCTCGCCGTGGTGCTCGCGCCGGCCGCCCTCGTGCCCGCCGCGGCGGCGGTCCCGCCCGGCTCGGTCGAGGGCGCGGCCGGGTCGGTCGGCTCGGCGGCGGCGCCGATCGAGGGCGCACTGGGGTCGCTCGGTCCCCACGGCGGCTCGGCCGCCGCGCTCGACGCCGGGTCCGGACTGGTCAGCGCGCCGGGCTCTGTCGGGACGCCGATCGCGGCCTGCCCCGGCCCCGCGCCGCGGGTGTCGACGTTCGGTGACGCCCCCGTGCCGGTGGTGGGCTGGACCGAGAACCTCGCCTTTGATGCCGACGGCCGCCTGTGGGTGTCCACGACGTTCCTGAACCGGGTCGACGCCTACGATCCCGACGGCCGCGTGGTGGCGTCGGTCGCCGTCCGCGCGCCGGGCGGGATCGCGCTCGGCCCCGACGGGCGCATGCACGTCGCCGCCGGTACCGGGTACCTTGCCGACCGGTCCGACGTGGTGACGTTCGACCCGGCCGCCGAGCGCCCCGAGGCGCGGATCGAGGCGCGCCTGGACGCCCGCATGAACGGCCTGGTCGTGGACGCCGCCGGGAACCGGTACCTGACCAGCCTGGACGTGCCCGCGCTGACGCGGGTCACCGCGGCCGGCGAGGTCGACGACGACTGGACGCGCCGCGCGGGGATCGGCGTGTCCAACGGGATCGCGATCGAGGGTGACACCGCGTACGTCACCCAGTCGACCACGCGCACCGTGGTGCTGAAGGTGCCGTTGGACCGGCCGGAGGCGACGACGACGAGGGAGCTCACCACCCCGCCCGAGATCGCCCGCGGACTCGACGATCTGGCCGTGACCCCGCAGGCCCTCTACGTCACGTCGTGGACCACCGGCGAGGTATTCCGAGTCGACCGCGGCACCGGCGACGCCTGCGTCCTGGTGGGCGGGATCCCCCGCGCCACGGCCGTGGTCGTGGCCGACGGGTTCGGGGAGTTCGGTCCCGACGACCTGCTCGTTACCTCACTGCACGGGCCGATCCGGCACGTGCGGCTGGCGGAGGGCTGAGGCTCGCTAGCTAGGACGACTGGGACCGGTACATCGCCGCGCTGTTGCTCAGCATGCGGCTGCGGCTAGATGAGAACCCGACCGACGAGGTGGCACCCGAATTGCGGGCCGCGCTCACCAGTGAGCCGACCCGCTATGCCCACTGTCAGCGCGAGCACCTCGGCGGGGGTTTTTGCCCTGATGGAGCGATGAGGTCTCGTGTGGCTCAGATGGCGCCACCGGCCCTGTCCCGTGTCGTGCCGGCCCGGCTCCCGGGGGTGCTCAGAACATTTCTCTCTCGAGACGGAATCTCCATTCTAGAGCTTGAGATAAGCCGCTTTACCTGAGCGGTTAAGCCGCCGATAAGTTATCTTATGTCAACCCGACCAGGCTGAGTCACGTCTGGAAGGTCGCCACTCCTCTCGTCCGCGAACTGGCACGAATTTCGTTCGGCCCGCTCCGGACGGCGGCTACAGCACGTAGCTGTAGGAGTACCACGGCCCTCCGAGGTGCTCTACCTGCAGTTCTTTTACTCCAGGTTCGAACGTGGGAGGCCCCTGTAGGGAATGTGCCCACCCGCGCATGTGAAATCCGAAGACGAAGTCGGCATCGCTGACCACGACCACCCCGTCCTCTCGGTGGCTGAGCTTCCAGACCTCCACGTGCCCTACTTGCCGTGGGGTGTCGAAGCCGTAGAGCTCCGACCAACCCGGCGGATGGGAGCGAGCCTGCGCAACAGCATTCTCCATCTCTGAGCGAGAGGAATCGAGCCCTTTTGGGACCGCTGCTCCAATCGCCAGCGCCACGGCCACACCAGCCACGAAAAGGGCCGGAGGGGCCCCGAGCCACCACGTTCGTAGCTGCCGGAATCGCCACGCCACCAGCACCGCGATCAGCCACGCCAGGCCCGCGATCATCAGCGCCCAGCTGGCGAGCACCCCACCAAGAAGACGGTCCCCGTCGCCCACGTTGCCATCGACGAATGGCGCCCAATCGACAGCGAGCAAACTGAGCGCTGCGACAACCACCACCACGACTGCCGCAGCGAAGATGCTGACCGCCCGAACGAGACCCAAAGCAATACGAGCTCTGCGACTACCCGTGCCGGACGAGAAGGCAGCGACCATGAGTGCAGCGTAGAGGGCCGGGCCACCACCCGGTGCTGCGCTGCGCCAACTCTGCCTTTCGCCTTCCGCGTCGTCCTAGGCTCACGCTCATGGTCTGGCTCATGGTTCTTGCGCTACTCACCGTGCTGCTCGTGGCGGCGGTGACCCTGCCACGACAGTCGGCCCCAGACACCGAGCTCGGATTTCCCTGGTTTTGGGTCGTCTTCCCGGCCACCTGTTTCTCTATCGCTGCGAGCGTGGGCCTGCTCGGCACCGCACTGCCCCAGGACTTTCAGTCGACGATCTACATCGCAGGGTATGAACCGGCACCGCTCGCGCTGCCGAATGATCGGGTCGACCAGATCCTCTTACGCCGTCGAGCACTGTGGTCCCTGCCGATACTGTCCGTAGTCGGCATTGGACTATCTATCTGGACATGGCGCCGTCGCCATAGACACACGAACAACGCCACTGGCTCGAAGTAGGACTGCGCCGATCGCGGTCGCTGGCGTGCCGACCGCGGCGACCACCGGCCACGCCCGAACCGCACCCGCCACCGCAACGAAATTGGAGAACGCCCTTGTTCACGATCGCGCACTCCAGCGCCCTCGCCCAACCGGACGTGGAGAAGACTGTTCCAGTTGCCTACGACATCATCTTTACGGCCACGGTGCTCCTGGTGCTCGTCCTCGATGTCGTCGCGATTGCCCACCTGGCCAGGCGTCGGCGCAGCTCGTCAGATTGGGCATGGGCGCTCCCTATCGTCGCGTTACCACTTCTGGGCGCAGTGCTCTACGCGCTGCTGGGTCCGCACCGACGCCACGCGAGCACCACAGATTCGCGCCCTACCTGACCAGCGGAGTGCCCCCCGGCCCGACGGGAACGCAGCCGTTCCCCAGCGGTCCGGTAATCAGACGTTATGACCAGTCAGGCTCCATCAGACACCGGAGTCTGGGGCGGCATCGTGCCGAAGTCCAGCAATCCTGCATCTTCCACCATTCGCGAAAGTCGTTGAGCGTACTGGTCCCCAGCCCACAAGGCCGCTCGTTGCCCCATCGCAGGATGAAGCACGAACACAGCGATAACCGCCGCGCTGATGACTTTCCTCCAGCGTCGCGAAATCAGACGCTCACCGATCCTCAGCACACCGATATCAGTCACACCGCGAAGACTTGCACGGACCTACGACAAAGACAGAACGCCCAAGCCCACTTGGCGCCCCAGCGCTTCCGCTTCCGCTCTACGCTCACATCAACAGTCGGCGACGATGGGAACTCGGCATGGTCAACAAACGAGTCGTTCAGCGTGACGACGGAAACTGGGAGGTACGCAAACCGGGGGCCGACCGAGCGAGCGCAGTCACACCCCGACAGTCAGATGGCGTTGACCGGGCTCGCGAGATCCTTGCCAACGATGGCGGTGGCGAATTACAGGTGCGGGGCAAGAACGGACAGACCAGGGCACAGGACACCATCGCCCCAGGCAATGATCCGCGCTCATCAAAGGGATAAGAGCCCGGCCCCCAACGTTGCGGCGAGTTCTCCCGCTGGTTCTCCCAGGATGCCTGTGACTGGGCCGTGGAAGGTCGTGACGCTGATCGCCCTGGCTGTGGCGCTCTTATTCGGCGGGGCCGGTACCGCGGCGGCATGTAGCTGCGCGTTGCCGGAGAACCGTCAGGGTGCACTGGAGCGCCTGTCCCGCTACGACGTTGTTTTCACGGGCACGTTGGCGCGGACCTTCCCCGGTGTCAGCGAATACCAGGTCGATGAGGTCTACGCCGGAAACGTGGCCTCGCGAGTGCTGGTCACCTCGCCCGATTCAGGCAACTCCTGCTCTCCCGGCCGCCCGGAACGTGGGCAGTCCAGACTCTTCCTCGGCACTGACCGCCTCTGGCCGATCGCAGCCGCGGAGGCCGACATGTGCGGCTACGCGCTTTCCACCTTTCGGGACGGACAGTCGGCCAGCACCAGCGACCTCGCCCACAGCCTTCACGGCGACCCGACCTCGCCGCGCCACACCCCCACCTCCTGGGCCCTAGGGGCACTTGAATGGCCGCTGACGTGGCTCGCCGATCGCCGCGTCCAACTCGTCCTGGCGGCCCTGGCCCTCGCCGGACACATCACCCACTACATTCGGTCTCGTTACGGCAGGCCGCCAGACAACCCGGCCTCCTCCGGATAGGCCCCGGCCGCCGGCATCACATCGGGGCCCGCTTCAAGACAGCCAAGCCGCACTACGGTGTGGCCATGGGAGTTGGTGCGCGGATTGCTTACGCCTCATTCGTCGCGGCCATCGGCGGCTGCTGCGTGGGAGCGTTCCTGGCGGTCGGCGCCATGCAGCTGGCCCAAGCCACCCACTACGGCTGTACCCGCAACAGAATCGACGGGCAACAGGTGTGGAGCTGCCCGGACGGCCTCGGTTACGTGATCCCGGCGATGAGCGTGGTGGCCCTGACGTGTGTGGTCGCGCTGATGATCACCACCGCATCCGAGTTTCACCACGACACCGCGAGCGAGCGCACCCGGGCCGCCGCACTGGTGATGACTGTGGTCGGGGCCCTGCTCATCGCCCAGGGAGGCTTCTCCATCCCCGTGACTTTCGCGAAGCACTCCCCGCTCGCCGGGTGGGCAAGCATCACGATCACCGCAGCGGGGCTTGCGCTCGTCCTCGTTGCTCGCAGGAACACCATTGCCGCCAAGTCCGCCTGCGTGATGACTGCTGTGCTTGTCATCGCGTGCGCGCCCGGCGTCTACCTATTGGCCCCAGTCATGATCGCCCTCGCCGGCTACCTGCTGGCCGCAGCCACCCTCCTGACCGACCGTGCTCGGCCAGTCGTCGACGTCGCCCGGTGATGGGGTCGCGCCGGGCTCAGTATCGGCCGCGTCTCCAGGACCACACCGACAATCCGACAGCGATCAGGGCACTTGCGGGCAATATCCACCGTCCGAGCAGGAACGCTTGCAGCTGCCAGAACTGCTCATTGCTGAGGAACTGGACGCCACCGCTTCGATCCGCGAGTGGCATGTACATCGTCCAACCCCCAGTCGCGCTGATCCCGGGAACCCAAATGCTGACCGACGCGGCCACCAGCAGGGCCGCTGTCGGGAAGGCCAACCAGAACCACGGAAAGCCCTCGCGACGGATCCCGGAGCGCCGGGGCAACACCGCAGCGCCGACCAACACGACCATCAACACCGCGAACGTCCATACCCACACCATGGCAGTGACGGTAGCGCCCACGAGGCAGCCGGCGGCGCTCCTGCTGGCAATACCGTGAGGCCCTCGATTGCCCGTCGTGCCTGCTCGCGTGAGTTGGTGGGGCAGACTGGCCTGCATGTTGTTGACGATCACTGCCCGCCGTTCGCAGGCGCTGCCGACGCCGAGTGATCTGGGGATCTTGCTGCATAAGCATCCCGAGCGGGTGCAGTCGTTCAAGGTGTACGGGGGCACGGCGCATGTGTTCTACCCCGAGAGCTCAGCCGAGACGTGTACTGCGGCGGTGGTGCTGGAGGTGGATCCGGTGGCCTTGGTACGAGGGCGCTCGGGCCGCAGCGACGCCTTCGCTCTGGGGCATTACGTCAACGATCGCCCATACGTCGCGTCGTCCCTGCTGTCGGTGGCGGTGGGCAGAGTGTTCCGCTCCGCCCTGAATGGTCAGTGCACCGGCCATGAGGATCTCGTCGACACTGCTCTGGACCTGACACTGTTCCTGCCGGCGGTGCCCGGGGAGGCGGATCTGGTCCGCAGACTGTTCACGCCGCTGGGATGGGACGTGCAGGCCACGCCGATCGCGTTCGATGCCACCAGGCCCCAGTGGGGCCAGGCACCAATGGTGTCGGTGACGCTGACCGGGACGGTGCGCCTGGCCCAGGCCCTCAGTCACTTGTACGTGTTGCTGCCGGTACTCGACGAGGCCAAGCACTACTGGGTCGGTCAGGACGAAATCGACAAGTTGATGCGCGCCGGCTCGGGCTGGCTATCGTCGCATCCCGAGCGTGAGGTGATCGCGCATCGTTTCCTGGCCGGTCAGCGCGATCTTCGCGACAGTGCCCTGACCCGACTGGCCGAACTGGACGTCCACGCACAACCGCCCGTCGACGACGATGACGGGGCCAGCGCCCCGCGGCCGCTGGTGCGACTGCGCCACGAGGCGGTGCTGGAGGTGGTCCGCGACCTATCGCCTGCATCGATCGCGGATCTGGGGTGCGGGTCCGGCGCTCTGCTGAGCGGTCTGCTCAAGGTGCAGGGCGTGGCGCGGGTGATCGGTACCGAGGTCTCCGATGTCGCGCTGTCTAAGGCGGCCACGCGGCTGCACGTGGAGTCGATGACCGAGCGGCAAGCCGAGCGTCTGACGTTGCTGCTGTCCTCGCTGCTGTACGAGGACGAGCGCCTGATCGATCTGGATCTGGCGATCCTGATGGAAGTGATCGAGCACGTCGACCCCGACCGCCTGCCAGCGGTGACCAGAAACGTGTTCGGGGCGATGCGTCCCCGGCACGTGGTGATCACCACGCCCAACAGGGAGTACAACGTGCACTACCCCGCGCTGGCCTCAGGAGGGTTTCGGCATCCGGATCATCGGTTCGAGTGGACCCGCGAGCAGTTCCGACAGTGGGCCACCGCGGTGGCCACCATGCACGGCTACCAGGTGGACTTCCGTCCCGTGGGCGACGACGATCCGCAGGTCGGTCCGCCGACGCAGATGGCCGTGTTCAGTCTGTCCGCCCCTGTGGAGGTGCCCGCATGAGTGAGCTGTCCATTCCGGAGTTGTCGCTGGTTCTGCTCATCGGGGCCAGTGGGTCGGGCAAATCGACCTTCGCCGCGACCCATTTCGCCCCCACCGAGGTGATCTCCAGCGATGACTGTCGGGCGATGGTCTGTGATGACCCCAACGCCCAGGACGCAACAGTGGATGCGTTCGCCGTGCTGGAGTTCATCGCCGGCAAGCGTCTGGCGCGGGGACGGTTGACGGTGATCGATGCGACGAATGTGCAGCCGGCCGCCCGCAAATCCCTCGTGGCCTTGGCGCGTGAGCATGACGTGTTGGCCACGGCGATCGTGCTGGACCTGCCCACCGCGGTCGCGGTGCAGCGCAATGCCGCTCGCGACGACCGCGATTTCGGAGCCGGGGTGATCAAGCGGCAGGCCGAGCAGCTGCGCCGCTCGCTGCGCGGCCTGAAGAAGGAAGGGTTCCGGTCCATCCACGTCTTGGACTCGGTCGAGGCAGTGGCCGAGGCGTCGATTGTGCGGACGCGGTTGTTCAATGACCGCCGCGATGAGCACGGGCCGTTCGACGTGATTGGTGATGTCCACGGCTGCCTTATGGAACTGGAGCAGCTGCTCGACAAGCTGGGGTATGTGATCGAAGAAGACGACCACGGACGTGCGGTCGATGCCCGCCACCCCGATGGGCGGCGCGTGGTGTTCGTGGGAGACCTGGTCGACCGGGGCCCGGACTCCCCGGGCGTGCTGCGGCTGGCGATGGGGATGGTCGAGTCGGGCAACGCCCTGTGTGTGTCGGGCAACCACGAAGCCAAACTCGCCAAGGCGCTGGGCCGAGGATCGGTCAAAGCCACTCACGGTCTGCAACAGACCCTGGACCAACTGGCCGACCAAGACGAGGGCTTCGTCGCCAGGACGCGGGCGTTCTGCGACTCCCTGGTGGCGCACTACGTCCTCGATGACGGCCACCTCGTCGTGGCCCACGCTGGCCTGAAAGAGAAGTACCACGGCCGGGCATCCGGGCGGGTGCGAGCGTTCGCCCTGTACGGCGACACCAGTGGCGAGACCGACGAGTTCGGGCTACCGGTGCGCTATCCGTGGGCCGAGGACTACCGCGGTGCGGCCATGGTGCTCTACGGGCACACCCCGGTCACCGAGACCGAGTGGGTCAACAACACCATGTGCCTGGACACCGGGTGCGTGTTCGGCGGGGCCCTGACCGCACTGCGCTATCCCGAACGCGACGTCGTCTCGGTGCCCGCCCAGGACACCTACTACGAACCGGTCCGTCCGCCAGCCCCGCCCGAGCGGGACCCCGCAACGCTCAAGCTGACCGACGTCCTTGGACCGCGAGTCATCGAGACCCAGCACATGGGGCGGGTGTCGCTGCGGGCAGACAATGCGGCCGGAGCGTTGGAGGTGATGAGTCGCTTCGCGGTCGACCCGGCGCAGCTGCTCTACCTGCCGCCGACCATGTCCCCGGTGGACAGCTCCCCCCGCCCCGATCTGCTCGAGCACCCCGATCAGGCCTTTGACTACTTCGCCAAGCACGGCGTCGACCAGGTGATGTGCCAGGAAAAGCACATGGGTTCGCGCGCTGTTGTGCATCTGACCGACCAGGGCGGCGGGGTGATCCACTCTCGCACCGGCCGCGCCCTGCTGCCCGATGAGCAGCAGGCGGCCGTTCTGCAGCGCATCGCCAGCGCCGCGACCGCCGCCGGGTTGTGGTCAGACCTCGGCGCGACCTGGCTCCTACTGGACACCGAGATCCTGCCGTGGACGCTCAAAGCCGAACCGATGATCCGCGACCAGTACGCCGCCGTGGGCGCCGCGGCCACCACCGCCCTGCCCGCTGCCGTGGACGTGCTCGCATCGGCCGCTCACCGCGGCCTGGACGTCGGTGACCTACTCGACCGCACGCGCGGCCGAGCCGCCAACGCCGAGAAGTTCGTTCAGGCCTACCGCCGCTACATCCAGCCCGTCGACACCCAGCTTGGTCTGCAGATCGCCCCGTTCCAGATCGTGGCCAGCACCGCTGGCACTTACGAAACCCGCGACCACCGGTGGCACCTGGACCTTGCCGACCGCCTCATCTCGGCCGACCCGGACCTGTTCCGCACCACACGCCGCCTCGAGGTCACCACCACCGGCGACGACTCGCGTGCCGCGGGCATCCAGTGGTGGGACGAACTTACCAGCGCCGGCGGGGAAGGGATGGTGGTCAAACCCCTGGCCAACCTGACCCGCGGCAAGAAGGGCCTCGTCCAGCCCGGCCTCAAAGTTCGGGGGCGCGAGTACCTGCGCATCATCTACGGCGCCGACTACACCAACCCCGACATCCTGGCCGGCCTCAAAAACCGAGCCCTGGGCCAGAAACGCTCCATGGCGTTGCGTGAATACGCCCTCGGACTCGAGGCCGCACATCGCGCCGCCGCCGGCGAACCACTGTGGAAAGTCCACCAGTGCGTCTTCGCAGTCCTAGCCATGGAATCTGAACCCATCGACCCACGACTGTGACCCGCTAACCGAACCAGTACGCACCAAGACCCGGAGGTGTCGCAATGCGGAGGTGGCTACTCCTCGCGGTGCTGGCTGCGCCGCTGATGGTGCCGGTGGCCACGCCGGGCGCAGCGAATGCCTGCTCCTGCGCCTTCGCCCCCAATGACCCCCGGATCCTTCAGCACGTTGCGCATGCGGCAGGAGTGTTCACCGGCACCGCGAACGCGAAGCGCATCGACGGAGAGACCGCCTACTACGAGTTCGATGTGCGGGAGGTCTTCACCGGCGAGATCGGCGACAGCACCGTCGTGGCCACCAGCACCCAAGGCCCCGCCTGCGGCACCGGGTACGCGATCGGCACCGAATACCTGGTCTTCGCCGGCACCGATCGGTCTCACGGGGCGCCGTGGTCAGACACTTCCTGCTCAGCCACCACGACCTCCACCGACACCCGCACCCGCCAGGCTGCGATCGAGGTCTATGGCCACCCGCATGCGCCGGCCGCCGATCAACGCCCGGTCGACCTCGATGATGTCGGCTTCCCGTGGTCATGGTGGGTCACCGGGCTTATCGGGACCGCGCTAATCGCGGCGCTCGCGGCCGGTTGGCACCGCCGATACCCACCCCGCCGGCAATTCCGCTAACCGCCAGAGATGATGACGCTACTCGGGCGTGTCCCCTCCTCGGGGCTGTGAGTCGCATCGGTGAATGGCGGTGTTCTCTCACTGCTGGGTGGCAGAGCGGGAGCCTGTCACGGAAAGCCATCGTCCCCCTCCCATGAAGGCGGTGGCCACGCGCATCAGCGGCTGACTACTGTGACCGGTCGCCGAACTCAGTGAATGCCTTCTTAGACCCTCGCGCCTTCATGGCGTCCACGACGAGCCGATAGCTCGGCTCTCCCGAGTGCCTGATTTCGAAGAAGAGGCACACCTGATCCCGGAGGTCGAAAACTGCTGTCCCGTCCGAATCTGGGTGCGCATTGTTGGTGATATCGATACGTGCGAGGGCCCCGGGGGTGGGCGAGGCTTGCCAGTCAGGTTCACCGGCCTCCATCGCTGCTGTCTCTTGCCAGAGAACATGGACAGCTCCTGGAAGGTAGTCGTCCGCGTTGTGGCGGATCCCGCCCCACATGGGGAACTGCTCGTAGTAGATCAGACTCGAAGGGTGCTGAATAAAGGCTCGTGGCATCGGGCCAGGCGAGCGCTCCGAACCAGACCTCTGACCGTTGGGCCCGTGGTTGGCGTCCGACGGACTGTGCTCGTACTCGGTCTCCCATGTGTTGAACGCCGGAGCAATGTCCAAGTGGAACCACTCATGTCGAGCGTTGAAGACGTGCCTACGCCCCCACAGCTCGACACCGGTACTTGATGACCCGCCGATCAACGATTCGAGCACTCCGGAGCCAGCAATGGAGTCGAAGGGTCGGATGATCGTTCGAATGAAACGCCCACCAAAGAACGCACCTTCCTCTCGCCCAACGCCAAATCTCGCGGTGAGCTCGCTCCAGTAGTCGTCCGCGGTTGGCAGCGGTGGAGTCGTCATACGGAGAGCGTAGCCAGACTGACGAGCCTGGCTGGTCGCACCGACGTTCGCTCGTCTTATCTACCTACAGTTTTACGAGACATAAGTTCCCGGTCTTCACTCGACATGCACCCGGGTGGTCGCGATCATGGCGGGATGGCGATCCCAGAACAGCTGCCGCAGCTTGTCGACTCCTGCGCGGGGAGGATCGTGATCGACCACGGACACTTCGAGGTATTCGATCCCTTGGCACTCCCGCCGGAAGGCACTGATCTGTTCGCGTTGGCGGAGGCCTCTCCCCCCAGCTCCAGCGCGGATGGGATGGCGGTCATCCTTAGCCCGCACCAGAACAACTTCGACACGTCGGTGACCATTGAGTTCTGGTCCGCTCGGCCCGATGACGATCGAGATCGATGGGAGCAAATTTCGGAGAATGTTCTCCGGGTGGAATCCGGCACACTGGTAATCGGCTCGCCCGGCTACGACGAGCTAGCGGCCTCAGCTGCTCCGGACACCTACATCCTCGAAGTCAGCGGACGAGGTTTCGTGGGCTACGGGTGGCCCGGTTCGACAGACCCGGGCGACGAGTGGCGCCTGCGACTGTGGCCCGAGCGGACCGACACGGGTGGGGTACGGGCACCGCAACGGTGGCATCAGCCTGGCGTTGGGGCCCCCGTCCAGGTTCCTTTCCATTCCGAGGTCACCAGCGATTCCTCGACCGATGCCACGGAGTCAACTAGCTGGGGATTCTTGCCGAGGACGTCGCCGTGGGACTCAGTGCCCGCTGAGCTGTATCACGTCAACGGAGCTGTGAGTCTCAACGAGATGGTCCCGGACCTCATCGCTCGTCTCATCCGACTCCCGGAGGACGAGCAGCGGGAGATCGCATGGTGGTGCGCCCGCCGGGCGCTCGAATTGGCCGGTCTCCATACCGAGGACTACATCATTACAACCTTGGCGAACGTCGAAGCCGGTGCACCGCCACCAAAGCTTGACGACTTGTTCGAGTGGCTGAACAAATGGCTGGACGAGACTTCCCTCGACGAGGGAAGCAGGGCGTTGTCGCCTGAAGCGACGTGGACGAGACGAGTTCTCAGCCCGGAGCAGCACCCATACGCGAGCGGCGAAGTCTCGCGACCACACTTCGCCCTGCCCACCATCGTTACCGCCGCGAACGCCGATCCGCTACATGCGGCAGTCGAGACGCTGTCCGCAGCGTGCTCGACCTACAGCGATCATGCGCCGTCCCTGATTGAGCAACTGGAAGCGGAGTTCAAGCTTTCCCAGGAGTGAATCGCTCACTGATGCGCCAGAACGGGCCCGCGGGACGGCCTCGTAGCCCTGCTGGGCAAGAGCCGCGGCGCCCGTCCCAGTTCCTTGGTTCTGGGACGGTCCCGGTCGGACCCAGGCTGCACTCCTCGGCACTTGAGAAATGCGTTCCAAAAGTAGAGTCCATTATCGCGTCCCAACGGGGCAGTTCGGATACAACTTTCGGTACGCTGACCGCATGGAGTTGGGGTACGCGCGGGTGTCAACAGCCAAACAGGACCTGGATCGGCAGATCGACGCCCTGCGCCGAGAAGGCATCGACGCCGATCGCATCTATGTGGACAAGAAGTCCGGGTCCACGGTCGACCGCCCCGGCTTGCGCGCGGTTATGGAGTACGCCCGCGCGGGCGACGTGATCGTGGTGCACACCCTGGATCGACTCGGGCGCACCGTGCGCGACACCTTGAACCTGATCCACGAACTATCCGAACGCGGAATCGGGATACGCAACCTGGCCGACCCCATCAAAATCGACTCGACCAACCCGGGCGACCCGATGTCCCAGCTCGCCGTGGTGCTGCTGGCCCTGTTCGGACAAATGGAACGCACCTACACCCTCGAGCGAGCCGCGCATGCCCGAGCCGTAGCCACCGCGAAGGGACGCCGAGTAGGACGCCCCTCAGTAGTGGACCCCGACAAACTGGCCTACGCCGAGCACTTGAGGGACAACGGACACACCATCGCCGAGATCATCACCAAGACGGGCATCACCCGCACCACCCTCTACCGTCACCTCCCACCACGACCAGAGGAGCCGGTAACCGCTAGACCAGCAACGACGGACAGACCCGAGCCGAAACCCTGACACCGCAATCGTTCCCGGCTTTCCCGGCAGTAGTGCAAGAGTCATCGAGTCTCGGCTGCGGTGCTCGCATTCAGCAAAGTGACAACCAGGAAATGAACCACTCCCCTGAAAGGCTGTCATCTAATGCAATCAGAGAACGAGGCAAACGCTTCAGACCTTCTCCGGACAGTCGACGTGGCTCGACGCCGTGTCGACCCTCAGGCGAACCCGATTTCATCGCAGTGGATTGAGTCTATACACAACGAGCTGAGGCAGCTCAACGAAGCAGGGCTCCCGTTCACTGTCGACAATCTCACGGTTTCTCTGATCAATATGCTGGTCCGGATCGAAACGGAGTGGACCGGGTGCACCAACTCCAAGCAGGGCAAAGAGGTGTAACCACCGTCTTCCCCCCTCCCTGTCCGCCAAAGCGGCCCGCAGTGCATCGTCGAACCGCCCTAGGCTGGCGCCATGACACCGACCTGGTCTGATGTCGGCGGGTTGCTCGCCCGCGGTGCCGATACCGCGTTCGAGGCAGATCTGGTGGTGCGGCCCCGAACAGAGCCTGCCCCGACGATCCTGTCTTGGGTGATGGATGATCCGAGGGCGAATCTGCACGCCGGCCCCGGTCGGAGCCGACTCACACGAGCCGGGGCCTCTCGTGTCCGGCTCGACCACGCAGACGGGCGACGGACGCTGTTCAATGACGGGACGGTGTGGCAGGTCGCCGCCGACGACACCGCCACCCGGTTCGACGTCAGGTCTCTGAACGCCTCCGGGTACGCCGCTCTACTCATTGACCAGCCGAACAATGCCGAGCAGGCCCTGGGCTACGGATTCCCGTCTGGCCCGCTCACCGATTCCACGCACCTGGGCCGACCTACCGTGGTGGCGGCAGGTGACCCAGGTGACGGATTCGGAGCCGTCGAGATCTCGGTCGACGTACACACCGGAGTGCTCGTGAAGATCGCTGCCGCCGACGGAACCTGGGAAGCCTGGCTCGAGAACCTCACCTTCACCCAATGCGAAGAGTCGATGTTCTGCTGGGAAGGCGAAACTGGCCCACCTGAGCCGATCCCACCCAACAGCGAGTGGATCCCGACCCGGTTCACCGGCCAGCTCGTGGCAGACCCCGACCCGGAACCTCTGCCCGCCGATCGGCGCGGGCGGCACCTGCGGGCCCGGCTCGATGAGCTAGTGATCGCCGACGGTCAGCTCCCGCCACCGCGAGTAGACGACACCGTCGAGGTGCATCTGACGTTCTTCGAAGACCCCTCCCCGATGGGGGCAGAACCTGCCGAAGTCCGCGCTACCGCCGAACCCATCGGCAAGGGCTCCCCACGACCCGACCATCACGGGGTTCTGCGCTGGCCCACCATCCTTCGTGGCGATGGGTGGTACGCCAAGTGGTCCTCACCGCGACCGATGATCGGACACGTCCTGGTCACAGGACACTTCGCGGTCCTTCACGACGCCGCGGCCGTCGACGCTTTTCCTCCGACCCGGGCGGCGGTCACCGGGATCCGAGTCAACCGCCTCACCGGACCGATGCCCGCCGACCTCGAGCGAGGACCGCTCCCAGGTAACGCCTGGTCCAACGAGCCCGTGTGCCCCGCCGGGTTTGCTGCCCACATGGTGCGGCGCAACACCGCCGACTACGCCTACCCCATCGCTGTGGCCCTCGACCTGGACATCGACGCCGCCGACCCACCGCAGCTGCGCAATGATTTCGAGCCCGGAGGGCTGGCCGTTCTCGATGACGAACTCTGGGCCAGCGACCGCTTCCGACCAATCCTGCAACGACGCCGTGCCACGGACTCAACACCGGCGGAAGAACTCCTCTTGCCGCTGCCGGTGAGTCGCCACCCCAGCAGGCTCACGCCTCACGTCGGCGCACACGGACTGTGGCTCCAAGACGACCACACCCTCTACTCAGTCGACACCACCCATGCCGGGGCGGCGCAACTCTACGACCTCGGCCCGGTGCGATGGAGGTCCGCGGTAGCGATCGGACGTGACCTCGTCACTGGTGGCCAGCACCTCAGGCGCTTCGATGCCGACGGCGAGATCGATCCTGTCCCACTTCCTCCAGAGATCGCCTACGTTGGCTCACTGGCCCGGGTGACGGAAGGCCTGTTGGTGGTGGGACGTGAGCTGAACTGGGACGACATGTCCGACGCCGTCAACCACAGGACAGACAAAGCATCTCGCAACCGTTTCCGGCTGGCACTGTACGACCATCACGGCCGCTGGGCCGTCGGGCCGTCCTTCGGACTCCCCCGCCCCGAAAGCGCCGTCGGGCGCACCAAACAGGGTGCATGGGTTCTCTGCGCCAATCTTCTCATCCGCTTCGATGCGTCCCTCATTAAGACAACCGCGCATCGACTGCCCTACTGCCCCGATACCGGCGGGGCCACAGAAACTGGAATGTGGCTCACCCTCGACCCCACCAAACTCGGCCAGCACCTCCAAGATCCGCAGACACCCGACCCGTGGCATCTGCGGGACCTGCTCAGCGACCTGGGGCCGCGAGACCACCCGAAAGGCCTGGTGGTCCGGCTCGACAGCACCTTCACCCCGGTCGCTGCGGCCCTGACCGAAAGCCCTCGGCCCTCAGCTGTCGTCACCCCCGACGACATCGTCTGGTTCTCGGGGCGATCCTGGCGAGGTATCACCACCGACGGCCACATCATCGACGGCCAACCCGCAACACCCCGCACCGCACATGAAGGGTGGAGTGAATGAACGAAACTGAGTTTTTCGCAGAGGTCGCAGACGGTTTCAGAGCCACTGCGGAGCAGCCACGCATTGCAGGCGCCGAGGCCGCCGACGTGCTCTTGGTGGGCCACTTTGAAGACGTGCTCATAGTCCTTCTGGAGCTCCTGCCGAACAGCTACCCGGGTGTGGTGTTCGGTTTAGCGCGGCACAAATCCCAGCTCAGGCCGATAACTGTGAACGAGGGCCCGTGGGAGACTGGTAGAAACCTCGCCGAAGCAAGCGTCTGGGAACGCGGCATATCGTTCGTCCCTATTCGCGAACTCAACGCCGATTTCATCCACTGGAACAAAAGCGATCGTGCGGTACGGGACCAGGTACCGCACCGACCCGAGGAGATACAGGACTTTCGATGGCCTAGAGGGTTCATGCAGCTCTAGTCGTCACTAGATGCTCAGCTGGGCGCGAAACCGCCCACCTCGATCGACACCCACACGGGCGCAAGCAACACAACGACGGCACTGAAGCCGGCCATCACCGATCCGATCAGTAGCCGGCTACGGCGCCACCTCCACCACAGCAACGCACCGGCAACGTAGAACACCACCAGCAGCACTGCCCACGAAAGCCAATAGCCCACCGTCGGCCCCGGCACCCCGGGCGCCCGGTCTTGTACCGGCACTGGCGAGAGTTCCGGAACCTCGAACACGTCTCGGAAAGTCAGGACCGCCCAGGTGATCGTGTACCAGCCGATCACGATGCCCGCGAACACACCTACCGCAGGCAGCAGAGAAACAAGCACCGCACGAAAAACGCTCTCGCTCGTTCGGCCAGCTGCCGACGACCCCGAATCTCCGCGGACCATTCGGTAACCATAGGTCCCCGCGTCCGCTGGAATCTGCCGCTCGCAGATCCGATGCGATCTGAACCCCAGAGGGACACGGGTCGCTAGCGCGCAAACCGACCCAGTGACACAGCGGCGATCGCGGACGCCTCTTCGTCCCACACGGGTGTACCCCATCGAACCAGGTCGGGTCGGTGCGCGTGACCGCCCTTTATGGCGGTCCGCGTTAAGACGAAGGGAAGCTGGCGAGTCTTGGCGGGTCGGTCGCTTCTCACTTCGTTTCGGGCAAGATGCCATTCATCGACCGAGACACACCCGCTCCATTCCCGCCTCAGTTAGCGCGCCTGCCTTCGGCACCGCCCACCCCGCAATCCAACGCCCAGGTCAAAGAATCGAGTGAGAGACGATGTCGGAGCCAGCGACAGTGGACGAGTACATCAGCACAGCACCGCCTCTCGGCAGAGCCCTTCTCAGCGAACTCCGCGCCCTGAGCCGCGAGGTCGTCCCCGATGCGGTCGAGCAGATCAAGTGGGGCCACCCGGCCTACGTCCATCCCGACGGCGTCATCTTGTTCATGTTCAGCGGACACAAGGCCCACGCCAGCGTCGCATTCACCCCATCCACCCGAGCTGCTTTCGAGGCCGAGCTCACCCAATACCGCACCGGCAAAGGCACCGTCGCCCTGCCATACGGCACCCCACCACCGCGCCAGCTGCTCACCAGGATGATCGAGTACCGAGTGCGCGAACACGAACACGACGGCGTCAACTGGATGTGACTACGCCGCCCGTGCCGCTATCCGGCGCGGCGCTCAAACCAGCCCAAGAATCTAGCGCAGCACCTTGAGCTGGAACGGGTAGTTGATCGCCCGCCCCTTGAGCGCGCGGAGGGTGCCGATCACGTGGCCGATGACCTGCGCGAGGAAGGACACCGCCAGCAGGATGAGGCCGAGCGGGAGGCCGATCACCGTGATGATGCAGATCCAGCCCACGATGCTCATGAGCCACAGGCCGAGGTTGAAGTTGAACGAGCCGGCCGCGGCCTGGCGGACGAACGGGCTGCGGTCCTTGTAGATCAGCCACATCACGAGCGGACCGACGAATGACAGCCACCCGGCCGACAGCGCCATCGCGATGAGGCTCGACGCGTGGGCCAGTGCCGCGGGCGTGCGGTCGTCGGGGCCGACCGCGGGCGGCTGGCCGTGCCGCGGGTCGCCGTACCGGGGGTCGCCGTACTGGGAGAAACCGGGCTGCTGGGTCATGACCCCAGTCTCCCCGTCGCGCTGCGGCGGCGCATCCGGGTTCTCCCCGGTTCTCGTGCCCGCGCGCCGGCGGATGGGGGCGCGGGCCAGGTTTCACGCGCCTGTCATATCCCGCGCCTACTGTGGCGGGCATGGCCGACACCACCCAGTCCGACCAGCGCCCGACCGACCAGCCGAACACCGACCAGCCCGACGTCGATCAGGTCGCGCCCGACGGCGTCGACCCGCTCGAGGACGCCGTCCGCCCCCTGCGCGACGACGTCCGGTTCCTCGGGGCCCTGCTCGGCGACACCGTGCGGGAGCAGGCCGGCCAGCGGATCTTCGACCTCGTGGAGACCGCGCGGCGCACCGCGTTCGCCGTCCGCCGCTCGGAGGCCGACCGCGACGAGGTCGCCGCCCTGTTCACCGACGTGCCCGCCCCCGAGGTCATCCCCGTCATCCGAGCGTTCTCACTGTTCGCCCTGCTGGCCAACGTGGCCGAGGACCTCCACCAGGATCGGCGTCGCCGCATCCACACGGCCGCCGGGTCGCCGCCGCCCGACGGGGACCTCGAGGCCACCTGGTCACGCCTGGCCGAGACCGAGCCGGACCGCGACAAGCTCGAGACCGTCCGGTCCACCGCCCGGGTGGTCCCCGTGCTCACCGCGCACCCCACCGAGACGCGCCGCCGGTCGGTCTTCGAGATCACCCGCCGCGTGCTCGACCTCATGCGCCGCCGCGACGCCCTGCGGACCGGGCCCCAGGACCGCGTCACCGAGGCCGAGCTCGCCGAGGTCGAGACCGACATCCGCCGCCAGGTGCTCACCCTCTGGCAGACCGCCATCATCCGCAGCCAACGCCCCCGCATTGAAGACGAGGTCCTGGGCGGCCTGCAGTACCACGAGGCCACGCTCATGGACGTGATCCCGCCGCTCAACGCGGAGATCGCCGAGCGCCTGGGGTGCGGCGACCGGCCCGTCGTGCGGCCCGGGACCTGGATCGGCGGGGACCGCGACGGCAACCCGTACGTCACCGGGGACGTCGTCCGCTTCGCCACCGAGCAGGCCGCCGCCCTGCTGCACCAGCACTATGCCCACGAGCTGCGGATGCTCGAGCGGGAGCTGCCCCTGTCGCGGCGCGTCGTGGACGTGCCCACCGCGCTACGCGACCTCGCGGACTCCCTCGGGGAGGAGGAGGGCGAGCTCACCGCCGCGCGGGAGGACGTGCCCTTCCGCCGCGCCGTGAGTGTGGTCCGGCGTCGCCTCGCCGCGCGGGGGACCACCTCGTCGTCGTCGCCCCTGGCAGGCGGACACCGCGACGGTGACGACGACGAGGTCTTCACCGCCGAGCCGTACGCCTCCCCCGGTGAGATGCTCGCGGACCTGGACGTCATTGACGCGGCTCTCGGGGAGTGTGGGTCCGAGATGCTGCGCTCGCCGAGGCTGCGTGACCTGCGGTGGGCGGTGCGCACGTTCGGGTTCCACCTGCAGGCCCTGGACATGCGGCAGAACTCGGAGTCGCACGAGGAGGTCCTCACCGAGCTGTTCGCCAAGGCCGGCGTGAGCGAGGACTACGCGGCGCTCGACGAGGACGCGCGCGTGGAGCTGCTGCTGCGCGAGCTCTCGCACGACCGGCCGCTGCTCGGGCCGCGGGCGGAGCTGTCCGAGCTGGCGGCCAAGGAGCTCGGGGTGATGCGGGCGGCCGCCGCGGCCGTGGACCTGCTCGGCGCGGACGTGGTGCCGCACTACATCGTGTCGATGTGCGGGTCCGTCTCCGACCTGCTCGAGCCGGCCGTGCTGCTGCGCGAGGTGGGGCTGTTCTCCGGCGACCCGGCCGAGCCGCGGTCGAGCGTGCGGCTCATCCCGCTGCTGGAGACCATCGACGACCTCGCCGCCGGGCCCGGCATCCTCGACGCCGCGCTGGCGATCCCGCAGTTCCGCGCGCTCATCCGGGCGCAGGGCGACGTGCTGGAGGTGATGCTCGGCTACTCGGACTCCAACAAGGACGGCGGCTACCTGGCCGCGAACTGGGCGCTCTACCAGGCGGAACGCGATCTCGTGGAGGCCGCCGACCGGGCCGGCGTGCACCTGCGGTACTTCCACGGCCGGGGTGGGGCGGTCGGCCGCGGCGGCGGCAACTCGTACGAGGCGATCCTCGCCCAGCCACCGGGCGCGGTGCAGGGGGCGCTGCGGATCACCGAGCAGGGTGAGGTCATCTCCGCCAAGTACTCCGAGCCGCGGCGGGCGCGCCGCAACCTCGAGGCGCTGGTCGCGGCCACTCTGGAGGCCTCCCTGCTCGACGTCGAGGGCCTCGGCGACCGCGCCGAGGAGGCCTACGGCGTGATGGCCGAACTCGCGACGCTCGGCCGGCAGGCGTACGCGTCGCTCGTCCACGAGGATCCGGGGTTCATCGAGTACTTCACCACCTCCACGCCGGTCGCGGAGATCGGAGAGCTCAACATCGGCTCGCGGCCCACCGCGCGCAAGCAGACCTCGTCGGTCGAGGACCTGCGGGCGATCCCGTGGGTGCTCTCGTGGTCGCAGTCGCGGGTCATGCTGCCCGGCTGGTTCGGCGTGGGCACCGCGCTGCGGACCTGGATCCACGAGCGCGGCGAGGACGCGGCCGACGAGCGCCTGGCCACCCTGCGGCGACTGTACGACGACTGGCCGTTCCTGCGCTCGACCCTGTCCAACATGGCCCAGGTCATGGCCAAGGCCGACATGGGGCTGGCCGGCCGGTACGCCGAACTCGTTCCCGACGCCGAGGTGGGCCGGCGCATCCACGGGGTGATCGCCGACGAGTTCGAGCTCACTCGCGAGATGCTGCTGGCGATCACGGGGCAGGAGACGCTGCTCGACGACAACCCGGCGCTCGCCCGCTCGGTCCGCAACCGCTTCCCCTACCTCGAGCCGCTCAACGTGCTGCAGGTGGAGCTGCTGCGGCGCTACCGCGCGGGCGACGAGGACCCGGCCGTGCGCACCGGCATCCAGCTGACGATGAACGGCCTGGCCACGGCCCTGCGGAACTCGGGTTAGCGCCCGGCGACTCAACGCCCGGCGGCGGGGACCTCGCGCAGCTGGGACATCGTCAGGGGGATCAGCAGTACGCACACTCCGGCGATCGCGGCGATCCACGGGACGGGCCCACCGAAGCGCGCGACCTCGGCGATCGCGTACGGCGTCGCCATCCCCACGTACGCGAGGACGTAGAACACGGCGACCAGCCCCGCGTGCTCGTCGGGCCCGGACTGCAGCTCCACCTCCACGAGCCCGCCCACGAGCAGCGTGCCGTAGCCGGCACCCAGCAGGACCGCCACCGGCAGCATGAGCACCGCGCGCAGGGGCAGGTCCTCGGCGGCGGCCAACCCCGCGCCGGCGGACATGCCCAGCGCGGCGGCCAGGAGCCCCGCCACCGGCACCCGCCACGGCGCGGTCGCGGACGCCAGCCGGCGGGCGGCGGGCTGGACCAGCACCCCGGTGCCCAGCGTGATGCCGGCCAGCACCCCCGCGTACAGCACCGGCATCCCGGCGGCGTCCCCGCCGAGCAGACCGGCCAGCACGATGAACGACATCGAGGCGCAGCCGAACACCAGCGCGGCCCACGGCGCCACGCCCAGCGCGAACCGCCGGCGGCGGGCCCCGACGGGCAGCAGCGGCACCCGGGTGGCGGTGTCACGCGGGACGAACGGGTCCGCCGCGTTCCACGCCAGGACGGTGGCGACCACGCCCAGCACCAGGTGCGGCAGATACGGGGTGAAGGTGGGTGCGGGGAGGAACTCGCCCATGATGCCGGCGGCCAGGGCGCTGAGCCCGAACCCGCCGGAAACCGCGGTGGCGGCACGGCGGGCCCCGGCACCGGGTGGGGCCGCCGCGGACAGTTCCTTGATCCAGGCGCTGCCCGGACCGAACGCCGCGCCCGAGGCCACGCCGGCGAGGAACCGCCCGAGGTACAGCCACAGCGGGTCCTGCGGCCCGAGGAGCATGAGCACGGTCGCGATCAGCGACAGGACGAGCACCGGCCGCATGAGCACGCGTCGCCCGTTCGTGTCCGACCAGCGGCCGGCGAGCACCAGGGCGGGGATCAGCCCCACGATGTAGACGGCGAACATCGCGGTCACGTCGGACTGGCCCAGGCCGAGCTCGCGCTCGTACATCGTGAGCAGCGGCGCGAACTGGTTGGCTCCCCAGCCGACCGCGAACATCGCCAGCGCGGCGCGGGCCCAGTCGCGGCCGCCCACGACCTCGCTGCGACGACTGCTCATGGGGATCGAACCTAGCCGCCCGCGACGGAGGCGACCGCCCCGATCACGAACGCCACCCCCACCGCCACGAACAGCGCGCTGGCCACGAGGTCGACCCACGGCAGCAGCCGCCCGACCCGCTCGTTGACCGCGCGGTGCGAGGCGATCATCGCGAGGCCGGCGAACCACGCGAGCGCCACGGCGAGCATCCCTGCGACGAGGGCCACCGACCACGCCACCGAGACCTCGTCGTGCAGGAACGGCGTGAGCACGGCGCCGAAGAACACCAGGGCCTTGGGGTTGGCGAGGTTCGTGGCCAGGCCGCGCGCGACGTCCCCCCGCACCGGATCCGCTACCCCGAGTCGGGATCCGCTACTCCTGTCGCGGTAGCGGATCCCGACTCCGGGTAGCGGATTCTGCGGGGCTGTGGCGGGGGCGGGTTCGGTGGGTGCGGGCGACGCGGCGTTCGTGGGCGAGGCGGGGCCGGTGGCCGGGGCGGGATCAGTCGGCGCGCTGCGAGAGCGCCACCACCCGCGCAGGCCGAGGACGCCGAGGGTGGCCAGCAGGAGCCCGCCGGCGACCTGCAGGACCGTCATGACCTGCGGGTACACGCGCACCAGCGTGGCGACGCCGGCGAACGCCGCCCCGAGCCACACCGTGAGGCCGGCGACGATCCCCACCGCGGTGGCCACGCCGTGCCGCCGTCCGGCGAGGGCGCGTTGGAGGACGACGACGACGTCGGGCCCCGGCGAGACGACCGCGATCGCCCACACCCCGAACAGGCCGAGGAGCTGCGCCGCGGTCACGCCGCCGATTCCATCGCCAGGAGCCGCTGCTTGGCCGCGAGCCCGCCGCGGTACCCGCCGAGCCCACCGTCGGATCGGAGGATCCGGTGACACGGCCACACCAGCGGGAGCGGGTTCGTGGCGCAGGCGGTGCCGACGGCGCGGACCGCGCCGGGCCGGTCGAGGGCGGCGGCGATCTCCCGGTACGTCGCCGTGCGCCCGTAGCCCACCCGGGCCAGGTGCTGCTGGACCTCGCCGCGGAAACCGGTGGCGAGGCGGGTGTCCAGTGGCAGGTCGAAGTCGCGGCGCTCGCCGGCGAGGTACTGCCCGATCTGCGCGGCGGCCGCGTCGAGGACCGGCGAGGCTGCCTGCGCCCGCAGGACGCGCGGGCCGATGCGGGTGGCGAGGGTCGCCAGGACCGCGTCGGCGTCCTCCACCTCGAACGCCACGTACGCCAGTCCGAGCGGGGTCGCGGCCAGGAGCAGGCCCCCGATGGGCGAGTCCACGGTCCGGTAGAGCACGTCGGCCAAGCCCTCGGTCTCGGCATCGCGGGCCAGGCGCTCGCGGAGCCGGCCGGTGTCGGCGGGCGCGGCCCGCAGCGTGGCGATCGTGGGGTCGGTCGTAGCGTGCTCGGTCATGGCGCGACCTCCTGTGACTGTGCCTGTGTCGGTGCCTGTGTCGGCGGCGGGGTGAGTGTCCTGCGCAGGGCGGCGATCCCGTCGGCGGCAGCGCGCCGTGCCGCCGCCTCGGTGCCGCCCGTGAGCTCGGCGATCTCGGCGTAGCGCAGGCCGCCCAGGTACCGGTACGCCACACAGAGGCGCTGCCGGGTCGGCAGGGCGGCGACCGCGTCCCAGATCCAGCTGCCGTCCTCGTCGTCGTCGACCCCGGGGGCTCCTCGCGCCCCGCCCGCACCCGACGCGCGGGCCTCGAGCACGGCGACGTCGTCGGCGACGCCGGTCGGGACCGCGGTCCGGGACGCGCGGCGGACCACGTCGACCGCCCGGCGGTGCGCGACGCGGACGAGCCACGCCTCGACGTCGGTGTCCTCGGGCAGCTCCGGCCACGCCCGCAGCGCGGACAGGAACGTCTCCGACCAGGCGTCGTCGGCGTCCGCGCCGGGGCCCAGGACCGCGCGGCAGACCCGCAGCACGGTGGCCCCGTGCCGGTCGACCACGGCGTCGAACGCTGCCCTCATGTGTGTAGATCCTGCCCTCGTCGGTGATCGCCGGCCCGCGCGCCCCGCCCCCGGGCCGGACGCGCGGACGGCGCGGTTCGACGAGTAGTCGCGCGGCGCCGCGGATTCGTGAGGTAATAGTGTTCCCAATCCGGCGCGGGGCTCGCATACTGGTGCTCACCGCCCGCTCCCGGGGAGTTCCCATGCTCGGTTCCCGCACACCCGCACGGCCCGCCGGCCACCGCCCCGAACGCGGATCCCCGCGCCGATCCGCGCGCTCGCGACTGGCCGGGGCGCTGGCCGCGCTCGCGCTGGCGGTTCCGCTCGCCGCGGCGGTGGGATCAGCGCAGGCCGCCGGTGCCCTCGCGCCGCGGGCGCACGCGCAGTCCCCGCTCGACCAACTCGGCGCGCTGGCCGGTCAACTCGGCCCCCTGGCGGGTCAGCTCGGACCGCTCGCCGACCAACTGCGTGAGCTCGACCCCGCCGGGGAGCTGGGGCCGTACGTCACCGAGGCCCTGGGCGGCGTCAACGGCCCCATCGGCGCCCCCGGGCCGCCCGCCGCGGTGGACGCGGCCGTGACGTGCCGACCCACACCCGCGCGACCGCGGCCGGTGATCCTCGTGCACGGGACCTTCGACAACGGGCCCAACACCATGCCCCGGCTCGGCGATCCGCTGCGGCGGCAGGGCTTCTGCGTGATCGCCCCGACCCTCGGCGCCTACGCCGGCAACCCGGCCCGCGGCGGCCTCGACTCGATCGTCGCCGCGTCGGGTCCGCAGCTCGCCGGGGTGATCGACCACGTCCGCGCGGTGACGGGGGCACCGCAGGTCGACCTGGTGGGCTACTCGCAGGGCGCCTCGATCGCCGGTTACACCACCAAGGTCCTGCGGCCCGGCGCCGTGGCGAACGTCGTCTCCGTGGGCGGCTACTGGGGCGCCGACAACAGCGGGCTCATCCCCCACCAGCTGCCGCGCGAGGTCGCCGGCCTGGGGCTGTGGGGCGCCAACCTGCGCGGACTGGCCGAACTGTCCCCGGGCAGCCCGATGCTCGCCGCCTGGTACGGCCTCGACCGCACCCCGTTCCTCCCCGGCGTGGGGTACACGCTCATCGCCACGCGCGGCGACCACCTGCTCCCGCCCGAGCGGAGCTTCGTGCCCGGCCCGGGCGTGCGCTGGGTGGTCCCCGAGGACGCGTGTGGGGGCGGGCCCACCTCGCACGGCGGGATCGCCGTCGACGGGCGGACGCACGCGCTGGTCGCCGGGGCGCTCGGCGGGGCCGGGGGCTGCTGAGCGGGCCGGGAGGAGGCTGAGCGGCGCGGGTCAGGCTGAGCGGCGCAGGTCAGGCCGAGCCGGCCGCCGTGTGATCAGCGGTGCTCGCGCGCGTAGTGCTGGTACAGGTCGTAGGCGTGCCGCAGCCCGAGGCCCGGGTGGGAGACGCGCAGGCGGCGCACGGCGTCGATCTCCCCCGACGATCCGCGGATCGCGGCGGCGACCTGCTCGGGCCGGATGGCCGCGGCGATCCGCAGCGAGCGCTCCTCGTTGCGTCCGCCCAGCCACCAGCGGTGCGCGGCCGCGCCCAGCAGGAGCACGGCGATCGCCGCCCACAGCAGCACGTCCATCACGCTGGGCGAGCCGGAGAGCAGCTGGGCCGCCGCGATCACCAGCGCACCGGCACCGCCGGCCGCCGTGGCGATCACGTACGCGACCGTCGCCCCACCCCGCGGGCGCCTCAGGTGTTCGGCCATCGCGTCAGCGGCCGGCGACGACGACTCCAACGGACCGGGCCACGTCACGAGTGCAGCTCCTCGTCGTCGTCGGAACCCTCCCCGGTCACACCTGCCCCACCGCCGCCACCGGGCGCGCCACCCCCGCCGCCCGCGAGGTGACGCTCCACCCGCTCCACCTTCCCGCGCAGCTCCCCCGACCGCCCCGGCCGCAGATCCGCCTTGAGCACCAACGAGACCCGCGGCGAGACGGCCAGCACCGCGTCGGTCGCGGCGCGGATGACGGGCATGACCTCGTCCCACTCGCCCTCGACGGTCGTGAACATCGAGGTCGTCTCGTGCGGCAGCCCGGACTCGCGGACCACCCGGACCGCCTCGGCGACCGCCTTGCTCATGGACGCCGACTCGTCCGCGGTGGACGTGGGGGCGATGGAGAAAGCGAACAACATGGCATCACCGTAAACCCGCCGCGCCGGATCGTGCAGACGACGCCACCCGCGCGATAGCTACGTCACAGGCGCGAGACCGTCTGCGGCACACCCGGGGTGTACCCCGCCTCGGCGAGCAGTTCCCGCACCCGCGGGATGACCTTGCGGCCGTACAGGTCGATGCAGGTCATGAGGTCCTCGTGCGGGGTGGGGCCGCTGGCGTACTTGAGGTCGAAGCGGTCCAGGCCCAGCGTGCGGACCGTGGTGGCGATCTTCTGCGCGACCGTCTCCGGCGAGCCGACGTACATGGCGCCGGAGCGGACCTCGCGGTGGAAGTCGGCCTCGGTCGCGTCGCCCCAGCCGCGCTCGCGGCCGATCTGGTTGCGGTTGACCAGCCAGTGCTTCACCGACAACTCGGCGGCCTTGGCGTCGGTCTCGGCGACGAAACCGGGCGAGTGGACGGCGATCGGCAGGCGCGGCGCGTCGCTGCCCGCGAGCTGGGCGTTGGCTTCGCGGTACAGGTCGGCGAACGGGGCGAACCGGCCGGCGGGCCCGCCGATGATCGCCAGCATGAGCGGCATCCGGTAGCGGGCCGCGCGGACCACGGACTCGGGGCTGCCGCCCACCGCGATCCACGACCGCAGCCCGTTCTGGGTCTTGGGATAGACGTGCTGGTCGACCAGCGGCGGCCGCAGCTCGCCCGACCACGTCACCGGCCCCTCGGGCAGCAGCGCGGCGAACAGGTCCAGCTTCTCGCTGAACAGCTGCTCGTACTGGGACAGGTCGAAGCCGAACAGCGGGAACGACTCGGTGAACGAGCCGCGGCCCAGCACGACCTCCGCGCGCCCGTTCGACAGCGCGTCGATCGTGGCGAAACGCTGGAAGACGCGGATCGGGTCGTCGCTGGACAGCACCGTCACCGCCGAGCCGAGGAGGATGCGCTCGGTGCGCGTGGCGATGCCGGCCAGGACCACGTCGGGGGCGGAGACCGCGAAGTCGGGGCGGTGGTGCTCGCCGATCCCGATCGCGTCCACGCCCACCTGATCGGCGAGGACGGCCTGTTCCACGACGTCGCGCAGGACCTGCGCGTGGTGGACGGGCCGGCCGCCCGGGTCGACGGTGGTGTCGCCGAACGTGTCGAGGCCGAAGGCGACGCGGGAGGTGTCTGCGGAGGTCATGCGCACAGCATAGTTGATCCGTCACCTAGCGCGCGGGGACGCCGCCCTGGCGCGCTCCGTGCGCACGTAGCGGGTGATCGCCCGGTCCATGAGGCCCGGGGCGAGACGGTGTAGGCGCCACGTGGCGCGGGCCCGGGCGGGTTCGACGACGAGAGCGCGGTTGCCCGCCACTCCCGCGAGCACCGACGCCGCCAACCTGTCGGGGTCGAGCGGTCGGCGCACGCCCTGCCCGTCGAGGTAGAAGTGCCGCCCGTCGAAGCCGTCGAGCTGCCCCTTGTCGAGGATCGGCGTCTCCACCGCCGCGGGACACACCACGGTCACCCCGACCCCGCGGCCGGCCGCCTCCGCCCGCAGCGACAGGCCCAGGCCGACCACCGCGTGCTTGGTCATCGCGTAACTCGTGATGAGGCCCGCCGGACACAGCCCGCCCATGGACGCGGTGAGCACGAGCGCCCCCGAGCCACGGGCCACCATGTGCGGATACGCCGCGTGCACGCAGTGGACCACCCCGCGGACGTTGACGTCGATGATCGCGTTCCACCGGTCGAGGCCGAGCTGCTCGGTGTCCCCGCCCCACGTGATGCCGGCGTTGGCGAACATGAAGTCCAGCCCGCCGCGGGTCGCGATCACCTGCTCGACCAGCGCCGAGACCGCGTCGGCGTCGGTGACGTCGAGGCGTGCCGGTTCGGCGCTCCCCGCCGGAGCGGGATCGCCGTGGACCGCGGCCCTCGTCGTCGTCCCCGTCGTCGTCCCCGTTCTCGTCCCCGTCGTGCCCACCGCGGCCGTCACCTCCTCGGCCACCCGGCGCGCGGCGGCGAGGTCGATGTCGGCCACCACCACGTGCGCGCCCGCCGCGACGAGCGCCCGGCACAGCGCGGCGCCGATACCGGACCCGCCCCCGGTGACGATCGCGGTCGCCCCGGCCGGGCTCGGCGTGCGGGGCGCCCGCCGCGACGCCGCCGTCACGAGAACGCCCGCATCGCCGCCCCCAGGACATCGGGGTAGCGGCGCAGTTGGGCGCCACCGTCGATCGCCACGTCCTCCCCCGTCATCCACTCCGCGTCCGCCAGGTGCAGCACCGCGCGGGCGACGTCCTCGGCCGTGCCTCGGTGCGCGATCGCGGCGTTCTCCGCGTACTCCTCCGCCAGGCCCGGGATCTGCAGCACCGGCTCCGTGAGCGGGGTGACGAGGAAGCCGGGCGAGACGGTGTTGACGCGCACGCCGCGCTCGCCGAGCTCCAGCGCCGCGACCTGCGCGAGCATCACCAGGCCCGCCTTGGCCGCGCAATAGGCGGCCATCCCCCGGCCGGGCTGGCGGGCGTTGAGCGAGGCGATCGCCACCATCGCGCCGCCGTCGCGGACCGCCCGACTACCGTGTTTCAACACGAGGAACGCGCCCGTCAGGCACACGTCCACGACGCGGCGGAACTCGTCGGAATCGTGCTCGGTGACCAGCCCGAGCGTGCTCACCCCCGCCGTGGTGACCACCAGGTCCGGCGCGGCGCCCGCGAACAGCTCCTCGACCGACGGCTCGTCGGTCACGTCCACCCGACGCCCCTCGTGGCCCGCGCCGGCGAGCTCCCCGGCTCGGCCCGCGGCGACGTCGAGGTCGAGGTCCGCCACCGTCACCCGCCAGCCGGCGTCGGCGAGGGCGCGGGCGGTGGCCCACCCGATGCCCGAGGCGCCGCCCACCACGACGGCGTGACGAGCCGGTTCCACTTCGACGGCCATACGGCCTCCCCTCGGTCGACAGTGGGCGCCGACGGTGCGCGACACCCCGGTAGAGGAAGACGTTGACGGCCGTCAACACGGACCATAGTGTGATGCGTGCCATAGCTTCCTGTTCCCGGTGAGTGTGCCTCGCCGGGGACCGCGCCGAAGGGGTTCGCATGACATCGACCTGCAGGATCGCCGTGATCGGCGCCGGCATCAGCGGCCTGACCACGGTGAAGATGTTGCGCGACTACGGGATCGACGTCGTGTGCTTCGAGGCGTCCGACCGGATCGGCGGGAACTGGGCGTTCGACAACCCCAACGGCAGCTCGAGCGCGTACCGCTCCCTGCACATCGACACTTCCAAGCACCAGCTGAGCTTCCGCGACTTCCCCATGCCGGAGGAGTTCCCGGACTTCCCCCACCACACCCAGATCAAGCAGTACCTCGACGACTACGCCGAGGCGTTCGACCTGCTGCGCTCGATCGAGTTCGAAACCCGGGTCATGCACGCCGAGCGCCTGCCGGAGGGCGGCTGGGAACTCACCCTCGCCGGCGCGGACGGCAGCGGCCCCACCGAGACGCGACACGTCGACGCCCTCGTCGTGGGCAACGGACACCACTGGGATCCGCGCTTCGCCGACTTCCCCGGCGAGTTCACCGGCGAGATGATCCACTCCCACGCCTACATCGACCCGTGGACCCCGCTGCACCTCATGGACAAGAAGATCCTCGTGGTGGGCCTGGGCAACAGCGCCGCCGACATCGCGGTGGAGCTCTCGTCCAAGGTGATGCGCAACGAGGTCACCCTCTCGACCCGGTCGAGCGCGTGGATCGTGCCCAAGTACATCGCCGGCAAGCCCGCCGACAAGTACTTCGCGACCTTCCCCTACGTGCCCTACTCGTGGCAGCGCAAGGTCATCCAGACCATGCAGCCCATGTCCGCCGGCCGGCCCGAGTCGTACGGGCTGCCCAAGCCCAACCACAAGTTCTTCGAGGCCCACCCCACCCAGTCGGTCGAGCTGCCACTGCGGCTGGGCTCGGGCGACGTCACCGCCAAGGGCGACATCGAGCGCCTCGACGGCCGCACCGTCCACTTCACCGACGGCACCAGCGCCGAGTTCGACGTCATCATCCAGGCCACGGGCTACAACACCACGTTCCCGTTCTTCGACCGTGACTTCCTGTCCGCCGACGCCCACAATCACGTGCCGCTCTACAAGCGCATGTTCACCCCCGGGATCGAGGACCTGGCGTTCGTCGGGTTCGCCCAGGCCACCCCCACCCTGTTCCCGTTCGTCGAGGCGCAGGCCCGGCTCGTCGCCGCGTGGGCGGCCGGGCTGTACCGCACCCCACCTGTCGAGGAGATGAAGAGGGTGATCGTGGAGGACGAGAAGAAGTACATCGGTCACATGCTCGACACCCCACGCCATCAGCAGCAGGTCGACTACTTCCTGTATGAACACGACATGCGTACCCGTGAGATACCCCGAGGACTCGACCGCGCCCGCGCCCACGGCCCCGCCTTCCGCGCCAGGGTGACGGCATGACGCCAGCGGCGCCGTCGGGCAACACCTCCCCGCGCGGGGACCGGAGGCGTGAGGCACTGCTCGTCGCGCTCGATGAACGGCTGAAGAGCACCCCGCTCGACGACATCTCGGTGGCCGACCTCACCGACTCCGCCGGCATCACCCGCTCGGCGTTCTACTTCTACTTCGACTCCAAGGCCGCCGCCGTGGGCGTCCTGCTGGCGATGGTGCAGGACGAGGCGAGCACCGCCGTCGACACCGTCGTGGGCGGCGAGGGCGACTTCCGCACCCGCGTCACCGCCGCGCTCGAACGACTCACCGACCGCGTCCTCGACAAGGCCCACATCTACCGAGCGCTGCTCACCGCCCGCAGCAAGCACGCCCAGACCCGCGCGCTGTGGAACGAGGGCCGCACGCGGCTCGCGGTGCGGGTCGCGGAGTTCCTGCGCGCCGAACGCGCCGCCGGCCGCGCCCCGGACGGGGTCGACGCCGACGCGCTCGCCGAGGGGCTCATCCACATCAACGAGACCGTGCTCGAACAGCTGGCCCACGACCCCGACGGGACCCGGGAACCGCTGCTCACCGTGGCCGCCGACATGTGGGTCCGCACGGTGTACGGCCGACCCGACCCCGCCGTGGACCCCGGTACGGGCGCCGCGGCGGCCGCCGCCGATCCAGGGAGAACCGCATGACCACCGCCGTCGACGTCACGTTCCGCTCCGGCACCGGGCCGCACGCCGCCGAGTGCCGCGGGACCTTCCTGCCCGCCGCCGGCGCGGGCGGCACAGGTGCGGGCGGCCCAGGTGCGAGCGGCACCGGCACCGGGCGCCCCGCCGTGGTGCTGGCCCACGGTCTGGGCGGGACCGTCGACTCCGGGCTCCTGCCGTTCGCGGAGGCGTTCGCCGCCGCGGGGTACGCCGCCCTGGCCTTCGACTACCGAGGCTTCGGCCGGTCCGAGGGCAGCCCCCGCCAGGTCGTCTCGCCCGCCCGCCAGCAGGAGGACTACCGCGCCGCGATCGCGGCCGCCGCCGCCCAGCCCGGCGTCGACCCCCGGCGGATCATCCTGTGGGGCTGCTCGCTCGCGGGCGGCCACGTGCTCGAGGTGGCACGCGGACGTGACGACATCGCGGCCGTCATCACGATGATCCCGCTGGTCGACGGCCGTGCCGCCGCCGCGGCCGCCGCCCGCCAGCACAAGCCGACCTCGCTGCTACGGGCGACGGGCACCGCGATCGCCGCCAAGGCCCTCGCGGCCGCCGGACGCGAGGAGCCGCGGCTCCCCCTGGTCGGCCCGCCCGGCTCCGACGCGCTGCTCTCCCTCGACGGGTACGAGGAGGCGTACACCTCCGTCGCCGGGCCGTCCTGGCGCAACGAGGTGGGCGCCTCCATCGGCACCGAGTTGGGCTCGTTCCGGCCCGGCCGGCACGCCGAGGACCTCGCCGACGTCCCCGTGCTGTTCCAGATCGCCGACCTGGACCGGAGCGCGCCGCCACACGCCGCGGCCACGGCGGCGGTCGCCGCGCGTGCCGAGGTCCGCCACTACCCCGGCGACCACTTCGACCTGTTCGACGGCCGGCCGTGTCACGAGAGCGCGGTCGAGCACGCGGTGCACTTCCTCCGGCGGCGGGTGGGCTGATCCGTCACCCCGCAGGTCATCGCCCACCGCCCCTCGAGCGCCGGCGAGTAGGGTGTGAAGCGGATCACAGGACTGGGTAGTTGACGCGTCACCCATGAGCGCCTATCGTTGGTGACACAACAACAAGAGCAGCGTCCGGCTCCGCCCGGACCGATCCCACAAGGAGTCATCATGACCGCGAACCTCACCGACCTCACCGGCACCTGGACCCTCGACCCCACGCACACGCGTCTCGGCTTCGTCACGCGTCACGCGATGATCACCAAGGTGCGCGGCGCGTTCAACGACTTCACGGGCACCGTCACCGTGCCGGCCGAGGGCATCGACGGCGCGAAGGCCGAGGTCACCATCAACGCCTCGTCCATCGACACCCGCAACGCCGACCGCGACGGGCACCTGAAGTCCAACGACTTCTTCGACATGGAGAACTACCCCGAGATCACCTTCACCTCGACGAAGATCGCGGCCAACGGCTCGGGCGGCGTGGACGTGACCGGCGACCTCACCATCAAGGGCACCACCAAGTCCGTCACCATCCCGTTCGAGTACGAGGGCACCGCCACCGACCCGTTCGGCAACCTGCGCGCGGGCTTCGAGGGCACCACCACCCTCAACCGCAGCGACTTCGGCCTGACCTGGAACGCCGCGCTCGAGACGGGCGGCGTCCTGGTCTCGGAGAAGATCACCCTCGAGATCGAGGTCTCGGCCATCAAGAGCGCCTGACCCGACCCGGCGGCGCACCCCGGTGCCGCCGCACGTCAACGCCCGCCCCGGCAGCCGTCGGGGCGGGCGTTCGTGGTGGCGGTCGTTCGGCGAGGTGGTGCGGGACCGGGCGAGGTGGTGCGGGACCGGGCGAGGTGGTGCGGGACCGGGCGAGGTGGTGCGGGACCGGGCGACTAGGTGACGACGACGAGGACCGCGGTGTGCGTACCGTCGCCGTCCTCCCAGGTCCCGCTGAGCGTGCCGGGTGAGCCGATGAGCGGGCGCTCGGCCTCGGCGTCGTTCTCCTCGTCGACGACGCGGATGACCCGCGGGGTCGCCTCGGCGGACTGGCCGATCCCGTCGCCGCCGCCGCGGATGTTGACCGGCGAGGGGCTCACGGTGCCGTCCTCGACCTGCAGGTGGTCGGCGGCGGTGTCGCGGTGGCTGATCACCCGGCACACCTCGGCCACGTACACCGGGTCGGAGGGCGCGTCGTAGACCCACCGGCGGCCGAGGACCGAGTGCTCCATCACCCCGACGAGCGCCTCGGAGGCGTCGGAGAGCTCGCCGCCCCGGTACGTCACGGGCACGTGGTAGGTCCGGGAGCCGTCGGAGAGCAGGAACGACTCCATCCCGACCTCACCGTCCGGGTCGACGAAGCGGTAGGCCGTCACCTGCTCCAGGCGCTCGGGGTCACCGTCGAACCAGTCCTGCCGGCGGACCCACCCGCGCAGCAGGTCCAGCTTGCCCGGGTCGAGGACGGCATCGTAGATCTCGGCGGTTCCACTCATGGGCTAAGCCTCCCCGAAGTCGCACGGTCCGGCAAACGATCGGGCATCCGGGTGGACACATGAAGAAGAATTCGTACAGTCCGCGTTTCCCCTGCACAGCGAACCTGCACGCCCGGCTGACAGACGGTTCCATGTGAGCGGGATCACAGCCAGGTGCCGATCGTGTCGCTACGGTTGCCCGCATATCGCCGGGGAGATCCCCTGGAATCCCGATAGGAAGGTGTGACGCACATGAAGAAGACCATCGCTGTGATCGGTTCCGCCGCCGCCCTGTCCTTCGCCGGTGCGGGGCTCGCCTCGGCCCAGAGCGCCGTTCCCGGCCTCGACGCCGGTTCGCTCGGCGCGGGCGAGACCGTCGAGACGCCCGCCGAGGTCTCCGAGATCGCCGAGCAGCTCTGCGGCACGATCGACGCCTACGACTTCCTCGGCTCGGCCGAGGGCGTGGTGCCCGGGCTGAGCGGCGAGGACTGCCGCGCCAACGCTGACGCCGCCATCGCCGCCGCCTTCTCGGGCGACATCCAGGGCGCGATCGACATCCTCCAGGGCATCGACGCCGAGGTCCCCGACGAGGATGACGCCGAGGGCGATGTCGACACCGAGGAGCCCGTCGAGGGCGAGAACGTCGCGCCCGAGGGCGACGATGAGCCCGTCACCACGGCCGTCGCCTGAGGGTTGACCCTGAAGGAATGACACCGTGACGGCCTGATCATCAGGCCCCGCGACGCGGCCTCGGTCCCCCGTGGGGGAGCCGGGGCCGCGTTCGTCACGGACGGGTGAGGAACCCCAGCACGACGGACTCGAACGCCGCCTTCTGCTCGATCATCACCCAGTGCCCGCAGTTGGGGAACACGTGGATCTCCCCCCGCGGCAGCATCCGTAGGGGCAGCAGCGCCATGTCGACCGGGCTGACCCGGTCGTCGCGCCCCCAGGTGATGAGGGTCGGCGCCTGCACCTGGCCGAACCTGGCCCACGCGGGCACGACCGACGGGTCGGCCGGGGCGGCCGCCATCGCGGCCAGCGCCTCACGGCCGTACATGCGCCGCGAGGAGGCCAGCGTCTCCGGATCGGTCGCCTGGGCCCAGCGCTGCTCGATCATCTCGTCGGTGACCAGCGACTTGTCGTAGACCATCGAGTGCAGCCACTCCACCAGCCGCTCCCGGGTGGGCTCCTCGACGAAGGCCGACAGCCGGATGATCCCCTCCCCCGGGCCGGGCGAGAAGATCGAGACGCCGGCCCCGCCGACCGTGACCAGCTTCTCCACCTGCTCGGGCCGCTCCAGCGCGAACTGGGTGGCGATGAACCCGCCCATGGAGTTGCCGATCAGGCTCACCTTGTCCAGGCCCAGGCCGTCGACGAAGTCCTGCACCGCGGTCTGCGCGGAGGCCATGGGGTGCAGGTCGCCGGCGGGATCGCTGACGCCGAAGCCGGGCAGTTCCAGCACGATGGTCCGGAAGTGCTCGGCGAACACCGGCACGTTGCCGGAAAAGTTGCGCCACCCGGTGACGCCGGGCCCCGAACCGTGCAACAGCAGCAGGGTCGGGCCGTCGCCGGCCTCGCGGTATCGCAGGACCCCCCGCTCGGTGGCCAGCTCACGGAGCGGTGGCTCGACGAACGAGGCGGTGGCGTGTGCGGACGGGGCGGCAGCGCGGTCGGTCATGGGCAACAGCCTCCCCCGCCCACGGGTCCCCACACGGCGTGATCCCGCTCACCGGGAGTCGACCGGACCGTTCCCGCGCGGCGCGGTACCTGTATCCCATGGACATCGTTCCCATGGACTCCGTGATCGACCCCACCGACCCGCTGGCGCTGCGGGAGCTGCTCGGTCGGTTCTGCTCGGGCATCACCGTCGTGGCGACCGAGGGCCCCGCCGGGGTGGCGGGTTTCGCCTGCCAGTCGTTCTCGGCGCTGTCGCTGGATCCGCCCATGGTGCTGATCTCGGTCATGCGTCAGTCCCGGACGCTGCCGGCCCTGCTGGAGCGCGGCGACTTCGCCGTCAGCGTGCTCGGCGCGGATGCCGCCGAGGTCTCCGCGACGGTGGGCGGCCGCGACCCCGACAAGTTCTCGCGGGTGCCGCTCGCCCGGACGGACCGCGGGATGCCCGTGATCGCCGGGGCGCTCGCGTGGTTCGACTGCTCGGTCGCGCGGGTCGTCGACGGCGGCGACCACGTCGTGATCCTCGCCGACGTTCACGGGGCCGGCCCGGCGGAGTGCGACGGCGACCCGCTGCTGTTCTTCCGGGGCCGCTACGAGCAGATGGCCCGCCCGGTGCCCGCTGTCCCGGCGACCGCGCAGGCGGCGGCGCCGGGAGTCCCCCAGGCGGCGGCGCCGGGGATCGCGGCGGCGGCCGCGGCCGTGTCCGCCGCCGGGTACCGCGAACCCGCCGGCGCGCTGGCGGGATACGTCCCCGGCGACTGGTTCTAGGGCGGGGCGCTCAGGCGCTCGGCGAGCGGTCGATCATCGGGTTGACGCGGGCCGCCTGGGTGATCCGGGTCTTGGCCGTCATCAGCGGCGCCACCAGGCGCGCGTCGAGGCGGTCGACGGGCACGCACAGCGAGATCGCGGCGGTGGTGCGGTAGGCGCTCGACGGGTCGTCGGCGTTGGCGTGCACCACCGTGGCCAGGCACCCCACCCCGGGATGGAACTCCTCCCGGTCCCAGGCGTAGCCGCGGTGCCGGATCTCCTCCAGCTCGCGCAGCAGGTCGGCCCGCGACCGGGTCGGCCGGCCGGAGGCGTTCACCGCGAGGGTGTGAGCCGTGAGAACGCCCGGCGGCTGGCCGGCGAGCAGCGCTTTGCCCAGGGCCGTGACCGAGGCCGGGGCGCGCCCGCCGATCTGACCGGCGAAGGTCGCGTCGCCGGCGCCGGCGCCGATCTTGTCCCAGAACACCACGTCCGTGCCCCGGAGGAACGCCAGGTGCACCAGGCACCCGGTGCGGACGTGGAGCCAGTGCAGGGCGGGACGGGCCGAGCGGTAGAACCAGTGGTTTCTCAGCCCCGCGGTGCCGAGGTCGAACAACCGCGGGCCGAGCTCGTAGTTGGTGCCCACCCGGAACAGCCACTGCCGGCGCTCCATCTGCAGCAGCAGCCGGTGGGCCGTGGACCGGGCGAGCCCCGTGCGCTCCATGACCCCGGTCAGCGTGAGATAGCCGGCCTCCTCGATCGCGTCGAGGATGAGGTCGAACCGGTCGAGCAGTGACGCGCCGTCGGCGGAGGGGCGTTCACCGGACATCTGTCGTACTCCGAATCTCCAGGGCCCAGCGGCGGGGCGCACGAGGAGGTCCCGGCGCCGCGTACGACGCCGGGACCTCACGAGGGGGTCAGACCCCCATCATCTCCCGTACGGCCGCGGCCTCCGCGAGAACCTGGTCGCGTCGCGGGAATCCGGAGAGCGTCCTGGCCTTCTCGTAGTGCTCGCCCACAACCCAGACGGGCCCGTCCGCGAGGTGCTCGAGCCCCTCGCGCGCGACGTCGGCCGGGTCCGAGGCCACGATCCCCGCGGCGTCGAAGTCCAGGCCGGCGCGGTCCATGGCGGGGGTCCGGGTGGGGCCGGCGGTGAGCGCGAGGACGTCCACGCCGCGGTCCCTCATCTCCAGCCACAGGCCCTCGGCGAAGACGCGGCTGAACGCCTTGGAGGCCGAGTACACGCTCATCACCTCGCATCCCACGAACCCGGTGACCGATCCGACGATGATGATCCCGCCGCGGCCCCGCTCGGCCATCGGTCGACCCAGCAGGTGCGTGAGCTCGAGCTTGCGGTCGATGTTGAGCGTGGCCACCGCGCGGAACGCCTCGAGGTCCCCGGTGACGAACTCGTGACCGTAGGTGTTGGCGCCGGCGTTGAGGATGAGCAGCCCCACCTCGAGGTCGGCGGTCGCGGCCGCGATGGCCTCGACCGCGTCCGGCGCGACCAGGTCCTGACTCAGCGTCCGGACCTCGGTGCCGTGCTGCCGGACGGCCTCCGCGGTCTCCTCGAGCGGCCCCTCCTTTCGGGCGATGAGCAGCAGGTTGAGCCCCGCGCGGGCGAGCTGGTGCGCGAACTCGGCGCCGACCGCCTCGGACCCGCCGGCGATGACGGCCCACGGGCCGTACTTGGAACTGTCGATCATGGTGGTCTCCTCGAGGTCCGCCGGTCAGATGAGCTTGCGCAGCGGGCCCTCGGGCTCCACGCCGAGGGCGCTGAGACCGGCCGCGTGGTACACGGTGTTGGCCGCGTGGATGGCGTGGTGGATGCCGGCCTGGGCGTCTCGCCAGAAGCGCTGCATCGGCTGGTCCATCCGGAGGGCGTTGCCGCCGCAGCGGGCGAAGATCTCGTTGGCGGCGTGCACGGCCCGCCAGGCGGCGCGGACCTGCGTGGCCCGGCCCTGGGCGCGTCGGGCGAAGTCGACCTCACCCTGGGCCTCGGTGAGCTCCCACAGTTCGTCGGCGTTGGCGAGCAGCTCCGCGCGGGCGGCGCGCAGGTCCGCGGACAGCTCCGCGAACTGGTACATGGTCTGCGGGTCCTCGGTGACCCGGCCGCCGTTCGCGTCGATGCGCGCGGTCTGGTACTCCTGCGCCAGGCGGAGCAGACCCTCGCAGATGCCGACGGTCGCGGCGGTGATGCCGAGCGGGAACATCGCCGACCACGGCATGCGGTAGAGGGTCTCGGTGCGGCCGGAGCGGGCCTGGCCCTCACCGGAGGACACGTCCTCCCACGTCATGACGCGGTAGTCCGGGACCGTGCACCCGGCGATCACCAGGTCCTTGCTGCCCGTGCCGCGCAGGCCCACCACGTCCCACGAGTCCTCGATGATCTCGTAGTCCCCGCGGGGCACGATCACGTGCACCATCTGCGGCGGCTGCGCCATCTCGCCCTCCGGGGTCGCCAGCATGCCGCCGAGGAACGCCCACCGGCAGTGGTCGGTCCCGGACGAGAACTGCCAGCGTCCGCTGAAGTGGTAGGTGCCGTCCTCCTGCGGGACGAGCAGGCCGCCGGGCATGTACGGGGAGGCCATCCAGGTGCTGGAGTCGGTGCCCCACACCTCGTCCTGGACGCGGGTGTCGTTGTAGGCGAGCTGCCACGGGTGGACTCCGCACACGCCGAGCACCCAGCCCGCCGCCGGGTCGAGGGAGGCGAGCCGCATGACCGTCTCCGCGAACTGGCGCGGACGGTACTCGAGGCCGCCGTACTCGGCGGGCTGGAACATGCGCATGGCCTCGGCCTCGCGCAGGATGCGGACGGTGGTGTCCGTGAGGCGTCCGATCTTCTCGGCCTCGGCGCCCTGGGCGAACAGCTCTTCGGCGTGGGCCTCGATGTACTCGTACACCGGGTTGGACGGCGCGGGCGTGACCGGCACGGTGGCGGTCAGGGCGGTGGCGGGGACGGCGGGGGCCGACACGGCGGCGCCCGTCGGCTCGTCGGTTCCCGCCGAGTTCGGCAGCACAGTTGTCATGGTTGGATCTCCCGTCGACCGGTTCAAAGGTGAGAGCAGCGTCACAGTCGACGGGCCGCGCGGACCGCTCGTTCCCGGTCACCGGGAAGAGTGCGGGTCGGCGAGGGGGTCTGTGGCGGACTGGGAGCATGACCGAGGACCAGATGACCCAGATCCTGCTCGAGCTCACCGCGCGCGTGGACGCCCTGGAGGACCGCGCCGCGATCGTCGCGCTGATGACGACGTACGGCCCGGCTATCGACGCCGGCGACGCCGATGCGGTGGCGCGGGTGTGGACCGAGGACGGCGAGTACGACGTGGACACCGGCGTCATGCGCGGCCACGAGGAGATCCGGGCGATGGTCCGTGGCCCCATGCACCAGGGCTTCGTCCGCGGCGGGTGCGCGCACATCCTCGAGCCCGGTGACGTGGTGATCGACGGCGACACCGCCGTGGCCACCTGCAAGTCGCTGCTCGTGACCGCCGACGGGCCCGGCGGCCCGTTCACGGTCGCGCGCGCCACGGCCAACCGCTGGGAGCTCGTCCGGACGGGTGAGGGGTGGCGCTGTCGGCGCCGGGTGGGGCGACTGCTCGACGGTCGCCCGGAGGCCCGGGCCCTGCTGGCGGGAGAGGACGTGGACGCTTCCCACTGAGCGGGAGCGATCCGTCGCGGGGCCGTCGCCGTCGCCACTGTGAGGCATCTCACCACCCACAACCCAGGAGGTTGGACTATGACGACGGAAGACATCGTCGACGAGGTACGTCAGATCGAGGTCGGGGAACTCAAGGAGCGCTATGCGCGCGGCTGGCACTGCCTGGGCCTGGCCGAGGACTTCCGCGACGGCAAGCCCCACTCGCTCAACGCGTTCGGCGGCAAGCTGGTCGTCTGGGCCGGCGAGGACGGCCAGCTCAACGTGCTGGACGCCTACTGCCGGCACATGGGCGGCGACCTGTCCAAGGGCCAGATCAAGGACGGCAAGATCGCGTGCCCGTTCCACGACTGGCGCTGGGGCGGCGACGGCCGGTGCAAGGAGATCCCCTACGCCCGCCGCGTCCCGCTGCGCGCCCGCACCCAGGCCTGGCAGACCATGGAGCGCAACGGCCAGCTCTTCGTGTGGAACGACCCCGAGGGCGGCGACCCGCTCGAGGAGGAGATGATCCCCGAGATCGAGGGCTACGGCACCGACAAGTGGACTGACCTGAACTGGGCGTCGACCCTCATCGAGGGGTCGCCGGCCCGCGAGGTCGTGGACAACGTCGTGGACATGGCGCACTTCTACTACGTGCACCTCAACCAGCCGATGCACTTCCGCAATGTGTTCGAGAACCACATCGCCACCCAGGAGATGTCGTTCAAGCCGCGCGCGGACACGGCCGGCTACGTCAACTTCGGTGAGGACTCGGTGACCCAGTCCACCGCCTCGTACTTCGGCCCGTCGTACATGATCAACCAGCTCACGGCCCAGGACGGGCTCGAGGTGGTCCTCATCAACTGCCACTACCCGGTCACCCCGAACTCCTTCCTGCTCCAGTACGGCGTGATGGTGTCCAAGACGCCCGGCATGACGGACGAGGAGGCCAACGCCCTGGCCGCCCAGTTCGGCAACGGCACCATGGAGACGTTCGAGCAGGACGTCATCATCTGGAAGGACAAGACCCGGATCGAGAACCCGCTGCTGTCCGAGGACGACGGGCCGGTCTACCAGCTGCGCCGCTGGTACGAGCAGTTCTACGTGGACCGCGCCGACATCACCGAGGACATGGTCCGCCGGTTCGAGTTCGACGTGGACGTGACCAAGGCGAACGAGCACTGGGACCGCGAGGTCGCCGAGAACATCGCCCGTCAGCGCGCGCAGAACGAGGCCGACGCCGCCGCCGTGACCGACGCGGCACGGGCCGGGGCCGCCCAGCCCACCGGCGTCTAGGCCGCAGGCGATGCAGAAGATCGACTGCGACCACTGCGGCATCACCGTCGCGGCGGAGAAGTACAGCCCCGAGCACACCGGCGTCCAGTGGCTGGACGACGCCCGGGCCTGCCCCCTGCTCCGGGCGGACGACACCGGGATGGCCGCTGACCTGCGGTCGTCCGGGACCTCCTCGTCCAACCGGTGCCCGTCGCTCTACGCGACGATCGACCGGGCGGTCGAGGACGGCACGCTGCCGTACTCGTACCGCACCGAGCCGGTGCGCGGGGTACTCGCCTAGCCGGACCCGCCGGCACCACCGCCGATACCGCCACCACCGACACCGCCGGCCCACCGGGCGAGCCGGCGGTGTCGGTGCGTGAACAGCGCGCCGACGACCGCGCGCACGACCGGGCCCGGCAGCGGCGCCCGCGGCACCGCGCGCAGGGTGTCGGTGACGCGCGTCGTGCCGTCGGGCCGGGCCTCGAGATCGCGGTGGTGCTCCCACACGCGGCACGAGCCGAGGCGCGAGCGCTCGCGGAAGAACCGGGGCGCCGAGACCTCGAGGAGCGTGAGGTCGTCGAACTCCAGCGGGACCACGCCGCCCAGCAGGATCCACGCCCGCCCGACCGGCCGGCCCGTCGGCACGTCGGCGATCGACGCGCCGGCGAGCGCGGGCGGGAACCGCATCGTGAGAAGTGGTCCGAACTCGTCGGCGACGCCGTCCGGCGTGACGACGCGCGCCCACACCTGCTCGCGGGGCGCGCGGACCACGCTCGAGCGGACCACCCGGACGGCGCGGGCGTCCCGGGAAGCGCCGGCCCGGCGGCTCACCGGGCGGCGGGACCGGCGTCGGCCCGGGCGTGCCCGGCCGGTTCCGCGGGGTCGCCGGGGGCGGCGGGACGACCGCGCGGGCCGGGCTCGTCGTCGCCCTCGTCGTCGCCCCCGTCGTCGTGCTCGTCGTCGCCGCCGTCGTCGCGGTCGCGGCCCTCGTCGCGGCCCTCGTGGTCCGGCCCCGACACCTCGTCGACCTCCGGCACCAGCCCCGGCCCCGGACCGTCGCCGTCGGCGCCGCCGGCCCCCCGCGCGGCGAGGTACCGCACGATCGTGTTGGCCATCGCCGTCACCGGCACCGCGAACAGCGCGCCGACGATCCCGAACAGATACGTCCCCGCCGTCACCACGAGGATCACCGCCAGCGGGTGCAGCGCCACCGCGTGACCCATGAGGATCGGCTGCAGGACGTGCGACTCGAGCTGGTGCACCACCACGACGATCGCCAGCATCGCGACCGCGATCGCCGGACCGCGCTCGACCACCGCCAACACCGTCGGCACCAGCCCCGCCACCAGCGTGCCCACGATCGGCACGAACGACGCCAGGAACACCACCACGACGATCGGGATGACGAACGGCACCCGCAGCAACGCCGCGCCGATGCCGACACCCGCCGCGTTGATCGCGGCCACCGTCAACTGCGTCCGCGTGTACGCCCCCAGGCTCCCCCAGCCGTGACGGAACGCCGAGTCCACGTGCGCGCGGCTCGCGCGCGGCAGCCACCGCACGAAGAACGCCCACAGCTTCTCGCCGTGATAGAGGAAGAAGAACAACGCCACCAGGCAGATCAGCATCCCGGCCACCGCGTCGACCGCCGTGTGCCCGAACTGCACCGCCCCGGCCGCCACGGCCTCCGAGTGGGACTCGATCCACGTCCGCGCCTGCGCCACCGCCTCCTGCAGCCGGTCCGCCGTGAGGTGCAGCGGCCCCTCCTCGAGCCACCGCAACGCCGCGTCGGTGCCGGAGGAGATCTGCTCCCGCATGCGGGGCACCCCGGTGGCGAGCTGGGTGGTGACCGCCGCGAGCGCGGCGAGGACGACCCCGAGGACCCCGACGACGACGACGAGGGCCGCCGCCGCACGCGGGACCCGCTGCGGGATGCGGTCCACGAGCGGCCGGAGCATGGCCGCCAGCAGTACCGCGATCGCGAGGGGAGCCAGGATCACCGACAGCCGCCCCACCGCCTGTCCCAGGAGCCAGCCGCCGCCCGCGATGAGGAGCAGGCACGCGGACCACGCCGCCGCCAGCAGGACCGGGTACGGGAGGTGCTCGCGGGCGACCGGGGGGGAAGTCATGGAATGAGAATAATCGCGGATGAAGGTTCTCTGACATTGATCGAGCGGTTGCGGCCGGCGCGGACGGGGGCAGAATCGCGCCCACGGTTCCCACCCCCGCCCCACGGCGGTCCCACCGGCGCGGAGGAGAGGGACGGGAACGCCCGGACGTCCGATTCCCACCCGCGAAGGAGCGCCATGCCCGACAAGAGGTCAGATTCCAAGTCCGCCGCCCGGTCCGCCGCCGAGAAGATCGTCGACAAGGCCGAGGAGCTCGCCGACGACCTGGTCGGCAGCGCCGACGTCGTCCCCGGCACCCCCGGGTCCCGGCCGCCGACCGTCGACGAGCCCACCGAGCCCACCAGCCCGCTGCCGCCCAAGGCCGACCAGAGGGGCGCCACCCCGTACGGCCCGACCGGCGCCGAGCCGCCCGGCTCCGTCACCGCCCGCGAGGAGGTCATGCGCCAGCAGGGTGCCTTCCTCACCACCGCCCAGGGCGCCCGCCTGTCGGACACCGACCACTCGCAGAAGGCCGGCCGCCGCGGCCCCGTCCTGCTCCAGGACCACCACCTGCGCGAGAAGATCATGCACTTCGACCACGAGCGCATCCCCGAGCGCGTGGTCCACGCCCGCGGCGCCGGAGCGCACGGCGTCTTCCGCGCCAACGGCGCCGCCGCCAGCGTGTGCAAGGCCGGCGTGTTCGCCGAGGGCAAGGAGACCGAGGTCTTCGTCCGCTTCTCCACCGTGCTCGGCAACCGCGGCTCCGCCGACACCGTCCGCGACACCCGCGGATTCGCGACCAAGTTCTACACCGACGAGGGCACCTGGGACCTGGTGGGCAACAACATCCCCGTGTTCTTCATCCAGGACGCCATCAAGTTCCCCGACGTCGTGCACGCCGCCAAGCCGCACCCGGACCGCGAGATCCCCCAGGCGCAGAGCGCCCACGACACCTTCTGGGACTTCGTCTCCCTGCACACCGAGGCGCAGCACCACACGATGTGGAACATGTCCGACCGGGGCATCCCCCGCTCCTACCGGATGATGGAGGGCTTCGGCGTCCACACGTTCCGGCTCGTCAACGCCGCCGGGGAGACCGCCCTGGCGAAGTTCCACTGGAAGCCCCACCTCGGCGTCCACTCGCAGGTGTGGGAGGAAGCCCAGATCACCGGCGGCATGGACCCCGACTTCCACCGCCGCGACCTCGCCGACGCGATCGAGACCGGCGCGTTCCCCAAGTGGGACCTCGGCATCCAGGTCTTCCCCGACACGGTCGACGAGAACGGGATGACCGAGACCTTCCACGGCATCGATCTGCTGGATCCGACCAAGATCGTGCCCGAGGAGCTCGCGCCGGTGCAGGTCATCGGCACCATGGAGCTCAACGCCAACGTCAAGAACTTCTTCGCCGAGACCGAGCAGGTCGCGTTCCACCCGGGCCACCTCGTGCCGGGCATCGACGTGACCAACGACCCGCTGCTGCAGGGCCGGCTGTTCTCGTACCTCGACACCCAGCTCACGCGCCTGGGCGGGCCCAACTTCGGGCAGATCCCCATCAACCGCCCGCACGCGCCGGTCAACGACATGTTCCGCGACGGCTTCCACCAGTCCGCCGACCACGTGGGCGTGGCGCCGTACAAGCCCAACAGCCTCGACGGCGGCTGCCCGTTCATGGCCGGCACCGACGACGCCGCGCTCGTCGAGGTGGCGCAGAAGATCTCCGAGTCGCAGATCGAGCGCGCCAAGCCGGCCAGCTTCGACGACCACTTCTCGCAGGTGACGCTGTTCTACAACAGCCTCACCGACGTCGAGAAGGAGCACGTCGCCGAGGCGTACACCTTCGAGCTGGGCAAGTGCTACGAGCAGGCCATCAAGGTCCGGCAGGTCGAGCAGCTCGCGCACATCGACCACGATCTCGCGGTCACCGTGGCCACCGGGCTCGGCCTGCCCGCGCCGGCGAAGGTGCCCGTCGCCGAGGTCACGACCAGCCCCGCGCTCTCGCAGATCGGCAAGGAGTGGCCGTCCGACGGCCGGCAGATCGGCATCCTCGTCACCGAGGACTCCGACGTGGAGGCCGTCTCCGAGCTCGTGCAGGCGGTGTTCGACGACGACATGGTGCCGCTGGTGATCGCCCCCGTGGGCGGGATGCTCGGTGACCCGGAGGCCGGTGAGGCCGTGTCCGTCTCGCGGACCTATCAGACGCAGCGGTCGATCGAGTTCGACGCCCTCGTGGTGGTGGACCTCCCGGCCAATCCGCGCACGGACATCCTCATCAGCGAGATGTACCGGCACAAGAAGGCCATCGCCACGCTCGCGCCCGTCGACCGGTACGCCGACTTCGGGATCACGACCGACACCCCGGGCGTCGTGCAGGTGGACGCCGCGGGCGGCGTGGTGCCGGCGCTCAAGCCGCTGCTGGCGAACCACCGCGTGTGGGAGCGTCCGGACCCCGCGCGGGTCTGAGCCGACGCGGCCACTCGCGCGGTGATGCGCCGGCGGGGCCGGCCGGGGGTTCGCGCCTCCGGCTGGCCCCGGCGCCGGAGCGCGCAAGCATCCCCGAGGCGCGGAGACCGCGGGTAGCGTCGCCGTCATGACCGCCAGCGACGCCCCCCGCCCCGACCTGTGGTTCCCGCGCGACGGCATGGAACTGCGCGCCGTCGACTCCGGCCCCGCGGACGGCGAGACCATCGTGCTGCTGCACGGGTTCCCGCAGCGCACCTCGAGCTGGGACCTCGTGACGCCGCTACTGCACTCCGCCGGCTATCGCACGCTCGCGCTCGACCAGCGCGGCTACTGCGAATCGGCCCGGCCGCGCGGGCGCCGCGCCTACCGTCTCCCCGAACTGGTCGGCGACGTGCTCGGCCTGCTCGACGCCGCCGGGTTGGCCGACGCCCACGTGGTGGGCCACGACTGGGGTGCCGCCGTGGCGTGGGGCATCGCCGGCGCCCACCCCGACCGGGTCCGCTCACTCACCGCTGTCTCGGTCCCGCACCCCGCGGCGTTCCTCACCGCGATGGCCAGGTCCGACCAGCTGCTGCGGTCCTGGTACATGGGGTTCTTCCAGCTGCCGTTCGTCCCGGAGCTCGTGCTCAACTCCCCTGGCCCCGGGCCCGAGAAAGCACTCGCGGGCATGGGAATGACGCCAGAGATGATCGAGCGCTACCGCGGGGAGATGGTCGCCACCGGCGCGATCCGCGGCGGGCTCGGCTGGTACCGGGCCCTGCCCTTCGCCGCGCCCGGCGCCGCCACCGCGAAGGTCCACGTCCCCACGACGTTCGTGTGGAGCGACCGCGATCCGGCCCTCGGCCGCGGTGGCGCCGAGCGGACCCGCGAGCACGTGGACGCCGACTACCGGTTCGTCGAGATGAATGGCGTCAGCCACTGGATCCCGGACGAGCGGCCGGCGGAGTTGGCCGACGCGATCGTGGATCGCGCCCGGTCCGCCGTGGCGGACTGAGCACCACGCTCTCAGCGGCCTTCCCGCCCGATCAGCCCGAGGAGCTCCGAGACCTGATGAACCGTACGCACGATTCCACGGAGGCGCGCGCGGCTGCGCTCTCCGGCTGAATCAACGGCCACGTGTGTCCCTGATCAGCCAGGACTTCGAGCGTGCAACCGATGTTGTGGCCCGCGAGTGACGTGGTGAGCCCGAGAGCATCACCCACCAGGGCTTCATCGCCCCCCACCTGGATGAGCGTGGGCGGGAACCCCGCGTGGTCGGCCAACAGCGGTGACACCAGGACGTCGTCTTGGGGCGCCCCCTGCAGGTAGTCGTCCCGCGCGGACGCCGCGGTGTCACGTGTGAAGAAGACATCACTCGCGGTTCCGTAGAACGGTGAGGAACACCGCAGGTCCAGCCACGGCGACATCAGCATCAGGCCCGCTGGTCGGCGGGCGTCGCCCAGACACATCGTGACGGTCACCGCAGCGGCCAGGCCCGCGCCGGCGGAGTCACCGGCCAGGACGATCGGGGTGTCCGACGCCCGGGCCAGTTCCAGGTACACCGCCACGGCGTCATGCAGGCCCGCGGGGAACGGATTCTCTGGCGCCAACCGATATCTCGGCAGGACGACCCTCGCGTCCGCCCCCGCCGCGAGCGTCGCCCCGTAGGCGTTGTACGCCTCCGGGCTGCCCATCCTGTATCCGCCGCCGTGGAGGTACAGAATGGTCACCGACCCTTCGGGGTTGAGTACCAGGCACTCGATGTCCGCGATCTCCGTGGCCTCGGACGAGATCCCGAGACCCGGGTCGATCTCCGTCGGCGCGAACATCGCCCGGCGGCCGTCGAGCTCCGGAGACGACGGCCGACCCGGCCGCAGAGGGGGCAACGACTCGTGCATTGTGGTCGACATCAGTTCTCCCGGAATGTGTGTGAGTGGGTTGGTCAGGAGGGCAACGGCTGGACCAGCAGGTCAGGGTGACGACTGGCGATCGTGCGTCGCAAGCCCTCCCGCCAGTCCACGGTGCAGGGCCCGGTGATCGACATGCGCCGAGCCGTATCCGCGATCGAACCCCGGAGGGTTCCCTCGATCGGCTCGACCTCGACGGTTGCTTCGATTCCCATCAACTCGCCGGCGTACGCCGTCCACTCCTGGACGCTGACCGGCTCGTCACCGCCCCAGTTCACGATGGTGGCGGGGACGGTCGCAGCCTCCAGCAGAGCACTCACCTGTGTGTTGATGTCGTCCTCGTAGATGGGGCTGTACATGCACGGGTCCCATCGGGTCGTCACCGACCGTCCCTGCGCGAGAGCGTCCACATGCATAGCGGGGAGCCCGCCGTTGGGACCGAACGAGGCGTTCATCCGCGCGATTGTGACGGGGACCCCGAACGCCCGGGCGGCCAGTCGAGCAGCGGCCTCCTGACTGATCTTCGACACCGAGTACGTGGGCGTATGGGTGCTGTTGCACTCTCCCAACGGCGAGTCCTCGGTGAACACGTACATCGGGTCCTCCTGCGGCCGGTACACCGAATGGGTCGACATCACCAGCGCGCCCTTCGCCTTCCGACAGTGCTGGAGGAGGAGACCGGTGCCCTCGGCGTTCGCACGAACGGCCGCGTCGTAGTCCCAACCCGGAGACAGGTCCGCAGCCAGGTGAACAACGTAGGTGAAGTCATCCGGCACCTCAGAGAAGTCGCCTTCCCCGATGTTGCAGGTCACCGGCGTGATCCCCGCTTCGGTTACATCTTCACGGCTGCCGGCGCGGCTGTACCGCGCCAGCCCCCACACCTCGTTCCGGGTGGCCAGCAGTCGCGCGATGGGCATCGCGATCTGTCCGGTGACACCCGTGACCAGGATCTTCTCGCCGTTCAACACCGTCGTCACCACAATTCGTCGGTGTACTTGTCGGTTCCGACCACCGTGGGGATGAAGGGAGAGGCGAACGTGACCGTCCCTGCGCCGGAGCTCTCGATCTCCGCTGCGTAGTCGATGATCTGCTGCCAGCTCCGGGCTGGGTCGTCCTCCAGGAAGCACATCTGCAGGATCCGATCGGGGGACCCGCCGTCGTTACCCATCTTCATGGGGACGTTGTGGTCCGCCGGCCAGGGCTTGGCCCGCCAGCTGCTCACCAGGTCGACGGCTCCCTTCCCGAGAAGCGTCTTCACCGGGCCGGAATCGATCGTCCGGATGGCATCGGCACGGTCCATTCCGTCAGCGGCCTCGATCATCACCACCACGAGTCCGCCGTAGTTGTGATCGTGTGCCAGTTCGAGCGGCACGCCGTCCTCTCGGGCCGACACCGTCGAATCCGGCAGGTACTGCCCGGTGTGGACGTGCTCTCGTTCCGCGAACCCTCGACCGGCCGCATAGAGCTCACCGACCTGCGTGCGGGCCCAGGCCTCGGCCTCCTCCATCTCGGGCTCATGGACCCAGTAGATCGCGAGGTAGGAACCGTCTTCGGTCTTGGTGGCCACCGGACCGGTCTCCGGGAAACGAAGATCCTTCAGGGCCTTCGTCGCGACCCACCTGCTGCCCGCGAACCAACCGGGGCCGATCATGCAGCCGGAGTAGCGGTGGTCCCTCTCGTACCAACGGTTGTATGCGACCTCGTGGCCGCGGGACGGGTCCACCATCGTGAACAGGGCCTGGCCGAGCCGAACCGGCGTCAACGTCATGTCTATCTCCTTGATCAGTACACGGCTAGTCGGGTAGTCCCCATGACGGAGGACCACCCGACCAGCCGCACAGAGCTTTCGCGAACGGGGCCCCGCTCAGCGGGTCAGCGAGAGTCCGTCGAGATCGTCGGCCTCTCTCCACTTTCGGAGCAGGTCAAAGTACTCGTAACCGGGTCCGTAGAGCCCTCCGACCAGGTTGCTGCGCTTGTCGTCGAGGCGCCCCTCGTTGTTGTACTGACCCGGTGTACAGGTGTTGTTCCAATCACGACGCATCTCCGCGTGCTCCGCGATCACCTCGCACCAGCCGGACTCGGCCTCGGGAGTCGGCTCGATAGCCCGAATGCCCTCGCGGACGCACTTGTCCACCATGTAGATCATGTGGCGGGCCTGATGGTCGATGAGGTTCGCGATGTTCGACACCTGAGTGGACTGGTTGAACCCGAGGAAGAACAGATTGGGGAAGTCCTTGCTCAGGAATCCGTGGTAGGTGCTCACCCCGTCTGCGAACTTCTCCGAGAGGCGGTTGCCGTTGCGACCCTCGACGTCGTACCCCGCCTTGTCGGTCCAGGAGCGGCCGATCTGGAAACCGGTCGCGTAGATGATCAGGTCCACCTCGAACTCCCTGCCATCGACGACCACACCGCGCTCGGTGATCCGGTCGATGGGAGTGGTGGCGGTGTCGACGATCTCGACGGACTCCTTGTTGAAGGCGGGAAGGAAGTCATCGCTGAAGCCCGGCCGCTTGCACATGGTCCGGTAGTAGCTCTTCAGCTTCTCGGCCTTGTCCGGGTCTTCGACGATCGCGTCAACGCGGTCCCGGAGCATCTCGTTCCACTCGTAGTCGGACCGCTCCATGGCGTCCATGAACTGCTCGAGGGTCGGTTCAGTGCCGCCGGCCTCGTAGATCGCTCCGAGTTGATACTTCGCGAACTTGATCCAGCCGTCGTCGACGTCGCAGTCGGCGGTGGCGCGGTCCATCGCGCACTTGTCGAACGAATCCCGACGCTTCCGATACCAACCGTCGGGAAGATTCTTGAACCACTCCGGGTCGGTGGGCGAGTTCTCTCGCGGCGCGATCTGGGTGGGTGTGCGCTGGAATACGACCAGCGACTCGGCGTACTCGGCGAGCTGGGGGATGACCTGGACGCCGGTGGCCCCGGTCCCGATGATGGCCACACGCTTGTCATGGAGCTTGTGCAGATTCCCTCTGCTGTCACCACCGGTGTACTCGTAGTCCCACCGGCTCGTGTGGAAGCTGTGACCCCGGAAGTTCTCGATTCCGGGGATGCCCGGGAGCTGGGGGCGGCTGAACTGCCCGCTCTGGGTGGAGACGAAGCGTGCGCGGAACTCATCGCCGCCGTCGGTGCGCACCGTCCACCGTGCGCTTTCCTCGTCCCACTCCATCGAGGTGACCCGAGTCTGGAACAGGGCGTTGTCGTAGAGGTCGTACTGCTCGGCCAGCAGCTGGCAGTAGCCGTAGATTTCGTCTCCCCGCACGTACCGCTCGGTGGGCATGTAGCCCGTCTCGTCGAGGTACGGCAGGTAGACGTACGATTCCACGTCACACCGGACTCCCGGGTACCGGTTCCAGTACCACGTACCTCCGAAGTCGGCCGCCACGTCGAGGATCGTGAAGTTGGTGATCCCCTTCTTCTTCAACTCGATTCCGGCGCTCATGCCCATGAAGCCGGCGCCGATGATGAGCATCTCGATCTCGGCGGTCACCGCGGGCGTACTGCGGGGAGCCTGGGCGTGGGGGTCGGTGTCGAAAGCAGCGAACTTGCCATCGAAGTCGACGGCCTTATAGGTGTCGGCACCGGTGAGGGGCATCCGCTTGGCGCGCTCCTCCGCGTACTTCTTGCGGAAGGGCTCGAGGTCTGTGACCTTGCGCTGGGGCACCCAGAGGTGCGGGTCGATTTCTGTTCTCGTGGGAGCGCTCATGAGTCGTCCTTAGGTTCTGTCAGAAAGGTGGCGCGCGGGCTGGGTCACCAAGGGGTGCCAGCGGGGATGTGCATGAGTTCGACCCGGTTGCCGTCCGGGTCCGCGAGGAATACGAACTGCGGGGCGGACGCGTCTTCCATTCCCACGCGGGTGTCCTCTACGAGCGTGCCGCCGAAGCCGCACAGCTCCTCGGCGGCGGCATCGATGTCCTCGGCGAAGAAGGACAGATGCGTCAATCCCAGGTGGTTGCGTCTCGTGGGCGGGGTGCCGATCACCCCGGGCTGCCGGTACGACAGCAACTCGAGGCGCATCCCGTCCTTCTCCAGAAATGTCGAAGTGAGACTGCAGGGCGCATCGACCTCAGGGATCTGTTCATCGATGTCGTACTCCATGATCTTGGTGAAGCCCAGGCCGTCGCAGTAGAAGCGCGTGCTCCGGGCCAGGTCGGACACGCACAGACCGATATGCGAAGTCCGGTAGTCGTGGGTAGCCGTTCCGGCGTCGTCTGTCATCGGGTTCCTTGAGGGTGTGAGAGCGAGCGAGGGATGAAGGAAGGAGGGGTCAGCCGATGGCCACGGGCGAGACCGGACTTGCCGTGCCTCCGGTGATCTTCAGTGCGCCGATCGTGAGGAGGAACTCGTAGCACTTGTCTGCCGAGAGCTCCGCTAGATCCAGGTGCTCGACCAGGTGGATCCCGTGCTCCACGAGCAGGATGATGTGCACGCCCAGGTAGACGTTCTGATCGAACGGGATCGGCTCGATGGCCGCGTTGTCGGCGCCTACCAGCGCCACGTCTTTCTCGGCGAGGAACGCGGCGGCTTCGAGGCCGATACCGGGCTGCGGCATCATCTCCCCCTGGTTCGCCAGATAATCCTCGAGCCACCCGGTCCGCACGAGTACGAGGTCCCCGGTCTCCAACTCGACCCCTTGAGCGTCGAGCGCCGTCCGAAGATCGTCCGCGGTGATGACGTACCCCGGTTCGAGTACGGAGACGCCCTTCGAGGCGGCCACATCGATCAGGACACCGCGCCCGGTGATGCCCCCGACGTTCGCGATACTGCACTTCGCCGCTCCCGAATACGGCGTGACCTCGTCGGCCGGGAATCCGTTGTAGATCTTGTTGTCCGAGTAGACGTGGCACAGAGCGTCCATGTGCGTCGAGGTGTGCGACGGCATGACGAGCTGATCCTCGTTCGCGCCGACACCCGGGGCGCCGCCGTTCGCCCGCGCCATGGCCTCATCCTGATGGTTCATCATCGTCAGACGCTGCGGGATCCCGCGGTACTCCAGGTTCGGTACACCGGATCGCTGGATCGGGATGCCGAGGCTGTAGGTCTTGCCACTCTTCGGAAGACGGAGGGCGGCGAGAACGCGGTCCGGAGTCAGCAGATTGAGAGCGCCGAGCTCGTCATCGTCTCCCCAACGGCCCCAATTCGTCTTACGCGTGCTCAACATAGACTCCTCAGATCAGCGCAGCTCGCACGTCGAGCGCGGTGGTGGATCCCATCGACTCCGGGGCCGCGTGGTCGTCCGGCCCCTCTGCGGAGCCGGCAGTCGGTGACACGGCCCTCGGTCTGTGACTGAGCTCACTGTAGCCATCGGCCACGGGCGCGTCAATAGGCCGGAGTCGACGCACCGCGTGGACCTCTTTCCCCCCATAAGCGTCTCGAAATAAACATGCGCGGACAGTTGCGCGTTGACGCGGCCACTGGCTACAGTGACCTGCATCACCCGGCCGGCGAGGCTTTCCACCCGGCCCTCTTCCCATCTCGCCACCTGCGCGGCCCCCCTGCCGCTCCCTCCCGCTTCCTCTCGCTCACCGGACCGAGCGGCACCCGTCCCATCCCAGGAACAGCTCTCGGGAATCGTGCCCGGACCCGCCGCCCGCACCTCGCCAGGAGAACTCACGAATGTCTGAATACGAACCGCCCGCATCCCGCTCCGTGACGGAACTCGTGGATGCGGCCGACCAGATCACGCAGATCACACAGCGATTCCGATTGGTCGGCCAACATGTGGTGGTGCTCGGCGGTGGGCGGGGAATCGGTCGGCACACCGCACACGCGCTAGCTCACATGGGCGCCAGTGTCACCGTCGTCGACGCGGAGCGGGACAGAGCGAACGAGGTGGCCGAGGAGATCGGCCCGTCCGCCCGCGCGGCCGTCGTCGATGCGACGAACGATCGAGACATGGGTGCACTCGTGGCCGACCTCGGACGGGTGGACGGCGTGGTTGACGTGATCGGCATGGCCCGGTACCGACCTCTTCTCGAACTCTCAGATTCCGACTGGGATTCCGCCCACAATCTAGTGCTCCGCCACGCCTGGCTCACGACCCGCCACTTCGGTCAGACCCTGGCCGATCAGGCTGCCGGCTCGTTGACGTTCGTGGCCTCGGTCTCGGGGCTCGGAACGGCCCCCGGACACGCCGCCTACGGCGCGTACAAGGCAGCGCTCACCTCCCTCGTCCGTACGGCGGCTCTGGAACTCGGGCCGGCCGGGGTGAGAGTCAACGCGGTCGCCCCGGGATTCACCCTGACCCCGCGCATGCGAGAGGTCCTCGACGAAGCGCAGCTCGCGAACGCGAGGGCGGCGGAGCCTCTACCCAGGTGGACCACGCCGTCCGACGTCGCCGCCGGGATCTCGTTTCTCGTCAGCGACCTGGCTGCCGCCGTCACCGGGCAGGTTCTCGTGATGGACGGGGGCGCGACCGTCACCTACCCATACCGGCTACAGGGACTCAACAACCCGGAGGAGTCGTGACGACCGCCACCCATCGCCCGTTGAGCGCGACGCGACCGCGGTGAATCCCCCTGACGCGCCGGCGAGAGGCGACCCGCGTCGGCGCCGACCTCGATTCCCAATGACAACCACACTCCCAGAAAGAGTTTCGCGATGACGTCCACTGACTCAGCGCCATCCCACAGTCTCGTGCGGAGAGCGTCCCTTGCAGGTTTCTTCGGCACCACGGTGGAGGCCTATGACTTCATGGTCTTCACGTTTCTCATCGCCTACATGGGCCCCCAGTTCTTCCCCAGCGACAACCCCGCGACCAGTGTGCTGAGCTCGCTCGCGGTGCTGGGAACCGGGTTCCTCGCCAGGCCGATCGGCGGGATCGTCTTCGGCCGGATCGGAGACCGTCACGGTCGACGATTCGCGTTGATCGCCACCATCGGCGGTATGGGCCTCGCCACGATCCTCATGGGCGTGCTACCGACGTACGCGGCGATCGGGATCGTCGCTCCCCTACTCCTCGTTCTCACCCGCCTGCTGCAGGGCTTCTTCGCCGGAGGCGAACAGATGGGCTCGGCGACCTTCGTGACAGAGCACGCCACCGCCAAGAACTACGGAATCCTGAGTGCGATGACCCCGGTGGGCTTCGCCATGGGTGCGGTCCTCGCGCCGTTGGTCGTGGCGCTGACGACGTCGCTCACCTCCGAGGAGACCATGGTGGAGTGGGGATGGCGGATCCCGCTTCTGATGTCGCTTCCGCTCATGCTCTTCGTGCTCTATCTGCGCAACCGCCTGGAGGAGTCACCCGACTTCAAGGAGCTGGCGGCCAAGCAGGAAGTTCAGTCGTCGCCGGTCCGCCTGGTCGTCACGAAGTACCCCGCGACGCTCGCCCGGGTGATCGCACTCAGCACCTCGGTTCTCGCGATCGGTTACGTGGTCCCGGCATACATGCCTCTCTTCATGCAGCAGGAGGTCGGCATGCTCCCGGGCACCACAGCGTGGGTCGCCACCGCCGCCTCCGCGTTCGCAGTGGTTCTGGGCTTCGCCGCCGGCTTCATGGTGGACAGGATCGGCCGACGGAACACGATGGTCGTCGGCATGAGCATCCTTCTGATCGGGATGTTCCCGATCATGTACTTCATCAAGGCCAGTGGAGGCAGCCTGTGGGTCGCCACCCCCGGGCACATGCTTCTGGGCGCCTTGGCCGGGGCCGTGGCTGTCCCCGTCTACGCGACTCTGACCTCGGCCTTCCCTGCCGCGGTGCGCTACACCGGCGCCGCCATCGGATTCGGTCTCGGTTCGGCGATCGGCGGCGGGCTCGGACCGTTCCTCGCAGGCAGTCTCACCGAGGTCACCGGTAACTCCTACGCGGCTTCCGGGGTCGTCGGGGTCGCTGCGCTACTCGGCATCATCGTCATCGTGACGATGCCGAACAGCAACAGCAGCGCCGCACCGGAGGCCGGCCAGATGACCGGCGACATCGCGCTCGAAAAGGCCCGGGTGCCCAGCAAGATGTCTGTGCCCAGCTAGACCCGCGAGCCCGGTCGCAGGACTCCTGAGAGCCCCTGTTCTCCCCTGAGAGGAGAACAGGGGCCCTTCTCGCGTAATCGTCCACGAGGACCCACCTGGGGCGCCGCCGGCCGCACCGCGTCTATCACTGCGCGGTGTAGCCGCCATCGACCACGAATTCGCCCCCAGTGATGTATGAGGCCTGGTCGCTCGCGAGAAACGAGATCAGCTCCGCGACTTCGTCGGCGGTCCCGATCCTTCTCAGCGGTGTCAGGGCGGCCAACCTCTCACGACTGCCTGCGCCGAGGGTCGGGGTCTCGATGAATCCGGGGTGCACGGAGTTCACTCTCACTCCGTCGCCGCCCCAGGCGACGGCAGTGTTCTTCGACAACGCCCGTACCGCGCCCTTCGCTGCAGCGTACGCCGGGGCGGAACCGAAGCCGCCGACGATGCCGAACATCGAACTGACATTGACGACCGCCCCGTGCCCCGACGCCTTCAACGAAGCGCTGGCCGCCCGGTGGCCCAGGAACACACTGGTCTGGGTTACCGCGATCACTCGTGCGTAGAGCTCGTGCGTGGTGTCCTCGATCAGGTCGGGGTGCGCGATCCCGGCGTTGTTGATCAGGATTCCGAGGCTCCCGAACTCGTCGACCGTCGCGGCGACCGTCGCGTGCCACTCGGCCTCGGACGCCACATCGAGATGGCGGTAGACGGCCCTGCCGCCGGCGTCGATGATCTCTCGCGCCACACCCGCACCCAGATCGTCCTGGATGTCGGCCACGACCACGGCTCCTCCTTCCGCCGCGATCTGCAGGGCCACCGATCGCCCGATTCCGCTCGCGGCACCCGTGACCAGGGCGACTCTGTTCTCGAACCTGTCCTTCATTCGATCTCCTCCGGGGAATTTCCGTGCATGACGGGCCGTCGGCGGCTGTGTCCCACCGAACGATGGGGCGGGCCCCTGCACAGATCAGTGCAGGGGCCCGTTGGTGGTGTGGCGGGATTTCTACGCCGTAGGGATTTCGGTCGTCATCAACAGGGACTGGTCTCCCGCGGTCACCTTTTCAGGCGACACGCCATTCCGATTTCCCGCGCTGGAGAACTGGAAGTCCGCCTCGTCCGGCCGCGCACACATCTCGTAGAACTTCTCACCACTCCACGGTGCGTTCATCTGGAGTCGTCCGAACTCGTTCACGTAGTAGTTCTTCTCCAGCGCCGAGTTCGGGGACAGATAGATCAGCTTCTTGGCCTCCTCGTGAAGCCTGTCGTTGTAATCCGAGAACGCGTCGCGTCGGATCTCCATAGACGAATGGCCGTTCTCGAGCATTCCGACGATGCACTGCGCGATATAGCCGCTCCAGATCTCGAACCACACCGGCAACCCGGAGCCGCTCGCCACCGGCTGGGAGTTCGGACCGTAGAGCATGAACATGTTCGGGAATCCCGGGACCGTCATGCCGAGGTGGGCCTGGGCGCCTTGCGCCGCCCAGACGTCTTCCAAGGTCACGCCGCCGATGCCGTGATACTGCGTCGGCCAAATGTATTTCTCGGTCTGGAATCCGACTGCCGCGATCACCAGATCCGCCTCGCGGGATTCGCCGTCCGCGGTCACGATCGCGGCGTCCGTCATGCGATCGATAGGAGTACTCACCAGCTCCACGTTGGAGCGCGTCAGCGATTTGTACCAGTTGTTGTCCACCACCGGGCGGCGGGTCATGGGCGGGTAGTCCGGAACGAGTTGATCGATCAGATCTTGTCGGCCGCCCACTTGAGCCGAGATGTACTGGACGAGCATTCCGCGCAGCATGTCGTTGCGCTCATTGACATCACCGCCGGCCGCGATCCACTTCTCGTCCGGCTGCAGGACGTTCCGCATGTCGATGGTGCTCAGACCAGCGACGTACTTGTTCCAGTTCCAGTAGAACGGCATCTCCCGGATCAGCCACTGGAGTTCCTCACCGATCGGAACTCCGTAGTTCGCTCGAGGTGATATCCACTGCGGGGTCCGCTGGTAGACGGTCACCGACCTCGCCGACTCGGCCACCTTCGAGAGAAGTTGGACGCCGGTGGACCCGTTGCCGATGATGGCGACGTTCTTGCCCGAATACTCGACGTCACTGGTCCACTCAGCGGTGTGGACGATCTGTCCCGAGAACTCCGAGACTCCTGCCACGGTGAGTTCGCGAGGCGTGGCGAAGACCCCGCTGGCAGCGACAACGACGTTCGATTCGACGTCTTCCACCGTGTCCTCGCCATGGACCGTCAGCGTCCAACGGTGCGTCGTCTCGTCGTAGTGCGCCGCACGCACGTCCCGACCGAAGCTGATGCGGTCATAGACGCCGTACTTGCGAGCCACATGGTCGATGTATTCGCGGACATCGGCCTGCCGGGCGAAGTACTCGGTCCACGGGTACTTCTTCTCGAAGGCGTACTCGTAGGTGAAGCTGACCGTATCTACCCGCACGTCCGGATAGGTGTTGATGCTCCACACCCCGCCCACCTCGGCGCGACGCTCGTAGATCGTGAACGGGATCCCGAGCTGGGCGAGCTGCACTCCCATCGCGACGCCCGCGAACCCCGCCCCGACGATTGCGACGTTGTAGCCGTCGGGCACGGCCCTGCAGTCGGACCACTCGGCCTGGAAAGGCATATCGGAGAAGGCCGGGATGTGGTGCCGCATGATCAGGTCTTCCGGGCCGAGTCGGCGCGCTTCAGCCATCTCGAGCAGTTCGACGATCTCGTCTTTGTCGGGAATGGGCAACGAGGACTCGTCCGGCGCGGTGAGCAGATAGTCGACGGCCTTTGCCCGGATGAGTGCGGCATCTTCCTCGCTGAACGTCACGACGTCCGCCACCGGGCCGAACTCCCGCGTGGGAACGATCGCGGCGATCTCCGGGTCACGTGTCGCCTGGTAAAGCGCCATTCGGAGGGCATTCGTATCCGCACACTCAACTGCCCGTTCTATATACCTACGTCCTTGCATGGGTTTTCCAACTCTCAGGGGTTTTGAAGGGAGAACGCCTCGGGGAGCGGATCACACAGCGGGTGCGCCGGCTCCGGCGTGCTGGTCGATCACGGACTCTCGCAAGGCCTGCTTGCGGATCTTCATCGTGGGCGTCTTGGGCATCTCGGCAATCGCGACGACTTCCTCCGGAAACTTCGCCGGGGACAACCCGGCGGAGCGGCAGATCTCGCGGGCCTCTTCGAGCGTCACCGGTTCCATGCCATCCACAGGCTGGATGACCGCGCAGATTCGTTCGCCCGCCCGCTCGTCGGGAAGACCGATCACCGCGACGTCGACAACAGCGGGGTGCTTCGCGAGAACCGCCTCGATCTCGGAGGGACTGATCGATTCGCCCTTGCGGATGATCAGGTCCTTCTCCCGCCCGACGAGGACCAGATGCCCCTCGGGTTCGATCCGTCCGACGTCGCCGGTGAACATCCACCCGTCGGCATCGAACGGATGGATGTCCGCGCCCTCCGAGCGGTACTTCTTGAACAGCATCGTCCCCCGGAGCCAGACGCGTCCTACCTCACCGTTTGGGAGGACGTGGTCGTTCTCGTCGCGGATCTGGAGCTCACAGCCCAGAACTGGACGGCCCTCGGTACCGGCTAATTGCTCGTCAGTATCGTCCATGCGCGCTGACGTGATCATCGGACACTCGGTCATGCCGTAGGCGTGCAGGATCGGGACACCGACCTCGTCACGGACCTCGCGGAACAGTTTCGCGGGCATCGGCGCGCCCCCTCCCGCGATCATCCGGAGTGTCGGGACGACGGGACGGCCCGGGTCCTTGCGCTGCTCCTCCAGGAGCAACGCGTAGTGCGGGGTCGAGCCTCCGGTCATCGTGGCCCCGACCCGGCGCATCAGGGTCACCGCGGCAGCGGGCTCATAGACCTCCATGACCACCAACGCCATGCCGGTGGCCAGGGAGGCCACGAGCAGGTCGGGGCCACCGATGTGGGCATAGGGGAAGAAGACCGTGCCGATGTCGTCAGGGCCGACCCCGATGGCATCGGCGAGCGAGACGCCTCCTGCGATCAGAGTGCCGTCCGTGTGACAAACGCCCTTCGGCGCGGAGGTGGTGCCGGAGGTGGTGTAGATCCACCGCACCTCGTCGCGACCCGCGGGCGGCGCGGGGATCGTCTCCGGATCACCTTCCGGGAGGACTCCGTCGAGGGTCATTATCCGGAGCCGGCCGTTGCTGGCCTCACTGAGTTCCTCGGCCATCCCCGCGTGGTCGAATCCGCGGAACTCGATCGGCGTGATGAGCCAGTCCGACTCACACTGCTCTAGCATCGCGGCGACCTCTCGGCCGCGGTACAGGGGGATGATCGGGTTCTGCGTGGCGCCCAGTCGGCACAGCGCGAGGCTGAGCACGATGGTGTCGATACTGGTCGGCAGCTGCCAACTCACCGTCGTCGTCGGCCCGATACCGCGGGCGTACACGCCCGCGGCGACCCTCTCCGCCGACGCTGCGAGCTCGGCGAAGGTGAGCTGACGCCCGTGCTCGTCGATCACGGCGGTGGAATCGCCGCTCACCGCGGCGCGGCGCGTCAGGAGTTCCCAGAGTGACGTGACGAGATCCGGGTCGAAGTCCGTGTTCACGTGTCCTCCTGCTTTCCGGTCGGCTTGGATTTGATCGGCTCCGGCGTCAGAAGTGGGAATCCGGTGCGGAGCAAGGCGTTCGCGTGGCCTTGCCAGTGGATGTCGAAGGCCGCCTGCATCGCGGCCTGCTGACCCATCACGTCAAGCGTCTGATTGACGGCTCGTTTGGCGGTCGCCAGCGCCCACGGATCCATCTCCGCGATCCTTCCGGCCAGCGACATTGTCTGGTCTTCGAGCTCGGCGAGCGGTACGACGCGGTTCACCATCCCGGCGGCGAGCGCTTCCTCGGCCGTGAATTCGCGGGCCGTGAACAGCATCTCCTTGGCGCGACGCGCTCCGAGTTCCCAGGTGTGGGCGTGATACTCGACTCCGCCGACACCGAACTTCACGACCGGGTCGCTGAAGAACGCGTTGTCCGCGGCGACGATCAGGTCACACGGCCAGATCACATTGAGCGCTCCGGCCACGCAGGCCCCCTGCACCGACGCGATCGAGGGCTTCGGGATATCTCGCCAGCGCCGGGAGTAGCCGAGGTAGTGTTCCGTCTCCCAGACGTACGCACTCTCCAGCGTCGTCTTCCCCTCCTGGAAGTAGCCAGGTGCCGGGGTCTTCAGGTCATGGCCGGAAGAGAAGTGGTCGCCGTTCGCCCGGACCACGATCACTTTGACGGAATCGTCGGCGGCAGCTTCACTCCACCGCTTATCGAGGTCTTGCAGCAGCGACTGATCCTGCGCGTTGTGCTTATCGGGACGGTCGAGACTGATCACCGCGACGCCGCCGAGGACCTTGTAGTCGATGTAGCTCATCGGTCTGCTCCCGTGTAGATCCGCTCCAGCGCAGACGTGATGTCCGCGCTGTTGCGGGCTTGCGAACCGAAGTCGAACTGCCAGCGTTTCGCGGCATTGGTGAACAGATGCACGTTCGACTCGACCATGTACCCGATGCCCGCGTGGACCTCGTGAGAGGAATGCACCATCTCCTGGGCGGCCTTGGCCGCCTGCCGTCGCAGAAGCCCGATATGCGGCTGCGGGATGACGCCGGCGTCGATCGCCGCCGCGGTCGACCGTGCGTGAACCCCCGTCAGGTGCGCCGCGATCGCCAGGTCGGTACAGAGATACTGCACCGCCTGGAATCTCCCGATCGGCCCGCCGAACTGGTGTCGCTGCTGTGCATAGAGAACGGTCATGTCGAGAAGCCGGAGCCCGGCTCCGTGAACCTGAGACGCACGCAGGACCGCACACCGCGACTCGGCGGTCTCCACGGCACCGTCCGCGGTGCTCCCCCGCGCGACGATGGCCGAGTCGGCCACAGCGGCACGGTCGAATGTCAGCGCGAACATGTGGTGGCCACCCATGTTCGGCATCTCCTCGACTGTGATCCCGGGTCCTGCGGGGACCACTGCGAGCACGTTCTCCGTCCCGCCGGCATGGACCAGGAACCGGTCTGCGTCACCGGCATAACCGACCGCCAGTGCCACCCCGTTCAGAAAACCGTCCTGGTACGCGACCGCCGAATTCCAGTCCGCCGAGGGGAAGACGGGGATCACCGCGGCCGAACCGCTACCGATCTGTTCGGCCAGATTCCGCGACTCCTCGGTCCCGGCAGCGAGCGCTGCGTCGCGCGCCATCGTCAGTTCCAGCAGCGGCGTCGCCGCGAGGGCGCGCCCCATTTCGACGAAGACCGCCGCGATCGTCCCGAGAGACGCGCTGTCGGCGTCCTTTCCGGATGGGTCGCCGAGGCTCAACCAGCCGAGCTCCGCGAACTGGGCGACCTGGTCAGCGAACGCCACGGTGTTCGATCGGTTCTCGAGAGGCGAGTAGCGTGCGAACACCGATCTGCTCACTTCTGCGAGGACGTCGAAGTCCTCACCCCACGCCAGATTCATGTCTACTCCTATCGAGGGAGGCCGAGGCCTCGCGTGGCGAGGACCATCCGCTTGAGTTGGGACGTTCCACCGGCGTGGTTCGCGAAGGACTGCCGGTACCAGGCCTCCGGCTTGCCGCCCAGCGGCGCGTACCGTGAGGCCGGACGCAGCTGGCTGGTCGGGCCGAGAACACGGTCGTACACCTGCGCGAACAGAGGCTCGTACTCCTTCGCGATGACCTGCTGCACACCGCCGCCCCACGGGGTCTGTCGCCCGTGAGCGTTGTCACCGATGATCTCGTAGGCGAGAAGTCGCTGTGTCTGCACCATGTCGGCGAGTTCGGCCAGGTCAGCCCGTACGTGCGGGTCCTCCAACTTGCCCGGGATGCTCTTGCAGTGCTCGACGAGGTCGCGCAGCCGTGCCTCCTGCATCGCGTAGATCGGCTCCACGGTCCCGGACGCGTAGAAGGCGCGCATGATGTACTGCCAACCTTTGCCCTCTTCTCCGATGAGCGCGTTCGCCGGAACGCGCACTCCGTCGAGGTGCGTGCTCGACTGGACGCCGCCTCCGTAGTTGCGCATCGGATGAAGAGTCACCCCCGGCGAACGCAGGTCCACCACGAAGATGCTGATCGCCCCGCTCGCCCCGTCACCGGACCCCGTCCGGGCCGCGACATAGAGGACGTCGGACATGGGGCCCCACGAGGTGTACGCCTTCTCGCCCGTGATCACCCATTCATCGCCGTCGCGGACCGCCCTCGTCTGCAATGATCCGAGATCGCTGCCCGATCCGGGCTCCGTGAGTCCTTCGGCCCACAGCGTTCGCATGTTCGCGATGTCGGGGAGGAGACGCTGCTTCTGCTCCTCGGTCCCACCCACGAGAATGGTCCCTGCGGCGAGGAAGATGCCGACCGAATTGATCATCGGCGCGTCGGCCGCGTAGAGCTCCTCGAGGAAAATCTGGTTCGCGACGGGGGACAGACCCCTGCCGCCGTATTCCTTCGGCCACGTCAGGCCGATCCAGCCCTTCGCAGCGACTTTCTTACTGAACTCGACCGCGATCGCCCACTGGTCCGGCTCGTCGTCGAACTCGGGATTGAAGGCGTTCTCGGGAGGTAGCTCGGCCTCGAGGAACTCCCGGATCTCGGCGCGCCAGGCCTCGTGCTCATCTGCTTGCTGAAGTCTCATCAGGCGATTCCCGACTCTTGTGCGTCCGTGCCGGCCGACTGCTCCGCAGCGCCGTGCCCGAGGTGCCCCTCCGGGTAAAAGCGGCGCGCCCACCGACGGATGTCGCGGAAGCCCGCTGCTTCCGCAGTGGCCAGACCGGGAGGCTCCGTATAGCGCTGGTGCTCCCAGATGGCGACGTCGGCCTTGAGCTGTGCCGCAGCGTTTCGCTGCCGCTTGGCCACGCGTGCCTCGTCCTCGCCCTGCTCCCTGCTCGGCCAAGCGGAGAACCGGAGGATCGAGGTCTCGTCGTCGACCGGTGTCACCGCCGTCAGCGAGCAGATTGCCCCGACACCGTCGGCGAACGAATACCCCAATCCCACGCCCAGGAGGGAGGCCATCGTGCGGCCTCGGACCATCTCTCTCTCGCCGTTCGCGCCGCGACGTGTGAAGTTCAGCGCGAGCTCGGTCTTGAAGTCGTTCTCGCCGAACTCGCGGTTCACCACGGTCGGGATCTCGTCAGCCCGGTGGACATACTTGAAGTGGGCGAAGTCGACACCGTTCTCCGCTGCGTACTGGGGATGGATCGGTAGGGCGGGCGTCTCATAGCGCCCGGCCTCACCCAGTTCGTGGTAGTCCCCGGCGGACCCCGCATCCTCGAAGAGATCGAAGATGCTGGGGACCTCGTAGAGGGGATCACGCCCCTCTGCGTCATGCCAGATGTACATGACGCCGTCACGCTCCGCGGACGTCCAGGTACCGATCCGCCGCACCCGGTTGGTCCGTTCCTGGTACGGGATGCAGGTGTTCCGACCTTCCGGCCCCCACTGCCATCCGTGGAACGGGCACTTGATGTCCTCGCCCGCGACGGACCCGCCATGCCCGAGGTGCGCACCGAGGTGCTCGCAGTACGCGTTGAGGACCACCAGCCGGCCGCTTTCGGCGCGATAGGCGACCAGATCCTGTCCGAAGTAGCGCATCGGTGTGACGTCTCCGGGTCGGAGCTCGTCAGACCAACCGATCTGGAACCACCCGGTCGGCTTCATCGACAATGCCATCGGTGACATTTCATCCTCCTGAGCGATCTCGACAGCAGCCCACGGCAGAAGCGTGGGGACTTATCGCACGGCAAAGGTTGTGGCGGAAGACAGCCGGCTGCTCGTCGGCGAATCCGCGGAAGTGGAGGCCTGAACAGGAATCGGAAGACCGGCTCCGCCTCAGGACAGTGACAGGCATCACTGTAGCCATTGGCTACGTCAACGTCAACAGCAGTCACGTAGCGTTGAAATCACCCGCCCCGAACAGCGGAAACCCCCTGGTGCCCTATTGACGGTCCGGTAGCCAACGGCTACGGCGCCTCTCGTCACTCACCATGACCGGTGGAATCCCGCCTTACGGCCCATCGGCACGGTCGCCTATCGGAATCCGTCTACGCCCACCCGCAGACCGGCTACCGACTCGGCGGCGTCACCGGGCTGAGCGCTATGAGGACACGCCTGTCCACCCGGAAGCCCTGGGGTATGTGTACGGGCCCGGTAGTCGGGACGGAAGAGCAGATCACCGGCTGGGAGGCGGCCAGTTAACGATTGAGGGCGCGGCTGATCCCTCTGCCCACTTCCGGGCCGCAGGGTTTGCCGGAGAGGCAAGACGCATACCGGCGCTCCCCGCTTCCAGGATTGGGGCAGGAATCCCCGGAACCGGTGTTGAGACGTCGGTTGATGACAAAGCAGCCACTCAGACGGCCAAGAGGTACCAACTGTATTCGCCGTCCGGACTGGGTAGTGTGACGGAGAAAGCCAGTGGCTACTTCAACGGCAACCTCCTCCGCGATTCACTCCGCGGTGGCGCCGGGATGCACACTTCACAGCCGATGACCACGAGAAGGTTCCCGCACTATGGAGAGTTCGAGCGAGACGACCTCGACCCTCGGCGAGGTGTGGACGACGCCGAGGGTCGCTGAATTCCTGGGCATCAGCCGCCAGGCGATCAACAAACGGGTACAGAATCGGAAGATGCTCGGATATCCGGGCAGTGGAAAAACCCTTTTCCCCACGTGGCAGTTCGATATGGAGGATCGCGGGGTTCGCCCGGAGGTACTCGAGTACCTCGAGGCGTTCGACGAGTCGATACCATCAGACGCCATCGCCCAGTGGTCGGTCACTCCACAGGACGATTACGATCGCTCCCCGGCGGAACTGCTCCTGGATCCGTCCGGCAGGGACGACGCACTCCGACTCGCCCACTCCTGCCAGAGGGCCGCTCTGAGGGAACTCGTGGGGCCGACGCCCGAGGTCGAGGGAACGCGGAACCGACGGGACGTCGCCGAGTGGACCCCTACCAGCGCGGGCGAGACGGGAGCGCAACACGCGATCCTGCTGGCCGCCGCGGATCTGTTCGCCCGGAAGGGCCCGGCGAAGGTCTCGTTGCGTGAGGTCGCCGCCGCCGCGGGCGTCTCGTACGGCCTCATCCACCGCTTCTACCGGACCAAGGAGAATCTTCTCGTGGCCGTGATGGGCCTGCTGGTCAACTACGGTGGCGAGCGCCTGACTAGCGAGGCGGACGCCTACGCCGCCATCGAGAACTCGTTCGGCGCCGACCTCGACGCCGGCCAGTTCGGCCGGATGCTCGCGTGGGCCATATTCGAGGGCACCGAGCCGAAACGGCTGCTGGGCGGCGTTCGCTCGCGCGGTTACCGCTCCCAGATCGAGGCCCTCTGGCAGGACCCGGTCGAACCGGAGGTCCGGAGGGAATTCGACTCGAACGTCCTCGCCTCGTTGCTCGCGCTCGTCGGTTCTGTGTGGGATCTCTACGAGCCGTACCTGGCCGAGCTCGCCGACACACCGGACCGCGATGCCCGGGACGTTCGAGATGAGGTCACTGACATGCTCAAACTCCTCGTATACGCCACGCGCCCGGATCGGTGACCGGATCCGGACGCGTGGACGACACGGAGGGGGCCGGCACTCAGGAGGACATCAACAAGACGCCGCGATCGAGCTTCCCGGAGCGCGCGTCGTCCATCATCGAGGAGAATTCCTCCATCTCGTAGGTCTTGGTGACGAGTTCATCGAGGAGGAGACGACCCGACCGGTAGAGGTCGAGGTACTTCGGGATGTCCGCGCCGGGCCGTGAGGAGCCATAGCGACACCCGAGCACCGAGCGGTCCATATAGAAGGTGGTGGCGGGAACTGACAGTGTGGTCTCCGGACCGGCCACGCCGAGCATGATCAACTGCCCTCCCCAGTCGAGCATCTCCATGCCCTGACTGGTGACCGCCTCGCCCCCGACGCAGTCGAAGACGTGATGGGCGCCCCCGCCCGTGATCTCGCGTACCGCGGCGACCGGATCGCCCTGCCCGGCGCGGATGAAGTGAGTCGCACCGAACGCCGCCGCCTTCGCCTCCTTATCCGGGTTCATGTCGATCGCGATGATCGACGCGGCACCGGCGACCCTCGCCGCCTGGATCACATTGAGTCCGATCCCACCCGATCCGATCACGACCACGGAGTCACCTGGTGCGACACGAGCACGGTTGAGCACTGCGCCGGCACCGGTGAGGACCGCACAGCCGATGAGACAGGCAGTCGCCAAGGAGATGTCCTTGGAGATCGGCACGGCCTGGCCGGCCTTGACGACGATCTTCTCGCTGAACGTCGAGAGAGCCGCGTAGTTGTGGATCGGAGTCCCGTCGAGTTCGAAGGGGGTCGCCGTCTTGCCGAAGGATTCCCTGCACATGGTCGAGCGACCCGATGTACAGGCCGCGCACTGGCCACAGGTCGCGAGGGTGGACAGGACGACATGATCGCCGACGACCGGACTCGTCACCCCCGGGCCGACCTCTTCGACGACTCCCGCGCCCTCGTGCCCCAGGATGACGGGCACCGGGAACGGGATTTTTCCGTTGACCACACTCAGATCGCTCTGGCACAGGCCGCTGGCGACGATCCGGACCCGGACCTCTCCCGGCCCGGGAGTTCGGAGGGTGACGCCGTCGACCAGTGTGTTCTCCGTACCGTCGAAGACTATTGCTCTCATTATCGCCCTTACTGTCGGGGGTAGGCGCGTGCGCGGCCTACCCCGGGTTGTCGTGGCGCACTGTCGGCGCCGCTGTTCAGAACTCGATCTCGATGGGCCCCGTGTCGGGCCGTGATTGGCAGCCGAGAATGAACCCGTCCGCGATGTCCGCGGGATCGAGGATCTCCGAGTTCGCCATGCCGACCGCGCCTGAGAGGACCGTGCAGGCGCACGAGCCACATTCCCCCGAGCGGCAGGAGAACGGGACGTCGACACCGCGCTCCAGCAACACGTCGACGAGAGTCTGGTCGGTCGGCCAGCCGAAGCGATGGGTCTCTCCGTCCAGGTGGACCACGGTCTCGACCTCCGGGCCCGCGAGATCGGACTCTCGGGAACCGACCTCACCGAACGGATCCCCGGACAAGGAGAGGAACACCTCGCGGTGTCGGCGTTCGTCCGGCACCCCGGCGGAACGGAGTGCGTCGCCGACGAGATCCATGAACGGCGTCGGTCCGCAGACGAAGGCCTCAGAGGAGGAGTACTGCGAGGCGAGGTCGACGAGCAGATCCCCGGTGACCGGTCCGTGCCGATCGTCTACGTGATGTCGGATGATCAAGCGGTCGTCATACCGGGCGGTGAGGCCGTCGAGCTCATCGCGGAAGATGATCGAGTCATCGTCCCGGTTGGCATAGAAGAGCACTACTGAACGATCGGTCCGCGCGAGGGCGGTTTTCAGGATCGACATCACCGGAGTTATTCCGCTGCCGGCGGCGAACAGCAACAGGTCGTGGTCGAACCCGGTAGGAGTGAACCGCCCGGACGGGGGGAGTACGGTGACGGCGCTGCCCGGCGTCAGGTTGTCGCAGATCCAATTGGACCCGTAGCCCCCCGCGGTCCTCTTGACGGTGACCTTCAGCTCGTCATCGAGGTCCGGAGCACTGGAGAGCGAGTAGGACCTGGCCACGTAACCGGTCTCATCACTGGGGATCCGGAACGTGAGGAACTGCCCGGGTCGATAGGCGAAGAGCTTCTTGTTCTCCTCCGGCACCGTCATCACTATCGACTTCGCGTCAGCGGTCTCGTCGATGACATCGGTCACCGTCAGTTGGTGTCCCAACACGACACCTGCAGTAGTGAGCGTGGTCATCGCACTCGCTCCCCCATCGACAGCCTCTCCTTCTTCTCGAATCCTGCGAATCCCCCCTGAACGGCCGCGGCCGCCAGCTCGGAGTAACGCTTGAAGCCCCCGACGTACATCAGCAATGTCCTGGGTTTGCCGGGAATGTTCGCGCCCGTGTACCAGGAGTCGGTCTTCGCGTGCATCGTGCGTGCGGCTACCGCGTCCATCTCCCTCGCCCACTCGTCCTCGAGTTCAGGGGTCGCCCCCAGCCGGGAGATCTGCTGCTCGTCGAGGTGGTCGATCACACGGAGGATCCAGTCGACCTGCCACTCGCCTGTGGTGATCATCTGCGCCTGGACCGACGGGCTTCCCGGTCCGTGCACCATGAACAGGTTCGGGAACCCCGCGGTCATCAGGCCGAAAGCCGCCTTCGGGCCGTTCTTCCACCGATCGGCGAGACTCTCCCCGTCGACGCCGACGGGGTTCATTCTGAGCATCGATCCGGTCATCGCGTCGAAGCCGGTCGCGAAGATGATCACATCGAGGTCGAAGTGGGCACTGTTCGTGCGCACGCCGGAGGCGGTGACTTCGACGATGGGATCGGATTTCACGTCAACCAGTTCCACGTTGTCCCGGTTGAAGGTCTCGAAGTAGCCGGAGTCCTGGCAGATCCGCTTGCCGCCGATGGGGTAGTCCTTGGGGCACAGCAGCTCCGCGGTGGCCGGGTCATCGACGATCGCGCGGATCTTGTTGCGGACGAACTCCGCCAGGATCTCGTTGGCCGCCGGATCAGATGAGGTGTCGGTGAACGTCCGGATGAACTCGAGCCCCTTGCGCGCATTCCACGCGCGTTCCATCACCTCCTCCCGCTCCTGGTCGGTGTAGTCGAAGATCGACCGGGGTTCGTCGATGTGGTCCATCAGCGTCGCACCGTAAGTCTGGAGGGCGGCCTCGCGCCGCTGGGCGTACTCGGTTTTCCACGCCCGCTCGTGCTCCGGGTCCAGGGGGCGATTCCGGGAGGGGAGGCTGTAGTTCGGGGTCCGCTGGAAGACGGTCAGCGTGTCGGCGACCGCCGCGACCTCGGGGATCACCTGGATCCCCGTGGATCCGGTGCCGACGACGCCGACCCGCTTGCCGGCGAGCTCGACGCCGCTCTCGGGCCACCTCGAGGTGTGATAGGCCTCGCCTCGGAAGCTGTCCAGGCCGGGCCAGTCAGGGACGTTCGAGACGTCGAGGCTCCCGGTGGCGGCGATGACGAACCGGGCGGTGAGGGTATGACCGGATGTCGTGCCCACTCCCCAGAGATCGGTGGACTCGTCGAAGGTCAGTCGATCGACCACGGTGCCGAACCGGATGTCCTCTCGCAGTCCGAAACGGTCGGCGACGTGGTTGGCGTACGCCTCGAGCTCGGGTTGTGGAGCGAAGTGCTCGGACCAGGACCACTCCTGCTGGAGTTGCTCGTCGAAGGAGTACGAGTACTGCATGCTCTCGATGTCCACGCGGGCGCCCGGGTAGCGATTCCAGTACCACGTACCCCCCACCCCGTCACCGGCCTCGAGGCACACGACGTCTCGACCCTGTTGACGGCATCGGTGCAACGCGTACATCCCACTGAAACCGGCGCCGATGATCACGACGTCGTAGTGCTCGGTGGGACCGGCAGGGGTCGGGGGCGGAGTGGTCATGATGCTCCAGGTGTCGGCCCGCTACGGAGAGCGGGAAGGGGTGGTGGGGGGGCGAGGCTCGGCGGCTCCGGTTATCCCAGGAGTGAGCCACCATCTGCGACGAGGTCTGTTCCGTTGACGAACGTCGACTGATCCGAGGCGAGGTAGACCACCGCATCGGCGACTTCGCGGGGATCCGCCTGGCGCTTCAACCCCGTCGGTATCTCGCCGGACGCCGTGGTGGGCGACATCTCGGTACGGATGTTCCCGGGGAGGACGGCGTTCACCCGGATGCCGGACGGCGCGAGCTCGATCGCGGCGGTCCTGGTCAAACCGCGCAGGGCCCACTTGGACATGCTGTACGCGCCGTGCGCCGGGTAGGACGTGGCGCCGGCGAGAGAGGAGACGTTGACGATCGATCCGCCGCCGCGCTCCCGCATCGCCGGTACGACCGCTTTGATGCCGAGGAACGGGCCGTGGAGGTTGACGGCCATGATCTTCTCGAGCTCGGCGACCGTCTCCTCTTCGAGAAGCTGGCGGCGGTAGATCGCCGCGTTGTTGACCAGGATGTCCAGACCGCCGAAGGTGGTCTCCGCCGTCGCCACCGCGTCTTCCCAATCGGCCTCGGATGTCACGTCGACCCGGGCGAAGACGACCCGGCTCCCGAGCTCATCTGCGAGCGCCTGGCCCGGACCTTCCAGCAGATCGGCGATCATGACCGAACAGCCCTCGCCCGCGAGCGCACGAACGACCTGCTCGCCCAGTCCTCTCGCGCCACCCGTGACGATGGCGGCCTTTCCTTCGATGCGCGACGGCATGTCTCTCCGATCTCGGTGGTGCACTCGGTGGATGGTCAACGCGACCGATCAGATTCCAGAGCCCGTCGGATCGCGGAGGTGAATGCCGCGTTCACGCGCTGGGAGATCTCCGCGTGCGGGAACAGACTCGTCGCTCCGTGGAACGTCCCCGGCGAGAGATGGAGTTCGGTCGGGACGCCGGCTCCGAGCAGCGCCCGGGCGTAGTCGATTCCCTCGTCCCTCAAGGGATCGAAGGAGGTCACCGCGATGTAGGCGGGGGGCAGACCCGAGAAATCGCGGGCACGGGCCGGGGCCGCGTACTCGGTGATCGAGTCCCGGCCGGTCTCACCACCCAGGTAGTGGCCCCAGCTGTCGATCGCGTTCTGTCGGGTCCACATCGGGGTGTCCGTATAGCGCCGGGAGGAGTCGGTGACGAGACGATCGTCGACGACCGGTGAGTCCAGCGCCTGGAAGAGGATCGTCGGGCCGCCGGTGTCCCGGGCCTTGAGCGCGACCGCTGCGGCGAGACCGGCCCCTGCACTCGTTCCGGCGACGACCACCCGGGACGGGTCGAAGCCGTGGCCCTCCGCCGCAGCGACCCATTCGAGCGCGGCGTATCCGTCGTCGAACGGCGCCGGGTACGGGTGCTCGGGGGCGAGGCGATAATTGACCGACACCACCACGGCGTCGAGGTCCGCGGCGAGGCGCGCCGGGACCCGCACGTCCGTGCGCGCGTCCCCGAGTACGAATCCGCCTCCGTGGAAGTAGAGGACCACCGGGAGCGCACGGTCAGCAGGTGCAGCCGGCCGGAAGACGACCAGGCCGACGTCGGTGCCGTCACTCACCGGCGCGACCTCGTCGATGACCTCCACACTCTCGGGAACGAGCGACATGGGATCCGTGGTCGCCTGAGCCCGCAGACGCTCTCGCGTGCTGCTCGGGTCGGCGATGTCGAGAACGGGGACGTACTCCATCAGTGGGCGGTATTCCGGATCCACGGGGTAGGTCATCGTTTCGCTCCGTGTGCACTTGGGGGGTGCGAGTCCCCGGCCGGCTCGGACCGGTTCCTCGACGTGACGACGGTCACCTCAAGGTGACAACCGTCACGGTAGCCAATGGCCACTCTGTCGTCAACTGCCGCGGCCGGGCCCCCCTGCTCCCGGCGGCCAGCGGGCTGGTGGGCCGGTACGTCGGCAGCACACCGACACCGTGAGCGCGGCCCCGGGCGCGCGCGGGCCGGCCATCGCCCGGCAGCCGCCACCGCCCGGCGATCGCGGTGCGGCCAGATCAGTCCCTGTCCTCCCACGGTGGCGGGATGGTCGCCGCGACGGCGGCTGCGAGCAGTGCGACGACGCACCCGATCACCAACCCGGTGCGGAATCCGGCCTCCGTCGGAGCGAACAGCCCCTGGTAGTCCACCGACATCTGGGTGAGGACGACGCCCAGCGCGGCGGCCGACGTGGTCGTGCCGACCGACCGCATGAGGGTGTTGACGCTGTTGGCGGAGCTGATCTCGGTACGAGGAACCGACGCCATGATCAGCGCCGGCATGGCGCCGTAGGCCAGTCCGACGCCGGCGTTCGTCAGTGCACCGGCGGCCATGACGCCCCACGTGGACCCCATGAGGAACACGGCCGATACATACCCTGAAGAGATGACCAGCGCACCCAGGACCAGCGTGAACTTCGGTCCGCGGGTGCCGATGAGCCGACCGCTTATCGGGGACACGGCCATCATGGCCAGCCCTCCGGGCGCGGTCCACAGCCCCATCGCCACCATCGACTGACCGAGCCCGTGGCCCGTGGCCAGCGGCAGCTGCAGGATCTGCGGGAGGATGAGCAACTGGGCGTACATCCCCATGCCCACCAGCACCGTTGCGATGTTGGTCATCAGCACCGGACGGCGCGCGGCGACGCGCAGGTCGACGAGCGGGGAGCGGTGGCGCAGGACCCACCACCCCCAGGCCGGGAACGCCACGGCCGCCAGGGCGAACAGTCCGAGCGTCATCCGCGAGCCCCAGCCCCAGTCGGCGCCCTTCGACACCGCGAGGAGCAGAGAGACCAGGCCGACGGCCAACCCCAGGGCACCCACCACGTCGAGGGTTCCGTCGGGCTTGGCCGCCGACATCCTGCGTAGCTGCAGCGCCATCGCGGCCATGATCCCGAGCCCCAGCAGAGCCGTGCCCCAGAACATCCACTGCCACGATCCGTACTGCGCCAGCGCCGCGGCCGCCGGCAGACCCAGTGCGCCGCCCACGCCCAGAGAAGAACTCATCAAACTGATGGACGGTGCCAGGCGGGCGGCCGGCAGCACCTCGCGCATGGTCGCGATGCCGATCGGGATCACCCCGATCCCCAGCCCCTGGAGGAAGCGTCCGATGAGCATCGGCCACAGCGACCCGGCCAGCGCGCACAGCACCGAGCCCGCCACCATCACAGCGGTGCACCCGATCAGAACGAACTTCTTGGGGTAGAGATCGCCCAGGCGGCCCATGACCGGCCCGCCCACCGCGCCGGCGAGCAGCGTGACGGTCACCACCCACGCCGCATTGACGGCCGAGGTGTCGAGGATCGCGGGGAGCTTGCCGAGCAGCGGTATCACCAGCGTCTGACTGAGGGAGACGACGATCCCGGCAAAGGCGAGCACGGCGATGAGTCGGTTCTCCTCCGCCCGCGCTCCATGGACGCTGCGCCCTCTGCCACCCATCGATGTGTCCTTCCTCAACCCTCCGTCCGGACATTACAGACACGTGTGAACACGTTCTCGTGCCGCCCGGCCCCGCCGCACTGTTGTCTGCCCGCCCATCCGGTGACACCATCAGCAGATGAACATGCTCGGCACGTCCACGCGGGCCGCCCTCCGGCCCGGCATCCCGGTGACGACCGCACTCGCCGCCACGGTTCTCGCGGTGACCGTCGCCGCCCCGGCCGTCGCCGGTGCCCAGGCGTCCGCCGCCCCCGGCTCCGTCGTTCCGGCCCCCGGTGCCGCTGGCTCCCTCGGCCCGGGATCCGCCGACGCCGTCCCGCAGGTCCTCCCCGCCGCGGACCGTCTCGTCGCGATCAGCGGCAGCCCGGCCGGGGCGTGCGCCGGCGCCGTGTCGACGACCCTCAACGGCATCGGATATCCGGGCTCGTCCAGCGTGAGCTGGGCGTTCGCCGTGGTCGGGTTCGGCCCGTGCGATCTGACCGCCACCCTCTCCTGGCGCAACCTCCGATCCGGCGAGAGTGGGCAGAAGGTCGCGCACATCCCCCACCCGCGCATCTCCACCGGCGTGCCCGCCCCGATCTCCCACCCCTACGACGCGATCATCAGCACCGGGTCCGGGCCCGTCGAGTACACGCTCACCACCACCGGCGGCGCGGTGGCCGGACCGATCGTCGTGGAGACCGCGGCCTGGCCCGGGTGACCGGCAGGGGTCACCGGTAGGAAGAGTACGACGACGAGGAGCTCACCCGCCGACCCTCGGCCTCAGCCCAGCAGCCCCTCCGCGGCGATCCGCCAGTCCGTCACCGGCGGGACCAGCACGTTCTCCCCGAGCACCTGCACCAGTACGGTCGAGGCGCCCGCGTCGAGGTGCTCCTGCACGCGCGCCCGCGTGGCCTCGAGCCCGCGGGTGACGAGCGCCTTCTTGAGACGCTCGCTGCCCCCGCGCACGTAGTCCGACTCGTCGAAGCCCTGCCGTGTCCAGGAGTTCCGGTAGTTGGGCAGGCCTGTGTAGACGTTGAGGTGATCGTGCGCCCGCGAGCGCCACACCTCGTCGTCGTCCTCGACTCCCTCGGCGAGCACCGCGGCGTGTTCCACGATCAGGGCCGGCCCGTCGTCGCCGGTCCCGCCGAGGATCTCCCGCGCCTGCGCGGTGTGCTCGGGCAGCGTCAGGTAGGGGTGCGCGCCGGCGGTGCGGTCGCGGGAGAGCTCCAGCATCTTGGGCCCGAGGGCGGCAAGCACGACCGGCGGCATGACGTCCTCCCCGGCGGCCAGGGGACGCGTGCCGTCCAGGGCGTCGAGGTACTCGCGCATCGCGGCGAGCGGGCGACCGTAGTGGTGTCCGCGGTGCCGCTCGACCAGCGGCGCGTGCGAGACGCCCAGGCCCAGGACGAACCGGCCGGGGTGCTGGGCCTCGATCGTGCGGGCGGCCGACCCGGCGGCGGAGGCGTCACGCCCGTAGATGTTGGCGATGCCGGTGCCGAACACCATCCGACTCGTCGCGCCGAGGTACAGCTGGGCGGCGGTGAACGCCTCGCGCCCCACGGCCTCGCCGAACCACAGCGTGCCCCAGCCCTGCTCCTCGAGCTCGCCGAGGACCTCGGGCATCCGCGCGACCGGGACGCCCTCGAGCGAGCCGGTCCACAGGCCGATCCGGCCGAGCTGTGCGCGGCCCGCGGGGTGGGAGGCACTGTCCTTCAGAGAACTCATGGCCGAAAGTGTGCCCGACGAGCACGGCCGTTCGCTGCAATCCCGCCTCCGCGGGGCCGTTCCACGACACACTGAGCTGGAACGTGTTGCAGCTCACATGCCGCGCGACCCCCACCGAGGAGACGACAGCCGATGTTCGAGTGGTCCGAGACCGACCTGATGATCCGCGACGCCGTGCGTGGCTTCATCGCCAAGGAGATCCGCCCCAACCTGGACGCCCTCGAGAGCGGCGAGATCACGCCGTACCCGATCATCCGGAAGCTCTTCACCGAGTTCGGGATCGACGCCATGTCGCGGGACAACGTGGAGAAGATGCTCGCGAAGGAGCGGGCGCGGGCGGCCGGTGACGCGACCGGGGGCGGAAACGGCGCGGCCGGCGGTTCCACGCCGCGTGGAGACGGCGGTGAGGACGACGACGAGGAGGGCGGCTCCGGAGACGGTCTCGGTGGCCGGGACTCCATGATGGCGGTGGTGATCAGCGAACTGGCCGGGGCGTGCATGGGACTCGTCTCGGCGCTCGGCGTGAGCCTCGGGCTGGGGGCCACCACGATCGCGTCCCGCGGCACCCTGGAGCAGAAGGAACGCTGGCTGCCGGGGATCATGACGATGGAGAAGGTGGCGTCCTGGGCGATCACCGAGCCGGATTCGGGTTCGGACGCCTTCGGCGGCATGCGCACCTACGTGCGGCGCGACGGCGACGATTACATCCTCAACGGCCGCAAGACGTTCATCACCAACGGCCCGTACGCCGACGTGATGATCGTCTACGCCAAGCTCGACGAGGGCGATCCGTCGGTGGGCCCGCGCGACCGCAAGGTGCTCACGTTCGTCCTGGACAAAGGCATGCCCGGACTGACGCAGGGCACCCCGTTCAAGAAGATGGGCCTGCACAGCTCCCCCACCGGCGAGCTGTTCTTCGACGACGTCCGCCTGGGCCGGGAGCGCCTGCTCGGCGGCTCCGAGGCCGGCCGCGGCGGCGACGGGAAGGAGTCCGCGCGCTCGAGTTTCACCGCCGAACGGATAGGTGTAGCGACGATGGCGCTGGGGATCATCGAGGAGTGCCGTCGGCTGTGCATCGACTACGCCAGTGAACGGACCCTGTGGGGCCAGGAAATCGGGCGCTTCCAGCTCATCCAGCTCAAGCTGGCGAAGATGGAGGTGGCGCGGATGAACGTCCAGAACATGGTCTTCCAGTCCCTCGAGCGCGCCCGCGCGGGCAAGCCGCTGTCGCTGGCGGAGGCGTCGGCGATGAAGCTCTACTCCTCCGAGGCCGCCACCGAGGTCGCCATGGAGGCCGTCCAGCTGTTCGGCGGGAACGGCTACATGTCCGAGTACCGGGTCGAGCAGCTCGCCCGCGACGCCAAATCGCTCATGATCTACGCGGGCAGCAACGAGATCCAGGTGACGCACATCGCCAAGGGCCTCCTCTCGCCTGCCGGTTGACGGATCGGGGCCCACGGCCCTCGACCGGGGCAGGAGATGCGGCCGCCCGGACCGATCTGCGAGTGCCGTTGGTCCGGCCACGCGTGATCGGCGCCCGTCTGACGGGCCCGGCGTCGCCAGTGCCAGGCCCGGGTCGGACCGGCCCCGGCGGGTGCCCGGGGGCCGGGCCGCATTCCGCTACTGGCGCACCAGGGTGAGTCGGTCGATGATGTTCTCGCGGAACTCCGTGATCGGGGCCCGGAACCTCTCCGCACCGGCCCCGACCCCGGGATCGTCAGGCCGTCCTTCCACCCAGCTCGCGAGTGGCGCCACGATTCCGGTGACGCCGGCGCTCTCCGCCCGCTCGAACGTCTCCACGGTCGGGGGGTCGTACAAGGCCATGATGAACTCGAACGGCTCATCCTCCCGGCCGTACTCACGCCTGAGTCGGTTGATCCGGTCGATCCGCTCCCCGGCGTCATCGAGGGTATACGCGGTTCCCACCCAGCCGTCGCCATGCTGGGCCGCGCGCCGCAGCGCGGGTCCCGACTCGCCCCCGCACAGAATCGGGATCCTCCCCGGGGGGTGCGGTTCGATCATCATCTCGGGGACCTCGTAGTACTCCCCGTTCCACGACACCCAACCGCCCTGCCACAGCTCGCGCAGTGCCCCGATCATCTCCGTGAGCCGCGGCCCGCGGTTGTCGAAGTCCTGGCCGGTCAGCTCGAACTCCTCCCGCATCCACCCCGCCGACAATCCGAGCGACACCCTGCCTCCCGCGATCGCCGACGCCGTGCCGACCTGTTTGACGACCTCGATGAGAGGCCGTGCCGGCGCGATATAGACGTAGCTACCGAACTGCAGCGTCGTCGTCACGGCGGCCATCGCGCTGATGAGCGCCCACGCATCCGGCCACTCCGTGTCTGCGGGCCAGTACATCTGGCCACTCTCGTGTCCGTCGTATCTGGTCTTCATCTCCCTGGGGAAGGTGAGATGGTCCGACACCAGCACCCCGTGGAAACCGGCCTCCTCGACCATCTGCGCCACCGCGGGCATCTCCGCGGTCTTCATGAACGCCGTGCTCGCCCAGAACTTCACAGTGCAGCCCCCCGCTCGGTCGCCGTCACATCGGCGTAGAGCGACTCACTGCGCTGCTTGAGCGCCAGCGCGGTCACGTCAAAGGCGCGCTTCACCCAGGCTCCGCTCTCCTCCATGATCTGACGCGCCTCGACGCCGAGGAAGGCGTCGGTCGAGTAGTAACGGCAGCGGTCCCCCGAAATCGGTTCGATGACCTGATCGCGTCGCGCGGCCTTCGGATCGTCGTCGGTCGCGATGAGCTCCCACGAGAGCAGACGCTCCGGGATCACGGCGCAGACGTACTCCGTGTTCGGGAAAGTCCCCGAACCTCCGCTGAAATCTTTCAGCGTCATCTCCACCGGGGCCCCGAGTTCCAGGGTCGACCGAGCGGAGATGCAGAACGGGTTCCACTCCGGATACGCCTCGAGGTTCGTCAGGACGCCCCACACGATGCCCGCGGGCGCGTCGATCTCGACGTCGATCGAGCGGACGAGCGTGGACTGGTCGTACTCGGGGATGTTCAGGTCTGTCATCGTGCTCCGTTCAGAGAAGGGTGAATAGGGGATCGGCTCATGAGGGGGCCGGGACCCGGTCAGACGGTCGCCGGGTCGAATCGCGGGTAGTCGGAGTAGCCCTCTGCGCCGCCGCCGCCGTAGTAGGACTTCGGGTCTGGGGTCGCGAGCGGCCAGCCGTTCTGCAGACGCTCGACCAGATCGGGGTTCGCGATATATGGCTGACCGAAGGCGGTGAGGTCTATCAGCCCGCGCTCGACGAGGGCGTGGGCCAGCTCGCCGGTGAGCGCACCCGCGAGGATGATCGCCTCGCCGTACCGGGCCCGGAATGACGCGAGGAACTCCGGGGCTAGCAGTCGCTGCCCGTCCGGGTTCTGGTCGATGAGGTGCACATAGGCGATATGTCGACGGCCCAGCTCATCGGCCAGATACAGGTAGGTCTCCTGCGCCTCGGCATATGACGGCATGTCGAAGAGTCCGCTGAACGGAGAGAGCCGGACGCCGACCCGGCTGGAGCCGACCTCCTCCACCACCCGGTCCACCGCTTCGAGGAGGAACCGGACCCTGTTGGGGACGGTCCCCCCGTACTGGTCGTCCCTCGTGTTGACGGCGGGATTGAGGAACTGCTCGAACAGGTAACCGTTGGCGGCGTGCAGCTCGACCCCGTCGAACCCGGCATCCAACGCGTTGGCCGCGCCGGTCGCGTAATCACGGGCCACCCGCTCGACCTCGGCCGTGGTCAGCGGGCGCGGGTCTGTCACGTTGATGAACCCGACCTCCCCGTCGTCGTCGTACGCGAAGATTTGGCATCCGCGAGCGGGGGCGGCGCCGGAACTGACCGGCTGCCGACCGCCGGGCTGTAGGGAGCGGTGCGAGAGTCGGCCGACGTGCCACAACTGGCAGAAGATCCGGCCACCCTCGTCATGGACGGCGGTCGTGGTCTTCTTCCAGCCCATGACCTGCTCGGGGCTCCAGATGCCGGGAATGAACGCGTAACCCTGCGCTTCCGGCGAGATCGCAGTGCCCTCGGTGACGATCAGACCGGCGGACGCGCGTTGGCGGTAGTACTCCGCCATTACGGCGTTGGGGATCGTGTCGAGACTGCGCGCTCGGGTCATAGGGGCCATCACCACGCGGTTGTGGAGCCGGACGTCACCGAGGGGGTACGAGTCGAACAATGAGCTCACGTTGGTGCCGCTTTCTGGTCGGGAGAGCGAGACTCTCCGGGAGGACAGGCATGACGGGACAGGGTTCGGGCCGTCCGGGCTCGGACGGCGGGCGAACTCTTGGGTGCTGCGTGCTCATGCGTCACGTCGCGCCGAGAGGGGGCGGTCGAGCTGCATCGCTGGAGCCCTGCGACTGTGACGCTCGTCACCGTAGCCGTTGGCTACTCGCGCGTCAACGCCTTTCCGGCATCGCCGCTCCTGACGCTCTCCTCGGCGAACGGACGGACAGGCGTGGGATGGGCGGTGAACGATGAATCTGCTGTCCGGGCCCGGGAGGCGACGGGCGCGATCAACTGACCGGTTGCCCCGCGCGCTCAGACTCGTAGCGTCAGGACATGGCCACCGAGATGTTGCACACCTACATGCAGGACCACCACGCCGGTGCCGCCGCCGGGATCGACCTGTTCCGGCGCGTCGCCGAGGATCACAGCGACCCGCACGTCCGCGAGGTCGTCGGCCGGATCGGCGACGAGACGGTCGATGACCTCAAGGCCCTCGAGGAACTCATGACGCTGGCCGGGACCTCGCCGTCGCTGCTCAAGGACCTCCCCGCCAAGGCGTCCGAGAAGCTCGGCCAGCTCAAACCCAACCGGCGGCTCGCCGAGCGGTCCCCCCTGAGCGATCTGGTCGAGCTCGAGGCGCTCACGCTGGCGGTCAACGGCAAGAAGATGGGGTTCCGGGCCCTCCTGGAGATCGAGGACCCGCGCCTGCCGACCCCGACGCTGCAGAACCTCTTCGACCGGGCCGAACAGCACGCCCGCGAGCTGGAGGAACTGCGCGTGGCGTGCGCCGGCGTGCTCAAGAGGAAGTGATCGAGATGGGTGCCACGAGCGACATCGCCGAGAACGCGCAACAGATGGTCAACGACTCCGGCGGCTTCCCCGCCCAGGAGCAGGAGCCTCCCGGCCTGACCTCCCGGATGGACCCGCTGCCCGATCACGGCGAGCACAGCTACCGCGGGTCCGGGCGCCTCGAGGGCCTCCGGGCGCTCATCACCGGCGGGGACTCCGGGATCGGGCGGGCCGCCGCGATCGCGTTCGCCCGCGAGGGCGCCGACGTGGCGATCTCCTACCTGCCGGTCGAACAACCGGATGCCGAAGAGACGGCCGGGTGGATCGAGAAGGCCGGTCGACGCGCGGTCCTGCTGCCGGCGGACCTGCAGGACGAATCGCAGTGCCGCAAGGTCGTCCGCGACGCCGCCGAGCAGCTGGGCGGCCTGGACGTCCTGGTCAACAACGCCGCGTACCAGCACGCCCGCGGCGAGGGACTGGAGACCATCGACTCGGAGAACCTCGACCGGGTGATGAAGACCAACCTCTACGCCACCATCTGGGCCAGCCAGGAGGCACTGCAGTTCCTCGGCCCCGGGTCGTCGATCATCAACACGACGTCCATCCAGGCCTATCAACCCGCCCCGCCGCTGGTGGACTACGCCGCGACCAAGGCCGCACTCAACAACCTCACCGTGAGCCTGGCCAACGAGCTGGGCGAACGCGGCATCCGCGTCAACGCCGTGGCGCCCGGCCCCATCTGGACGCCCCTGCAGCCGGCGACGCAGGACCCGGACACGCTCGAGGACTTCGGCGGCGACACCCCGCTCGGGCGCGCGGGCCAACCCGGCGAGTGCGCAGGCGCCTACGTCTTCCTCGCCTCGCCGTCCGACGCGAGCTACGTCTCGGGGACCGTGCTGGGGGTGACGGGCGGCAAGCCCGTCTTCTGACCCCGCCCACCGTGGACCCGGCCCGGGACCAGCTCCCGCCCGCCCTCCGGTTCCACGTGAAACCCGCGGCGCTAGACGTTGCGGATCGCGACCGCCCGGGTGTTTAGATAGCACTCCATGGCCTCGGGACCGCCCTCCGAACCGTAACCCGAGTCCTTGACCCCGCCGAACGGCAGCTCGGCCGACGGCGTGGACGGCATGTTGACCCACAACATCCCCACCTCGACCCGCCGGGTCAGCAGGTCCGCGTTCGCCAGGGAGCTGGTGAACGCGTAACCGGCCAGCCCGTACGGCAGCCGGTTCGCCTCGGCGACCGCCTCGTCCAACCGGTCGAATCCCCGGATCGCCGCGACGGGACCGAACGGCTCGTCGTTGTAGATGCGGGCCTCGGTCGGGATCTCGTCGAACACGGTGGGCGCCCAGTAGTTGCCCGACTCGCCGATCCGGTGGCCACCGGTGAGCACCTGAGCACCGCGATCCACGGCATCGGAATGGAACTCGCCCATCGCCGCGAGCCGACGGTCGTTGGCCAGCGGGCCCATCGTGGTGCCGTCCTCCAGACCGCTGCCCACCCGGATCCCCTCGGCGTGCGCGGCCAGCGCGCGGGCGAACTCGTCGCGCACGCCGTTCTGCACGAGGAACCGCGTCGGGGAGATGCACACCTGGCCCGCGTTGCGGAACGCCATCGGACCCATCGTCCCCAACGCGAGCTCGAGGTCGGCGTCATCGCACACGATCACCGGAGCGTGGCCGCCGAGCTCCATGGAGCTGCGCTTCATGTGCTGCCCCGCCAATGCCGCCAACTGCTTGCCGACCGCGGTCGACCCCGTGAACGTAACCTTCCGGATCACCGGGTGCGGGATGAGGTAACCGGAGATCTCCGCGGGATCGCCGTACACCAGACCCAGCACCCCGGCCGGCAGGCCCGCGTCGGCGAACGCCCCGATGAGCGCCGCCGGGCTGGCCGGCGTCTCCTCCGGGGCCTTGACGATCAGCGAGCACCCGGCCGCCAGGCCGGCCGCGATCTTCCGCACCACCTGGTTGACGGGGAAGTTCCACGGCGTGAAGGCCGCGACCGGGCCGACCGGGTCCTTGACGACCATCTGCCGGATCGTGATGTCCGTGCGGTGGGGCACCAGCCGCCCGTAGACGCGGAGCCCCTCCTCGGCGAACCAGTCGATGATGTCCGCGGCCGCGAGGATCTCGCCCCGGGCCTCGCGGAGCGGCTTACCCTGCTCCAGCGTCAGGGTCCGGGCGATCACCTCCACCCGGTCGCGCAGCAGCTCCGCGGCAGCGCGCATGATCGTGCCCCGCCTGGCCGGGGTCATGTCACGCCACACCTCGAAGCCGCGCTCGGCGGCCGCGAGGGCGCGATCGAGGTCGGCGACGGAGGCGTGGGCGACCGTGCCGATCACCTGGCCGTCGGCCGGGTTGAGCACGTCGATCGTGCGACCGTCGGCGGCGTCGGACCACTGGCCGTCGACGAACAGTCGGGTGTCGGGGTACGCGGTATCGGGTGCGGCGCTCATGGTCCCACTTCTACCCGCCCGGGACGCCGCAGGCCCGGACCCGGGGAGAATCCCCTCGGTCCGGGCCCGTGAGCGGCCTGCGTGACGTCGTGTCAGACGCCGGCGCCCTGCTGGTCCTTCACCGCGTTGAGGATGTCGCCGACGCGGTCCTTGGCGTCGCCGAACAGCATGTCGGTGTTCTCGCGGAAGAACAGCGGGTTCTGGACGCCGGCGTACCCGGCGGCCATGGACCGCTTGAACACGATGACGTTGGAGGCCTCCCACACGTGGAGCACCGGCATGCCGGCGATCGGGCTGCCCGGGTCCTCGGCGGCGTCGGGGTTGACGGTGTCGTTGGCGCCGATGACCAGGACGACGTCGGTGTCGGCGAAGTCGTCGTTGATCTCGTCGAGCTCGAGCACGATGTCGTAGGGCACCTTGGCCTCGGCCAGCAGCACGTTCATGTGGCCCGGCAGGCGACCGGCCACCGGGTGGACGGCGAAGCGCACGTCGACGCCGCGCTCGCGCAGCGTGCGGGTGAGGTCGGCCACCGGGTACTGGGCCTGGGCGACGGCCATGCCGTACCCGGGGGCGATGATGACCGAGGAGGCGTTCGCGAGCATCTCGGCCGCCCCGGCGACGTCGATCTCGGTGTGCTCGCCGTGATCCTTGCCCTCACCGGAGGAGGCCTCGATGCCGAAGCCGCCCATGATGACGGAGAAGAACGACCGGTTCATGGCCTTGCACATGATGTACGACAGGTACGCACCCGAGGAGCCCACCAGCGCACCGGTGACGATGAGCAGGTCGTTGCCCAGCAGGAAGCCGGTCGCCGCGGCGGCCCAGCCCGAGTAGGAGTTGAGCATCGACACCACCACGGGCATGTCGCCGCCGCCGATGGAGGCGACCAGGTGCCAGCCCAGCGCCAGGGCCAGGACGGTGACGACGATGAGCATCCACAGGGCGGGGCTGGTCACGAACCACACGGTCAGGACGATGAACGCCACGAGGATGCCCAGGTTGATGAGGTTCTTGCCCGGCAGGACCAGCGGAGCGGAGGCCATCTTGGCCGACAGCTTGAGGTAGGCCACGATCGAACCGGTGAAGGTCACGGCGCCGATGAACACCCCGATGAACACCTCGGCGTGATGGATGCCCAGCAGCGATCCGGTGAGCTCACCATGCAGGTCGGGGTCGAGATAGCCGTTCCATCCCACCAGGACGGCGGCCAGGCCGACGAACGAGTGCAGCAGGGCGATGAGCTCGGGCATCTCGGTCATCTGCACGCTGCGCGAGCGCCACAGGCCGACGGCCGCACCGATGGCCACGGCACCGACCATCAGGACGATGCCCAGGGTCGGCGGCTGGTGGTCGAGGACCAGGGCGATGGTCGCGACGAGCGCGAGCGCCATGCCGGAGATGCCGAAGGTCAGTCCCCGGCGGGCGGTCTCGTGCTTGGACAGCCCTGCCAGCGACAGGATGAACAGCAGGGCCGCGATCAGGTAGGCCGCATTGGCGGCGGAGTCGATCGACATCTTCTCAGGCTCCCTTCGAGAACATCGCGAGCATGCGACGGGTCACGGCGAAGCCGCCGAAGACGTTGATGGACGCGAACAGGATCGCCACCACGGCCAGGACCAGGCCCAGCGTGCTGTCGATACCGATCTGCAGCAGCGCGCCGACGACGATGACGCCCGAGATGGCATTGGTCACCGACATCAGTGGCGTGTGCAGCGCGTGGTGGACGTTGCCGATCACGTAGTAACCGATGACGATCGCCAGCACGAACACCGTGATGTGCCGGGCGATGTCACCGGGCGCGGCCGCGGTGATGAGCAGCAGCAGCGCCATACCCACGGCGATCATGCCGAGCTTGGCGGCCGGCGAGAGCTTCTTCTTCTCCTCGGCCGGCTCCGCCGCAGCGGAGGCCGCAGGGGCGGCCGGGGCGGCGCTGACCTGCACCGGCGGCGGCGGCCACATGATCTGACCGCCCTTGGCGACGGTCACACCGCGCTGGACGACGTCGTCCATGTCCAGCGACCACACCCCGTCCTTGCCCGGCGTGACCAGCTTGGCCAGGTTGACCAGGTTGGTGCCGTAGAGCTGCGACGCCTGCGCGGGCAGACGACCCGCGAGGTCGGTGTAGCCGATGATCGTCACGCCATTGTCGGTGACGACGACCTCGTCGGCCACGCTGCCCTCGACGTTCCCGCCCTGCGCTGCGGCCATGTCGACGATGACCGAACCGCGCTTCATGGCCGCGATGTCGGCGGCGGTGATCAGCCGCGGCGCCGCGCGGCCCGGGATCAGCGCGGTGGTGATGATGATGTCGACCTCGGCGGCCTGATCCGAGTAGAGCTTCGCGGCCGCGCGGTCATAGGCCTCGCTCGTGGCCTTGGCGTAGCCGTCGGTGGAGACGACCTTCTCCTCGTCGGGCACCTCGACCGGCAGGTACTCGCCGCCGATCGACTTGACCTGATCGGCCACCTCGGGCCGCGGGTCGGTCGCCCGCACGATCGCGCCCAGGCTCGAGGCCGCACCGATGGCGGCCAGACCCGCCACACCGGCGCCCGCGACCAGGACCTTCGCCGGCGGCACCTTGCCCGCCGCGGTGACCTGCCCGGTGAAGAACCGACCGAAGTGATGGGCGGCCTCGATCACGGCGCGGTAGCCGGCGATGTTGGCCATCGAGGACAACACGTCCATCGACTGGGCCCGCGAGATCCGCGGCACGGCATCCATCGCCAGTGCGGTCACCCCGCGCTCGGCCAGCACCGTGAGCAGACGCTCGTTCTGCGCCGGGGCCAACAGGCTCACCAGCGTGGCCCCGGACCGGACCCGGGCCACCTCGGCCTCGGTCGGCACGGCGACCTTCATCACCACATCAGCCGACCAGGCGGCGTCACCGTCGACCATCTCGGCGCCGGCCCCGGCGTAGGCCGCGTCGGCGAACTCCGCGCGCGTCCCTGCGCCGTGCTCCACCACGACCCGGTAACCCAGGCCGATCAGCTTCGCCACGGTCTCCGGCGTCGCCGCCACACGGTTCTCGGCGGGGTTGGATTCGGCGACCACGCCGATCACGGACGCGGTCTGCACGGCGTCCCGGAGGTCTGTCCCCGGGGTCATATCAGGAATCTCTTCAAGGCTCGAGGCCATTGGGCATCCTTTTGGGCGTTGTGAGCGAGCCGACGCCCAGGCGTCGGCTCCGTTGTGTCTTGTGTCGGTGTTTTACTCATTGTCCACAGGCTTTGGAACGTGTTCCACCTGGGTGCGCTCTTGTCACCGATCCGCGCTTCAGAGCTCACGAAGCAGCTCGGGGTGGGATGGTGTCCCGGCTTCGTCCGCCACTACGGCGTCGTCCTCCGGGGCGGGCGGGGTGGCGCCACGTCTCCCGAGAGAACTTCCGGGAGAGCCTACGGGACACTTTGCGTGGTGAACTACCCTCGTCGAGCGGTTTCCGCCTACTTGTGACGCATGACATAACCGACGATGCTGGCGCCGATCCCGTCCGCGGGGGCCCCGGAACATACGACAACACCCCGGAGGGTCTGCCGACACTCCGGGGTGTTGCTGTGTGGTGGGCGAAGGGGGACTTGAACCCCCACGTCCCGAAGGACACTGGCACCTGAAGCCAGCGCGTCTGCCATTCCGCCACTCGCCCGAGTAACGCTGGAATACGTTAACACGGCCCCGTCCGGCTTCACCAATCGCGTGGTCAGCGGCCCGGACAACGGTGCGGCCCGCCTGCCCCGCTCACCTCGATCGCAGGCGGATCCTCAGCGGCTTGCGGTGGCGCGCCGAGGAGCCGAGCGGGGCGAACCCCAGGATCGCGATCACCGCCAGGGCGGCCATCCCGACCGTCACCGACCACGTCCCGGTGGCGGCCATGGCCGTGGCCACGAGAACCGTCGCGCTCAGACTGAAGGCCACGCTGAGCGCGAGCCGGTCGACGGCGTCGGCCTCCCGGGCCTTGGCAGCCCACCCGGCGCCCGGCACGAGCAGGCAGAACGCGACCGCGTAGACCAGCCGCAGTGGTTCCACGACGATCACCGCGATCGTGAGGGCCGCGACCGCGATCCCCAGCGCGAGGATCCGTCCGAACGTCATCCCTCGTCCCATGTGGCTACCTTCTCCCGAGCTCGGACAGCGTGAACACGGTCGCGTCCCGCGACTCGTGCACGACGGTGAACAACGGCGACGACCGCAGTGCGTCCTCGATTCGATCCAGCGATCCCGGACGCATCGAGTGGTCCATCTCGATTCCGATCTTCTGGGAGCGGGTGATCACGACGTACCCGTCCACGAACCGGGCGTCGGAGAGCCATTCCCCCAGCCTGGCCACCGGGCGGGAGACGATGCGCCCCGACGCCGGTTCGCGGGCGATCACGACGTAGTCGAACTTCTCGTAGTTGCGGAACTGCCGCGGGTAGTTGGTGTCACCCTCGACGAGCAGGGAACCGGCGGGGGCGTTCTCCGCGAGCCATTCGAAGGCGCCCACCTCCTCCGCGGTGAAGTAGCTCTGGCGCTCCTTGCCGTAGTACCCGAGGAAGAAGCCCGGCAGGACCAGCGCCACCACCGCGGCGACCGTGCACAGCCGCCGGTAGTCAACGTCGGTGCCCCGGGTACGCGGCGCGCACCCCTGCGCGGCGAGGAACGCGATGAACGGCGCGGCGAAGAGGAAGACCCGGAGCAGGGCCTCGCCGCCGAACGACATCATCCCCAGGATGGCCACCGGGGCGAGCATGAGGATCAGGGCGGGCCGGCTCAGCGAGCTGTCCCGTCGACTGCGCCACGCGCCGAAGACCGCGAAGGCGGCCGCCACACCGACCGTGAACCTGTCCCCCACCACCACGAGTTTCTGCAATCCGGTCGCGCCGTCCGACTTGCTGAACGTCTCCTCCGCGTTCGCGAGCGGTTGCCCGAATCCCCAGACCAGGTCCGCGAGATTGGTGAGGGTGAAGTCGTCCGCGAACGTGAGGGCCCAGGCACCGATGATCGCCACGGCGACGGTCAGCAGGTGCCATCCGCGGATCTGGTGCAGGACCAGCAGTGCGGTGAGCGCCATGAGGAGCATGACCAGGGTGATCTGGTGACTCACCGCCATCGCGGCCACGAGGAGGGCGAACAAGGCGGTCCGCAGCCACCCGGAGTACTGGCCGCGGAGGAGCAGGCCGACCACCGCGATATAGAGGATGTAGACGACGGCCTGCGGCGAGAAGTAGTCCTGCCCCACCCAGGTCATCGTGAAGTAGATGATCAGGGCCGTCCCGACCACGTCGCTGCGGCTCGTCAGACCGCGGAAGAGATACCTCAACACCACGAGCAGGATCAGGTTGAAGACCAGAGGGGCCCACAGTGCCAGGGTCCTCTCGGTGTCCTCTCCCCCGAATCCCGCGATCAACGCGCTGCCCGCGAAGACCCCCGGCCAGTTGTGGTAGATCGGGTTGACGTCGATGCCGGTGTCGACGGTGCCGGTCCTCAGGATGAAGTCGACGACCCCGAGGTGTTTGTAGGACCACGCATACCTGACGTTGTCGTACATCAGCGCCGGTGTGCCGTGCACCAGTGCGAGATAGGTGACGAGGTGCACGCCCACGACCCATTGCGGGCGTCGTTGGTAGACGCACACCAGGGCGCTGCCCAGCAGCAGGAGGATCGCGCCCACGATCGCCGTGTTGAAGAACGTCAGCAGGCCGAGGGCGCCCATCTGCCGTGGGTCGGCGCCCGCGAACCCGACCGTCCACATCAGGATCGCCGCCGCCACGCAGCACAACGCCACGGCCTGGCCCCGGAGTGCGCGCAGCGGGGCGGCGCGCCGGGGCCGTTCCTGCCGGGTCACCTGCGGCGCCTGCGCGGCCGTGGGCGGCGTCGGTCGAGCGGCGGTCCGCCGCCGCTCATCGAGTGTGACCACCGGGACCACCGCCCGCGAGCATCGACGGATCCGACTCGAACCGCTTGAGCACCGGCTGGACGTTGCGCAGGTGCCAGATCCGCCCGGGCCCGTTCCGCGTCGACCTCGACAGCATGTTGGCCACGTGCCACAACCACACGAGGAGCGCGATGCGTTCGATCCCCACGTGCGCATTCGCCAGGCTCACGCCGGCGGCGTCGAGGGACCGCTCCACCGCGGAGGGGTCCTCGAGCAGGCTGCAGACCGCCGCCCCGAGATCGTCGGTCCTCGTGGACAGATACCAGTGCACCAGGTCGACATCGGGCATACCCGGTTCGAGACCGTTCTCCCAGTCGACGATCCCGGTGACCAGCGGGCCGTGCGCCGAGTCGGACACCAGCACGTTGCCGGGCCAGTAGTCCCCGTGGATCCAGCTCACGGTGACCTCCGCGTAGAGCAGGCCGGCACCCAGGTAGTCCGCGAGGTGGCGCGTCGCACGCGCGTTGCGGGCCCCCTGCTCCGACTCCCGGAGCACCCGGAGGGCGGGATCGAGCCAGCTCGCCAGCACCCGGGGGGTCACGGTCCGCGTCCGGGCGGTCGCCGAGTGGAGGCGACCGATGGCGGCCAGGGCCGCGGGGGTGGAGTCGTCCCCGCGGGTGCGACCCGGGAGCAGGGTCTCGCGCACCACAGCCCGGCCGTCGGCGGTGGTCTGATCGAGGCTCCGTGGGAGCAGTGCGGCGAAGGAGTCGTCGCCGATCCCCCGCAGCGCCTCGACGACCTGCACGTGGCGTGCGAGATTCCGGTCCGCCGCGTCCGACGTCGAGATCTTGAGGACACAGTCGCCCTCGGGTGCGGTGACCGCGGCGACGAGGGTGTCGGAATCGCTCTTCATCACCCGGGTCCCCGCCGTGACGGGCAGCCCGCACGCCTCGAGCGCCGGGCGCAGGCGACCACCGGAGTCGCGCCTGGTGGCACCGTGCCGGGCCGCCAGGGAGAGCCGGGCGACCAGGGACCAGAGCGTCCCGGTGGCCGAGCCGCCCACGCCGAGGCCCGCCCGACCGGTCACGACCAGCCCGACGGCGGCCAGGACGTGCGCCACGAGGATGGTCGCCCCGACGCCGGTGACACCCCACCACTGCAGCGCCGCCCAGCTCCCGCCCCAGATGGTGACCGCGAGGAAGCCGTACGTCACCACCACCGTCGACATCTGCCGGCGGACGCGTGCGGTGCTGATGCTGATCCCGATGATGGTCTGCGGCAGCGCGGACAGGATGATCAGCTGGAGCGCCCCGCCGGCGTGGGTGGCGTAGTCCTCCCCGAAGAAGATCCGGAGCGCCAGCGGACCGGCGACCACTCCCGCCGCCGCCAGGGGCAGCACCAGCCGGAGGCTGTGCACGAGGGCCGCACGGGTGTGGGTCGCCGCGCGCCCCGGGTCGTGGACGGACTCGGCGATGAGCGCGCTGCCGATGTTGCTCGTGATCAGGTACAGCGTGTAGCCGATCATGTTGGCCATGTAGAAGTAGGCGCTCGCCTCGGGACCCTGCACCTCCAGCACGATCAGCGTGAGCACCGGGGCGGTGCACGCGGAGATCAGCCAGGCGGTCTGGTCGGCCGCGGCGAACCGGACCAGCTGGGACACGGAGATCCTGCCGGTCCCACCGGACCCCAGCCGGGACGGGTGCGACAGCCGCAGCAGCAGGATGCTGACCGCCGCGACGGCGAGGACCGCCGGGAGCACGGTCGCCGCGAGCACCGCCCACGTCGCCGTGAACGCCAGGGCCGGCAGGACGGCGATCTTGGCGAGCGCGTACGCGAGGTTCTCCACGGGGACCCAGACGCTCTTGCGCAGTCCCACCAGCACGTCGTCCTGCAGGACGAACAGCACCCAGACCACCGTCGCGGCCGTGAACGCGCCGATGGTGAAGACGTTGTCCCGGAGGAAGCCGAGCTGTGCGGACCAGAGGGGCTGACCGAGGAGGAAGACACCGGACAGGAGGACGGCCGCGGCGGTGCACGCGGCGTAGCTCCCCGCGATCAGGCGCCGGGCCGACGCCCCGGCGGAGGGGAGGAACCGGACCACGCCGTTGCGGAGCCCGAGGGTGGCGAGGTTGGCGAGCAGGGTGAGGACCGAGACGAGCGCCGTGCCGAGTCCGACGGAGTCCGCCGGCAGCCACCGCGCGGCGAGCGCCCAGAACACGAGCCCGGCCGCCGAGGTGAGGACGGTGCTCAGGATGAGCGCGTTGGCGTTCGTGTGCAGCGGGTTCGCCGTCCTGAACCGCTGCCGGGTGGGCACGGCGATCCCGGTCACTGGGTGCCTCCCGACCAGATGCGGACGTGATCGATGGAGAACGTCGCGGGGAAGGCCGACGGATCCGGGGTGCCGCCGAAGACGCCGCCCACGGCGAGGTTCATCACGAGATACATGGGCTCGTCGGGCACCTGCGCCCCGGTGACCTGCCACACCTTCTCACCGTCGAGGTAGAAGTCCATGAGCCCCGGCGACCATTCGAGGCGGACGACGTGGGGATCCGCCAACGTCTGACCCTCGGGGAGATACACCCGGGTGTGCGAGACGTTGCGGTCCGGGTCGATCTTGGGGTGGAAGAACATGCTGACCTGGTCCGGCCGCTGGCCGACGGCCTCGAACATGTCGATCTCCGGCTTCGAGTTCTCGCTGGCGGGCAGCATCCAGATCGCGGGCCACAGCCCGGCGCCGAGGGGCGCCCGGAACTCGACCTCGACGGCGCCGTAGGTGAACGCCAGCTTGGCCAGCCCGTCGTGGACCGGGGGACCCGTGGTGACCATCCCCGACGTGTACGGGAAGGTCGTCCCGTCGGCGCCCACGACGTCGCGGCGTTCGGCGGTGAGCTCCAGTGCCCCGTCCCGCACCGCCACCTGGCTCGGCAGGTACCACTCGAGCTCGTCGTTGGAGGCGATCGTGCAGCCTCCGTCGTCCCACCAGTGGCACGTGTTCCAGACGCTCGTGTCGAGCGCGTACCCGCTGAAGTCCTCGTCGAGGATGAGCGGGGCCTCGGCGATCTCCGCGGCGAGGAGGTGTCTCACGCCGGTCTCCGGTGTCGAGGTCACGGTCGTCGCGGCCGCCGGCGTGAGTGTGGTGGTCTCCGCCCCGGCCCGCTCCATCCCGAACCGGACGTCGACCGTGCACGAGGCGATGGTCACGGACAGCGCCGCGACGACGGCCCCCGTCGCCACGAGGGTCCGACGGGGCCGGCTGATGTCTGAGTCAGTCATCTCTGAATCCGATCGCTCGTTTGACGCCGGTCCGCAGAGCGGAATCGACTCGTGTCCACGGGAGCCTCTCGATGCGGAGCTCGACGTAGTCGTACGGGCGCGCGCCCCACTTCTCCTTGGCGAACGCCAACTGCCGGGACCGCCCCGACTCACCGAGGTGCAGGGTCCGACACCCCGCGCCCGCGGCGACCTCGATCTCGGTCCAGTTGGCGAGGACGGCGGCCTGGGTGTCGCCGATCCGCGACTTGTCCATCGCCGCGCGGATCGAGTGGGCGGTACGCCCCGTCACCACGATCGCGCCCGCCGCCGGCTGGTCGTCGACGTAGGCCAGGAGGACGTGGAACCGCTGCCCCAGGGCCTGCCCGAGGGTCCGGAGCTTGCCCAGCGGATCGCGGGCCTGGGCCCGGGCCCGGGCGAGGGCCCGCGGTTCGCGCTGGAACTCGGCCCACCGGTCGACGGAGGTCAGGTACAGCTCGTAGTACTCCTCGAGCAGTCGCCCGCCGCGGGCCACCTCGATCCGCACCCCGGCCTTCCTCGCCTGGCGCACGTTCCTCCGCGCCGACTTGGACGTTGCCGCCCACACAGCGTCGACACCCTCGGAGAGGTCGAGGACGTGTGCGCGTCGGGCGATGGTGTCCACCCCGGCCCGGTGCGCGGCGGCGGCCCACAGGGGACCCTCCAGCGGGTCGGGACGCAGCCCCACCCGCTGGAAACCCAACCCGCCGAGGTCCTGCACGACCGCGACCGCCTCGTCCGTCGTCAGCCCCGTGTGCACGGGCCCACCGATGCCCCAGGCCGGCGGGTAGGAGTTGGCCCACCCGCCGATCCCCGTCAGTCCCCGGCGGGCGACCAGCGGTAGGACGGCCTCGGCGCCGCTGTCGAAACGGTAGTGGCGGCTCACGTCGCCGAACCGTCCCGAGGCGCAGATCGCGTCCGTCCACTCGGGCACGTGCTCGGGCAGGGCCCGGTCGGACCGTGCGACGAGCTCGTTCCACCTGTCCCTGGGCGCGGGGGAGCTCACCTCGAGGATGCTCATCGGTCGCTCCTCGACGGGGTCTGACGCAGACGCCGGACCTGCCGGCCCAGCCTCGTCCGCACCAGCTGCCGGCGGGGCGCGGGGCGGGCGCCCCTGCCCTGCAGGAGCCGGCCCAGGTCCTCGTTGGTGGTCGCGTCGGTGATCGTCAGCCGCGCGATGGCGAACACGTCGTCGCGGTCGTGGCTGAACATGTCCCGGACCGCCGCGGCGGAGGTGTACCCCGCCTCCACGACGAGGTCCTTGACCGCGCGGGTGTGGTGCCCGTGCGGGTAGGCGAAGGTGGTCACCGGCCGTCCGAGGATCTGCTCGAGGGCGTCCTTGCTGTCCGCGATCTCCCGCTGCGCGCGGGCGCGGGGCAGGAGGTCGAGCTGTGGGTGGGTCATGCTGTGGGCCCCGATCTCCACACCGCCGTCCGCCAACGCCGACAGCTGTCCCGCGCTGAGCATGGGACTCTCGGCCGCCGGGCCGTCCAGCCACCGGCTGCGGTCGCCGAGATACCCGGCGACCGCGTACAGCGTGGAGGGCATCCCCCGCGATCTCAGTTCGGGCCAGGCGTGCTCGGCGAAGTCCGCCAGTCCGTCGTCGAAGGTCACGGCCACCGCGCCCTCAGGCAGGGGCGTGCCGGACCGGAGGTGCTCGGCGATCTCCCCGAGCGGTAGGACCGTGCGGTCGTCGTCGATCAGGTGGTCCAGGTGTGCGGCGAACTGATCGGGCCGGACGGTGAACCTCTCGAGGCCACGGGCGGGCGTGCCGGTGACGGAGTGGTACAGCAGGATCGGGATGAGGTGTTTCATGCGGCGATCCGTTCCCGGACGTCGCCGCGGGTGCGGTAGCGACTGATCAGGTACCGGACCGGGCCGGTGGCGAGCCCGCTGCGCTGGGCGCGGGACAGGTCCCGCGGATAGGCGGGCAGTCCCCGGGCCGGCGGCGGGTGGAGGATGGTCGAGAGCCGGGCCACGGCGGCCCGGTGGTTGCGCACCATCGTCACCACCGCGCGGGGCTCGTCGAGGACGCACCGCATGAGATGGGCGCCCAGGCCGGCCCCGTACCCGTACACCTGGCGGCGCAGCGCCGCGTAGTCCCGGTGGTGCGGGTGCAGCACGATTGCGGAGGGCACGTAGGTCAGGCGCCCGCCGTGACGGATGACGTCGTAGAACGCCGCGAGGTCGTCGCCGCCCTTGGTCACCGTGCCCGTCCCCAGCGCGCCGTCGAACCCTCCGATGGACCGCAGGTGGGCGGTGCGGAAGGCCATGTTGGCTCCGGAACCGAACGTGCCCGCCGCGTAGGGGTACATGGGGTTGTCCGCCCGGTGCTCGGCGTTGTCGAACACCAGTGGGCGGAGCCCCTTGCTGTAGACCCCCTGCGCCTCGACCCACTGCTGGGCGAGGGTGTCGAGTTCCCGGGGTGCGATCATCCCGGTCGCGCACACGGTCTCGGGGTCGGTGTCGAAGACGTCGGTGATGTTCTCGAGCCAGCGCTCGTGGACCCACACGTCGTCGTCGGTGAAGACCACCAGCTCCGTGCCGACGCACCGCAGGGCGGCGTTGTGGGCGTGGGCCAGTCCCGGACGGTCCTCCCGCACGTACTCGACGGTGACGCCCTCCATGCGGTAGCCCGCGACCAGCTTCTCGGTGAGGTCGTCCGGGCGCGCGTTGTCCACCACGATCACCGTCCGGGGCAGGACCGTCCCCGCCGCGATCGAGTCGAGGCATTCGGCGAGGCGGGCGGGTCTGGCCCGGGTGGCCACCACCACCGTCGTGTCGTCGCGCCCGCGCGCCGACGCCGACGCCGACGCCGGCGGGCTGTCGAGCCCGGGCCCCAGGGCGGGGGCACCGATGCGCGCGAGGACGTCCGCGGTGGTCGTCTCGGTGCCGTCCAGCGCGATGTCGTGTTCCTCGACCGGGGTGCCGTCCTCGAGGATCAGACACCAGGCCCGGGCGTACGGGCCCTGCGCCGGCGCGTCCGGGAGCGGCCGTGGCGGGTCGGCGAGGTCGACGACCAGCGGCAGGACCGGCGGGACCGCGTCCGCGGTCGGCGCCGGCCCGGCCGCGGGCGTCCGCGACACCGGGACGCCGGCGGTGAGGTAACCCACCGCCGTGGCGCCCAGCCCGAGGGCGATGGTCGCCGCCCGGGCCAGGCCGGCCGGTTCGCCCCGCCACGCCTGCACGAGGTTCCGCACGATCCCCGCGGGCAGGGTGCGGCGGACGTAGGCGACCTCCGTGGACAGTCCCGTCCCCACGCCGGTGCGGCGGGTGACGAGCCGCTTGGACACGCCCTCGGCGAGGCACCTCGACCGGAAATAGGACAGGGTGCCCCTCGTCGCGGGGACGAGATGACGCACCCGCGCGCCGGGATCGTGGAGGAAGACCCCGTGCGGGAACCTCTCGGAGGCCCGGATGCACAGTTCCGTCTCCTCGCACCCGGCCGCGCCGGTGCCCGTCCGGCCCAGGGCCGTGTCGAACCCGCCGGCGGCCTCCACCACGTGGCGCCGCAGGGCCATGGTGCACCCCATCAGGTTCCGCACCTCGCCGACGGACTCCGGGAGCCCGCGGTAGCTGCAGCCGACCACCCAGTCGAACTCGTCCGGCCACCACCGCGGCCGACCGGCCGCCCACCGCGGTTCCGCGTACCCGCTGACCCCGAGGACCTCGGGACGCGAGAAGTGGCCGGTCAGGGACTCGAGCCACCCGGGGTCGGCCACCGCGTCGTCGTCGAGGTACACGACGATCCCGCCGGTGGCCGCGGCCGTCCCGGTGTTCCGGGCCCCGGAGAGGCCGGGCGGACCAATGTTCTCGAGGACGGCGAGCTCCGGGAAGCGGCGCGCGACACGGCCGCGGAGCTCCGGGTTGTGATCGATCACCACGAGGATCTCGGCCGGCGGCCGGGTCTGTCCGAGGACGGACTCGACCGCCGAGACGAGCTGTGGGAAACGATCCGAGGAGTTCGCGCACACGATGACCGTGGCGCGCTCCCCGGTCATTGCCCGGTTCCCCGGAGGGCGCTGCCCTCGGTGACGACGGCCGCGACGGCCACCCCGGCGACCGGGGACGCCGACGCACTGGTCAGCGTGGTCGCCGGGATCACGGTGGGGCTGCGGTGCTCGCGCAGGGCGATCACCGGGTGCGGCATCGGGGTGCCGCTGTGCAGGTCGGGCCGGTGCAGGCCCAGGCTCGCCCGGTACCGGCGGACACGCCGGCGCTCCCGGACGATCGTGCTCAGCACCCGGCACCCGTCCTTGATGGCGCTGAGATTGCTCTCCCCGTTGAGGCGCTGCTCCTCGTACGAGGCGACCTCGACGACCCGCAGGCCCGCGGCGAGCGCGCGCACGTTGAGGAACGTCTCGATCTCGAACCCGCCGACCTCCTCGTCGAAGAACGGCAGCACGTCGCGCCAGAACGCCATGTAGCCGTAGCAGAGGTCGGAGAACCGGCCGCCGAACGTCCACCGCACCGTCCGCGTGAGCACGGCGTTGCCGAGCATCCGCACACCGGTGAGGTCTCCGCTGCCCCCTCCCTGGAGGAACCTCGATCCCTTGACGACGTCCGCGCCCGCCTGGAGGGCGGAGACGAACGTCTCGATCTCGGCCGGCGCCATCGAGCCGTCGGCGTCCATCATCACGATGATGTCGCCGGTGCACGCCGCGAATCCGGCCTGGAGCGCGTAGCCCTTGCCGGCGCGCTCCTCGAGCACGATCACGGCGTCGGGGCGCAGTTCGAGCGCCTTCTCCACCGTCCCGTCGGTCGACCTGCCGTCCACGATCACCAGCTCGTCGACGATCCCCCCGATCGTCGGCAGCAGGCAGGTCAGGTTCTCGGCCTCGTTGAGCGTCGGGATGACCAGGCTGACGCGCGGTGACCGCGAGCCGTTCTCCTGGACCGCCTGAACCGTCCCCCGAGATTTTCCGTTGACGTCCTTGTTCACGTCGAATTCCCCCTTGTGACTGTGGGCCTCGCGGCCCGGACCCCCCTTAGGTCTCGATGAACATATCTTAAAGTTCCTCTCATCTGTGACCTTTTTTTCATCTCAAGTTCACAACGTTCCACCCGTCGATTTGCACAGGGTGACCAACTGGACACCCGGCAGGTGGGCTGACCAGCGGCGGGGAGGGGGTCCGCTCCGTGCGTGCTTTTGGTGGGGAATCGCCTCTATGATCGACCGGATGCCGCCCCGAGGCGGCGTGACCGCACCCGCCCGCGCACCGGGCGGACCGCCCGGGACGAGAGGAGAGTGAGCGTGGGCATCGTCGGCAGATTCGAACGCACCCTCCAGGGCGCCGTGGGCGACGCGTTCGCCCGCCTCTTCGGGGGCCGCGTCGTCGCGGCCGAGGTCGAGGCGCAACTGCGCAAGCAGGCGGAGGCCTCGCTCAAGGTGGTCGACGGCCATCTGCTGGTCTCCAACAGCTACACCATCACCCTCGCCCGGTCCGACTACGAGTCGTTCACGGAGGACGAGGCCCTGGCGGTCAAGACCTTCTCCCGCCACCTGTCGGATCACATCGGCGAGCAGGGGTGGGAGACCTACGGTCCGGTCACCGTGACCTTCGTGGAGCGCGACGACCTCCACACCGGACAGATGCGCATCGACGGGGTCGTGGACCCGGATGCCGTCCCGTTCCACATCTCGGCCGCCGCGCCGGCACCGCGCCCGGGCCATCCCGCGCCGTCGTCGCCGTCGCGCGAGCGGCCGGGCGCGAGCAAGGAGAACAACGACATGCAGGCACCCGCCACCAACTACCCCGTCGCACCCGAGACCGGCCCCCGCAGCTCCGGCTGGGGCGGCCCGTCCGACGCCCCCACCCAGATCACGCAGGGCCGCTCGTCGCTGGCGGTCACGCTGCACCTCGAGGACGGCTCGGGCCGCACCTTCCGGCTCCAGCGGGGCTCCAACCTGCTCGGACGGGGCCAGGACGCGGCGTTCCGGTTGCCCGACACGGGTGTGTCCCGGCAGCATGCGGACATCCACTTCGACGGACGCGAGGCGGTTCTCACCGACCTCGGTTCGACCAACGGCACCACGGTCAACGGCGGCCCGGTCCAGGACTGGCAGCTGGCCGACGGGGACGTGATCCGCGTCGGACACTCGGAGATCACCGTCCGGTTCGACTAGCCTCGTCACGGATGACCCCCGGAACCACCGGGGGCGGTGACACGTTGGTAGAGGTGACCCGACCGGCGAGGGGAGGACGACACCAGTGCAGGGACTCGTTCTGCAGTTGTCGCGCGGCCTGTTGCTGGTGCTGCTGTGGCTGTTCATCTACCTCACGCTGCGGGCCCTGAAGACCGACGTCTTCGGCAACGTCGGCATGCGCGCGGGCGGACGCACCGAGCGCCGGGGTGGGGTGTTCGGCCGCGGGGCCAGGGCCATCCGCCACCTCGTCGTGACGCAGGGCGCGCTCGCGGGCACCCGCATCACGCTGTCCGAGCAACCGGTCCTGTTGGGCCGGGCGGACTCGTGCACGCTCGTGATCGACGACGACTACGCGTCCAACCAGCACGCCCGGTTGTCACCGCACGGCTCCGACTGGTTCCTCGAGGATCTGGGCTCGACCAACGGCACCTATCTGGACCGGACGCGGGTGACGACACCGGTCAAGGTGGCCGCCGGCACGCCGATCCGGATCGGCAAGACCGTGATCGAGCTGCGCGCGTGACCCCGGCGCTCGTCTACACCGCACGGTCCCACCTGGGGATGGTGCGGGAGAACAACGAGGACTCGGCCTACGCCGGTCCGCGCCTCCTGGCGCTCGCGGACGGGATGGGCGGCCACGCGGCGGGCGAGATCGCCAGCCAGTTCGTCGTGGCGGCGCTGGCGCGGCTCGACGAGGACGAGCCGGGGCAGGACCTCACCGCCGCGCTGAGCCGGGCGCTCACCGTGGGCAACCGGGCGATCGCGTCCCACGTGGAGGCGCACCCGGAGACCGAGGGCATGGGGTGCACGGCCACCGCGCTGCTGTTCGACGGCCGCCGCATGGGCCTGATCCACGTCGGTGACTCGCGCGCCTACCTCCTGCGGGACGGGACGCTGAGTCAGATCACCAAGGACGACACGTTCGTGCAGTCCCTCGTCGACCGCGGGGAGCTCTCCGCGGACGAGGCCCACACGCACCCGCGGCGCTCGCTCATCCTCAAGGCGCTCACCGGGGAGCCGGTCGAGCCGACCGCCGTCATCCGCGAGGCGCGGGTCGGCGACCGGTACCTGTTGTGCTCGGACGGCCTGTCGGACCCGGTGAGCACCGAGACCATCGCCGAGACCCTCGCCACGGGCACGGTCGAGGAGGCGGCGGACCGGTTGGTGCAGCTGGCGTTGCGCTCGGGCGGTCCGGACAACATCACCGTCGTGCTGGCGGACGTCGTGGACTCACCCCGTGCCGCGCCGGTGGTCCCCGTGGTGGTCGGTGCGGCGTCCGGCGAGGAGCCGGGCCAGATCGACCCGGCCGCCGACCCGTACTCCGACACCGCGGCCGGTAAGGCCGCCGCGTTCTCCCGGGCCCAGGTGGCCTTGCGGGCCGGGGACGCCGGCGGGGCCGGTGCGGTCCGCGCGGGGGGCGCGCCGGGCGAGAGGGGCGACGACGACGAGGTCGACCCCGCGCCGCCGCGGGGCAGCAGATGGCGTTTCGCGTTGAGCGTCGTCGGGGTCCTCGCGGTGCTGGCGGGGATCGTCGGCGTGTCCGCGCTGCTCGTCCGCAGCAATTACTTCGTCACCGAGGAGGACAACCAGGTCGTGGTGAAGAGGGGCATCTCCGGGGAGGTCTTCGGCATTTCGTTGGCCTCGGTCAGCCAGGTCGCCTGTCTGGCCCCGGACGGTGACCTGACGATGCACTCCCCCGACGCGATCCCCACCGGGTGCGACGTGTTCACCCTGGGCGACCTGCGTGAACCCGCCCGGGAGACCGTGCGGGCCGGGATGCCGTCGGGAAGCCTGTCCGAGGCCAACGCCCAGGTCTCGCGCCTGGCGCAGGACAATCTCCTGCCGGAATGCGAGCCCACGCCGGAGCGCGCCGGCCGCGGCGGGGCCACCTCGTCGTCGTCGCCGTCCTCGCCCGCCGCGCCCACCTCCCCCGCCGAGACGGACCCGCGCGGCGCCGAGCGTCCCGCGGAGGCGGATCCCGGCGCCGAGCGCCCCGCGCCACCCGCGCCGGTGCCCGGCGAGACCTGTCGGGCGGTGAGCTGACCGTGTCCTCGGCGACCTCGACCCCACCCGCCTCCGACCCCCGCGGGCAGGCGGTCCCCGACCGCCCCCGCCGCGGCAAGGAGATCGTCCTGCTCGTCGCGGCGGCGGTGATCGTCGGGTTCGCGCTCCTGCTCGTCCAGCTCGCCCAGGAACAGGAACTGTCCCTCGCGCTGCTCTGGATCACCCTGGCGTTCCTCGGCCTGTCCGGCGGCGCCCACCTGCTCATCCGGTGGCTCGCCCCCTACGCCGACCCCGTGCTGCTGCCCGGCGTCGCGCTGCTCAACGGCCTGGGACTGGTCCTCATCTACCGGCTCGACCTGGCGTACGCCGCCAACGCCGCGGCCGCCGGCAACGACCCACCCGGCATGGACGTCACCCGGCAACTGCTGTGGACGTTCATCGGGGTGGGCGTCATGGGCGCGGTCCTGTTCTTCCTGCGCGACCACCGCGTCATGGCCCGCTACGGGTACACCATGGGCTTCGCCGGACTCGTGCTGCTGGCGATCCCCGCCGTGCTGCCCTCGCGGTTCTCCGAGATCAACGGCGCCAAGAACTGGATCATCCTGCCCGGGTTCACCATCCAGCCCGGCGAGTTCGCCAAGATCCTGCTCATCATCTTCTTCGCGTCGATCCTCGTGGAGAAGCGGGAGCTGTTCACCACCGCCGGCAAGCGCGTCCTGGGGGTGGACCTGCCGCGCGCCCGCGACCTCGGGCCCATCATCGTGGCGTGGTTCCTCTCGCTGGGCGTGCTCGTGTTCAACACCGACCTCGGCATGTGCCTGCTGCTGTTCGCCACGGTGCTGACCATGCTGTATGTGGCCACCGAACGGGTGAGCTGGCTGCTCATCGGCGTGGTGCTGGTGGCGATCGGCGGCGTGCTCGCCTACGCGCTGTTCGGTCACGTGCGCGTGCGGTTCCAGATCTGGCAGGACCCGTTCGCGTTCTTCGACACCGGCGGCTACCAGAGCTCGCAGGCCCTGTTCGGGCTCGCGTCCGGGGGGATGGGCGGCACCGGCCTCGGCAACGGCCGCCCCGACCAGGTGCCGTTCGCCAACACCGACTTCATCACCTCGACCATCGGCGAGGAACTGGGCCTCATCGGCCTGGCCGCCGTGCTCATGGTCTACGCGATCCTCGTGCTGCGCGGCATCCGCGTGGGGCTGACCATCCGCGACAGTTTCGGAAAGCTCGTCGCCGTGGGCCTGGCGTTCACCGTCGCCATCCAGATGTTCGTCGTGGTGGGCGGCGTGTCCACGCTCATCCCGCTCACCGGGCTCACGCTGCCGTTCATGGCCTACGGCGGCTCCAGCCTGCTCGCCAACTACGCCCTCATGGCGATCCTGGTGCGGCTGTCGCACGACGCGCGCCGGCCCATGCCCACGCCCCGACAGGCGCCCGCCCTCGCCGACGCCGCCACCGGCATGATGCGCACGCCGCGGCTGCTGCCGGGCCGGAGGAACGGGTGAGCGCCGCGTGAACACCGCCATCCGCAGGGTCGCGGTCGCCGCCATGGTCATGGTGGTGGCCCTGCTCCTCCAGCTCACCTGGGTGCAGGTCTTCCGCGCCGACGAACTGCGCGCCGACCCGCGCAACACCCGCATGCTCCTCGACGAGTACTCCCGCCAACGCGGACAGATCACCGCCGGCGGGCGCGTCCTGGCCATGTCGCTGCCGTCCGACGGGCGCTTCGAGTTCGAGCGCACCTATCCCACCGACCCCGAGGTGTTCGGCCCCACCGTCGGCTACTACTCGCTGCAGTACGCCACCGCCGGGATCGAACAGTCCCAGGACGCCTTCCTCAACGGCTCCGACCCGCGCCTGCTGTCCCAGCGCATCACCGGGCTGATCTCCGGCCGCACCCCGCAGGGCGGCTCCGTCGAGCTCACCCTCGACCCGGTGGGCCAACGCGTCGCCTTCGAGGCGCTCCGCCGCGGCGCCGGACAGGGCCCGTTCGTCGGCTCCGTCGCCGCCGTGCGGCCCTCGACCGGCGAGGTCCTGGCGCTGGCCTCCAGCCCGTCGTTCGACTCGGGCGCGCTGTCCAGCACCGACCCGGACGTCCGCGAGGCCGAGATGACCCGCATCGAGCAGAGCCCCGACCGGCCCCTGCTCAACCACGCCACCCAACAGGCCCTGCCGCCCGGGTCCACCATGAAGGTCATCACCACCGCGGCGGCCCTCGAGCAGGGCCTGGGGCCGGAGACCCCGGTCTCCGGCGCCGACCGCACCCTGCTGCCCGGCACCTCCACCTACCTGCAGAACTACGCCGGCCAGACCTGCGGCGGGGGCACGGTCACCCTCCGCGTCGCGCTCGAGCTGTCCTGCAACGTGCCGTTCGTCGAACTGAGCCAGCAGATCGGCCCCGAGGCGTTCACCGAGATGGCCGAGAAGTTCGGCGTGGACGGCACCGCCCCGGAGGACTTCGGCATCCCCGTCGCGCCGTCGGGGCTCGGCGAGATGGAGGACGCCGCCCAGCTCGCCATGAGCTCGATCGGGCAGAGCGACGTCCGCATGACCACCCTGCAGAGCGCCATGGTGGCCGCGACCGTGTCCAACGGCGGCGTCCGCATGGAGCCTCAGCTCATCAAGACGCTGACCGCGCCCGACCTCTCCACGGTCGAGGGCTTCACCCCCCGCGAGGCGGCGCGCGCCCTCACAGACGACCAGGCCGCCACCCTCACCGAGATGATGATCGGCGCCGAGCGGGGCGCCGGCGGGGGCCTGCCCGGCGTGACCATCGCCTCCAAGACCGGCACCGCCGAGCATGGCGTCGACGCCTCCGAGTCCATCCCCTACACCTGGTACATCGCCTTCGTCCCCGGGCGGGACGTGGCGGTCGCCGTGGCGATCGAATCCGGGCCGGGCGTCACGCGCGACACCGTCGGCGCCACCTACGCCGCCCCCATCGGCCGCGAGGTCCTCGGTGCCCTCCTCGGGGGCGCACCGTGAGCCTGAACTCCGGGGCACTGCTGTCCCAGCGCTACCGACTGCTCCGGCTCATCGCCACGGGCGGGATGGGCCAGGTGTGGGAGGCCGCCGACTCCGTCCTCGACCGGCGGGTCGCGGTCAAGGTCCTCAAGGCCGAGTACTCCTCCGACCCCGAGTTCGTCGAGCGCTTCCGGTCCGAGGCCAAGGTCACCGCCCGGATCTCCCACCCGGGCATCGCCACCGTCTACGACTACGGCCAGATCTCCGACCCCGCCTCGGGCAGCCCCCTGTCCTACCTCGTCATGGAACTCGTGGTGGGCGAGCCGCTGTCGGACGTCCTCGCGCGCGAGGGCACGTTGCCGCTGCGCCACACGCTGGACATGCTCGAACAGACCGGCCGCGCCCTCAACGCCGCCCACGCCATCGGCCTGGTGCACCGGGACGTCAAGCCGGGCAACATCCTCATCACGCCCACCGGGCAGGTCAAGCTCACCGACTTCGGGATCGCCAAGTCCATGGGCGCCTCCGCGGTCACCCAGACGGGGATGGTCGTGGGCACCGCGCAGTACATCGCCCCCGAGCAGGCGATGGGCCACGACACCACCCCGGCCGGCGACGTCTACTCCCTCGCCGTGGTGGGGTACGAGTGCCTGTCCGGGCGGCGCCCGTTCGTCGCCGACTCCCCCGTGAGCGTGGCCATGATGCACGTGCGCGACACCCCGGCGCCCCTGCCCGACTCCGTGCCGGGACCGGTGCGGCGGGTGATCGCCGAGGCGATGGCCAAGGACCCCGCGCGCCGCTACCCCGACGGCGAGGCCTTCGCCGAGGCCGTGGCCGACCTGCGGGCCGGGCGGGACCCGCGTCCGCCGGGCGCGTTCCTCGCCGCGGCGGGCGGAGCCGTCGCCGGAGCCGCCGCGGGCGCGGCCGCCGCCACCGCGGCGACGACCGTGCTGCCCGACGGCGACGCCACCGAGGCCTATCGCGGCCCGGCCGGCCAGCCGGACCCCACCCGCGCCTACACGAGCGTGCACCCGGGCACGGGTACCCGGACGCGTCCGCAGGCGGGCCCCCGCACCCCGCAGCGGTCGATGCCGGCCGCCGCCACGGGCCGCACCCGGCCGGCCACCGCCACGCGCCGTCAGCCCGCCCCGCCGGTCACGTCGCGGCCACCCACCCGCCGCCGGGGCGGCGGGTGCGGGGCCTGGTTCCTCCTCGCGGTGGTGCTGATCGCCGGGCTCGCCGTGGCCGCGGCGATCGCCCTGTCCAACCTGGGCGTCTTCGGCCCCGGCGGCCTGTTCGGCGGCGACCCCGCCCCGCGTACGCCCACCACCACGCCGGTCACCACCGTCACCACCCAGGCCCCGGCGCCGTCGCCGACCCCGAGGCCGAGCCCCACGCCCACGCCGACGCCGCAGCCCGAGCCGTCACCGACCGAGGCGCCGGAGACCACGGACCTGCAGGACATGCTCGACTCGATCACCTCGGAGTTCAGCTCGTTCCTGCCGCCGCAGGACGGCGGCGACGGCCCGCCCGGCCGGGGCCAGCAGGGCGAGGGCGCCCAGGGCCGCGGCGAGGGCCCGCAGGCCCGCGGCCAGGGTGACGGCGACTCGGTGCCCGTGCCCTCCCGCGGCGGGGGTGAGGGCGCATGACCACCCCGTCCGTCCTCGCCGGCCGGTACGAGATCGGCGAGACCCTGGGCTTCGGCGGCATGTCCGAGGTGCACCGGGGCCGCGACACGGTCCTCGGCCGTGACGTCGCCGTGAAGATCATGCGCCCGGAGCTGGCCCGCGACGAGACCTTCTACCAGCGCTTCCGCCGCGAGGCGCAGAACTCCGCCTCGCTCAACCACCCGTCGATCGTCGCGATCTACGACCAGGGCGAGGAGCACACGGCCGACGGCGCGTTGCCGTACATCGTCATGGAGCTCGTCGAGGGCGACACGCTGCGAGACATCGTCAAGATGGACGGGCCGATGACCCTCGAACGGGCGCTCGGCGTGATGGCCGACGTGTGCGGGGCGCTGGACTTCTCGCACAAGAAGGGCATCATCCACCGCGACGTGAAGCCGGCGAACGTCATGATCTCCCGCGACGGCGCGGTGAAGGTCATGGACTTCGGCATCGCCCGGGCGGTGAGCGACTCCTCGTCCACGCTCACCACGACGTCGTCGGTCCTCGGTACCGCGCAGTACCTCAGCCCGGAGCAGGCGCGCGGCGAGACCGTCGACGCGCGGTCCGACCTGTACTCCGCGGGCTGCGTGCTGTACGAGATGGTCGCGGGCGTCCCGCCGTTCACGGGCGAGTCGCCGGTGGCGGTGGCGTACCAGCACGTCCGCGAGACGCCGCGCCCGCCGTCGGCGGTGAACCCCGAGGTGAGCCGGTACGTCGACGCCGTGGTCATGCAGGCCATGGCCAAGAACCCGGAGAACCGCTACACCTCCGCCGGAGAGATGCGCACGGATCTCATCACGGTGCTCACCGGTGGCCGTCCGGCGGCGCCGTTGGTGCTGTCCGACGACGAGCTCGACGACGACGTGAGGCCCGACGCGCCGCACGGGTTCACCGGCGCGGGGTTCGGAACCGGCCGCGCCCACCGTCCGCCGTCGGATGCACTCACCGAGGTCCACGACCCGGCGGCGGTGACCGGCGGCGCGGCCGGCGGGGTGGCGGGTGCGGCCGCGGGGTCGCGTCCCGCCTCGCACGCGGCGGCCGGCCGCGGCCCGGGTGGCGAGCGGCGTCGGCCGCGCGGGGTGGCGATCGCGGTGGCGGTCCTGCTCGTGCTGGGCGGCGTCACGGCCGTGTCCCTGTGGGCCACCTCCGGCGACGGGGGTGGCGGGTTCTCGCGGATGCAGGAGGTGACGATCCCGGAGGTCGCGCAGCGCCCGGTGGCCGAGGTCGTCGAGGAGCTCACCGCGCTCGGCCTGGAGCCGGTGCAGTCCCCCGCACCGCATCCGGAGATCCCCGCCGGGCATGTCGTCTCCTCGGACCCGATCGCCGGCAAGCGCCTCGCGGTGGGGTCGGAGATCAGCCTCGTGGTGTCGACGGGCAAGCCGATCCTGTCGGTGCCCAACGTCATGGGGATGTCCCCCGCCGACGCCCGGATCGCGCTGGAGGAGGCGGGGTTCCAGGTGGTGCCGGAGAACGAGGCGCGTCCGTCGACCCCCGAGGACCTGGACAAGGTCGTCGACACCGACCCCGCGCCCGGTGCGCAGGTGCCCTCCGACCGGCCGGTCCGCCTCACGGTGGGCTCCGGGCCCGAGCAGGTCGCGGTGCCCGGGGTGGTCGGCATGGCGGCGGATCCGGCCCGCGCGACGCTCGAGGCGGCGGGGTTCCGGGTGGACACGCTGCGCGTCGACGGCACCGCACCCGAGGGCCAGGTGGTGAACCAGTCGACGCCCGCCGGGCAGACCCAGCTCAAGGGCGCCACCATCACCCTGCAGGTCTCGGCCGGCAACCGGTTCGAGATGCCCAACATCGTGGGCGACACGGTCGAGCAGGCGCTGGCCAAGCTCGAGCAGGCGGGGTGGCGCGGCGACCGCGGGCAGTTGGTGGAGCTGCCGCAGAACGACCCGGACCTGTCGCGGGTCGGCAGGATCTACTCGCAGCAGCCGCCGGTCGGTGAGGCGGGCGTCAACGACCAGGTCGTGGTGCGGGTCATCCGCTTCGGCCTGGTGCCCGGTCCCGGCTGAGCGCCCCCGCTCCCGCCCCCGGCCGAGCGCACCCACCCCCGCCCCGGCCCCGGCCCCGGCCGAGCACTCCCTCCGCCCTCGGCCGAGCACTCCCCCGCTCAGCCGTCGCTTGTGCACGGTTCGCCGAACCGCGTCCTGGGGAAATGCTGACCGAAGTGACGGCTCGCGCGGTCCGGGCGCGATCCGGGCGCGGTTCGGGCGGGGTTAGGGCGCGGTCGCGCGAGGGCCGCGCCGCGGGTCCGGTCGAGCTCGGACTCGAGTCGCGTCACCCGCGCCTCGGACGGACGCCCCGCCCCGGCTGGCCGCTCCCCCGGTCCGCCGTCGCTGGTGCACGGTTCGCCGTACCGCGTCCTGCGGAATCGCTGACCGTAGTGACGGCTCGCGCGCTCCGGGCGCGATCCGGGCGCGGTACGGGCGGGGTTAGGGCGCGGTCGCGCGCGGGCCGCGCCGCGGGTCCGGTCGAGCTCGGACTCGAGTCGCGTCACCGGCGCCTCGGACGGACGCCCCGCCCCGGCTGGCCGCTCCCCCGGTCAGCCGTCGCTGGTGCACGGTTCGCCGAACCGCGTCCTGCGGAAACGCTGACCGTAGTGACGGCTCGCGCGGTCCGGGCGCGATCCGGGCGCGGTTCGGGCGGGGTTAGGGCGCGGTCGCGCGAGGGCCGCGCCGCGGGTCCGGTCGAGCTCGGACTCGAGTCGCGTCACCGGCGCCTCGGACGGACGCCCCGCCCCGGCTGGCCGCTCCCCCGGTCAGCCGTCGCGGGTGCACGGTTCGCCGAACCGCGTCCTGCGGAAACGCTGACCGTAGTGACGGCTCGCGCGATCCGGGCGCGATCCGGGCGCGATCCGGGCGCGATCCGGGCGCGCTCCGGGCGCGATCCGGGCGCGCTCCGGGCGCGATCCGGGCGCGCTCCGGGCGCGATCCGGGCGGGGTCCGGCGAGGGCGGCGCCGCGGGTCCGGTCGAGCTCGGGCTCGAGTCGCGTCACCGGCGCCTCGGTCGGACGCCCCGCCCCGGCAGGCCGCTCCCCCGGTCAGCCGTCGCTGGTGCACGGTTCGCCGCACCGCGGCCCGCGGAAACGCTGACCGTCGGGACGGCTCGCGCGCTCCGGGCGCGATCCGGGCGCGATCCGGGCGCGATCCGGGCGGGGTCAGGGCGCGATCCGGGCGGGGTCAGGCGAGGGCGGCGCCGCGGGTCCGGTCGAGCTCCGACTCGAGTCGCGTCACCAGCGCCTCGGACGGGCGCTCCCCGCACATCCCCAGCCAGTTCGCGAGCATGCGGTGGCCGCCGTCGCTCATCACCGACTCGGGGTGGAACTGCACGCCGTGGACGGGCATGTCGCGGTGCCGCATCGCCATGATCAGCCCCGACTCGGTCCACGCGGTGGGCACCAGCTCGTCGGGGATCGTCTCGGGCAGGACCGTGAGGGAATGGTAACGGGTGGCCGTGAACGGGCTGGGGATCCCGGCGAGAACCCCCGAGTCGTCGTGCGTGACCAGGCTCGTCTTGCCGTGCATGAGCTCGGCCGCGCGGTCGACGGTCGCGCCGAACGCCTCACCTATCGCCTGGTGGCCGAGGCACACGCCCAGTACGGGCACGCCCGCGCGTCCACAGACCCCGATGAGCGGGATCGTGGCGCCCGCCCGGTCGGGCGTTCCGGGTCCCGGGCTCAGCAGGACGCCGTCGTACCCGCCGACGACGCGCTCCAGACCGGCCGGGTCGTAGCGGCCGTCGGGGCCGGCGAGCCTGTCGTCGTCGTTCCTCCACACGTCGCACGTCGCGCCCAACTGACCCAGGTACTGGACCAGGTTGTAGACGAAGCTGTCGTAGTTGTCGACGACGAGGATGCGCATACACGCAGGGTACTGCCCTCGGCCGGGCCGACGTCCGCGGCGGGCTTGGTAGACTGACGCGCGACATCCCCCACCAGCTCGAGGACTGAAATGCCCAAGTCAAAGGTCCGGTCCAAGACCGAGTACACCGATGCGGCCGTCAGCCGTACCCCCGTCAAGGTCAAGGGCACCCCGACGGCGCGCTGGTATCTCGTCGTCATGCTGGGTCTGATGATCATCGGCCTGCTGTGGCTGGTCACGTATTACATCGCTGGCGAGCAGATCCCGTTCATGCGTGATCTGGAGACGTGGCAGAACTTCGCGATCGGCTTCGGTGTGGCCGTGGTCGGTCTGCTCATGACGATGAACTGGCGCTGACGGTTCTCCACAGGCCCCCACCGGGAGCGGTCCACACTCCATCCACAGCGTTATCCACAGGTCACCCCCCGCACGACGCGGGGGGTGACCTGCATTTTCTCTGAGAATCTCTCATTTGTGCAGGTCAACGGGTGGATCGCAAGCGCGCTACCCACGGTCCTCGCGTTCATCCACACCGCCCACACGCTGTGGACAACTCCATCCACACTGGGGATAAACCCTGTGAGGCATCAGCGAACCCGACACCGCAGGTCGGGCCCGCCGTCACTCGAACGACAATCGAACTCCACGCGTGTTATTCCTCCACAGTGTGGATAACGCCTGTGGATAAGGGAGGATGGTCGTGTGAATGGTGAGGCGGTCCCGGCGGCCGGGCACAGGGCGGTGTCGTGGTCGCCGGGCGTGGTGTGGCCGGGCCTGCAGATCGCCGGCGGTGTCCTGCTGGTGCTACTCGGTCTGCAGCGGCAGGATCCGCTCGCGCTGCTGCTCACGGGGCTGGCGGCGCTGATGCTCGTCGCCTCGGGGGTCTCGCAGCTGCTGCGGCGTCCGCGGATCGAGGTGGTCGACGGTCAGCTGGCGATCGCCCGGATCGGTGGTGCCCGGTTCGTCCCCCGGTCGGACGTGGTGGAGGTGCGGGCACTGGGCTCGGCGCGGTGGGGAATGCGGCAGCACATGATGCGGATCGAGTACCTCGACGACCGCGGCCGCGAGCAGCTGGACGTGTTCACGCGGCTCGACCTGGGCGCCGATCCCCGCGATGTCGTGGAGACGCTGACGCGGCTGGGCTTCGGGCACGCGCGGGGCGAGGGGTAGACCGCGGGTCCGGGCGCGGCGGGGCGGGCGGCGCCGTGGGCGCGGCGCGAGGGGTAGCCGTCGGCCCGGGGTCGGGCGCGCGGCTCGGCGGGCAGTGCCGTGAGCGCGGCACGGAGGTGCCGGGGGGCGGCACGGAGGTGCGTGGGCGCGGCGAGGCTCAGCGGAAGAGGGCGAACCCCACGGTCATGGCCTGCGCCGCGTACCAGGCCGCGAGACCGACGAGGACGACGACGACGAGGTACGCCGTCCACGACACGATCTCGCGCCCGGCTCGGCCCACGCGGGCGGGCAGGCGCCGGGGCAGCACCACCAGGGCGACGGCCGCGACGGCTCCCACCGCGAGACCACCGAGATGCGCGCCCAACGAGACGCCGGGGACGAGGAAGCTCACACCGACGTTGAGGATCAACAGCAGACCGATGCCCTTGACGTCCAGACGCAGGGACATCGCGACGATCGCGTACGCCCCCATGAGCCCGAAGATCGCCCCCGAGGCGCCGGCGGTGAGCGCGGTCTGCCCGGTGTACATCACCGTGACCGACCCGCCGAGCGCGGAGAGGACATAGAGCCCCAGGTAGCGGGCGTGACCGATGCTGCGCTCGATCCCCAGGCCGAGGATCCACAGCATGTACATGTTGAGCAGCAGGTGCACCGGCCCGAAGTGCTGGAATGCCGAGGTGAGCAGCCGCCACCACTCGTCGCGGACCGCCACCACGGGTGGGAACAGCGCCGTGGTCTCGAACAGGGCCGACGCGCTGTTCGCCATGAGGCTGCGCGCCTGCGCAGCGGTGGCGACGTAGACCGCCAGGTTCGCGGTGATGAGCCACGCCGTGACCGGCTGGAGGCGGAAGAAGCGCGAGATCGCGCCGCCGCGGTGGGTCTGGATGCTCATGGCTCCCGGTTCGTCGAGCTGGGGATAGACGTGCGGCGCGGGCCCGGGAGTTCCGGGACCCGCGCCGCCGACCGGCCGGGGAGGTCGGTCAGGAGATCTCGATCGACTCGATGACGACGTCGTCGGTCGGGCGGTCCATCGCACCGGTACGGGTGGTGGCGATCGCGTCGACGACCTTGCGCGAGTCCTCGTCGGCGACCTTGCCGAAGATGGTGTGGCGGTTGTTCAGGTGCGGCGTCGGGCCGACCGTGATGAAGAACTGCGACCCGTTGGTGCCCGGTCCCGCGTTGGCCATGGCGAGCAGGTAGGGCTCGGAGAACTGCAGCTCCGGGTGGAACTCGTCCTTGAACTGGTAGCCCGGGCCGCCGCGGCCGGTGCCCGTGGGGTCGCCGCCCTGGATCATGAAGCCGGCGATGACGCGGTGGAAGATGGAGCCGTCGTAGAACGGGCCGCTCTTCTCGCCCTTGGCGTTGGCCTGGGAGTACTCCTTGGACCCGTCGGCCAGACCGACGAAGTTCTGCACGGTCTCCGGGGCGTGGTTGCCGTAGAGCTCCACGACGATGTCGCCCCGGTTGGTGTGGATGGTTGCCTTCTGCGTTGCGATGCTCACGGGTTCCATCCTGCCACGGTGCCCGCACCGATGTCGGCGAGGTGGTGGTCGGTGTCCGAGCGCTGTGCCACCATCGTCACATGAGCACACGAAGCGATCGCGCCGCCGAACGTAAGGCCGTCTCACAGGCCGAGAAGGACCTGAAGAAGGCCGGCTCCGCCGCGCGCAAGGCATTCGACCTGAAGGATCCGCGGTTCCTCGGCGAGGCCGCCGTCGCCGCGACCCGCGGCCCGGTCGGGCTCGCCCTGTTCGGTGCCAGCAGGGGGCTCCAGGTGCTGCGGGAACGCCGCGCCGAACAGGCCGAGATCCTCGGTGAGCTCGCCGCGGACGCGCGCCAGCACGCCGACTCGCTGCGGGAGAAGACCTCCGCCCTCGCCGCGCCGCAGGAGAAGCGCAGCCCGGTGCGTCGGTTCGCACCGCTGTGGATCGTCGGCCTCGTCGGCGGCGCCGCCGTCGTGGGGGCCACCGCGTACTTCCTGCGCGACTCGGGATCGCCCGCCGCCTCGTCCCCGCCGGCGCCCAAGCCCACCCCGGCGCCGCCGCGTACGCCGACCCCGGCCGAGGCCGCCACCGGTGCGCCGGATCCCGCCACGGGGTCATCGGCCCCGCAGGCCGCCGCGTCAGCGGGCGCGGAGAGCTCGAAGGGCTCGGGGAGCTCAGGGACCTCGGAGGGGTCGAACGGTTCGGAGGGCGCGGAGACCGGGGAGGACCTGACGATCGAGTCCCCCGATCCCGAGGGCCCCGCAGACCAGGCCGCCGAGTCCTCCCCGGCCGCGGGCAGCGCCGCGCCCGGCCCCGCCGCCGGTTCCGCGCCGCAGCCCTCCGATGACGCGGCGACGGACGGCGCGGCGGCGACTGACACGGCGGCAGACGGCTCCGACACGACCGGGCCCACCACGGGCGGGAGCTCCGCCGACTCGTGAGCCACCCCGACGCGCGGGCCCTCGGTCCGTCGCTCGAGATCACCGCGTCCGCCCTGGCGGACCTGGGACCGCTGGACGTCCACGCGCTGTATCGCCTGCGCGTGGACGTCTTCGTCGCCGAGCAGGACTGCCCGTACGCCGAGATCGACGACGTCGACGCCGACCCCGGCACCACGCACCTGCTCGCCCGGACGGCGGACGGCGACCTCGTCGCGACCCTGCGGATTTTCGGCGACCGCGCCCCTGGCGGCGTCATGCACATCGGGCGGGTGTGCACCGCGCCCCGGTGGCGCGGCAGGGGTGTGGCCGCGGAGCTGATCCGCCGGGCGCTGGAGTCGTGCGGCACACGACCGGTGGAGATCGGTGCCCAGGCATACCTCGAGAAGTGGTACGAGCAGTTCGGATTCGTCCGCTCGGGGCCGGACTACCTCGACGGCCGGATCCCCCATCTGCCGATGCGACGCGACCTCCTAGGATGAGACCAGGCTCACCCCTATCCATCCTTCCCGAGGACACACATGACGTCTGACGCCCCCTCCGGCTCCCTGGTCAAGGCTCTCCTCCCCGAGAGCGAGATGCCGACGCACTGGTACAACATCCAGGCCGATCTCCCCGAGCCGATGGCGCCTCACCTGCACCCCGGCACCAAGGAGCCGCTCGGACCCGAGGACCTGGCGCCGCTGTTCCCCATGGCCCTCATCGAGCAGGAGGTCACCGGTGAGCGCTACGTCGAGATCCCGGAGGCCGTGCAGGAGATCTACCGGCTCTGGCGTCCGTCCCCGCTGATCCGCGCCCTCCGGCTCGAGAAGGCGCTCGGCACCTCGGCCCGGATCTACTACAAGTACGAGGGCACCAGCCCCGTCGGATCGCACAAGCCCAACACCGCGGTCGCGCAGGCGTACTACAACGCCGCCGAGGGCATCACCAAGCTCACCACCGAGACCGGTGCCGGCCAGTGGGGTGCGTCGCTCGCGTTCGCCGGACAGGCCTTCGGCATCGAGGTCGAGGTGTGGCAGGTCAAGGCCTCGTTCGAGTCCAAGCCGTACCGCCGGATGCTCATGGAGACCTTCGGGGCGTCCGTGCACCCGAGCCCGTCGGACCTCACCGAGGCCGGCCGGTCGTTCCTCGCCAAGGACCCCGGGACCCCCGGCTCGCTCGGCATGGCCGTCTCCGAGGCCGTCGAGGTGGCCGCGGCAGACCCCGAGGCCCGCTACTCGCTGGGCTCGGTGCTCAACCACGTCTGCCTGCACCAGACGGTCATCGGCGAGGAGGCCCTCAAGCAGCTCGCGATGTTCGGCGAGGGCGCCCCCGACTACGTCTACGGCTGCGCGGGCGGCGGCTCCAACCTGGCGGGCCTGGCGTTCCCGTTCATCCGCGAGAACCTCGGGGGCGCCGGGACGCGAATCGTCGCGGTCGAGCCCACGGCCTGCCCGTCGCTGACCGAGGGCGAGTTCCGCTACGACCACGGCGACGTCGCCGGCCTGACCCCGCTGATGAAGATGTACACCCTGGGTCAGGACTTCGTCCCGGACCCCATCCACTCCGGTGGCCTGCGCTACCACGGCATGGCGCCGCTGGTCAGCCACGTCAAGCACCTCGGTCTGCTCGACTCCGTGGCAGTGGAACAGAACGTCGCGTTCGCGGCGGGCGTCGAGTTCGCCAAGGCGGAGGGCATCGTCCCCGCGCCCGAGTCGACCCACGCGCTCGCCGGCGCGATCGCGAAGGCCCGCGAGCACGCGGGCGAGGCCGGCACCGGGCCGTCGATCGTGATCGGCCTGTCCGGCCACGGATTCCTCGACCTGCCCGCGTACGAGTCCTTCGTGCGCGGCGAGCTGGGCTGACCCGCCCACGGGTCGGCGACCTCGCAACGGGGGCACCGGCCCGGGTCGACCCCCCCACACGACCACACGACACACTCCCCAACCCTCGACAACAGGAGCCCCTTATGACCAAGACCATCGAGTTCACCGACCGCGTCGCGATCGTCACCGGTGCTGCCGGCGGCCTGGGCCGCGCCTACGCCCTCGCACTGGCCGAGCGCGGTGCCAAGGTCGTCGTCAACGACCTGGGCGGCGACGTCCGTGGCGAGGGCGGGTCGCCGTCGCTGGCACAGCAGGTCGTCGAGGAGATCACCGCGGCCGGCGGCGAGGCGATCGTCGACGGCAGCGACATCACCGACGAGGCCGCCGTCGAGGCCATGGTGTCCACGGTCATGGAGAAGTGGGGCCGCATCGACATCCTCATCAACAACGCCGGCATCCTGCGCGACAAGTCGTTCGCCAAGATGGAGCTGGCGGACTTCCGCAAGGTCGTCGAGGTCCACCTCATGGGGTCGGTCAACTGCACCAAGGCCGTGTGGCCGCACATGGCCGAGGCCGGCTACGGCCGCATCCTCATGACCACCTCCACCTCCGGCATCTACGGCAACTTCGGGCAGGCCAACTACGGTGCGGCCAAGTCCGGCCTGGTCGGCCTGATGAACGTGCTCGCCGCCGAGGGCGCCAAGAAGAACATCAAGGTCAACTCCATCGCGCCCACCGCGGCCACCCGCATGACCGAGGACCTGCTGCCGCAGCGCGTGCTGGACATCATGGGCCCCGAGACCATCGCGCCGGGCGCGCTGTTCATGGTCAGCGAGGACGCGCCCACCAAGACGATCCTCGGTGCCGGCGCCGGCGTGTTCGCGGTGTCGCAGATGGTCGAGAGCCGCGGCGTCTACCTGCCCGAGGGTGCGCGGACCCCCGAGGTCGTGGCCGAGCGCTGGGCCGAGATCGCCGACGTCACCGACGCCAACCCCCTCGAGGGCGCCTTCGAGCAGACCTCGAAGTACGCCGCGCTCGCGGCCCGTGAGCTCGGCCTGCACCTGGAGAGCTGACCCGCCGGGACACCGCGTGGAGAAGACCGTTCCGCCCGCATCGCCCGAGGGCGGCGTGAGCGGAACGGTCTTCTCGTCGCTGCCGACGCGGGGTGGGGTCACCCGTCGGCGCGGGCGCTACTCCTGGTCCGCGAACTGGGTCTCGTACAGCTCCGCGTACCGCCCGCCGGAGGCGAGCAGTTCGGCGTGGGTGCCCGACTCCACGACGCGCCCCGCCTCGAGCACGAGGATCCGGTCCGCGGCCCGGACCGTCGACAGGCGGTGCGCGATCACCAGCGACGTCCGGTCCGCCATCGCCTCGCCCAGCGCCTCCTGCACGGCGGACTCGTTGGTCGAGTCCAGCGCGCTCGTCGCCTCGTCCAGGACCACCACCGACGGCTCGGCGATGAGCAGCCGCGCGATGGTCAGACGCTGGCGCTCCCCGCCGGAGAGCCGGTAGCCGCGGTCGCCGATGACCGTGTCGAGCCCGTCGGGCAGCGACGCCACCAGGCCGTCGAGCCGGGCGCGGCGCAAGGCGTCCCACACCAGGTCGTCGGTGACCTCGGGGCGCGCGAAGGTGAGGTTCGCGCGGATCGAGTCGTGGAAGAGGTGACCGTCCTGGGTGACCATGCCGACCGTCCGACGGAGCGACGACGACGTGACCTCACGCACGTCCAGTCCCGCGACCCGCACCGCACCCGAATCGACGTCGTAGAGGCGGGGCAGAAGCGAGGCGATGGTCGACTTGCCGGCACCCGACGACCCGACGAGCGCGATCATCTCCCCCGGCGCGGCTCGGAACGAGATGCCGTGCAGCACCTCCTGACCGCCGCGGGTGTCGAGGACGGCGACCTCCTCCAGTGAGGCCAGCGAGATCTTGTCCGCCGACGGGTACGAGAAGTAGACGTCGTCGAACTCGATGGTCGCCGGGCCCTCGGGGATGTCGACGGCGTCGGGGGCGTCCGCGATGAGCGGTTCGAGGTCGAGGACCTCGAAGACGCGCTCGAAGCTGACGATGGCCGTGACGATGTCCATCGGCGCGTTGGCCAGCGCGGTCAGCGGACCGTACAGGCGCGTGAGCAGCAGCGCGAGCGCCACGACCGACCCGGCGTCCAGGCCGCCCCGCAGCGCGAAGTAGCCGCCCAGTCCGTAGACCAACGCCAGCGCCAGGGTGGACACGAGCGTCAGCGAGTTCATGAACACGCTCATCAGGAGCGCGGTACGCACCCCGATGGTGCGGACGCGGCCGGCGCGGGCGGCGAACTCCGCCGACTCCGTCGCGGGGCGGCCGAACAGCTTGACCAGCGTCGCGCCGCCGGCGTTGAACCGCTCGGTCATCTGGTCGTTCATCGACGCGTTGAGGTCCGAGGCCTCGCGCCGCAGCCGCGCCAGCCGCTTGCCCACGTACCGGGCGGGGAACAGGAAGATCGGCAGCAGCAGCACCGACAGGACCGTGAGCTGCCAGTTGATACCGGCCATCACGGCGAGCGTGAGCACCAGCTGGACCAGGTTCGACACGACCCCGGACAGGGTGTCGGAGAACGCGCGCTGGGCGCCCATGACGTCGTTGTTGAGCCGACTGACCAGGGCCCCGGTGCGCGTCCGCATGAAGAACGCGACGGGCATGGTCTGGACGTGATCGAACACCGCCCGGCGCAGGTCGAGGATCAGCCCCTCGCCGATCCGTGCCGACCACAGGCGGGTGAACACCGCGGCGACGGCCTCGACCACGCCGATCGCGGCGATGAGGCCCGCGAGCCCGAGCACCACCTGTACCGGCGATGCCTCGACGATCGCGGTGACGACCCGCCCGGCGAGCACGGGCGTGAGGACCGCGAGGGACGCCCCGAACACCGAGAGGATCAGGAAGATGACGATCCGCCGTGAGTGCGGGCGCGCGAACTGCCCGATCCGGCGGAAGTTCTCGCGGGTGAAGACACTCCGGTCCAGCGAGATGTTGCTGTTCTCGGCCCGGTACAGCGTCCGCATGGCGGCCATGTGCATGGACAACCGGGCCACTCCTCTCGCGCCGGTGGAGGGGCGTACCGGCGACGTTCCGTACAACCCGGGCGCCGCCCCGCCTATTCCGGCCCGCATCGGCGGACGCGGGTCCTCGTCGTCGTCCCCTCGGGGCCCTCCCCACCACCTCCCCCTCGATCTCTGGACAAACTCCCGCCGTATGTCTAGACACAGGCCGGGATTTTGTCTAATGTCAGAGTCAGCAGAGTGGCGTATGCCACATCCTCTTGATTCGGAGGTCGTCAGCGATGTCCAGCACCGAGTACATCCGCCCCGCCGACGGGGCCGGTGAGCACGAGGCGCCTCACGCGCACCATGACCCTCACACCCACGCGCACGCCGACGTCGAGCCCTACGCGTGGACCGACGCCAAGCGTTACCTCTGGCTCCTCGGCGTCATCCCCGCGATGGGCCTGTTCCTGTCCATGCCGTTCGTCGCCGGCTTCAACGCCCTCGGCTGGGAGATCCCCGCCACCGTCGCGTGGTACCTCCTGCCGCTCCTCGTCTACGTCGCCATCCCGCTCGGCGACCTCGCGATCGGCGAGGACGGGGAGAACCCGCCCGACGAGGTCATGGACAAGCTCGAGGCGGACCCCTTCTACCGCTGGTGCACCTACCTGTACATCCCGCTGCAGTACGGCTCCCTCGTCGCGGCCTGCTACCTGTGGACCGCCGACGACCTGTCCTGGCTCGGGTACGACGGCGGGCTGGGTATCGCCGCCTCCGTCGGCGTCGCCTGGACCGTCGCGATCACCGGCGGCATCGGCATCAACACCGCCCACGAGCTGGGACACAAGATCGCCGGCAGCGAGAAGTGGCTGTCCAAGGTGGCGCTGGCCACCACCGGCTACGGGCACTTCTTCATCGAGCACAACCGCGGGCACCACGCGCGGGTCGCCACCCCGGAGGACCCCGCCAGCTCGCGCTTCGGCGAGTCGTTCTGGGCGTTCCTGCCCCGCAGTGTGGTGGGCTCGCTCCGCTCGGCGTGGTCGCTGGAGTCCGAGCGCCTCGCCCGGCTGGGCAAGAGCCCCTGGACTCTGCGCAACGACAACCTGAACGCCTGGCTCATGACCGTCGTGCTGTTCGGCGCGCTCATCGCGGTGTTCGGCTGGGAGGTCGCCCCCTGGCTCATAGTCCAGGCGATCTTCGGGTTCTCCCTGCTCGAGGTGGTCAACTACCTCGAGCACTACGGCCTGCTGCGCCAGAAGACCTCCGCCGGCCGGTACCAGCGGTGCCGCCCCGAGCACTCGTGGAACTCGGACCACCTGGTGACCAACATCTTCCTGTACCACCTGCAGCGCCACTCGGACCACCACGCCAACCCGATGCGCCGCTACCAGATGCTCCGCAGCTTCGAGCAGGCCCCGCAGCTGCCGTCCGGGTACGCCACGATGATGGTCATCGCCTACGTCCCGCCGCTGTGGCGCAGGGTCATGGACAAGCGCGTCCTGGCCCACTACGACGGGGACATCACCCGCGCCAACATCCAGCCGTCCAAGCGGGAGAAGATCCTCGCCCGGTACGGGGCCGGCACGACCGCGGTGGTCGAGGAGGTCGTCGCGGACACCGACATCGCCACCGACCAGACCTCGCCCACCGGTGAGTACGTGTGCCCCAACTGCGGCAATCACTACTCCGAGGCCGCGGGCCTGCCCCGGGAGGGGTTCCCGCCCGGCACCCCGTGGTCGGCCATCCCCGCCACCTGGCAGTGCTCCGACTGCGGCGTGCGTGACAAGGTGGACTTCCTGCCCGTGAAGTGACCCCGGGTGCGGGGCGGCCCACCCGCCCCTCGCCCACCCGGCGAGGGGGATCAGACACAATGGACACCATGCCCCGTCACCGCCAGACCAGTGACCGGCGCTCCCCCGCGGACACCCGCGGGGAGCGCCGACCGCTCCGCGCCACCGTGTTCGAGGCCATGCACGAGCTCCTCGGCTCGCGCGACTGGTCCGCGGTCACCATGTCCGACGTCGCCAAGGCCGCCGGCCTCAGCCGCCAGACGCTCTACAGCACATTCGGCAACCGCCAGGGCCTGGCACAGGCGTACGCGTTGCAGCTGTCCGAGACGTTCGCCGGCGAGATCCGCGACTCGATCATCCGCTACCCCGGCGAGATCGAGACCGCCCTGCGCGAGGGCATCAACGGCTTCCTGCTCTCGAGCCAGCGCGACCCTCTCATCCGGGCCCTGCTCACCGGCGACATCAAGCCCGAACTGCTCCGGCTCATCACCACGGAGGCCGGGCCGCTCATCGAACGCGCCACCGAGGTGCTCACCCCGGCGCTGTCCGAGAGCTGGATGCACATCGACGAGGCCCAGGCACGGCTCGCCGCCTCGATCATCGCCCGCATCGGCATCAGCTTCATCTCGCTGCCGCCCGAGGACCCGGACGAGCTGGCCTCCGGGCTCACCGAGGTGATCGCCCCCTACCTGCAGAAGGTCGTCCAGGTCGACCTACCCGGCTGAGCCCCCGGCCCGGGCGGTGCCGCGCAGGCACCACCCGGGTCCGGCCGGGCCGTGCGGCCGGGCCGGGCCGTGCGGCCGGGCCGGGCTCGTGCGGAGGCCCGGGCTCGTGCGGACGGCCCGGGCCGTGCACAGACCTATCCGCCGTCGCCGAGCATCGACTCCGTCCCCGGCTGACCGGGCACCGGGACGCTCGCCTCGAGGAACAGTCCCCGCGCCTCGACGCACAGGCGGTCCCCGGCGTGAATGGTCGCGTGGGTCCACGTCTTGCGGCCCTCGCTCTCCTGGACCCAGGCGCGGAACGTCAGCGGCTGGAGCAGCGGGGTGGGTGACCGGTAGTCGATCTCGTAGTGCGCGGTCATCCCGAAGCGACCGCCCCAGTGGTTGGCGAAACCCATCATGTGGTCGATGATCAGGGCGCTGATCCCCCCGTGGACACACCCGGGAGGGCCCTGATAGACCGGCCCCAGCGTGACCTCCGCGCGCACCGAGCCGTCGTCGCAGCCGTAGAACTGCACCGGCGGGGCGAGCGGGTTCTCCGGCCCGGCGACCGGGTTCGACCGGCGGGTACCGGCGCCCGTCCACATGTTCTCCAGCCGCACGGACGGCGACGGGACACGCGGCTCGAGCAGGTCGGCGACCTCGGCCAGGCGGTCCGCGATGTCCCCCAGCTCGACATCCGAGTGCGCCAACGCCGCCGTGGCCTCGCGCAGCCGCCGCAGCTCGGCCACCGCTCGATCGAGGTCGGGATCCGCCGGGGCCAACTCCGGGGTGGGGACCGGTTCGAAGGTCTCCCCCAGCCGCTTCCGCGCCGCCTCGAGGGAGAAATCCTCATTCGGACCCATCTTCGGCAGGGGCACGCCGCCGAATCCGGGACTATTGCTCTGTTTAGTCATACTCTTAGGGTATGTCGACACCTGTCAATCCGAAGCCGTTCGATCCCGCAACCTATGGCCCCTGGGCGCTCGTCGTGGGCGGAAGCGAGGGCGTGGGCGCCGAGATCGCCTTCCGCCTCGCCGACCAGGGGGTGTCCACCGTCCTCGTCGCGCGCAAGCCCGGCCCCCTGGAGGAGACCGCCGAGGCCGTCCGCGCCAAGGGCGTCGAGTGCAAGACCGTCTCGGTCGACCTCACCGAGCCCGGCGCCACCGAGGGGATCGCCGCGGCCTGCGAGGGCCTCGACCTCGGCCTGATCGTGCTCAACGCCGGCGCCAACACCTACGGCGCCGAGTTCGTCGAGTCGGACATGGACAAGGTCCAGAAGGTCATCGACCTCAACATCACCTCGCCGATGCAGATCATCCGGCAGTTCGGCCCGGGCCTCAAGGCCCGCGGTCGCGGCGGGATCGTCGTCATGGGCTCGATGGCCGGCTACCTCGGCCACGCCGACATGAGCGTCTACTCGGCCGCCAAGGCGTTCAGCCGCGTGTTCGTCGAGGGACTGTGGCTCGAGATGCGCGAGCACGGCGTGGACGTCGTCGAGGTCATCCTCGGCGTGGTCCGCACCCCGGCCATGGTCCGCGCGGGCCTGGACATGGATCTGCCCGGCTTCACCGTCAGCGAGCCCGAGGAGGTCGCCGAGGAGGTCCTCGCGTCCATCGGCAACGGCCCCATCCACGTCTGCGGCGGCGAGAACAACGTCAAGGGTGTCGAGTTCTCCTCCGGCACCAACCGCGGCCGGATCGTCGCCGGCTCGCACAAGCGCATGAAGGCGCTGCGCGGGAACTGACACGTCCGCCCCGGGGCCGGCCGTGCGGGCCACATCCGCACCGGCCGCCCCGGGGTGCGCGGATCCGGAGGAAAGATCCGGAGGGCCGACCCGGAGGGCCTCAGCCCTCGATCGGCTTGCTCTGGTCCCCCTCGAGCATCCACCGCGGGGTGACGAACATGCCCTCCACCGACGCGCACAGCGTGTCGCCGGCGTGCAGCGTCCCCGTACACCAGAGCTTGCGCCCGTCCACCCGGACCTGGCGCGCCTCGAACCGCAGCGGCGTGTCCAGCGGCGTGGGGGCGGAGTAGGTGACCCGCAGGTCCACGGTCATACCGATGTGCTCCGCCGCGGCGTTGGCCAGGCCGAGCATCTCGTCGAACAGCATCGCCACCACGCCCCCGTGCACGCATCCGGGCGGGCCCTGGAACTCCACACCCAGCGTGAGGTCGGCGCGCACGGTGCCGTCGGGGAGGACGACGGCCTCGAGGGGCGGCGACGCCGGGTTACGCGAGCCGATGACGGGGTTGGCGGCGATGTGCTCGGGCACGCCCCACGACTCGTACTCGGCCGGCGGCTGCGGGGTCGCGGCGGCCTCGATGCGGTCGGCCAGCTCGCGGGCCAGCTCGATCTCCGCGGACAGGTCCTCGAAACCCGCGCCGGAGACGAGGCCGCGGATACGCCTCAGCTGCCGGGCGAGCTCGGTGGCACCGGAGGCGTGATCGGGCTGATCGAGGAAGGTCCTGGCCGAGGCGGGGGCCCCGGAATCTGGCTGTTCGGTCACGTCGTGTGACGTTACCCCGCGGTCGGGCACCACCCCCCGCGGCCCGGCCCGGCGGGCTACGTCCCGTCCTCGTCCCGGTGCTGCTGGTACTCGGCCACCCACTGATCGGGCATGACGAACAGGCCCTCCGCGGTGGCGCACAGGCGCTCGCCGTGGTGGATGGCGCCCTGGGCCCACACCTTGCGGCCATCGACGCGGACCTGGCGGCCGGTGACCACGATCGGCTCGAGGATCGGCGTGGGGCTCCGGTAGTCCAGGTCGAGGTACAGCGTCATCCCCGTGGTCCCGGCGTGGTGATTGGCCCGGCCCAGCACCGCGTCGAACAGCAGGGCCACGATCCCGCCGTGCACGCAGCCCGGAGGGCCCTGGTACTCGAGCCCGAAGGTGATCTCGGACCGGACGGTGCCGTCCTCGAGCAGCTCGAACTCCGCCGGCGGCGCGAGCACGTTGGACCGGCCGATGATCGGGCAGTTGGGGACGTAGCGGCGCGCCCTCCAGCTGACCTCCTGCCGGTGCTGGGGGCTCGCCGACGCGGCCTCGAGCTCGTCGGCCACCTCGCGGAGCCGGGCGGTGAGCGGGCCCAGGTCGGTGTCGAAGATCCCGCCGGTGGTCAGTGCGCGGATCCGGCGCACCTGCTCGACCAGGGCGTAGAGGCCCTCGTCGTCGTCGTCGTCCATCCGGTCGACCGGGCGGCCACCGTCACGCGCGGGGTCCAACGGACCCAGGTCGATGTCCGGTCGCTCCCGCCGCACGACGGCGACCTGCCCGCTCACGCCTGCACCGGATCGACGGCGTCCGCGCCGACCGACGCCCCGGCCGTACCGGGCGCCGCCGCCGCGCCCCGGCCCGCGCGACGGCCGAAGAACGACCCGTCGCCCAGGGAGGTGCCGGAGATGTAGCCGTCACCGTGGAGACCGTGCGTGCAGCGGCCCGCGGCGAACAGGCCGGGAACGGGCTCGCCAGAGCGGCTGAGCACCCGGGAGTCGAGGTCGGTGTGCAGGCCGCCCAGCGTGAAACCCTGGGCCTTGAGGGGCAGGCCGTTGAAGGTGTCCGGGCCGCCGGCCCCCGTGGGATACGCGCCGAACGGCGGCTCGAGCGGGCGCACCCACTGCGCGCTCTTGCCGAACTGCGGGTCCTCGCCGCGGGCGGCGCCCTCGTTGTAGCGGCGCAGCTGGTCGGCCAGCGCGTCGGCGGGCAGCCCGCAGTCGGCAGCCAGCTCCTCGATGGTCTCGGCCGCGTGCATGGGCTGCATGCCCCACAGCTCGGACTCCGGGACGTCCTCGATGCCCTTCTCGTCGACGATCACCCACACCGGCGGGCGGCGGTGGTGCACGGCGGCGTGGCAGTACAGGCCCGGGTAGACCTCCTCGTTGATGAAGCGCTGGCCGTCGCCGTCGACGAGCATCGAACCCACGACCAGGCGCGGGATGATGAGCATCGCGGTCTCGGTCTGGTGCATGCGGCGCACGGCGGCGCCGACCTCCATGCCCATCTCGATACCCGAGCCGTCGTCGCGGCCGTCGGAGACCTTGTCCTTGCCCAGCTGCTGGGGGGCCCACTGCTCGAGCATGCGGTCGTTGTCCACGAACCCGCCCGTGGCGAGCACGACGCCGCCGGTGGCGCGGTACTCGCGCTCGGCGCCGAACTGCGTGGCGCGCACGCCCACCACGCGGCCGTCCTCGACGATCAGCGAACGCGCCTTGACGTCACAGTGCAGGTCGACGCCCGCCTTCTCGGCGGTGGCGACGAGCGCGTCCATGAGGACGTTGCCGGCGAAGTTCGGGGCGGGCGGGCGGTGTCCGCGCGCGGCCGGCCTGGCCAGCGACGCGTACGGCTCGGCCCGCTCCCCCATCCACATGAGGCCCGAGTCGTCGCCCGGCATCCAGGTGGGTGTGTCCCACAGCTTGTGGTTGAACACCGCGCCGTGGTCGACCAGCCAGTCGTGGTGTTCGACCGCACCGGCGCAGTAGGCGTCGATCTTGGCCTGGTCGGCGTTCGGTCCGAGTGCGGCGGTGAGGAACGCGCGCATGTCCTCGACCGTGTCGGTGATGCCGAGCGCGGCCTGGGTGGCGGTGCCGCCGCCCAGGTAGACCTCGCCGCCCGACTGCGCGGAGGACCCGCCGGGCCCGGACGCGCCCTCGAGGGCGATGACCGTGGCCCCGGCCTCGGCGGCCTCGATGGCCGCGCACGCCCCGGCGATGCCCATTCCCACGACCACGACGTCCGCCGTGAAGACCGATGGACCGGTGTCCGATGTAGTGTCCGCCATACCCGGAACTATAACGTGTTCACCCTCTGAGTCGGCGCATTAATGTGGAGGCCATGACTTCCTCCTCCGAGGCCCTGAGCCTCGACTCCCTCGACGCCCGCCTCGCCTCACTCGAGGCGCGCCTCACCACCACCCACGACCGCCTCGCCGCCGCCGAGGACGAACTGGCGATCCTGCGCATCCTCGCCGCCTACTCCCCGCGCGTGGACTCCGGCGACGCCGAGGGCGTGGCCGAGCTGTGGACCTCGGACGGCGTCTACGACGTGGACACCGGCCGCCTGGAGGGCCACGACGGCCTGGTGGAGATGGTGACCGGTGACGCGCACCAGGGGCTCATCGCGCACGGCTGCGGGCACGTCCCGAGCCTTCCGGTCGTCCTGCTCGACGGCGACCGCGCCGTCGCCACCGGCTACACCCAGCTCGTGGTGCGTTCCTCCAAGCCCGGGCGGTACACCGTGGTGCGCGTGACGGCCAGCCGGTGGGAACTCGAGCGACGCGGGTCGGTGGAGGCGCCCGACCGCGGGTGGCGGGTGGTGCTGCGCACCGCGCGCGCGATGACCGACGACGGCGAGGGTCGGGCCCTGCTGGGACGGTCCCGCGAGAGGTAGCGTGGCGCGTATGAACCGCCGCCGACGTCGCGCGTCCGCCGATCCGACGCTGCGGGCCGGTCGGCTCGCGCTGCTCACGACGTCGGCGGCCCACCTGGGTTTCCAGTCCATGGTCACCTCGGTGGTCTACCCGCAGCTGTTCGACGGCCCGACGCACGGGATCGCCGAGCGGCAGGCCGATCACGCCCGCCGGATCGCCCCGGTGGCCCTGACGCTGTACGCGTCGGGCCTCGGGGCGGTGGCGTGGTCGGCCTACGGGTCGATCCGCTCGCGCGAACGTGCGGGGCTGGCCGCGACGGTCGTGGCCTGCGCGGCGACCCTCGCCGCGCCCGCGGTCACGGCCGGCGTCGTGCCGCTGCACTCGGGGATCGCCCGGGAACAGGTCACGCGGCCCCGGATCGCGGCCCTGCTGGCCTCGGACCGCCTCCGTACCGGTCTCGCCGCGCTGGGCGTCGTGGCCGCCGCGCAGGCGCTGAGCGCCTGACCCCCCGCGCGGGCGCCGGCGCTCGGCGCCTGATCTCCGGCGCGGGCGGGCCCGCGCGGAGCACCGGCCGGTGAGGTCGTCAGGCCCGGCGGGAGCGTGAGACGGGGACCAGGGCCCCCATCGCGACCAGTCCCATGACCAGCGCGAGCACGTGGTAGGCGGGGATGAGCCCGATGCCCTCGGCGATGACGGCCGCGACCACTGCCGGCACCCCGAGCGAGATGTAGGCCACGACGAACAGCGCGGAGTAGACCTGCCCGCGCACGGCCGGGGGCGCGCTCTGCGCCACGAGCGTGTTGCCCATGAGGAACAGCAGGCCCATCCCCAGGCCGGTGAGTGCGGCCGCGGCGACGAAGCCAGCCACCGTGCCGGCCTCCAGCGACGCCGACGCCACGAGCAGCCCCGCGACGAGCGCGCCCACCCCGACGGTCACACCGAGCCGCCACCGCTCCGGCCCGGACCGCAGGTTCCACACGAGCTGGGCGGCCCCCGCCGACGCCTGCAGGCTGGCCACGACGAGTCCGGTGACCAGGTAGTCGGACCGGCCCAGCAGGTCGCGCGCGATGGCCCCGCCGAGGCCCAGGACGACGCCGCCGACGGACCACGAGACGGTCACGCACACGGCGGCCAGGGCGAACGTCGTCCGGATCTCGGCCGGGACCGTGGGGGGACGCAGGCGCAGCGCCTCGCGTGCGGTGGAGGAGCCGCCCGCCGTCTCCGGCACGAGGGTGGCCACCGCCACCAGGAGGGCGAGGGTGGCGCCGGCGATGACGAGGTAGGGATGGACGAGGGGGGACGACGACGAGGTGGCCACGGCGCCCGCGAGGAGCACTCCGCCGGCGATGCCGAAGTTGGTGGTGGAGCTGCTGGTGAGGGCGCCGACCCGTGAATCCCGGGTCGGGTGCAGCTCGATGAGCGCGGCCGGGGCCGAGCCGGTGACGAGGCCCACGGCCAGTCCCTGGATGATCCGGGCGACGACGAGCCAGGCGACGGACGGGGCGGCGGCGAGCATGCCCATGCTGACCGCCAGCAGTGTCAGCCCGGCGAGGACCACGGGGCGGCGGCCGATCGCGTCGGAGAGCCTCCCGAGGAACAACAGGGGCACGAGGACCGCGAGCGCGTATACGGCGTAGACCACCGTGATCGTGGTGCCGCCGACGCCCCACGACTGCTGGTAGTCGACGTACAGGGGCGAGGGGGTGGCGCTGGACGCCAGGGCCACGGTGACCACCAGGGCCATGAGGACGAACGGCACCCATGACGAGCGGGTGGTGGTCTGCACGGTGCCCCTCTCCGACCGGGACGGTCTCCGCCCGGCGGGGACGGGTGGGTGCGCGGCCGGGGCGCGGCCGGGGCCGATGGGAGTGGAGCCTAGGGGATTCGAACCCCTGACATCTGCCTTGCAAAGGCAGCGCTCTACCAACTGAGCTAAGGCCCCGTCACCGCCAAGCATAAACGCCGGACCGCGTCGAGCGGATCCGGCGTCTGCCTGGCGGAGTGGGCCTAGGAGGACTTGAACCTCCGACCTCCAAATTATCAGTTTGGCGCTCTAACCACCTGAGCTATAGGCCCTCGTACCGAGGAGTGAATCTACCCGACGTCCCCGCTCCGGCCCAAATCGGCATCTCGGACGCGGTCCCCGGCACCCTCACGTCGCCGTGTCACACGCGCCGGTCACTGAGCGTGACCTGCACTCCCCCGCCGGTGAGGCCGGCCGCGAGGTTGTAGATGAACACCGCGAGCGTGGCGAGGATCGACAGCAGCAGGACGTTGAGCAGTCCGACGCCACCGCTGTAGAGGAAGATCGTCGACGGCCCGATCACGGAGGCGGACTCGTCGCCGGCGACACCGGACAGCAGCCCGCCGAGCCGGTCCCACACACCCATGCCGGACAGCAGCAGGTAGGTCACCCCGATGGCGACCATCCACACCAGGTAGAGCGCGAACATGAGCCCCAGGACGGTGGTGAACGCCGACCACGGGTCGATCCGCTTGAGCACCAGCACGGACTCGAGCGGCCCACGACGCTCGGTCGGTGGCACCACCGGGGCGGCGCGTCCGGCCGCCCCGCCCGAGTGGGCCCTGGACACGCCGCCGCTGACGCCCTCGGCCCGGTGCTGCGGCGCCGCCGGGAACGCGGTGGTCGCCGCGGCGCTCGCTCCGGTCTCCGACCCGCCGTACCCGGGCGCCGGGGTGGACCCCCCGGTCTCGGGACCCTCGGCGGCCGGTTCGGTCGGGTCGGTCATCGCCTACTCCTCCGTGATGGACTCGGCCTCGGCCTTGTCCTCGTCGTCGGGCTCGTCCGCATTGCGCGCGATGGCCAGCAGCGAGTCGCCCTCGGCGAGGTTCATCAGACGCACGCCCTTGGTCTGCCGGCCGGCCTTGCGGACCTGCTTGGCGAACGTGCGGATCACGCCGCCGCTGGAGGTGATCGCGTAGAGCTCGTCCTGCAGCTCCACGATCGTCGCGCCGACGAGCTTGCCGCGCTTGGGGTCGAACATGAGCGTGAGCACGCCCTTGCCGCCGCGTCCCTGGGCGGTGTACTCGCTCAGCGCGGTGCGCTTGGAGTAGCCGCGTTCGGTGGCGACCAGCAGGAAGTACTTGCCCTCGTCCGAGTCGGACCGGACCACCGACATGCTCAGCAGCGCGTCGCCGTCGTTGAACCGCATGCCCATGACACCCGACGTCGCGCGACCCATCGGGCGCAGCGTGTCGTCGTTGGCGTGGAATCGGATCGACTGACCCTTCTCCGACACCAGCAGCAGGTCGTCCTCCGGGCCGGCGAGCGCCGCACCGACGAGCTCGTCGCCGTCGCGGAGGTTCACGGCGATGAGGCCGCCCGAGCGCGGGGAGTCGTAGTCCTCGAGCCGGGACTTCTTGACCAGGCCGTTCTTGGTGGCCAGGACGAGGTACGGGGCGTCCTGGTAGCCCTTGATCCGGATGACCCCGGCGATCCGCTCCTCCGGCTGGAAGGCCAGCAGATTGGCCACGTGCTGGCCGCGCGCGGTCCGGTTGGCCTCGGGCAGCTCGTAGGCCTTGATCCGGTAGACCCGGCCCTTGGTGGTGAAGAACAGCAGCCAGTCGTGCGTGGAGGAGACGAAGAAGTGCCGGACGATGTCGTCCTGCTTGAGCTCCGCCCCGCGCACGCCCTTGCCGCCGCGCTTCTGGGCCCGGTAGAGATCCGTGCGGGTGCGCTTGGCGTACCCGGTCTCGGTGATGGTGACGACGACGTCCTCACGGGCGATGAGGTCCTCGTCGGTGACGTCACCATCCGCGGGGATGATCCGGGTCCGACGGTCGTCGCCGTACTTCTCGACGATCTCGCGCAGCTCGTCGCCGACGATCGCGCGCTGACGCTCGGGCCTGGCCAGGATGTCCTTGTAGTCGGCGATCTCGAGCTCGATGGCGGCGAGCTGGTCGACGATCTTCTGCCGCTCCAGGGCCGCCAGGCGCCGCAGCTGCATGTCGAGGATGGCCTGGGCCTGGTCGTCGTCGATCTCGAGGAGGTCCTTGAGGCCCTCCCGCGCGACCTCGACCGTCTCGGACCGCCGGATGAGTGCGATGACCTCGTCCAGCGCGTCGAGCGCCTTGACCAGGCCGCGCAGGATGTGGGCCCGCTTCTCGGCCTCGTCGAGCAGGTACTGGGTCCGCCGGACGATGACCTCGACCTGGTGCGTGACGTACAGGCGTACGAGGTGGTGCAGCGCCAGGGTCCGGGGGACGCCGTCGACGATGGACAGCATGTTCGCACCGAACGACGTCTGCAGCTGCGAGTGCTTGTAGAGGTTGTTGAGCACGACCTTGGCCACCGCGTCACGCTTGAGAGTGACGACGATGCGCAGGCCGACACGGTCCGAGGACTCGTCGTCGATCTTGGAGATCCCGGCGATCTTGCCGTCGCGCAGCTGCTCGGCGATCGAGAGGATCATGTTGTCCGGGTTGACCTCGTAGGGCAGCTCCGTGATGACAATGACCGTCCGGTTGCCCTCCTCCTCGATCGAGGTCTTGCCCCGCATCCGGATCGAGCCGCGCCCGGTGGACTGGTAGTCGTTGATCCCCTGCTCGCCGACGATGTAACCGTGCGTCGGGAAGTCCGGACCCTTGATCCGTTCCATGCACGCCGCGAGGGTCTCCTCCTCGTCGGCGTCCGGATTGTCCAGGCACCAGTAGATCGCCTCGGCGACCTCGCGCAGGTTGTGGGGCGGCATCTTGGTGGCCATGCCGACCGCGATACCGCTCGAGCCGTTGACCAGCAGGTTCGGGATGCGCGAGGGCAGCACGACCGGCTCAGACGTCTTACCGTCGTAGTTCGGCTGGAAATCGACCGTGTTCTTGTCGATGTCCCGGACCATCTCCATGGCCAGCGGGGTCATCTTGCACTCGGTGTAGCGCATGGCCGCGGCGCCGTCGTTGCCGCGGGAGCCGAAGTTCCCCTGACCGTCGACCATCGGGTAGCGCATGGCCCACGGCTGCGCCAGACGGACGAGCGTGTCGTAGATCGCCGAGTCACCGTGCGGGTGGTAGTTGCCCATCGTGTCGGCGACGGGCTTGGCCGACTTCACGTAGCTGCGCTCGGGACGGTAGCCGTTGTCCCACATCGCGTAGAGGATGCGGCGGTGCACGGGCTTGAGCCCGTCCCTCACATCCGGGAGTGCGCGGCCGACGATGACGCTCATCGAGTAGTCGATGTAGCTTCTCTGCATCTCGGCCTGGATGTCGACCGGCTCGATCCGGTCGTGACCCCCGGCCTCGGGCGGCAACGTCGTGTCCGTCATGGGCTCCTCTTCGTCTCGCGCTCGAAACAGCGCCACTGGGCACGCTTCGACCGGACCAGTCTATAGGACCAGCGGAAACGCAGGGTCGGCGCGCGCGGGAGCCGGGACGTCCGGTCCCTCCGCCCGCGCCACGCCTCTGCACGACCCGCCAGGGTGGAGCGGGAACGACCCCCAACGCGCCTCCCTGACCGCACCCTCCCGGGCCGCCCCAGGCCGCGCACCCCGAGCCGACCCCGGGCCGCGCCCCGAGCCACGCACCCCGAGCCGCGCCCCCCGGGGCCGCGCGTCGAGCCCGCCGGCACCTCGTCGCGGGTCCCTCGGGGGGCTGTTCCGGGGGCCCCGCGAGCCGATCCGACGACGCCGGTCGGCCTCCGACGCAGCGACACGGCCTCCGGGGCCACGAACACACGACATAGTAGGCCGACCGTCCAGTTCTCAGATCCGCCGACCTGTTCTCAGTTCTCCGATCGCTCCCAGCGAGGGCTTATCGGCCAGTTTGTCAGTGTGTACACCGTGATCACGCCTAGTTGGACACATTTCCTGTTCGGTGACGCGTCTGCTATCCCCGCGCCCTCACCTCGCCGTGTAATTGAATGTTTAAGTAAAGGCTGTCTTATAGTGAAGAGATTTTCTTACGAAGAGATCCGGTCAGAACTGTTGTGCAGCACCGTCGCCCGGCGCACACTTTCATCTGTCGCACGGAGCACCGTGCGAGGGGATCCGGGCCTCGGTCCGGGTCCCCGGGGGGACGCCGCCACTCCCGAGGGGGATCGGGAGTGGCGGCACTTACAACAGGGATATTCATGTTCAACGCCGCCGCGCGTGGACGCTCGGGCTCGGGGTTCTCGCCTCTGCAGCGCACCGGGTTCCGCGCCGCCACCGCTCTCGCCGTCACCGGCGCCATCACCGTTCCGCTGGTCGGTCTCGCGACCGCTCAGACCGGGTCCCTCGGGTCATCCGGTTCGGGGGGATCGACCCCGCCGCCGGCGAGCACGACGCCGACCTCCAGCACCATCCCGACCACCACGCCCCCTCCCGCCGAGGTCCGGGCGACGGTCGAGCTGCGCGTACTGGTGATCGACGACGGTGACTTCAGCGGGGAGGCGTTCACCACCCGTCTTGCCGCCGAGGGCGTGGAGGTCGACCGGATCAACCTCAAGGACCCGAACCGCCGGTCCATCACCCGCGAACTGCTGGCCGACGACGCCACCACGACCGCCCGCTACGCCGGCATCGTCTCGGTGACCGCCCAGCGCACCGGCCTGCGCCCGGAGGAGAACGCGGCGATCGACCGGTTCACCGCCGACTACGGCATCCGCGAGGTCACCGCGAACGTCACTCCGGAGGAGAGCGTCGGTCTCGTCAGCACTCCGAACGGCACGACCTTCGACGGCACCACCGCCACCCTGACCCCGGACGCGCTGGCCGGGGAGTGGACCTACCTCGACGGGCCCGTCCCCTTCGAGGATCTCAGCCCGACCATTGACGAATCCTGGGGATACGCGGCCACCCCGGTCCCCGGTGGGACCTTCCGCCCGCTGCTCACAGCCCCGGCCGCCGGCGGGGGCGTGGTGATGGGTGTCCACACCGAGGGCACCCGCGAGCGTCTGGTGATGACCGTGGCGATGAACCAGTACCAGCAGCATTTCAAGGCTCTGTCCCACGGGATCATCACGTGGCTGACCCGCGGGGTGTCGACGTCGCTCTACCGCAACGCCTTCAACGTCCAGGTGGACGACGTCTTCCTCGCCGACGACGAGTGGAACGCCGCGGACAACTGCACCTTCGGGGTGGACTGCCAGGGCACACCCGCTCCGGGCACCCTCACCGAGTCACGCATGACCGCCGCGGATGTCGCCACCGCCACGGACTGGGAGAACTCCAGCGGCATCGCCCTGGACATGACCTTCAACGCCTCCGGCGCCACGGACCGCGACGGCCTCACCGAAGCCCTGCTCGCCGCCAAGGACCAGCTGCGCTGGATCAACCACACGTGGGACCACGCCAATCTCGACAATCTGGACACGGCGGCGATCACCGAGCAGATCCAGCGCAACATCGACTGGGCGCAGGCCAACGGTGTCCCGCTCGATCCCACCGAACTCGTCACCGGTCAGCACTCGGGCACGGCGTCGGGCCCCGCCCGGACGGACAACCCCGCCCTCGCGCCAGCCCTGGCCGCCACGGGCGTCACCTGGATCGCCGACGACGCCTCCATCGAGCGGGACCAGCGGCAGCTGGGCGACGCGCTCACCGTGCCCCGGCACCCGATGAACATCTACTACAACACCTCGACCGTGGCGAACGCGGTCGACGAGTACAACTGGATCTACACGTCCCGCGCCGCCGGCGGATCCGGGATCTGCGAGACCAACGCCGCCTCGACCTGCCTCGACGCGCCGTTGCCGCTGGGCACCGGGTTCGCCGACTACATCGTGCCGCAGGAGGCGCGCCATGCACTCAGTCACGCACTGAGCATGGACCCGCGCCCGCACTACGTGCACCAGTCCAACCTCACCGGCGACCGGATCCTCTACCCGGTGCTGGACAAGATGCTCCGCGACTACCGCGGGCTCTTCGACGACGTGTCGGCGCCGCTGCACAACCCCTCGCACTCCGACCTGGGTCTGGAGATGCAGCGGCGGGCGGCGTGGGCGGCCGCGGCCGACGCCGTCACGGCCACCGTGACCGGCTCGACCCTAGTGGTCGCGAACAACGGCGCCACGGCCGTGGAGGTGCCGATCACGACCCGCGGGGACTCGGCGTTCGAAGGTGATCCCTACGCCGGTTCCAAGTCGGGATGGGTGTCGGTCCCCGCCGGGGGCGAGGTCACCATCGAACTCGGGGAGGAAGCCGGGTTCCTCACGCCCGCCGACGAGGCGGAGGAGCCGGCCGTCGCCGCCCGCGCCGTCCCGCGCGCCGCCGGGGCGGCCTCAGCCCCCTCGCCCGGTCAGAACTCGGTGGTCGTACCGCCGATCAACGACGCCACGCGCGTCGGGGCCGTGGGCGAGGGCCAACCGGCGGGGCGCTGACGTCATGCGCATCGCCCTGATCAACGAAGGAACCTACCCCGTCAACACCGGCGGCGTCAGCACCTGGTGCGACCAGCTGGTGAGCGGGATGCCGGACCACACATGGGAGGTCGTCACCCTCACGGGTGGTAGCCGTACACCGATCACCTGGGCCGTCCCGCGTCAGGTGCGGGCCACCACCCTCTACCCGGTGTGGGCACCCGTCCGGGCCGGCCTCCCCGAGAGCCAGCTCCTCACCCGGCGGAGGCGGGCCCGACTACGGGCCGCGCTCCGCGCCCTCTGGGCGGCGATACTGCCGCCCGCCGAGACCATCACGGTCGCCGACGGCACTGTGCGCCACGACCCTGCCCTCCTGGGCGCGGCGCTCCGCGAGGTACTCGCGGCCGGCGGCGGCGACCTCTTCCGACTCCTCGGGTCGGAGAGTTCCGCCGAGGCCCTGCTCGACGCGTGGTGGGGCCACTCCCCCGCGCTGGACCGGTCCGCCCGGCTCAGCGTGGGGGACGCGGTCGAAGCCGCCACCCTCGTCGACCGCACCCTCTGCGCCACCGACGTCCGGTTCGGTGACGTCGACCTGGTCCACGCCTCGTCCAACGGCAGCTCCTCGCTGGTCGGACTCGCCCGAAAATGGCGCGACGGGGTCCCGTTCATCCTCACCGAACACGGCGTCTACCTGCGGGAACGCTACCTCGCACTGGCCGGGACCCAGCTGAGCTGGTCCGCTCGCTACGCCGTGTGCACCGCCCTGCGCGCACTCTGCGTGCTGGTCTACGCCGAAGCGGATCTCCTGCTCCCCGTCAGCGACTTCAACGCCCGCTGGGCCGTCCGCCTCGGAGCGGACGCGTCCCGGATCCACACCGTCCGCAACGGGGTCGACGTGTCGACGATGCCCCCGGTCGGTGCCGAACCGGCCGTGCCCACGATCAGCTTCGTGGGCCGCATCGACCCACTGAAGGACCTGGACACCCTCGTCCGCGCGTACGCCCTGGTCCGCCAACACCTGCCGACCACCCGGCTGCGGATCTTCGGACCGTGCCCGCCGGGGAACGCCGCGTACAAGCGCTCGATCGAGCAGACCATCGACCATCTGGGCGTCGCCGACGGCGTCACCTGGGAGGGCCCCACCGCCGGGCCCCGCCCCGCGGTCGAGGCCGGATCCGTCATCGCCCTGTCCTCGATCTCCGAGGGCCTGCCCTTCACCACCATCGAGGCGATGATGTGCGGCCGCGTCACCGTCAACACCGACGTCGGCGGGGTCTCCGAGGCCGTCGGTCACGACGGACGTCTCGGCGGGCTCGTGCCGCCGAAGGACCCCGCGGCCTTCGCGGACGAGTGCCTGCGATACCTCCTCGACGACGAGCTCCGCGAGCAGACCGGGCGGCGCGCCCGCGAGCACGCCATCGGGTCGTTCGCGCTGGACGACTGCATCAGCGCCTTCCGGGGCTGGTACGAGATCGCCGTCGGCCCGCACGCCCACCACGTCACCGGCGGCGCACTGCCCTACCTCGCGGGTGTGGCGTCATGAGCGAGTCCTTCACCGTCCCGGACCCGCTCAGGCGGTCACCCCTGCCCGCGCGGCCGCTCGTCGTGGCCGCCGTGCCCGACGAAGCCCACCAGAGCCTCGTCGGGACAGCGGTCGACCGGTTCGACGTGGCCGCCCACCTCGAGGCCTCCGGCTTCGGCGACGCACTGGCCCGGCGACACGGTGCCCGGGACGTCTACGAGTACGCCCGCACGCTCCCGGCCCTCGCGCCCGGATCAGGCGAGACCGTCAGCGTCCGCCCCCGCGCACACCGACAGGGATGGGTCCGCGCGCTCCTGCTCCTGGCCGGGGCGGTGGTGATGGCGCTCTGTGCTCCCGCGACCGTCGGCGTGGGGACCGATCTGTCGATCGCCATCGTCGCCACCGGACTCTCCGGGTGGATCCTCGGACAGCTCCTCGGATTCGTCACGTGGCGCAGAGCCGGCCTGGGTGACCTCACCGGTGCCGCCCGGGTCTCGGTCGGGCTCGCGTCACTCGTCGCGATCCCACTCATCGGCGGGGTGACCGCGGCCACCTGGTACTTCGGCAACGCACCCGCACTGCCCACCGCCGCACTCTGCGGCGCATGGACCCTGTACGCGGCCTCCCTGACACTGATCTCGGTCCTGGGCGGCCTCCGGTTGCTCACCGTTCTCGCCATCGGGTGCGCCGCGGTCGCCATCGGTGCCACCGTCCTCGGGGCGACGCTCATCCCGATCCTCGCGCTCGGGGTCCTCTCCCTGGGCGGCGCCCTGCTCGCCGCTCGCACGTACCGGATGACCACCGCCCTCCCGCCCACGACACCCTCCCGGGACGACCTGCGGGCCGCGTTCGACGGCACCTGCCAGGCGGCACTCATGTCGACCGCGCTGCTCCTCGCGCTCAACCTCGCCGACTCCGACGACAGGATCCCCCTGTCGATCGCGGTCATCCTCGCCGCCGCGCTCTGCGACCCGGCCATCGAGGACCTGGGGATACGACTCAAGTCCCTGTCCTACCGATCCGGCCGCTGGCGGTTCGTCCTGCGCGGGGTCCTCGTCCGGACCCTCATCTACCTGGGAGTGATCGCCTTCGCGACCATGTCCGCCACATGGGTCGTCGACAGGATCCTCGGCATCGCCGAGGACCCCGCGTCCGGACTCGTCCCCGACATCGTCGTCCTCTGGGTGGTCGCACCCGAGTTCGCCGTGTTCGCGTTCGGATCCGCGATCGTCCTCCGCGCCGGACGCGTGGCCGAGGCCGTCTGGATCTCGGCGCTCGCCTGCCTCGGCTTCGGCGCCCTCCGGTTCGGGCTACCGGTACCCGTCGGCATCGCCATGCTCTGCGGAGCCTGCCTCCTCGCCGTGTATCACGCCGTCACCGCGGCGCTCCACCCCCACAGCTGGTGACCACGCCACGCGCCGCCGTGCCGCTGTACCTCCACCCCGTCTACGACCGCGCGCTGTGGGAGCAGGTGCTGCGTCCCGGAGCCGCCGACCTCGTCGTCGTCAACGTCGACTCCGGACCCGGACGGACCACGGACCCGGTGTTCGTCGACGCCCTCCGCGCCACCGACACCCGCAACGGCCCCACCATCCTGGGGTACGTCGACACCGACTACGGACGGCGGAGCGTCCGCGACATCCGCACCGACGCCCGGCGCTGGCGCGACGACTACGGCGTGACCTCACTGTTCCTCGACCAGGTCATCTCCGGCACCAACCCTGACGGACGGCCCGATCCCGGCGCCCTCGCCGCCCTCACCGGGCTCACCGACACCCTCCGCCGCGACGGGGCGCCGTACCTCGCCGGCAACCCCGGAACCGTTCCGCACCCCCGGGTGATCCGACAGCTGGACCTCACCTGCATCCGCGAGACCGATCTCGACACCCACCTCACCGCCCCCGGAGCGGCGCCCGACGGCGTCGACCCGACGCGGTTGTGGCACCTCGTCTACGACTGCCCGCCCGACCGGGCCCGCGAGGCGCTCGACAGATCGGTCGAACTCGGGGCCGGCTACGTGGGCCTCGCCGCCGACGGCCTGCCCCACCCGTGGGGATCCGTCGGATACCTCAACCCCGACGTCGCGCCGGTCAGCAGGTCCGGTTGACGTGACCGGGCTCCCCCCGCGGCACCACGTCGCGGTCCCGCAGGAGGATCGAGAGACGATCCCCGCGCACCCGGCACGCCGTCTCGAAGACACGGACCCCGCCGTCGCTGTACTCGATCTCGATCACCCGGTCGCCGTACACCGACATGTAGCGGTCACATTCCGAACCCCGCCCCCACGAGTACCGCTGGCAGTCCTCGGCGACCGCGAAATCGAAGCCGATGCGACGGAGCTCCTCGTCGGACAGGTCCGCGGCGTTCTTCTGCGCGACGGCGAGACCACGCGCGTGCGCCCGCTCGACGAGTAGCGTCGCGTACGCGACCGCGTCGGCCCTGGTCAGCAGCCCGCGAGAGCGCGTCCACGAATCCAGGTTGTCCGGCTCGACCGCCCGGAACCCGCGATCGGAACAGTCCGCCATCCAGCCGTCCACGATCTCGACCAGGCGGGACCGGTTGCCCTCCGACGAGATGTCCAGCAGCGGCTCGTCCCACTCGACGTCCTCGACCGCGACCCCGCCCGCGCCGCGCAGCACCAGATCGGGCGCGCTGACGGCCCAGTCCCCGGCCTCGTCCGGTTGTGCCTGGAAGGCGTTGAGGTAACAGATCGAGTAGACACCGTCGACCGGCGGCTGCGACCGGTCGCGGATGACGATCCCGACCTCCGCGGCCGGCGGGTACGCCCCGCCGATCTGGTAGTCGACCACCGCGTTCGCCGGTGGCGGCTCCACCGCACCCGGAGGGGAGGGCGGGGACCCGGGCATGACGAGCGCCGGCCCGGCGTCGACGGAGCCCTGACCCGAGACCTCGCTGCCACACCCGGACGCCACCAGGGCCGCGGCGCACGCCGACGCCACGGCCACCCGGCCGATCGCGGTGACCGCGGTCTGTCTCACCCGGCAATCATGACACCGTCACCGCGTCTCGCGCGGGTTTCCGGCGAGGCCGGATCTAGACGTCGAGGAACCTGACGTCGCGGGCGTTCCGGGTGATGAAGTTCCGGCGCGCGTCGACGTCCTCGCCCATGAGGATCGAGAACAGTTCGTCGGCCGCCGCGGCGTCGTCGAGGGTGACCTGCCGGAGCGTCCGGACCGTCGGGTCCATGGTGGTCTCCCACAGCTCCTTGGGGTTCATCTCGCCCAGACCCTTGTAGCGCTGGATGCCGTCGTCGACGTTGATCTTGCGCTTGTTCTCCAGCCCGATCTTGAGCAGTTCGTCGCGCTCGCGGTCCGAGTAGGCGAAGTCCGGCTCGCCCTTGCCCCACTTGAGCTTGTACAGCGGCGGCTGCGCGAGGTACACGTAGCCGTTCTCCACCAGCGGCTTCATGAACCGGAAGATGAGCGTGAGCAGCAGGGTCGAGATGTGCTGACCGTCGACGTCGGCGTCGGCCATGAGCACGATCTTGTGGTACCGCAGCTTGTCGATGTCGAATTCCTCGTGGATGCCGGTACCCAGCGCCGTGATGATGGCCTGGACCTCGGCGTTCTTGAGGACCTTGTCGATACGGGACTTCTCGACGTTGATGATCTTCCCGCGCAGCGGCAGGATCGCCTGGAACATCGAGTCGCGGCCGGACTTGGCCGAGCCGCCGGCGGAGTCGCCCTCCACGATGTAGAGCTCGGACTTGGCCGGGTCCTTGGACCGGCAGTCGGCGAGCTTGCCGGGCAGGCCGCCGATGTCGGTCGCCGACTTCCGGCGGACCATCTCGCGGGCCTTGCGGGCGGCGACGCGCGCCTGGCTGGAGGCGATCGCCTTGTTGACGATCACCTTGGCCTCGGCCGGGTTGGCCTCGAACCAGTGACCGACGTGCTCGGACACCTGGCGCTGGACGAAGCCCTTGACCTCGGTGTTGCCGAGCTTGGTCTTGGTCTGCCCCTCGAACTGGGGATCCGCGATCTTGGCGGAGATGACGGCCGCCAGGCCCTCGCGGATGTCGTCACCCGTGAGGTTGGGGTCCTTCTCCTTGATGAGCTTCTTGTCGCGCGCGTACTTGTTGACGAGGGAGGTCAACGCCGCGCGGAAGCCCTCCTCGTGGGTGCCGCCCTCGTGGGTGTTGATCGTGTTGGCGAAGGTGTGGACGGACTCCGAGTACCCGGAGTTCCACTGCATGGCGACCTCGACCTCGTGGCCGGTGCCCTTGCCCTCGAAGTACAGGATCGTCGGGTGGATCGCGGTCTTGGACTTGTTGATCGCCTTGACGTAGTCCTTGAGCCCGTCCGGGTAGTGGAAGGTGCGCTTGCGCTCGCGGACCTTGGCCGGCTCGGCCGCCGCCTCGTCGCCCTCGCCGGCGCCCTCCACGAACACCTGCTCGGCGTCCACGGCGCTGGCCAGGTCCGAGCCCTCGTCCGAACCCGGCGCGGAGTCCGGGCCGACGCCCTCGCTGTCCGCGATCGCGTCGAGCTCCGCCGCCTTCTCGGCGCGCGGCCGGCGGTCGGTCAGCGTGATGGTCAGTCCCTTGTTGAGGAACGCCATCTCCTGCAGGCGACGGGCCACGATGTCGAAGTCGTACTCGGTGGTCTCGAAGATCGACGGGTCCGCCCAGAAGCGGACCTTGGTCCCGGTCCCCTCGGCGGGCCCCGCGTCGACCAGCTCGGCCGGCTCGGCCATGTCGAAGTCCTGCTTCCACAGGCGACCGTCGCGCTTGATCTGCACCTCGACGCGGGTCGACAGCGCGTTGACCACCGAGATGCCGACGCCGTGCAGACCACCGGAGACCGCGTACGAGTCGGAGTCGAACTTGCCGCCGGCGTGCAGCTGCGTCATGACCACCTGGACGGTGGGCATGCCGGACTCGTGCATCTCCACCGGGATGCCACGGCCGTCGTCGATGACCTCGACGCCGCCGTCCTCCAGCAGGGTGACCTTGACGCCGGTCGCGTGGCCCGCCATGGCCTCGTCGACCGAGTTGTCGACGACCTCCCAGATCAGGTGGTGCAGACCCCGCGGGCCGGTGGAGCCGATGTACATACCCGGCCGCATCCGGACGGCCTCGAGCCCCTCGAGGACGGTGATCGATGAAGCGCCGTATTCCTTGGCTCCGCCGTTGTCGGCCGTGCTCCTGGCGTCCGCCACGTGCGATCTCCTCGCGTCTCGGGGGTCTGGGACCGGCCCAGTCTACCTGCGGTAACCCGCGGACGGGCCGGGGGCACGCCCGACCCTCACCCGTAGGTGTCCCGGGGGCCACGCCCCGACACGTGCAACGGACCCTTACGCCAGCTCGGCTTCTCCGGCCCCTCGATCTTGAGACGACGGACGTGGCCCGGCCCCATGGCCGCGGCGATCTTGCGCAGGATGTCCGCGGACATGAGCCGCAGCTGCGTGGCCCACGCGGTGCTCGACGCCCGCACGTGGAGGATCTGCTCCTCCAGGCGTTCCGGTGTCGCGTGCGCCGAGACGTCCTCGCCGACGATCCGGTCCCACTCCGCGAAGAGCCGGCCGGTGGTGACCTTGTCCTCCCAGCCCCGCTTCTTGGCGACCTGGCCGACGAGCCGCCCGAGCGGCTGCGGATCCCACGGGTCCGCCCCGGACCCGGTCCACCCGCGCTTGCGCAGGCGGCGCCCCGCCCCGACCGGGCCCGTCCGCCCGCGGCCGACCTGTTTGCCTTCCGCACGCGCCTTCGCCCTGGCCTCTTCGAGCGCCTTCTTGGCGATGTCATAACCACGTTGTGGCTGGTCGGACGGTGTTATGCCGTCCCCGCCGGTTCCGCCCGTCATGCCCGGCCCCCACCTTCCGTATCGGTGTTCTCGTCGTCGTCGACCCCGTCATCCCCCGGTCGTGACAGTGTCATACCGGAGTGACGATCCCGGCCCTCGCCGGCCATCACGACGTCATGACGCACGCCCCGCAGGCCCGGCGGGACGTCCTCCCCGACCGCCGCGGTGATGAAGACCTGCTCCACCCCGGCCGCCACGTCGGCGAGCGCGGCACGACGGTGGCGGTCGAGTTCGGCGAAGACGTCGTCCAGGAGCAGGACCGGTTCGGCCCCGTCGGCGCGGAACAACTCGAGGGATCCGAGCCGCAACGCGAGCGCGAACGACCATGTCTCGCCGTGGCTGGCGAAGCCCTTCGCGGGCTCGTCGCCGAGGGTCAGGACGAGATCGTCCCGGTGCGGTCCGACGAGGGACATGCCGCGGTCGATCTCGTCGCGCCGCCGGCGACCGAGCTCCGACAGGAGGACCGCCTCCACGAGCCCGGGGTCGGTCAGCTCGGATTCGTCGGGGGTGTCGGCGACACGGAACCGGTAGGTGAGATCCGCGGGCCGCGACTCCGGTGCCAGCCCGCGATAGGCGTCGACGACGAGCGGCCGCAACTGCCGGAGGAGGTCGATCCGCCCGACCACCAACCGGGCTCCGATCTCCGCCAGCCGACCGTCCCACACGTCGAGGGTGTCCAGGATCGCGGCCGATTCCTCCTGCCGGCCGCGTCGCAGCGCGCCGGAGGCGGACTTCAACAACGCGGTGCGCTGGCGCAGCACGGAGGAGTACTCGGCGAGGTCGCCGCCGAGGGCGGGCCGACGCTGGGCCATGAGCTCGTCGAGCAGCCGACGGCGCTCGGCCGGTTCGCCACGCACGAGGGCGAGGTCCTCGGGGGCGAAGAGCACGGACTGGACCACCCCGAGGATGTCGGACAGGCGGCGGCACGGCGAGGTGTTGAGCCTGGCGCGATTGGCCTTGCCCGAGTTGAGCGCGAGTTCGACAGTGAGTTCCCGGCCGGCGTTGTGGGCCAGCGCTCCGACGAGGGCGGTGGCCGCCCCTGTCCTGATCATCGGCGCGTCGGTCGCCACGCGGTGGGACCGGAGGCTGGCCAGCACGCCGATCGCCTCGAGCACGTTGGTCTTGCCGTGGCCGTTGCGGCCGACGAAGGTCGTGACCCCCGGCTCGAGATCGAGTTCGAGCAGCGGCCAGGAGCGGAAGTCCAGGAGCCTGAGGTGACGCAGGTGCATACCGGATCGGTCCCGGGGGGCGGGCTCAGCCCGGCAGGCGCACGGGCATGAGGAGGTAGGTGTGGTCCGACTCGACCGGGGCGATGGCGCCGTCGGCGCCCGGCTCGGGGAGGGTCTCGGGGGCCGGGCGCAGGACCGCGGGCCGGCTGGGCTGCGTGAACCCGAAGGCCACCCGCGCCGAGTGGATGCTGCCGAGCCCGTCGAGCAGGTAGCCGGGGTTGAAGGCGATGGTCAGCGGCTCGCCGACGAAATCCACCGGGAGAGTCTCGTTGGCCTGCGCCGCGTCATCGCCGCCGGCCGAGAGCGCCAGCTCGCCGTCGGTGAACGCCATCCGCACCTGGACGCCGCGGTCGGCCACCAGCGCGACGCGCTTGATCGCCTGGATGAGGGCGTCGACCTCGACGACCGCGACGGACGTGTGCTGGGGCGGCAGCAGCTGCCGGACCTTGGGGAACTCCGCGTCGAGCAGGCGGGTGGTGGTGCGCTGCCCGGAGACCAGGACGCCGAGGATGCCCTCGGCGCCGACGGCGGATCCCGCACCGAGGCTGAGGTCGACGCGACCACCGTGACCGGCCGAGCGGGTGACCTCCGACAGCGCCTTGGCCGGGATGAGCACCTCGACGGCCACGTCCTCGCGGGCGGGCTCCCACTCGAACTCGCGGATCGCCAACCGGAACCGGTCGGTGGCGATGAGCGTGACGCGCGTGCCCTCGATCTCCATGCGGATACCGGTGAGCATCGGCAGGGTGTCGTCCTTGCCGGCCGCCACGACGACCTGGCCCACAGCCTGGGAGAACGCGTCGACCTCGGCCGATCCGGTGACCTCCGGCATGGCCGGGAGCTGCGGGTAGTCCTCGACCGGCATGGTCGGGAGGGTGAACTTCGCCGAACCGCAGGTGATGTACATCTTCTGCGCGGTGACCACGACCTCGACCGGGCGGTCGGGCAGCGCGCGGGCGATGTCGGCCAGCAGGCGCCCCGACACCAGGGTGCTGCCCGGCTCGGAGACCTCGGCGGGGACCGATACCTGGGCGGAGGTCTCGTAGTCGAATCCCGAGATGGTCAGACCGGAGTCGGCCTCGAGCAGGACTCCGCCGAGGATCGGGACCGACGGCCGCGAGGGCAGGGTCCTGGCGACCCAGGCCACGGAATCCGCGAAGTCCTCGCGGGTGACGCGGAACGTCGGATCCGTGATCTCCATCGATGACCTCTTTCAGGCAGGGCGGATACCGGCGTCGGTATCTGGACGGGTGGTCTGTTCGGGCGTCGTGCTGGGCGTCGCCGCGGTGAGCGGTGGGACGTCTCCATGAGGGTAACCGCTCGGACCGACGGGGAACACATGGAGTCCTGGAACCCGGTCAAGCAGGCTCGCCGCTCCACATCCCTACTTCTTACAAGATCTCTCAAGAGAGATAAGAGGTAGTAGTAGGTCCTGTGAAATTGTGAGCCGAGACCTGTAATCACAGGTCTTCGCCGATTTCGTCATGTGGACGCGGGTGTCGATTCTTGTGATTTGGTTGAGCGCCCCGGTGGAATCACAAGTTTCTGTCCACCCTTAGTCCACCGACGGTCCACAAGATCCCACAGGTTTGTCCACAGCTGTGAGAGGTGTGACGAAGGGGGTCTCGGGGGGTCTCGGTTATGTCGCGATGCGGTCGCGACGGGGCGACAGAGGCCGCTCGATAGGCCGACACGGTTCGCGCGCGATGCCGACACGGTTCGCGCGCGATGCCGACACGGTTCGCGCGCGGGGACGGCCCGGGCCGCTCGTCACGACGACCCGGGCCGCACCCGATGGCGACGGGAACGGCCCGGAGGGCGGTCTCGCCCGGCGCGATATCCGGGCCTGAGGGCGCGCGGATGCGGGGTCGGGAAGCCTCGCGAGCGTGCCGTGGGGACGAAATCGACGAATCCGCCCGTATGGGAGGAAGGGGACGGCGTCAGGGGCCCTCAGAGCGAGCGGGAGCGCTCCTTGATCCGGGCGGTGAGCTCCTGGATCTGGTCGTACGTACGCCGATCGTCCTTGATCTCCTTGAGGATCTTGCGCTGGGCGTACATGACCGTGGTGTGGTCCTTGCCGCCGAAGGTGACGCCGATCTTGGGGAGGGAGAGGTCGGTGAGCTCGCGGCAGAGATACATGGCGATCTGCCGCGCACGGGAGAGCGAGCGTGTCTTGGACGTGCCACAGAGCTCGTCGATGCTGGTGGAGAAGAACTCCGCCGTCACCGCCATGATGGTCGCCGCCGAGATCTGGAGCGAGTCGTCGTCGGAGACCACGTCCCGCAGGACGATCTCGGCGAGCGGCACGTCGATCTCGTGTCCGTTGAGCGAGGCGAACGCCACCACCCGGATGAGCGCGCCCTCGAGTTCACGGATGTTCCGCTGGACGCGCGTGGCGATGAGCTCGAGGACGTCACGGGGGACGACGTACTTCTCCGATTTCGCCTTCTTGTCCAGGATCGCGATCCGTGTCTCCAGCTCCGGGGGCTGGATGTCCGTGATCAGGCCCCACTCGAACCGCGTCCGCAGTCGGTCCTCGAGCGGCTGCAGCTGCTTGGGCGGCCGGTCCGAGGAGATGACGATCTGCTTCTGGGCGTTGTGGATGGTGTTGAAGGTGTGGAAGAACTCCTCCTGCACCTGCTCCTTGCCGATGAGGAACTGGATGTCGTCCACCAGCAGGATGTCCGCCTCGCGGTACCGCTTCTTGAACATGTTCTGGCGGCCGTCACGGACGGAGTTGATGAAGTCGTTCGTGAACTCCTCGGTCGAGACGTACTTGACCTTCTGCTCGGAGTACATCCGCAGCGAGTAGTGCCCGATCGCGTGGAGGAGGTGGGTCTTCCCGAGCCCGGATTCACCCCAGATGAACAGGGGGTTGTAGGCGCGGGCGGGTGCCTCGGCCACGGCGAGCGCCGCGGCCCGGGCGAACCGGTTGGAGTTCCCCTGGACGAACGCGCTGAACGTGTAGCGCTCGTTGAGTCCGGGCGCCGTCGCCGCGGACAGCGCCTCATCGCGGTCGCTGCCGTGGAGGAGTCGCTCGGCGGCGATCTGCTCCTCGGTCATCCTCCGCGGTCGCGCGGTGGCCGCGGGATGATCGTCCTCGTCCGCCGGTCGGTGGATCTCGTCGGCGTCGATCGCCTGGTCATCCTGGTCGTCGGTGGGCGGTTGCCCGCCGGCCAGCGAGGTGTCGACCTTGACCGCCAGGTCGACGGGTTCGCCGAGCTGTGCGCTGAGGGCGCGGGTGATGGGCCCGCGGAGAACCGATTCGATGTTGTCGCGCGCGAACGCCGACGGGGCGGCGAGCATCGCGAATCCGTTGACCACGGCGATCGGCTGGACCAGCCGGAGCCAGGCCTGCTGCTGACGGGACAACGCCGGGTTGTCGTCGCTGGCCAGTTCGGGATCGGTGAGCCTGTCGAGGACGGCACTCCACACGTGTTCGAGCTCAGGAGACACGGTGGGCGGTCTCCTCTCGTCAGCGTGTCGGGCGATCCCGGTGGACCGGGTGGCCGGCCAGGCCGGACCTCACAACTCTATCCACAGGCTCCGACCCAGGTCCACTGAGGTATCCACATGGTTGTCCACAGCTGTGAGAAGACAGACTTCTCCGCTGGGCGGTAGACGGTGGTGACCTGGGTGGAGAGGGGTCGGAGGTACTGGTCGGATCTGAGGTTATGCGCAGCCCCGGGGGGCGTGTTGGTGAATGACCGTAACAACAGGGCGCAGCCAGGGGCAACCCTCAAGATCGACTGGAGGCCGGAAGTCAAGCGTCGCGGCCGTGGGCGTGTCGAGATGGCCTGCGAAGTGGTGTGGATGGGACGAATGGGATTACACGGTTTGGCGGCAGCGGCGTCGTGCGCGTAATCTTGAACAGTCTGTCGTGCGCCCGCGGGCGTACGGCGCGTCGTGGTGCCGCCGACCCCGGTGATGCGACGACGTCTCGTACTCGATCGCGCGCTGGTCACGGCGCCGACTTCACGTGAGGAGCCAACCATGGCCAAGGGCAAGCGGACTTTCCAGCCGAACAACCGTCGTCGTGCCAAGGTGCACGGTTTCCGTCTCCGGATGCGTACGCGCGCCGGTCGTGGCATCGTCGCCGCCCGCCGGCGCAAGGGCCGTTCTGCGCTGACGGCCTGATTCCGGCCGGGGCGGCGGGTGCTTCCCAGGGCGCACCGGCTCCACCGTTCCGCTGATTTCGCGACGGTGGTGCGGAAAGGTGCCAGGAAGGGTCGCCGCACCATGGTCGTACACGCCCACGTGGACTCTTCGGACGTCCGCGTGGGCGGTCCGCGTCTGGGGCTCGTCGTGAGCAAAGCCGTCGGGGACTCGGTGACACGTCACCGGGTCAGCCGGCGGCTTCGTCATATCGCGGCGGAGCTGTTGGCGGATGTCGAGTCGGATCTGATGGTGGTCGTGCGCGCGAATCCCGCGTCGGCGACCGCCGCTCACGAGGATCTGGTGCGCGATATGCGCACCGGGTTGGCCGCGGCTGCGGCCCGGGCACGGGAGTCATCGTGACCCGCGGTGGGCCGGGGCCGGTGGCCCGGGTCCTGTTGTGGATGCTCGACTTCTATCAGAAGGGCATCTCCCCGCTGACGCCACCGAGCTGCCGTTTCGAACCGACCTGCAGTGCCTACGCGGTCGAGGCCGTGCGCGTGCACGGGGCGTGGTACGGGACGTGGCTCTCGGTGTGGCGGTTGTTGCGGTGCGGCCCGTGGACGCCGGGCGGGTGGGATCCGGTCCCGGAGCCCCGGGCGCCCGACCCCCCGGATGAGCATGACGTGCACGCCCACAATCCACGAAGGTAGCTAGGACACCCACACCCATGTCGTTCATCACCAACCCGCTGGTCTATTACCCGATCTCGGGCATCCTCTGGTTCTGGCACAAGATCTTCGCCTTCCTCGGGGGCCTGCTCCCCTGGGTGGAGGCCCCCGACTCGAACGGCGTCATCTGGGCGCTGTCGGTGATCTTCCTCGTCGTCACGCTGCGAGCGCTGCTGTTCTGGCCGGCGGCCAAGCAGATCCGCTTCTCCCGCAAGATGCAGGAGCTGCAGCCCAGGATGAAGGAGCTGCAGAAGCGGTACAAGAACGACCGCGAGAAGCTCGCGGTCGAGACGCGCAAGTTGCAGAAGCAGGAGGGCTTCAACCCGCTGCTGGGCTGCCTGCCGATGCTCATCCAGATCCCGGTGTTCCTGGGTCTGTTCCACGTGTTGCGCTCGTTCAACCGGATGGGCGAGCAGTTCGGTGCGCTCGGGATGACGGCCGAGGAGACGCGGAACACGGGCAACTACGTGTTCAACGCCGACGAGGTCCAGAGCTTCCTCGACGCCCGACTGTTCGGCGCCCCGCTGTCGTCGTTCATCTCGCAGCCGGTCGAGCAGTTCCAGGCGTTCGTCGAGCCGGGTGCCGAGCTGGACTTCGCCCGCTGGAACATCATCCTCGTCGCGATCCCGTTGATGATCATCTCGGCGGTGACCACTCACTTCAACGCCCGCGTCTCGCTCTCGCGTCAGTCGCCGGAGGCGGCCGCGAACCCGCAGGCCAAGATCATGAACCAGCTGATGCTGTGGGCGTTCCCCATCGGCATCCTGGTGACCGGTGCGTTCTGGCCGATGGCGATCCTCGTCTACATGGTCACCAACAACCTGTGGACCCTGGGCCAGCAGTACTTCCTCTACGAGAAGATGGCGAAGGAGGACGACGCCGCCGCGTTGGTGCGCCGCGAGGAGCAGAAGGCGCTGGCGCCGCGCGTCGGTGTGAAGCCGGCCAACCCCAAGAAGAACCGGGGTGGAGGGGCGGCCGCCGCGTCGGGGACCGCCGTGGCCACCGCCCCCGCCGAGCGGGCGGGCGGAGAGAAGGGCGACGACGACGAGGTGTCCCCGCCGAAGGCCGCTCCCGCCTCCCCTGCGGGGACCGGACCGCGCCCGGGGCAGCGCCCTCAGGCGCCGGGCTCCCAGCGGAGCAGACCGGCGCAGAAGGCCTCCGGATCGCGGCCCAAGAACAAGAAGAAGAGAAAGAAGCGCTGACCCGGCAGGGCGCGCACTCGGACAAGGTCCCCGATGCTCCGGCATCGGGGACCTTGTCCCATACTTGGGGGGAGGTACTCGTCGGCTCATGCGGGTTCGGCGATCGGCGGTCACGACGGAGGCAGGTCCATGTCCAAGAGGAGCATCGAGGTGTCCGAGGAGCGGTTGGTCGAGGAGGGCGAGGTGGCCGGCGACTATCTCGAGCAGTTCCTCGACATCCTGGACTTCGACGGGGACATCGACCTGGATGTGGAGGGCGACCGCGCGGTCGTGAGCATCGTGGGCGGTGAGGATCTCGACACGCTCGTCGGAGCAGACGGCGCGGTGCTCGATGCGATCCAGGAGCTGACCCGGCTGGCCGTGCAGCAGGAGCTCGGGGACCGGAGCCGGCTGATGCTGGACATCGGCGGTTGGCGGGAGGCGAAGCGGGAGGCCCTGACCGATGCCGGCCGGGTGGCCGCCCAGCGGGTGCTCGAGTCCGGGGAGTCCGAGGAGTTGGAGCCCATGACCCCGTTCGAGAGGAAGATCATCCACGACGCGATCGCGGAGATCGAGGGTGTCACGTCGGACTCGACCGGCGTGGAGCCGAACCGACGGGTGGTCGTCCTCCCGGAGTGACGAACAGGCGACACCGGTGCAGGGGGTGCGAGTCGAGCGGCTCGCACCCCTGCGCCGTGTTCGGGGCAGAATGACATCGGTGTAGTTCCGATGTTTCACGTGAAACGGGCCCGACCGCCCGATGGAGGTAGCGACAGACCATGACCGACGACACCGGTGACGAAACGACACGTGACGGAGGCGGGGACGGGCGTCCGGCGAGCCCCGACACCGCTCCCCCGTCGCAGGACGGCCCGCCTCCCGCCGCGCCGGCCGGCGCGGGTGAGGTGTTCGGAGACCGCCTCCCTCTGGCGGTTCGGTACGTCGAGTTCCTCGGAACCGCCGGGCTGGAGCGCGGGCTCATGGGACCCCGGGAGCGCCCCCGGCTGTGGGATCGCCACGTGCTCAACTCCGCGGCCGCGGCCACGGCACTCGGTCACGGCGAGACGGTAGTGGATATCGGCAGCGGCGCGGGCTTGCCGGGGATCCCGCTCGCCCTCGCGCGACCGGACCTCCGTCTGACCCTCGTCGAGCCGCTGCTGCGGCGGGTGACCTTCCTCGAGGAGATCATCGGCGAGTTGGGGATCGACGTGCAGGTCGTGCGCGGGCGTGCCGAGGAGAAGAACGTCATCGCCCTCGCCGGAGAGGCGGACGTCGTCACGTCGCGGGCCGTGGCTCCCCTGGCCAAGCTGGCGGGGTGGTCCGCGCCGTTGCTCCGCACCGGGGGGCGGATGGTCGCGCTCAAGGGCGAGTCCGCGACCGAGGAGGTCGAACGGGATCGCGGAGCGCTCGCGAAGTTGGGCTTCAAGGAGGCGCGTGTCGAGACCGTCGCCGCCCCCGATGCGGAACCGACGAGGCTGGTGATCAGCGAGCTGACGACTAGGATGGGAGGCCGTGGCTCGCGTGCTCGCGGGGGCAGACGTCGCGATCGTTGACCGGTCGGGAGGTGTGGCCCGGGAGTGTGTCGGTTTCACGTGAAACACTGGGTTCACAGGCAGCGGACGCTGCGACCGGTGTCCATAACGGCAGTCGAGAGGTGACGGATGTCCGAAGACGAGACCCCGATTTTCGCCGCCGCGAGGCAGGCGAACGAGGTGCTCCACGGGAACACGCGAACCCTCCCCCGCCCCGAGAGGCCGCGGATCATCACGATCGCCAACCAGAAGGGCGGCGTCGGCAAGACCACGTCCACCGTGAACCTCGCCTCGGCTCTGGCTCTCGGAGGGCTGGGCGTCCTCGTCATCGACATGGATCCCCAGGGCAACGCCAGCACGGCGCTGGGGGTGGAGCACCGGGAGGGCACCCCGTCCAGCTACGAGTTGCTGATGTGGGAGGCGTCGATCGAGGACCTCATGCAGAAGAGTCCGCACGCCGACACCTTGTACTGCATCCCGGCGACCATCGACCTCGCGGGCTCGGAGATCGAGCTCGTCGGTCTACCCCACCGTGAGCGGCGGCTGGCCGAGGTACTCCACCCGGAGGACCTCCAGCTGCTCGGGATCGACTACGTCTTTCTCGACTGCCCGCCGTCCCTCGGTCTGCTCACCGTCAACGCCATGGTTGCCGCACGGGAGGTGCTCATCCCGATCCAGTGCGAATACTACGCACTCGAGGGGGTCGTGCAGCTGCTCCGGAACGTCGAGCTCATACAGCAGCACCTCAATACGGAGCTCGAGATCTCGACGATAATGCTCACGATGTACGACGGACGGACGAAGCTCGCCGAACAGGTGGCGGGCGAGGTACGCAGTCACTTCGGGGACACAGTCCTACGGACGGTGATCCCCCGCAGCGTGAAGGTCTCCGAGGCCCCGGGTTTCGGGATGACCATTCTTCAGTACGACGCGGGGTCGCGAGGGGCGCTGGCCTATCTCGATGCCGCCCGCGAGATCAACGGCCGCGGCGTGGTCACCGCCGCGGACGAGTTGGTGGGCACCTCCGCCCCCGGCACCAACACGGACGATGCACGTCCGGAGGAGAGTCGATGAGTCAGCAGCGCAAGGGCGGTCTGGGACGGGGCCTGGCGGCCCTCATCCCCACGGGGCCGGACGAAGGGCCCCGGCTCGGCAGCGATGCTGCAGACGTCATCCTCGGCCCACGTTCCGGTGCCGCGACCCGCACCACTCCCCCTCGCCCCCGTCGGTCGAGCGTGGCGGGGACCGAGACCACGGCGCCGTCCGGTGCGAGGCCGGGCGCCGCGACGGCGGGGGGTGGCGCCGGGCGGCGGGGTTCAACCTCAGGGACCGGTAGCCCGGACGGCGCTGTTTCACGTGAAACAGCCGCTCGCGGCGGGGCTCGGGATGGGCAGGGCGGAGCGTCGGAGGGCGCCGACGTTTCACGTGAAACCCCCGAGCTCGTCGACCCCGGTGCGGTGTACAGGGAGATCTCCCCGGGTGACATCGACCCCAACCCTAAGCAGCCGCGCACCTACTTCGACGAGGAGGCGCTGGCGGAGCTCGCCCACTCGGTCAAGGAGTTCGGCCTCCTGCAGCCCATCGTCGTCCGCGAGATGCCGGGCGGTCGGTATCAGCTCATCATGGGCGAGCGTCGCTGGCGTGCGAGCCAGCGGGCCGAGCTGGAGACGATCCCCGCGATCGTGCGTCAGACCGAGGACGAGGACCTCCTCCGCGACGCCCTGCTCGAGAACATCCACCGGGTGCAGCTGAACCCGCTCGAGGAGGCGGCGGCATATCAGCAGTTGCTCGAGGAGTTCGACGTCACGCAGTCCGAGTTGGCGAGCCGCATCGGCCGTTCTCGTCCGGCCATCACCAACAGCATCCGGCTCCTCCAGCTGCCCACGGCCGTCCAGCGCCGGGTCGCCGCCGGGGTCCTGTCGGCGGGGCACGCGCGAGCGCTGCTCGGGCTCGAGGCAGGTGCCGCCGCCCAGGACGAGCTCGCCGCCCGCATCGTCGCCGAAGGGCTCTCGGTCCGCGCGACCGAGGAGATCGTCACCCTCGCGAACAGGGACGGCGGAGCGGACGAGAAGCCGAAACCGGCCCCCCGCGGTCGCCAGAAGAACCCGGAACTCGAGGCGGTGGCCGGCCGCCTGTCCGACCGCTTCGAGACGTCGGTGTCGGTGACGATGGGCCGTCGAAAGGGGCGCATCACGATCGACGTCGGGGACGCCGACGACCTCGCCCGCGTCCTCGCCCTACTCGAGGGCGGGTCGACCGGTACGCCGCGATGATCTCGATCCGTTCGCTGGACCTGTCCGCGGTGGACCATCTCGGACCGCGGGCGCGACGCTGCGTCTACTGGCAGACGGACGGTGACGCGGAGGGGGCCTCCCCCGGCGATCCCGAGTTCGAGAAGGAGGCGTGGATCTCCCACGTCTCACTCGAGTGGGGGGTGTGCGGGCAGATCGCCCGCGCCGCCGACAAGCCCGCGGCCGCCGCGTTCTACGCACCCCCGGGGATGATCCCGCGGGCGTCGTGCTTCCCCACGTCCCCGGTCGGGGCGGATGCCATCCTTCTCGCGGGGATGAGCCTCGAGGACGGGGCTCCCGCGGGTGCGGCCACCGCTCTGCTCGACGCGGTCGTGGTGGACCTTCGCAGCCGCGGAATCAAGGCCATCGAGGCGTTCGGGGTGACGTCCGGAGACACCGGCGAAGTAGCGTCACGTGACGCGTGCGGGGCCGGCTCGTGTGTGCCGGCGACGAGCTTCCTGGTGGAGCACGGGTTCACGATCATCGCGCCGCACGAGACCCACCCGAGGCTCCGGCTGGACATCCAGAGCGAACACCTGTGGAAGGCGGATGTCGAGCGTGCGCTCGATCAGCTCTTCGCGGAGCACGGTTTCGCCACCCGCAGGCTCGGTGTGCTGTCGGGGGCCTCGGCCAGCGCCGAGGCCGGCCGGCCGTAGACGGCTGCGACGCGTTCCGGGGCCCCCGGAAGGTGTCGCCCTACGTCCCGTGCGTGCGGCGGGTTCAGTTGCGCTGGCGCTGCTCGTAGTCGATGAGATCGTCGACGGACATCGACCCGGTGGGGTGGTTGTCCTCGTCGAGGAGGTAGAGCCGCTTCACGCCCACGAGGATGGAGTCGATGATGGTGTCCTGGGCGTCGCGGTCCCCGAGGATCGCGAGGTCACCCTTGTTGTAGGCGTAGCCGAGGTGGATCTGCACGGAGGGCATGCGGGTCATGCGCAACAGCGGCCAGCTGCGTCCGTGGGTCCGGCAGTCCCGCAGTGCCGTCCGGCTGACGATCTCGCGCTGGATGAAGCCGGACAGGGCCTCCCCGAGCATGGACTCGGCGCCCAGGGAGTTACCGAAGTAGAAGGTCGCCACGCCGTTGCCGACGGGGTTGGGGTGGCGGTCCAACCGCAGGGAGATCACGAGATCGGCGTTGAAGGCGTTGGCGATCTCGGCCCGCTCGGGATCGGTGGGGATCATGGCCTCGGGCCGGGAGAGGAAGACCTCCACGCCGGCCTGGTTCATCCGCTCGGAGAGTCGCCGGGTGATGTCCCACAGCAGTTCCGCGTCGGTGATGGTCCCGTCGGGGGTCTCGATGCGGATGGGGTTCTCGGACCCGCCGGGTCCGGGGTCGAGCACGATGCGCTTGCCCGCGAGCATGGGGCCGGAGGTGCGGGCGCGCTCCTTCTCGACGAGCGAGGCCACGTCGCCGCCCTTGAAGAGCGTGGAGAAGCGGCTGAGGGTGTCGAGGGTGTCGGCGCCCACGACGCCGTCCGCGGTGAGCGCGCAGTCCCGCTGGAAGTCCGTCACAGCGGCGTGGGTGAGCGGGCCGAAGGTCCCGTCGACCAGGCCCGCGTAGAAGCCGAGCTCGCCCAGGCGGCGCTGCAGCTGGGCGACATCGTCCCCCGCCATGGGCTTGGACACGATGTAGCTCAGGTCACGGGTGCCCAGGACGTGGCTGGCGTCGTCGAGGGCGGCCTGGGTGGCCGGACCCACGATCCCGTCGGAGATCAGCCCACGAGCCTGCTGGAAGGCCAGAACGGCCGTCTCCAGGTCGGCGTCGAACACCGCATCGGTGCGGGCGAGGACGGAACCGGTCTCCGGCTCGGTGACCCCGACCGAATCGATGTTGTGCAACAGACCCATTCCCGCGAGGGTGGCCCGGATCGCGGCCACCTCGGGGCCACGGTCTCCACGCCTCCACGCCATGGGGCTCCTCCACTTCCTCCGAGTTACGTACCCGCATGAACTTACCGCGTCACTCACGCGGATGCCGTCCCCGCGCCGGGTGGCGGGGGACGGCACAGGGGGTTCTCAGGGCCTCTCTCGCAGGCCCTCAGGCACCCAGGACGTCGCCGAGTTCCGAACGCAGGGCGGACTTGGACTTGGCGCCGGTGAGCCGCTTGACGGGCTGGCCCTCGGAGAAGAGCAACAGGGCGGGGATGGCGGTGATCTGGTACTCCGCCGCGAGCTCCTGGTTGGCCTCGACGTCCACCTTGGCCACGGTGAGCTTGTCGGCCTCGGTACCCGCGAGCTCGTTGAGCACCGGCGCCATCATGGTGCACGGCCGGCACCAGGTGGCCCAGAAGTCCACCAGCACGGGCTTGTCGTTGCTCGCGGCGAGGACGGCCTCGGCGAAGTCTGCCTCGGTGACGTCGACGATGTTGGGGGTGTCGGCCATGGTGGCGGTCCTTTCGGTGGGGGTGGGAGTGGCTGGGGTCAGGCCTGCTCGGCGAGCCAGCGCTCGGCGTCGATCGACGCGGAGCAGCCGGAACCGGCGGCGGTGATGGCCTGGCGGTAACGCTTGTCGACGAGGTCGCCGCAGGCGAAGACGCCGGGGATGGAGGTGGCGGTGGTCTGACCGGTGAGGACGTACCCGTCCTCGTCGACCTCGACCTGGTCGCGGACCAGCTCGGAGCGCGGGTCGTGACCGATGGCGACGAACATGGCCGCCGTCTCGATCTCGCTGGTGGCGCCGGTGACCGTGTCGCGCAGGCACAGCTTCTCGACCGAACCGGTCGGCCCCGCCACGACCTCGTCGACGGTGGTGTTGAGGATGAAGGAGATCTTCTCGTTCTCGCGGGCCCGCTCGAGCATGATCTTCGACGCCCGGAACTCCTCGCGGCGGTGGACGATGGTCACCGAGGAGCCGAACTTGGTGAGGAAGGTCGCCTCCTCCATGGCCGAGTCGCCGCCGCCGACCACCACGATCGGCTTGTCGCGGAAGAAGAAGCCGTCGCACGTCGCGCACGAGCTGACGCCGCGGCCGAGGTACTCCTGCTCCCCCGGCACCCCGAGGTAACGGGCGGCGGCGCCCATCGCGAGGATGACGGCGCGGGCGCGGTGCTCCTCCTCGCCGACGCGGACGATCTTCACGTCGCCGGCCAGGTCCATCGACGTCACGTCCTCCATCCGGAGGTCGGCACCGAAGCGCTCGGCCTGCTCACGCATCTGCATCATGAGATCCGGGCCCATCATCCCCTCGGCGAAGCCGGGGAAGTTCTCCACGTCGGTGGTGGTCATGAGCGCACCGCCGAACTGGGAGCCCTCGAACACCACCGGCTTGAGCTCGGCCCGCGCGGAGTAGATGGCGGCGGTGTACCCGGCCGGGCCGGATCCGACGATGATGACGTCGTGGACGGTGTCGGTCATGAGTTCTCGGGGCTCCTCGGGGTGGGCGGTCGATGAGAATGTGTCGGACCTGCACCACCGTGTCAGGCCGTCTCACAAGGCCACAACACCCGGGTGGTCCGGCTTGTTCCCCCAGTGTCCCCGGTCTCCCCCTCACGCGGTGAGGGTGACCCCCTCGAGAAGGGCGGCGAGTTTGGCGCGCCCGCGGGCGCACCGGCTCTTGATGGTGCCCGGGGGGACGTTGAGCAGGTGGCTCGCCTCCGCGACGGTGCACCGCAACATGTCGACGACGACGACGGCGTCACGCTGGTCGACGGGCAGTTCCGCCAGTGCCTCGGCGACGATGATCGCGTAGGCGGGGTCCTGGTGGAAGTGGTCGCGCAGGGTGACCTGCTCGTGCAGCGCCGGGGTGAGCTGCGTGTGGGTGCGCAGGCGTTGGGCCCGCATCTTGTCGAGACACGCGTTGACGACGATGCGGTACAACCAGCCCTGGACCGGGCAGGCGTGCAGGAACGTGTCCGCCTTGCGGTAGGCCGACACGAGGGCCTCCTGCAGGGCCTCCGCGGCGTCATCGCGGTTGAACGACGTCCGGATGGCCAGCCGCCACAGGTAGTCGTAGTGCCGCCGGACGAGCGCGGAGAACGCGTCCGGATCGCCCGCCACGTGGGCGTCGAGCAACTCGGCGTCGGTCAGCGGCGACTCCGCCCGCAGGGGCGCACGCGTCGACGCCTCGGCGGGGGTGACGGCGGCACCGGTGTTCACGGGCGTCACCGTAACCCGGCGTCCGGGCCGGTGGGGGTGTCACCTCGCCCGTCGGGCGGGCGGGTCAGCGGGTGAGCTCGACCTCGGTGATCTCCGCGTCGTAGGCGTCGGTGCCGGACGTGCCGAGCCGCGTGATCCACACGAGGAGGTACTGCGTCTCCTCGGGCTCGTCGACGGACACGGTGGCCGAGCCGCCGCGCACGGTGCCGGTGCCGAGTCGGGTGGTCTCGTCGAGGGAGGTCGGGGAGGCGGAGGTCGCCGACCGGACCTCGAACCGGACGTCGTCGTCCTCCGAGTGCAGGACGACCTGCCGGACCTCCTGCTCGCCGTCGAGGGTGAACATCAACCCGATGCCCGGCTTGTAGGCCGACGGGCCGTCACCGATCTGCGCGCGGTACGTGTCACTCGACCAGGACGTGGACCGGTCGCCGTCCGCGACGTTCGGCGCGCTGCCCGGGTTCTCCGCCGTGCCGGCGGAGGTCGCCGGCTGCCAGGTCGTCACGGTCGACACCTCGACCGGGGTGTCCGGGGTGTCCTGCTCGGACTCCTCGGCCGCGGCGTCGTCGGGGCCGTCCTCGGGCGCGGGGTCCTCGGTCTGGGACGCGCGGCTGGCCTGGGCGGCGCGTTCGATCGCGTCGAGCTGCTGCGACAGGGGGGTGTCGTTGCTCGTGCCGCCGAGCCCGCCGAGCATCCACGTCAACACCAGCGCGATCACCACGACGGCGCCGGCGCAGGTGCCGGCCATGATCTGCCACCGCCGCTTCTGCGTCTCCGGGTCCGGTTCCGCGTACGGCTCCGCGGGCCGGTCGAAGTACGGCCCGGCCTGGGGATCGGTGTGGGGACCGGGGTACGGCGACGCGGCGGTCGCCGCGGGACCGGCGAGGGGCGGGGCGCCGACCGAGTCCGCCGACCCCACGGGACGGGCGTGCGGGGCGGGACGGACCGGCCCGCCGGCGCGATCGGCCACCATCGCCCTCACGGTGGCGGCCGAGCTCACCGCCGACCCGTCGAGGGTCCGCATCGCCAGCACGGCCGAGTCCGGCGACACCCCGGACCCGACGGCGGTGGGATCGAGGACCTCGTCGTCGTCGCCGGTCGGGGCGTTCACCGGTCGCCCGTCGGCCGGCACGTGCTCGTGGGACCCCTCCGGCAGCGGGAGGGGCCACGCACCGGTGAGCAGGGAGTAGAGGACCGCGCCGAGCCCGCGCACGTCGGCGCCCGCGCCCACGTCGCCGCGCACGCCCGGGAACGCCAGAACCGCGCGCCCGTCCTCGGTGAGGCGGATCCGGTCCGGCGAGTCCAGCCCCAGGGTGAGGCCGGCCTCCTCGGCGCGCGTCGCGGCGTCCGACAGTCCCCACACCGCACCCACCGCGGAACCGGGGTCCGGCTCGGCGACCGCGGCGGCGAGGCTCCGACCCGGGATCCACTCGGTGACCACGATCCCGCCCGCGCGGCCGCGGATCACGTCGAGGACACGCGCCAGCCCGTCGGAGTAGACGGACGTCAGGGCGACGGTGCGGTCGAGCACGCCGGTCGCCGAACCGGGCGGCTGCTCGCCGGGCAGGGGATCGACGAAGGTGAGCGCGACGAACCGGTCCAGGCGCCGGTCGCGCGCCTTCCAGAACGCCTGTCCGGCCATGCCGCCGCACGGCTCGAGGAGCTCGTACCGCCCCCCGGAGACGAGGCCGCCGACGGTGAGGCGGGGAGGTGAGGGAGGGGAGGCGGACCCCACGGGGGTCCCGGTCTGATCACCCACCCGCTGTCCTCCTCGCCTGGTGCGCCCGGCCACCCGTCGGCCGCTCGTGACCCCTCGAGTGTACGTACCGCGCGCCCGGCGACTCGACTATCGCCTCAGACGCCCCACCAGGCCGCGGAGAACAGGGGTGATGGAATCGAGTTCCGGCAGACGGGATCTCGACAGGATCAACCCCGTGACCACGAGGGTGAGGACCCCCGCGACCCCGGCCCGGACGACGTACCCGATGCTGCCGACGGCGTCGGTGAGCGCGTCCATCGGCAGCAGCGTGTCCACGGCGAGTGCGACCGCCGCGCCGGCGATCGACGCGGCCAGCGTCCACGCGGCCGAGCGGAGCGTCTCCCGGCCGCGCAGCGAACCCAGCTTCGAGCGCAACAGCACGTACCCCGCCACCGCGCCCACGACCCAGCCGATGCCATTGGCCAGGGCCAGGCCGATCACCACGTGCGAGCGCTCGTCGGCGACCACGGGCACGAGGAGCGAGAGGATCACCCGCACGACCGTGATCGCGAGGATCATCACGGTCGGCGTCCAGTAGTCCTCGCGGGCGTAGAAGACCCGCTGCTGCAGCAGGACGATCGCATACGGCACGAGCGTGAACGCGCCGGCCGCCACCGTCAGGCCGAGCACGCGGGCGCTGTCGGCGTCGAAGTTCCCGTAGCGGAACAGGCCCGTCGCGATGGTCGGCCCGAACGCCGTCATGAACGCGATGATCGGCAGGAGACCGAACAGGGACAGGCGGGTGCCCAGCGAGATGTCGCGCACCACCGCGTCGTTCCGGCCGGCGATCCCGTTGTCCGCCAGACGGGGGTTGATCGCGGTGAGCAGGGTGACGCCGATGATCCCGTACGGGACCTGCAGCAGCAGCCAGTAGGTCTGGTAGATCGCGATCGCGGCCTCGTCGGCGGCGGCGCCGATGCGGTTGGTCATGACCAGGCCGACCTGCGAGATCAGCACGTACGTGACGCCGGCCAGCGCGTGGCCGCCGAACTGCTTGATCCGCGGGCCCAGGCCCCACTGCGGCCGCAGGTCGACCCCGGCGCGACGCAGGGCGGGCACGAGCACGGCCGCCTGGACGACCACGCCCAGCGTGGTACCCAGGCCGAGCAGGAGGATCGGCCCGCTGAGAAGGTTGACCGGCGCCGCCGGGTCGATGCCGCTGCCCACTCCCGCGAACAGGGCGAGCGTGGCGATCGCGACGACGTTGTTCCACACCGGCGCCCACGCGCCGGGGCGGAACACGCCGTTGTAGTTGAGCACCGCCAGCATCACCGAGAACACGCCGTAGAAGAAGATCTGCGGCAACAACAGGAACGCGAACGCGGTCGCCAGGTCGGTGTTGACCTCACCGTCGCCCAGGTTGAGCTCGGTGAGCAGCGGCGCGCACGCCACCGCGAGGACCGTCGCCCCGAGCGCCAGCGCCGAGGTGACCGTGAGCAGGCGCCGGATGAACGACACGCCCCCGTCCGGGTCCTCCTGCGCGGCTTTGGCGAGCAACGGCATGAACATCGCGGTGAGCACCGAGCCCAGCACGAGCTCGGTGATCATGTTGGGCAGCGTGTTGGCGGTGTTGAACGCCGACGCCACCGCCGGGCCCAGGACGGTGAGGATGAGGATCATCCGCACGAAGCCGGTGATCCGGCTCGCGAGGTTGGCCACCGCCATCGAGCCCGTCGAGCGCATCACGGACGCGTCGGAGGAGTCGCGGACACGTCCGCCGGTCCCCCCGCCGGCCCGGCTGGCGCGGTCGGCCGTGGTGCCCGCCTCGTCCGCCCCGCCCGGCGTGGCGGGCACGTCCAGGGTGGCCGGCGCGCCGAGGGTGGCCGGCGCGCCCAGGGGGGCGTCGGGGACGAACGAGTCGGCGACCGGCGGCGGCGACGCCGGGCCGGGCAGCACGCTGCTGCCCGATTCACGCCGCCTGGCCCTGAGGCCGGGATCCGGTCTGCGCAGCTCGGGTCCGGGGGACCCCTGCTCGTCGTTCACGGTCGGTGCCCTTCGTCCGCGGGGTCGAGGATGCCCCGACGGTAGCGCAGGTAGCGACGACCCCCGAGGACGAGGGCGAGGGCCGCCGCGGCCAGCGCGAACGCCTGCGCCACCGGGTACCCGCCCGTCTGGACGGACAGCTCCACCGGCTCGGACAGCGGCCGGCCGTCGGGTCCCTGCAGGACGAAGGTGACGGAGTGGCGGGTGCCGCCCTCGGCGTCGGACTGGGTGGGGACCTGCAGCGTGCGGGAGCCGCTCGCGGGGATCTGGACGACGCCCACGGGGTCCACCCGGATGTCGGCCGGAGCGCTTACCGACACCCCCACGCGGACCGGGAACGGCAGGGCGTTGCGCGTGACGAGCAGCAGCGGACTGTTGGGGCTGGCCATGGTGAACACGCTGCCGGGAGGCAGGAGGTCGACGCTGTCGAGCGCGGCGCCCACCGTCCGCTCGAGCCGGTCGAGCCGCGCGACGGACCGGGCCCGCGCGGCCTCACCGGTGCCCGACTCCGGGGTCACGCCGTCGCCCCCGGCCCGGCGCCCGGTCTCCGACAGCACCCGCAGGGCGTCGGTGACCATCGGGTCGAGGTGGTCCTGGGCCCCGGCGGAGGTGGGGTCCGAGGTGTCGACCAGGGACCGCAGGGTGCCGACCGCCTCGAGGGCGCCGGCGATGCGCGGTCCGGCGTCGACGGGATCCGCCGCGCCGGGGTCGACCGCCCCCGTCGGATCGAGCGCGAGGCTCCCGTCGGGGACCGTCACCGGGCCGGTGAGTCGCTCGGTGAGCGGCAGTGCCCGCATGCGGCCGGACGCCAGCTGCACGCCGAGGGTCTCGAGCAGGGAGCCGGCCGAGTCCCCGTCGACGGTCCACACCTGGGGCGGCACCGCGAGGACGCCCTGCGGGCCCGCCGCCCCGGTGACGGTCCCGGCCGCGTCGATCGCGTCCACCACCGGCGCGAGCAGGGCCGCGCGGGCGTCCTGCAGGCGCGCCGCCGGCGAGTCGGCCGTCAGCCAGTACCGGGTGCTCGGATCCGAGTAGTTCGGGTTCTCCGGGACGTCGCCCGTGGCGGCCAGGGCCGCGCCGATGGTCGCCGAGTAGGTGAGCGCGCGACCCGGCCCGGTACCGGCCAGGCCGACGAGGCCCGGCGGCGGGACGATCCCGGTGTCGGTGCGGGTCGACGGTGCCGCCACCACCACGGTGCCCGCGCCGCCGCCCTGCGGGGCCAGGGTCTCGGCGGAGCCGGGCGCCAGCGTCCCCGAGGCGGGCACCACGACGTCCGGCACGGGCGCCACCCCCAGGATCCGCTCGACGGAGCCCGCGTTGTCCAGTGCCGCGCGGGTGAGGTCCGTGGACCCCACCGCCGCCACCGACTCGAGACCGGCCTGCGCGGCCGGCAGGCTCACGACGCACGCGCCGTCCGCCAGGGCCCGCAGCTCGTCCAGCCAGCGCGCCGCGTCCGCCGTCACGGCCCCGGGGTCCTCCGGGCGGGTCCCGCCGGCACCGTCTCCCCCACCGGAGTCGTCGCGGCCACCGCGGGACCCCCCGCGGCGGGCGGGGGTCTCGTCGCCACGGGGGCCGTCGTCGTGGGAGATCACCACGGTGCGCCCCTCCGCGATCTCCGAGACCGTGCCCAGCAGCGCCGGATCCACCGCGAGACACACGGACCGCCGCAGCTCCTGCCCGCCGGGTCCGTCGAACGCCTCGTCCGCCGCGCGCACCAGGCCGGTGAGTCGCCCGGGCTCCGCCAGCTCACGTAGGAGGGAGTCGTCGGTCAGCATCACCACGGGATCGGGGCCCTCGACACCGGGCACCGCCGCGACCCGCGTCGGGGCCGAGGCCAGCGGCCACAGCACGGTCAGCGGAACGGGCACCGGGCCGGGCCCGTCCGCCGGCGGGGCATCGACACCCTCGTCGTCGTCGACCCCCGGTAGGGACGCCGGCCGCGGCGCCTCCAGGACCGGCAGCAGGGTCCGGGCGTCGTCGAGTCGCGCCGGGGACCCGCCCTCCGGGGTGCCGTTGACGTTGACGAGCAGCGGGTAGACACCCGGTTCGGTGAGCTGGAGGTCGGGGCCCGCGTCGCCGGGCACCGCGCGCGCCGGCATGGAGACGCGGTACGGCACGGCGGCGCCCGGCGGCACCGCCTCCGCGACGCGCACGAACTCGCCCCGCACGGCGAACGACGGCTCCGACCACACCAACGGGTCGCGCACCGACTCGGAGTCGGCGGACCGCGGGCCGCGCTGCAGGCGCACGTCGACCGACTCGAGCGGCACGTCACCGACGTTGGTGATGGTGCCGGTCACCGTGACCACCGGGACGCCCGCCTCGGTCCCGACGGCGGCCCCTCCCCCGCTGCCACCGGGATCGCCCCGGCCGTCGAGGGCGCGCGGGGTGATCTCGTCGATGGTGATCCGGGCCAGGGTGGGCGCCGGGTTGGGGATGTAGCCGGCGGCCGCGGCCTCGGCGGGCGTGATCGCGTGGGCCGTGCCGACGCCCCATCCGGGTCCGACCGCCAGGGCCGCGCACAACGCCGTGGGGACGACCGCCCGGACCACGCGCCCCACCGGCCGCCCGGTCACGGCCCTGACTCCTCCGCGGTGTCCTCGCGGGGCGCGGCTGCCACACCGCGGCCGCCCGCGGCGCGGTGAGCGGTGTCCCCGCCGCCGGCGCGGGCGCCCGAGCGGCGGACCGGTTCGGGGCCGTCGGCGCGGCGCGACGGATCCACCACCTGCGCGTCGGCGGGCGGCGGGTTGTCCCCGGCCACCTCGTCGCGCGCGAGCTGCGGCAGGAGCGACCGCGCCGCCTCCACCAGGCGACGCTCGTCCGGGTACGCCAGCCGGCGCGGCAGGTCGTCGAACGGCACCCACGCGACCTCGGTGATCTCGGGGTCCTCGTCGCACAGTTCGCCGTGGTCGTAGCGGATGAGATGGTGGTGCACCGTCTTGTGGATGCGCCGCCCCTCGGCCACGAACCAGTAGTCGATGGTGCCCAGCGGGGCGAGGACCGTGCCGTCGACACCGGTCTCCTCGAGCACCTCGCGTCGGGCGGTCTCCTCGACGGTCTCCCCCGGCTCGATGTGCCCCTTCGGCATCGACCACAGCATGCGGTTGCGCCGGTCGAGGCGGCCGATGAGTGCCACCTCGAGGCGGGACAGGTCGGGCTCGTCGCCGCCCGCCGCGTGGGCGAGGCCGCGCACGACGAGGCCGCCGGCCGAGGTCTCCAGGACGGTCTTGAGGCGCTGACCGCCGCGGGGATGCCGCGCGCCCCCGCGGCCGCCGCGGGCGTTCCTGGTGCCGGCCTTACCGCCCTGGGAGCCGGGCTTGGACGCGGACTTGCCGCCGCCGGCCTTGGGCGCGGACTTGGCGGCGGACTTGGCGCCGTTCTTCCCGCCGGACTTGGGCGCGGCCTTGCCGGGCGCCGACGTGCGGGTGGTGTTGGCCGAGGCCGCCTGGGCGCCCCCGGATCTGGAGCGGTTGGGGGTGCGGGGGTGGCGCGGCGACTGGCGCGAGGTGGCGCCGGCCGTGCCGTCGCCGGAGCGCACCGTGTGGGTGGCGTCGGCGCCGGGCTGCTTCTGCGCCTCGGGTGCGCGGCCCTGTCCGCGGCCACCGCGTCGTCCGCGTCCGCCCCGGCGCCGCCGCCGGCCCTGGCGCGCCTGACCGTCCCCGGTGCCCGCGGACTGTCCGCCCTGGCCGGACTTCGGCGCGGCGGGACCGCCGCCGGTGGGCTTCTGGGAGGCGGGTTTCTGGCCGTCCCCGTGGCCGGAACGCTGGGTGTCAGAGCCCTTCGCGGTGCTGCGGTCCGCGCGCTGACCTGCGGATTCGCGACCGTTCGCGCCGGGCCCCGCGGGTCGCCGTGCACGTCGACGCCGCGGCGCGTTTGCGCGCGGTTCGGCGGGACGATCGGCTTCGGACACCCATCGATGCTACCGGCCGGGGGTGGGTTGGCCGGAATCCACGGCGGCCCGGCGCGGGGCCGCGCGTGGGTCAGGCGCCGAGTGCCGGTCCCACGACGCGCCAGGAGTCGCGCAGTTCGCGGGAGAACAGGCCGAAGGTGTGGGCGCCGCTGGTGTGGCGGTCGTAGGTGAACGGCACTCCGCCGGCCCGCAGGGCGTCGGCCATGTGGCGGGTGCCCAGGTCGGCGGCGAACTCGGTGGGGGCGCCCACGGCGAAGGTGGCCGAGCCGAGGTCGGCGGCGTCGTCGGGACCGGGGTTGCCGGGCGCCGAGGCGAGGTACAGGGCGGTGCCGCGAAGCCGTTCGACGTCGTGGGAGGGGTCGTTGACCAGCCACGCGGGGTCGCCGGGCCCGCCCCAGGCGTTGTGGATGTTGCCGCCGCCGCGGGCGACCATCGCGGTCATCACGGCGCGGCCGAGCGGTGTGGAGACCTCGGGGAACCCGGACAGGGACGCGGCGGCCGCGTAGTGGTGGCGGCCGGTGGCGGCGAGGGTGAGGGCGGGGCCGCCCGACATGGAGACGCCGATGACTCCGCGCGTGCCGTTCAGCGCCCACGCGCCGGCGAGCGCGGCGGGCAGCTCGGAGTCCAGGAAGGTGTGCCAGCTGTTGACGCCGAGGACGGGGTCGGGGTGCTGCCAGTCGGTGTAGAGGCTGAACCGGCCGCCCTCGGGGCTGGCGACGAGGACGTGCTTGTCGGCGAAGAAGTCCTGGTAGTCGGTGTGGTAGGCCCAGCCGACGTGGTCCTCTCCCCCGCCGACGCCGTTGAGCAGGAGGAGCAGCGGCGCCGGCGCGGGGTGCGCGGGCAGCAGCACGAACGTGGGGACGGCTCTGTTCATGGCGGGGGACCACACGTCGGCGAGGACTTTGCGGCCGGCGACGGGCTGGACGCGCAGGACCTGCGGGCGCGAGGTGTCGGCGGGCGGCGGGGCCGTGGGGCGCGGCGCGGTGGTGAAGCCCAGCGCGGTGGAGGTGTCGACGCCGGTGGGCCGCGCCGCGGCGGGCGCCGGGGTGGTGAGCGGGAGGAGGGCGCCGGTGAGGGCGATCAGCGCGGCCAGGGTGGTGGTGCGGACGGCGGCGGCGCGGACGGGCGCGAGGGTGGCGGCGCGGAGGGGCGCGAGACTGGCGGCGCGGAGGGGCGCGCGGGTGGCGGCGGTGCGGCGCGGGTGGGGGTGGCCGCTCAGGGGGTGACGACGACGACGAGGCACACCCGTCACTCTAGGCCACTCACGTAACACGTCACAGGGGTGCGGGAGGAGTTCCGAGTGCGGCGCTACCTGCACCCCGGGCCCGGCTAGAGTCCGCTGTATGAGCTCTGGCCCGCCCGCGCACGCCCTGGTCCTGCGACACCGGGCCAAGCCGGGACGTCGCGACGAGTTGATCGAGGTGTGGCGGCGGCACATGCCCGAGGCGGTCCGGGCCAACGACGGGCACCGCGCCTACGTCCTCTGCGCCTCGTACGTCGACCCGGACGTCATGGTCGTGTTCCAGCACTACCGGGACGCGGCCGCCGCGCAGGAGTTCCTCGGCAACCCCGCCTACCTGCGGTATCTCGAGGAGTCGGGGGACCTGCTGAGCGGGCCGCCGGAGGTCGAGGCCGTCGAGCCGTTGTGGTCCAAGGGGGTCGCGGCCGACTGAGACCGGCGGACGGCGGCTGCGGGCGGCGCGCTGAGTGCGGCGGGGCCGTGGGCATCGCGCCAGCGCACCCGGCCTCAGTCATGCTGCCTCTCCGACTCACGCTGCGTCTGTGGTCCATTTCCCCAGCGCAGGCCCCGGGTTGTCGAGCACCCGGGCAGCGTAGGTCACCGAGGCAGCGCACCCGGGGGGTGGTTGTGCTGGAGGATTGCTCATCCGGGGCGTCAGGGGTCCGTGTGCGCCGGCATGCGGGCGCGGCCGGCCGGAGCGAGCGGCTCGGGGACCGTCGTACCCAGTCGGTAAAGTCAGCGCCGTGACAGCCCGCAGACCGACCCCCGACCGCAGCGCCGCGAGCAGCCGCGGCGCCGGCACCCGTGCCGCCTCCGACCGGCATGACGCGGCGGTGTTCTCGGGTCTGCAGGACGGTCCGGGCGCCCGGCCCGACCCGGCTGAGGTGGAGGCCCGTCGGATCCGGCTGCTGGCCGGCGCGCAGACGACCCTCAACCAGCTGGCCGACGTGCTGTCCCCGTTGGCCTCGGCGTTCGGTGAGGCCGGGCACGAGCTCTACCTCGTGGGCGGGAGCGTCCGCGACGCGGTGCTCGGTCGTCTCGGCACGGATCTGGACTTCACCACCGACGCCCGCCCGGAGACCGTCCGCGGGATCCTCGACCGCTACGCGGACGCGGTGTGGGACACCGGGATCGAGTTCGGCACTCTCTCGGCGGTGAAGAAGGACGCGGACGGGATCGAGCAGCAGATCGAGATCACCACGTTCCGATCCGACTCCTATGACGGGGTCACCCGCAACCCGGAGGTCGTCTACGGCGACACCCTCTCCGGCGACCTGGTGCGGCGCGACTTCACCGTCAACGCCATGGCGGTGCGGCTGCACCCGGACGGACGTCATGAGTTCGTCGACCCGCTGGACGGGATGGACGCGCTGCTGGCCGGCGTGCTCGACACCCCGGCCGAGCCCGAGCAGTCGTTCGCCGACGACCCGCTGCGCATGCTCCGCGCCTGCCGGTTCGTCTCCCAGCTCGGGTTCACCCTCGCGCCGCGCGTGTTCCGGGCCATGACGGAGATGACGGCCGAGATCGACCGCATCACCGTCGAACGCGTCCGCACCGAACTCGACAAGACCATCCTCGGCGAGTACCCCATCGACGGCATCAACATGCTGTGCGAGACCGGTCTGGCCGACCACGTGCTGCCGGAGGTCCCCGGCATGAAGCTCGAGCGGGACGAGCACATGCAGCACAAGGACGTGTACTGGCACTCGCTGACCGTGCTCAAGCAGGCCATCGACCTCGAGCCCGAGGGCCCGGACCTCGTCCTGCGCTGGGCCGCGCTGCTGCACGACATCGGCAAGCCGGCCACCCGGGCGGCCAAGCCCGGCGGCGGCGTGACGTTCCACCACCACGAGGTGGTCGGCGCCAAGATGGTCCGCAAGCGGATGCGGGCGCTGAAGTACCCCAAGCAGGTCGTCGAGGACGTCTCGGGGCTCGTGTTCCTGCACCTGCGGTTCCACGGGTACGGCGAGGGGCAGTGGACCGACTCGGCCGTGCGGCGCTACGTCTCCGACGCAGGACACCTGCTGCCCCGCCTGCACCGCCTGGTGCGCGCCGACTGCACGACCCGCAACAAGCGCCGCGCGGCCAAGCTGCAGGCCAACTACGACTCGCTGGAGAGGCGGATCGCCGAGATCGAGGAGAAGGAGGACCTCGCCCGGGTCCGCCCGGACCTCGACGGCAACGAGATCATGAGACTTCTCGACCTCAAGCCCGGACCCGACGTCGGACGCGCCTGGTCGTTCCTCAAGGAACTGCGCCTGGACCGCGGCCCGCTCGACCGGGACGAGGCCGAGGCCGAACTCCGGAAGTGGTGGGCGGAGCAGAACGGCGGGAGCGGGCCCTCCGGGGAACCGGACACCGACCGGCAGAAGGGCGACCCGGCGTGATCGGCAGGGCGGTCGACCGCTACCTCTCCTCGGCGGTCGGCAGGCTCGTCGTCGTCGCCCTCGCCCTGATCGGCACGCTGGTGCACACGGTCGGGATCCCCGGCCTGCAGCAGATCCCGCCGTACCGCATCGACCTCGATGTGTACCGCGTCGGCGGGCAGGTGTTCCGCGACGGCGGCGAACTGTACGGCGAGCTGCCGCAACTCGCGGAGGGCGCCCACCTGCCGTTCACCTATCCCCCGCTGTCGGCCCAGATCTTCTCGCTGCTCACCCTGGTGCCGCTGCCGGTGGCGTCCGCGCTCATCACCCTCGCGACCATCGCGGTCCTGGCGCTCGTGGTGCAGCTGGTGCTCACGCGGACGTGCGAGCGGCCCGCGCGCGAGCTGTGGTGGCTCACCGGCGCGGTCATGGCGGTGGCGCTGTGGTTCGGCCCGGTGCGCGAGACGATCGGGTTCGGCCAGGTCAACGTCTTCCTCATGGCGCTCGTCCTGGTCGACGTGATCCGCGGTCGCGGGCGCTGGTGGGGCGGGATCCTCACCGGCCTGGCCATGGCCATCAAGCTCACGCCGGCCGTGTTCCTGCTGTACTTCTTCCTGCGGCGCGACTGGCGCGGGCTGGCGACGGCGGTGGTCTCGGCGCTCGCCTTCACCGGCATCGGGCACCTGCTCGCGCCCGACGACTCGGCCCGCTACTGGAGCTTCGCCATCCGGGACCCCGAGCGGATCGGCGGCCTGGCGTTCACGTCCAACCAGTCGGTCAACGGGGTGGTCTACCGGTTCGGACTCGAGGACACCGCGGCGTCCGCCGCGTGGTTCCTGGTGGCCGCGACGATCGGGCTCGGGATCGCGTGGGTCGCGTGGCGGCTCCTGCGCTCCGGCCAGGAGGTCGCCGCGGCCGTCGCCGTGGGGCACGTCGCGTTGTTCTGCTCGCCCGTGTCGTGGGGTCACCACTGGGTGTGGGCGGTGCCGGCGGTCGTGCTCACCCTGGTGTGGGCGGACCGTGCGGGTCGACGGGACGACGACGACGAGCGCGTCTGGCTCGGGATGGCCGGCAGTGGCGTGGTGATCTTCCTGGGGACGCCGCAGTGGTGGGTGCCGAACAGCGACGGACGCGAACTGGGCTGGGGTCCGCTCCAGCATCTCGTCGGCAATGCCTACCTCATCTGGGCACTCGTGTTCCTGGTGGTGCTCGGACTGCGGGCGGCGCGGCTCGGCCGACCGGATCTCGGCGGTGACCCGGAGCGGCCCGCGTTGCTCGACCACGCGATCGCCCGCTGACCGCACTCGGCCCGGCCTGCTGGGCTCGGCCCGGCCCGGTTCGGTCTGCCCCGGCCCGGCCTGCTGGGCTCGGCCCGGCCTGCTGGGCTCGGCCCGGCCTGCTGGGCCCGTCGGTCCGACGCTGCCGTGCCCGCCCCGCGCCTCCCTTCCGGACGACCGCCCGGGCTCGCTCGTCGAGGGGTCACAAACGCGCGGATTCGACCCCGGCGACCTGGAAAAACGTGCGCGTTTGTGACCACTCGACGGTAGAGCGCGCGGCCGCAAGACCCCGCCGAGCCGCCGCGGCAAGGCCTGCGCGGCGAGCGGAGAGGCGTCAAGCCCGGCGGGCGGCCTGTGGACAACTCCCCGCGCTCTCCACAGATCCGTCGGCGATACTGGTCGGGCGGGCCGCTGCGGGACACGATCAGCGCATGGACTACTTCTTCGGAGACGGCGTCGGTCAGCCGACGCAGTGGCAGGGCGAGCCCGACCTCACCCTCGGAACCGGCGCGCCCGACGCGCTGTGGTTGGACTTCGACGGCGACGGGCACGCCGATGACGCCCTCTGGGACTCGGACCTCGACGGGACCGCGGACCGGGTGGTGACGGACGTCGGCGCGGCGGGGCAGGTCGCCTACGCCGACGACGGCAACCGCGGCGTGTGGAACGTGCACGCGGGCGCGGCAGGGGCGCTCGCGGCGGGTGCGATCGGCGCGGGGTCGGTGGGCGGCGGCTCGGTGGGCGCGGGCTCGGTGGGCGCGGGATCCGTCGGCGTCGGGTCGCTCGGCGCGGGCTCGGTGGGGGGCGGCTCGGTGGGTGTCGGGTCCGCGGGCGGTGGCCTCGGTTCGGCCGGCCTCGGCTCCGTCGGCGCCGGGGCGCTGGCGGCCGGTTCGATCGCCGCCGGCGCGCACGGATCCGGCCTGCTGGACGGTGCCGTGGCCGCGGGATCCGATGCGATCGCCGCCGGGACGCAGTCCCTGGGTGAGCTGCCGGACTGGGGATCCCTGCTGTCCGACGCGATCGGCGCGATCCACCACGGGTCGGCGGCGGCCACGGACTCCGCCCGATGGTCCACTCCCCCGGTCACCGAGCCCGATCCCTCGCAGCCGCAGCCGCAGCCGCCGGTGCAGGGCGGCACGGTCCCCGACCCGGCGCCGCCGGTCGTCGAGCACGACGGGTCGATCACCGTCGAGGCCGACGGGGGGTGGCTGTCGGTCGCGGACGCGAACGGCGACGGTCGCCTCGACGCCGCCCTGCCGTTCGAGCCCCCGCGCATCGAACTGCCGGACTTCGCGCTGCCCCACATCGAGCTCCCGCGGATCGAGGTGCCGCACATCGACCCGGGATCGGTGGCGGATGTGGCGGCGGGTTCCGCGGCCGCGGGTTCGGCGGCGGCGGGGTCGGTGGGTGCGGGGTCGATCGGGGCGGGAGGCCTCGGCGCCGGTTCCGTCGGCGGCGGCTCGGTGGGCGGTGGCTCGGTCGGCGCCGGGTCGCTAGGCGCGGGCTCGGTGGGCGGTGGTTCAGTGGGCGGCGGCTCGATCGGGGCGGGCTCGCTCGGTCTCGGCTCCTGAGCGCGTGGCCACCACCATCGCGATCACGGCCGCGGCGGCGTACAACGCGGCCGGGACCAGCATCAACGCCACCGAACGGCCGTCGGTCGGCACGAACGGCCACACCGCGACCATGCCCACGACGAACGCCGAGTTGAACAGCGCGTCCTGCAGGGCGAACACGCCACCGCGGCGGGCGTCGGGGACGTCGGTCTGCATGGCGTTGTCGGCCACCAGCTTGACGATCTGTGCGCCCAGCCCGATCGCCACCGCGCCCACGACGAGCGTCATCGGGTCGAGGGTCGGGCCCACCGCCGACTGCGCGACCGCGGACACCGCCGCGCCGGCGGCCACCACGAGGACGCGACGGGACCGGGCGATGGCCCACGGGGTGACGACCGCGGCCAGACCCATGCCCGCGGCCACCGCCGCCGACAGCAGCCCGAACCCGCCCATGCCGGCGATGACAGGGCCCCCCGACCCCGCGGATTCGGCGTCGCGCAACAGCAGGATCGCCAGCATCGTCGTGATCCCGAACGCGGCCCGACCGAGCGTCACGCCGGTCAACGACACCCACACCAGGGCCGAGGACCGGGCCGCCCGGACGCCCTCGGCCAGTCCCCCGGTGAACGCCCGGACGGCATGCCGGGCAACCGCCCGGTCAGGGCCGGAGAGGAGCTCGTCGTCGTCGGGTCCCAGGTGGCGGCGCGGGAGGGCGAGCACCGCCCAGACCCCGACCAACGCGGTGATGACGGAGGGCACCAGGGTCCACGAGACGGCGGAGTCGCCCGCGCCCAGGACCGCGAGCACCGCGAACGCCGCGACCGCACCCACAGCGGTGATGACCGACCCCACCGTCACCAGGACCGAGTTGGTGGCGGCGAGGATGCGGTCCGGGACCACCTTGGGCATCGCGGCGGTCATCCCGGTGTTGATGAGTCGACCGAGACCGATCGCCACCAGCGACAATGCGAAGAGCACCGCCAGACCGGGGCCAGTGTGGACGGCGCCGGCCGCGATGAGCGCGATGGTCGCCACGATCGCGAGCGTGCGCACCAGCGCGGCCACGGCCACCACGACGCGGCGGTCCCACCGGTCCAACGCGGCCGCGGCGAACGGCCCGACGATCGAATAGGGCAGCAGCATCACCGCGAACCCGCCCACGATCGCCGCGGGCGTCGTCCCCGACTCGGGGCTGAACAGCACGATCCCACCCAGCGCGGCCTGGTGGATGCCCTCGCTGAGCAACGCCGCCAACCGCGCCGTCGACAACCGGCCGAGACCGTCGGACTCGCGGAGGGCGGCGGTCAGTCGACGGCGTGCGGAGGCGGCCGGGTCAGCGGTCGGGGAGGTCACGAGAGCCACCGTATCCGCCGGCCCCGGGCGCCCGACCCGCGTGCGCCGGTCGCGTCGACGAAACCCGATCGAGGGGACGCGCGTGTGGCCCGGCGGCGACGGGGGCATCATGGGGACATGGACACGGGACCGGACGATCTGAGCGGCGGCGGCCTGTTCGGCGACCGACTCTACGACGCCATGGACAAGCGGGATCCCGTCGCCGGTTCGCTGCTCATCGCCGCGCCCGACATGCCGGACCCCAACTTCCGCCGCGCGATCATCTACATGATCGAACACGACCATTCCGGGTCGCTGGGCGTGGTGATCACCCGGCGCAGCGAGACCGACGTCGGGGAGATCCTGCCCGCCTGGTCCGAACTGTGCGCTCCCCCGGCCGTGTTCCACATCGGGGGGCCCGTCAAACCCGACACCGGCATCGCCCTGGTCGTGCTGAGCGCCGGCGTCGACGGCCACCGGTTCAGCGGGCTCCAGCAGATCGAGGGCCGCGTCCACGTGGTGGACCTCGACAGCGACCCCGATCTCCTGCTCGAGCACGTCGAGGGCATGCGGGTGTTCGTCGGGTACACCGGCTGGGCGCCCGGACAACTGCAGGACGAGCTCGACCGCGGAGACTGGTACGTCGCCCCCAGCCTGCCCAGCGACCTGCTCGCCCCCGCCCGCGTCGACGTGTGGGGCGCCGTCCTGCGGCGCCAGGAGATGCCGCTACCCCTGTACGCCACCTACCTGCAGGACGGCGAGGTCAACTGACACAGCTTCCTCGGTTCGTCTCATAGTGCGGGATTTGGTTTCCGTATTCTGGGCGCTGGCATAGGCTTCCGCTGGTGGAGACGGTAGACGGTGAGTCGATGACGGTGACGGCCCGGCACTGGCTGGTGCTGGCCGTGGCGACGTTCGTCGCGGCGTCCGGATCGGCGTTCGTGATCGGCGTCGGCTTCCTGCTCCCCCACCTCACGACCGTCATGGGACTGTCCCTCTCGCAGGGCGGCGTCCTGGTCGCGATGCCACTGGTCGGCATGGCCGCGGCGCTCATCGCGTGGGGCTGGCTCGTCGACCGCGCCGGGGAGAAGCTCGTCCTGGTCGACGGGTCGGTCGGTGCGGCCGTCACCCTCACCGCGGCGCTCTTCGTGGACTCGTTCGCGGTGTTGGCGGTGTTGCTGCTGGTCACCGGTGCCTTCACCGCCTCGGGGAACTCGGCGAGCGGCAGGCTGGTCGTGAGCTGGTTCCCGGCCGGGCGCCGCGGGCTCGCCATGGGCGTCCGGCAGATGTCGCAGCCGGCCGGATCCGCGGTCGCCGCGATGACCATGCCGCTGCTCGCGCAGTCGTACGGTCTGGGCGCGGCGTTCGCGCTGCCCCTGGCGATGGCCGTGGTCTCGGCGGTCGCGGCCCTCGTCGTCGTCACCGATCCGCCCCGACCCGAGGCCACGCGCGACGCGGGCGGCGAGGCGGTGGGTGGCGCGGTGTCAGGCGCTGATGGTGACGCGGTGGGTGGCGCGGCGACGGACGGTTCGCCCTACCGCGACGCCGGTTACCTCTACCGCGTCCACGGCGTGTCCGTGCTCCTCGTCCTGCCCCAGGGGATGTTGCAGGCGTTCCTGCTGACCTGGCTCGTGCTGGGACACGGCTGGTCGGCGGTGTCGGCGGGCGTCGTGGTGACGGTGAGCCAGGTCCTCGGCGCGGTGGCGCGGATCGTCGCGGGCGCGGTCTCGGACAGGGTCGGATCCCGCGTGACACCCATCCGCGGCGTGGCGATCTCGGTCACCGGGGGTCTGGCCGCCCTGGCTGTGGCCGAGGCGCTGGGCGCACCCGGGGCCGTCGCCGTCACGCTGGGCGTGGTCGCCACCGTGCTCTCGGTCTCCGACAACGGGCTGGCGTTCACCGCCGTCGCCGAGTACGCCGGCCCGCGGTGGAGCGGCCGCGCGCTCGGAGTGCAGAACACCGCCCAGTTCGTGGCGATCTCGGCGTCCACTCCCCTGGTCGCCGCCGCGATCGACGCGGTCGGTTACTGGCCGGTGTTCGCCGGCGCGGCAGTGATCGCGGCGCTGGCGATCCCGCTCGTGCCGGCCGCCGACCAGGGCCGCGCCTGACGCCTCCGCGTGCGGCAGTCGACCGCCCGGAGCCCGGCCCCGCCGGTCAGGGCAGGGGCTCGCCGCGGTACTGACCCACCGACCACACGTTGCCCTCCGGGTCGCGGACGGAGAAGGTCCGGTCGCCGTAGTCGGTGTCGCGCAGCTCCAGCACCACGTCGGCCCCGGACTCCACCGCCCTGCGGTACACCGCCTCGGAATCGGCGGTCACCATGTAGGCGAGCCCCGTCCCGGTGGGCGTGGCGTGCGGGTCGTCCGCTCCCCGCCCCGCGTCACCGAGCATCACTCCCCCGCCCTCCGGCCACAGAAGCTCCGCGTGGGTCACCAGATCGCCCTCCGAGTAGCAGGCCGTCTCGACGAACCCCAGGGTGCTGACCAGCCAGTCGATCTCCCGACGCGCGTCAGCGCACCGGAAGCAGTGCCAGACGGTCGGCGCGGGGGTCGAGCCGGGCTGATGTGCGCTCATACCCTGAGAGTGTGCGCCCGCCGGTGCGTCGGCGGAAGGCCTCGGTCGGGGGTGATACCGAAACGTGGCTGGCTAGACTGCCCGGCGTGTCGACCAGCCCCTCCACCAGCGCAGAGATCCGCAAGGGTCTGGCCGACTGTTCGACCGTCGGACTCGGGTTGGTGCCGCTGGGGCTGGCGTTCGGGGTGCTGCTCACCCAGGCCGGTTTCGACTGGTGGTGGGCGCCCGTGTTCTCCCTGGTGATCTACGCCGGCTCGATGGAGTTCCTGGCGATCGGCCTGCTCACCGCCGTCACCCCGCTGTACTCGCTGGCCGCCGCGGCGTTCCTGGTGAACTTCCGCCACGTCTTCTACGGCCTGAGCTTCCCGCTCGAGGCCATCCGCTCGCGCCTCGGGCGGCTGTACGCCGTGTACGCACTCACCGACGAGGTGTACGCGATCACCGCCACCAAGCGGCGCACGGAGATGACCGGCGTGCGGACGCTGACCATCGCGATCACCTGTCAGTCGTTGTGGGTGGTCCCGGGCGTGATCGGCGCGCTCGTCGGCACCGCCCTGCCCGAGGGATTGGACGGTCTGCAGTTCGCGCTGACCGCACTGTTCGCGGTGTTGGCGGTGGACGCGTGGCGCTCGTCGGGTGACCTGCCCGCGCCGGTGATCGGCCTGCTGTGTGGTCTCGTCGCGGCCGTGGTCGCGCCCGACCAGATGCTCATCGTGGGGCTGTGCGCGTTCGTGGCGGCGCTGTTGGTGCGCTACGCGTGGACCGGCCGCGGGGATCGTGCAGCGCGGCCCGGTGGGGGCGGCTCATGACCGCCGTACCCGGGACCGCCTACCTGCTCGCCGGTCTGGGTGTGATGTTCCTGGTGACCGTGGCGCTGCGGGCGGCCCCGTTCGTCGCCCTCACCCGACTCCGCGACTCGGGGGTCGTGCGATACCTGGGGCGGACGATGCCCGCCGGCGTCATGGTGGTGCTGGTGGTCTACACCCTGCGGGACACCACGGCGGAGATCGGGTCGTGGGTGCCGGCGGCGGTCGCCCTCGTGCTGACCCTGGGCGTGCACCTGGCGTTCCGGCGCGCGGCGGCGAGCATCGTGCTGGGCACCGCGACGTACATGCTGCTGCAGGCCTGGCTGGGCTGAGCGCGCGGGCGGGTCAGCGCGCCACGGGGCACACTCCCAGGTCGACCTTCCACTGGGTCAGGCCGTTGAGCCATCCGGAGCGCAGGCGCGTGGGGTCGCCGAGCGCGGTGAGATCGGGCAGGTGGTCGGCGACGGCGTTGAAGATCAGCTCGAGCTGCATCTTCGCCAGGTTCGCGCCGAGGCAGTAGTGCGGGCCCTGGCCGCCGAACGTCACGTGCGGGTTGGGATCGCGCAGGATGTCGAACGTGAAGGGGTCCGCGAAGACGTCCTCGTCGAAGTTCGCCGACCCGTAGCAGATCAGCACGCGGTCGCCCTTGGCGATGGATACCCCACCGATCTCGGTGTCCTCCATGGCGGTGCGCTGGAACTGGGTGATCGGCGAGGCCCAGCGCAGGATCTCGTCGTAGGCGGTCTCGGGCCGCTCGCGCTTGAACAGCTCCCACTGGTCGGGGTGTTCGAGCATCGCGACCATGCCGTGGGTGGTGGCGTTGCGGGTGGTCTCGTTGCCCGCGACGGCGAGGAGGGTGACGAACCAGCCGAACTCGTCGGCGGAGAGGTGTTCGCCGTCGACGTCGGCCTGGACGAGTTTGGTGACGATGTCGTCGCGCGGGTTGGCCGCCCGGTCCTCGGCCATGGCGTTGGCGTAGCCGATGAGCTCCATGGAGGCGATGGCGGGCGCGTCCGGGTCGACGCCGGCGTCGTAGCTGGTCATGATGTTGGACCACTCGAAGATCTTGTGCCGGTCCTCCTGCGGGACGCCCAGCAGGTCGGCGATCGCCTGCAGCGGCAGCTCGGACGCGATGGCGGTGACGAAGTCGTCCGCGTTGGCCTCAGCGGCGGCGGTGACGATCTTCCGCGCCCGGTCGGCGAGCTCGTCGCGCATGCCGGCGACCCCGCGCGGCGTGAAGCCGCGGGAGATGATCCGGCGGTGCTTCTTGTGGATCTCGCCGTCCTCGTTGACGAGCATGGCGCGCTGGGCCTCGATGATCTCGCGCGGCGTGCCCTCGGCGAACCGCGGGATCATCGTGTTCTCCCCCGCGGAGAAGATCTCGCCGGTCAGGCGGGAGATCTCCTTGACGTCGGCGTGCCTGGTGACCAGCCAGTAGTGGTCGTCGTCGAACCCGTCGGAGCCGGGACGCTTGTTGACGCGGTGGATGGGCTGTGTCTTCCTGAGCTGGCGCCACTCGTCGTGCGGGAGCCGTTTCTGGAACAGGTCCGGGTCGGTGAAGTCGAAGCCTGCCGGGATGGTCACGTCCATGGTGTCTCCTGGGACTGGTCCCCACCGGCCCCCGGCGGGGATGAAACCGTGAATGGTGGTAACTATATACACGTGGCACTATCCCGGAGCGAGATTCTCGACCGCGCTCTGATGTTGGCGGAGCAGATGTCGGGGCACATCGCGCACGCGGCGGCGAATTATGGGCTGACCGTGCCGCGGCTGGAGCTGCTGTTCGTGCTTGGCCTGCAGGGGGAGTGCAAGCAGGTCGAGCTGGCGACGTACCTCGATTGTTCGCCGCGCCAGGTGACGGCGCTGGTGGACGGTCTGGTGGCGAGTGGCCACGTGGAGCGGACGATGCCGCCGGATGACCGGAGGGTGCGGTTGGTGAGCCTGACGGAGAAGTCGCGCCGGATCGTGGATGAGGTGGTGACGGCGCGCGTCGGCCTCGCCGACTGGTTGTTCGAGGGAGTTGACGACGACGAGCTGCAGGCCTTCGGCGCGGTCTCGGAGAGGCTGGTCTCCCGGATGAGCGGGCGGGCGCTGAGTCGGCTGACCGAGCAGTGAGCCGATCCGGCTCAGCGGATCAGGTGGAGCAGGCCGGGCAGCCGGCGTCCGACCGGGCGTATTCGACGAACCCGCGGGCCAGGTAGTTGGGGATGGCGGCGGGGGAGTCGTCCTCGCAGGTGTGCAGCCACACGCGGCGGCAGCCGGGGACGTTCCAGGCGATGCGGCAGACCTCGGAGAGGAACCAGCCGCCCAGGCCGCGGCCGGCGAAGGCGGGTAGCAAGCCGAAGTAGACGATCTCCACGTCGACACCGTCCTCAGGGGGACCGTCGGTCAGAGGATCCCCGGCGACCGTGTCGTCGCACGGGCTCATGCGCAGTTCCGCGTAGCCGAGGACCTCGTCGTCGAGGCTCGCCCGGAGGGTGCTGACGCAGGGGTCGGAGCAATGGGAGTCCCATCGCCCGGGCGTCCACTCGAGGCGGTCGGTCCAGCTCCAGTCTCCGCCGATCTCGCGGTACATCCGCTCGTTGAAGGTGGGCTCGGCGGGGAAGACGCGGGAGATCGTGAGATCGGCGCGCTCGGCCGGCCGCACCTGGTCGGCGGCGGTCTGCTGGAGGAAGGTCACGCTGGTCACGGGCCAATTAAAACAGTGCCGCCCTCTACCCGGTGGGGTGTGGGGGAGAGGGCGGCACTGCGATCAGATCTGGGTCTCGGTCGTGACCGCAGCTGGGCCTAGGCCTCGACGCCAGGTCAGTTGAACGTGATGTAGGGGACTCCCGGGATGTTCATGTTGTTAATGGACCCCGCAGCAGTGTCTTTGGCGTTGTTCATTGCTTCATGAAATGCGTTCTCGATGCCGGTGGCAGCGTGAGGGCTGTTCGCCACGACACCTGCTCCTGCTCCGAGGGCGGCTGACCCCCCGGCCGCGGCACCGGTGCCGACGATTCCAGCAGGAACCGCCCACGCAGGGGCTGTGGCCACGGCAGTAGCCGCGCCCGCTAGAGCGGGAGCGGCGGACGCGGCCCCTGCGGGGATGGCGGTATTGGCGATCATCGTGGCGATGAGCAGCGAGATCGGGTCCATGGTGGTTCTCCTCTACTTTGTGAAGTGATCAGCTCGCAGCCGGTTAGCCGCTAGCCGATTTGGAGTTGTTTTGGTGGGATCGGGGCCTGCGGGACAATCCCGCCGCGGCCGCCGAGGTCGATGGTGAGAGTTTCGGGAACTGCTGGCGCGGGTGCCGGTGCGGGCGGTGCAGGTGGGTGAGCGGGCGCCGGGGCGGGCCGGTACGGAGCCGGTGCTGCTGGCTGTACCGGGACCACTGGCGCCTGGACCGCCGGCGGCCGGGCTGGCGCGGGTGTGGGCGCCGGCCTGGGCGAGGATTCCTCGGATCTCGAGGACTCGGGAGGCTTGGCGTCTACCCGAGCCGTTGATGTCGCCGGGGTGGCTGTGGCCGCCGCAGTCGACGTCGGGCTGACCGTCGTCGGCGAGGTCAACCCCGCCTGCGCGACGGAGGGGTCCGCGCGGTGGTTCGTGGATGCCGAGGCGGTCGCCTCAGTCATCCATGCGGTTCCCGCCCCTGCCGAGAACCCCAAGAGAGCCAGTCCGGTCAGGACGGCGAGCGGAGCGGTACGACGGAGTAGGGAGGGCTGGGTGGCCAACGAGAACTCCTTCGATACACAGGAAGGGGCCTGGGTCACCCCTCGACTCGCGTGAGCCGCTCAGCTCATGCGGCGTGAACGCTAAGGCTCCCCACACCGCCCCTCAACGTTTTGCTCCCTAAGCACCTGTAGGGTCCGCGGGCATTCTGACCTGCTGATACGTCGCCAACATTTGATGAGGCACAAAAGCGCTGGTCGCGACACCGCTGATGTCATCTTTCATCACATGAAGCAACGGTGAAGATATACTTCTTTGTGGTTGAGGTCACGAACGGGGAGCCGCAGAACGACCAGTTGCGAGGTCGCCCGAGATCCGTAGGGTCGCGCCCATGGCGAACGTACTGATGATCCTGTCCGCAGCCGACCACTGGACACTCAAGGACGGTTCCCAGCACCCGACGGGCTTCTGGGCCGAGGAGTTCGTGGCCCCCTACGAGGAGTTCACCGACGCCGGTTGGTCCGTCACCGTGGCCACGCCGGGCGGCCGCGCCCCCACCGTCGACCAGGCCAGCCTCGACGAGGGCGCCGGCGACCCCGAGACCCTGCAGAAGGTGAAGGCCGCACTCGAGCGACTCGCCCCGGTCCTCGAGGCACCGACCGACCTTGCGAGCGTCGACCACAACGAGTTCGACGTGGTGTTCTACCCGGGCGGGCACGGCCCGCTGGAGGACCTCGCCGTGGACCAGACCTCCGGGGCGATCCTCCGGGAGCGGGTGAGCGAGGGCAAGCACGTCGCGCTCCTGTGCCACGCGCCGGCCGCGGTGCTCGCCGCGTCCGACGATCCGTCCTCCTCGCCGTTCGCGGGCTACGAGCTGACCGGGTTCTCCAACGACGAGGAGGAGCAGGTCGGCCTGGCCGCCAACGCGCCCTGGCTGCTCGAGGACAAGCTCGTCGAGCTGGGGGCGAACTACTCCAAGGCCGCGGAGCCGTGGGGCTCGCACGTCGTGGTGGACCGCAACGTCTACACCGGCCAGAACCCGCAGTCCTCCGAGGAACTGGCCAAGCGCATCGTGTCCGACCTCGGCTGAGCCGGTGCCGGCGCAGCACATCGTCGACCGCGACGCCGTCACCGACGGCCACCGGATCAGGTTCGGCATCCACGGCGAGGGCGAACCCGTCGTCCTCATCCACGGAACGCCCTCGTCGTCGTACATCTGGCGGGGCGTGGTCCCCGGTCTCACCGAGGCCGGGTACCGCACCCACGTCTTCGACCTACTGGGCTACGGCCTGTCCGAGCGGCCGCCGGACCCGGAGGTCGACACGTCGATCACCGGGCAGGTCGCCGTCCTGGAGGGCCTCCTGGACGAATGGGGGCTCGACACGTTCCACCTGGTCGCCCACGACATCGGCGGCGGGATCGCCCAGCGGTTCGGCGTGCGGTCGACCGAGCGACTGCGGTCCCTGACCCTCATCGACGTGGTCAGCTTCGACAGCTACCCCTCCGAGCGGACCCGCCAGCAGATGGCCGCCGGCCTCGAGAAACTCGAGCGCACACCCCACGCCGAACACCGCGAGCACTTCCGCGACTGGCTGCTGTCCACGCACAGCGACCCGGCCAACTTCGACCCCGACGCGCTCGACGTCTACCTCGACCTCATCAGCGGGCCGATCGGTCAGCCGAGCTTCTTCCGGCACCAGGTCGCCCACTACGACCCCCGGCACACGCTCGAGATCTCCGACCGCCTCGACCGACTGGGACAGGTGCCAGTGCAGCTGCTGTGGGGCGCCGACGACACCTGGCAGGTCACCGACTGGGCGCGCCGGTTGCAGTCCGCGATCCCGGGCAGCGACCTGCGACTCATCGAGCGGTGCGGGCACTTCGCGCCCGAGGAACGGCCGACCGAGGTGGCGGCCGGAATAGTGGAGTTCCTGGACGTCCACCGCGGCTGAACGGTCAGTGCTCCAAGTCCGCGAGCATCGTGCCCCTGGGGGTCAGGGCGAACACCACGAACGCGAACGTCAGCAGGACCGCCCCGCCGATCAGTCCCGTCACGCCCAGTCCGGAGGTGAAGGCCTCGCCGGCGCGGGCCGCCAGGTCCGGTAGTCGGGCGGCCTCGGCCACGGCCACGGCCCCGCCCAGCGAGTCGCGGGCGGCCTCCGTCGCCTCGTGGCCCAGGACCAGCGCCTCGGCCGGTGTGCCCAGCTGCCGGCGGTAGAGGAACGAGGCCAGAGAGCCCAGGAGAGCGATACCCAGGACGGCGCCGAACTCGTAGGCTGTGTCCTCCATGGCGGCGGCGTTTCCGGCCTTGGACCGCGGGACACCGCCCATGATCATGGAGGAGGCCAGCGCGAGCGCTCCGATCCCGGCCCCGATCAGCCCCAGGGCGATGAACACCGAGGTCAGGTCCAGGTCCTCGCCGCGGACGCCGAGGAAGACCATGCCGGCGCCGGTGACGAAGAGGGCGAGGAAGATCGTGGAGCGCATGCCGATCCGCTCCGAGGCGACCGGGGCCAGCAGCGAGGTGACGGCGGCGGCCAGCGCCAGCGGCATGAGCTGCAGGCCGGACTCGAAGGCGCTCGCGCCGTTGACCAGCTGCAGCCACTGGGCCAGCAGCAACAGTCCCGCGGACATGGAGAAACTCGAGATCAGGGCGGCGAGGACGCCCGCGGAGAAGATGCGGTGGCGGAACATCGTCACGTCCAGCAGAGGGGAGTCCGAGCGCAGGCAGCGGCGGACGAACACGGTCAGGGCCCCCAGGCCCACGGCGAGGGCGAGCCACGCGGGCGGGTAGGCCAGCGAGGCCTCCTCGCTGAACTTCTTCACCGCCCAGATCGTGGTGGTCATCCCCACCAGCGTGAGCGCGGCGGCGACCGGATCCCACGGGCCGGGCTCGGGGACGCGGGACTCGGGGACCGTGACGATGGCGCTGACGAAGGCGATCACCATCATCGGGACGCTGACCAGGAACGCCGACTGCCAGTGGAACGTCTCCAGCAGGAAGCCGCCCAGCAACGGACCCACGGCCGCGCCGATCCCGGCCACGGCCGCCCACACGGCCAGCGCGGTGGCGCGCTCGCGGGTGTCGGTGAAGGTCACCCGCAGCAGCGACAGGGTGGAGGGCATGACCATGGCCGCGCCCACGCCGAGCAGGACCCGCAGCGCGATGACGAACCCGGGGGACTCGGCGAGAAGCACCAGCGCCGAGGCGAGAGCGATGATCACGTAACCCGTCATGAGCATGCGCTTGCGGCCCCACCGGTCCGCGATGGACGACATGGAGATCAGCAGACCCGCCATGACCAGCGAGTACGCGTCGATGATCCACAGCTGCTGTGAGGCGGTGGGCTGGAGGTCGGCCGACATCTGGGGGATCGCCACGTTGAGGATCGTCATGTCCGTGGTGATGGCCAGCAGGGAGAAGGTCAGTGTGGCCAGCCCGAGCCAGCGGCGGCCCGGATCGTACGAGCCCACGATGTGGGGGTCGGCCCGCAGTTCGCGACGGGTCGAGGCGGCGGTGTCGCTCACGGGGCGGGAACCTCTCCGGGGAGATCGGTGCTCTCGGGCATGGTGGCCAGTGCGCGGATCGTCGCCTCGAGGCGGGCGGCGTCGGGCGGGGTGACGGTGAGCGCGGTGGTGATGTAGACCCCATCCAGGCACATGGCCAGCATCTCCGAGCGGGCGCGCCCGAAGTAGGGGGCGAGGAGCTCGGTCAAGCCGGTGTGCCAGCGCAGGGCGAGATCCCGGAAGTCCTCCTCGAACAGGCCCGCGTACTCGAGCGAGCACTCCGCCAGCACCGTCTGGTGATCGGAGAGGTCGGCGTGGGCGGCGGCGGCGAGGAAGGCGATGGGATCGTCGGCGGCGGCCAGCCCCTCGGCCAGCTCGGCGAGGTCGCGATCGACCCGGTCGGCGAGGTACTCCAGCGCGTGGCGGCGCAGGTCGTCGATGGTCGCGAAGTAGCGGGTGGTGGTGCCCACGGCCACGCCGGCCCGCGCCGCCACCGCGCGGTGGGTGAGCGCCTCGACGCCGCCCTCGGCGATGAGGTCGGCGGCGGCGCGGCCGATCTCGCGGATGCGCTGCTCGGGATCGCGGATGCGTCCGGACGCTGTCACAGGTGCTCCTCGCGTTGTTGTACAAATGTACACGTACAAAAGTACAGCAGACTTCGGTCCGTGCGAGATCGCCAGAACGGCACGATGGCCTTCTTCCTCCCGGTAGGAGTCCTTTAAGTACATCCTGCTGGAGCATCGCCGGCGGGCGATCGTCCTCGTCGTCGTCGTCGGTTCCCTGACCAGTGCGGCGGTGGAGACCCTCCAGTACGTGTTCGCCCTGGGCCACTCGGACATCTCCGACCTGCTGGTCAACACCGTCGGCACCCTCGCCGGCGCGGTGACCGCCCGCCTCGCCGGCCAGCGGCTCTACCCCGTCTGGATCGGCCTCGCGCTGACCGCCTCGGTCCTCGTCGCGATCCTGGTCCTCCTCGGGCCGCGACTCGGCGACGCCGACAAGGTGGTGGAGGTCGCGGCGCCGGGGGCGGCCGAACCGGGCGGCGGGGTTCAGGCGGCGACGGGCGTCTCCTCGGCCCGCCCGTAGCGGCCGGCCAACCACGCGCACACGATCAACTGGATCTGGTGGAAGAGCATCAGGGGCAGCACCATGAGGCCGATCGGCTGCCCGACGAACAGCACGGCCGCCATCGGCAGCCCGGTGGCCAGCGACTTCTTGGAGCCGCAGAACTGCACGACACGCTTGTCGCGGTCCTCGAAGCCCAGGGCGCGGGAGGCGAGCTCGGTCAGCCCCAGCACCACCGCCAGCAGGACGCAGCACGCGGCCAGGAGCCACGCGAGCTCGACGGCACCGACGGTCGACCAGATCCCGTCGGCCACCCCGTCGGAGAACGCGGCGTAGACCACCAGCACGATCACCGTCTTGTCGAACAGGGCGATCCGCGTGATCCGCTTGAGGACGGGCAGGACCCACCGCCGCAGCAGCTGACCCACCACGAACGGCAGCAGCAGCTGCAGCGCGATCGACCCCACCGAGTCCCACGTGATGACCACCGAGCCGTCCGTGGTCATGAGGGCGAACACCAGCAGGGGGGTGACGAACACGCCCAGCAGGTTGGACACCGACGCCGAGACCACCGCAGCGCTGACGTGCCCCCGCGCGATCGCCACGAAGGTGATGGACGACTGCACGGTCGACGGCACCAGGGTGAGGAACAGGAACCCCGCGGCGAGTGCCGGCCCGAGCACGGGCGTGAGGATCCACTGCCCGAGCAGCCCGAGCAGCGGGAACAGGACGAAGGTCGCCACGAGCACCACCGAGTGCAGCCGCCAGTGGGTGAGGCCCACCAGCAGCTCGCGCGGCTCGAGTCGCGCGCCGTACAGGAAGAACAGGACCGCGATGCCGATGGTCGTCACCCAGTCGAGGGCGTCGGCCGCACCGCCGGTGGCGGGCAGGAAGGCGGCCACGACGACCGCGGCGAGGATCGCCAGGATGAACGGCTCGATCCGCAGGCGGCGCAGGAGAGACATGGTGTCCATTGCATCACCCGCACCGCGAGGGGCGACCGATAGGCTCGACGGTATGACGGAGCAGGGGTGGCGGCCCAGGGCGCTGCGCGACGGTGAGGAGCCGGACCCGCGGTTCACCCTGGCCAACGAGCGCACGTTCCTGGCGTGGATCCGCACGAGCCTCGGGCTGACCGCCGGGGCGGTGGCGCTGGAGGCGTTCGCGGGCGACGAGATCCCGGAGCTGATCCGCACCCCGCTCGCGTGCATCCTGCTCGTGCTGGCCGGGCTGCTGGCGATCGTCGCGTTCCGCCGCTGGATCCGGATCGAGGCCGCCATGCGTCACCAGCGGCCGCTGCCCATGCCGCAGGCGTCCATCCTGCTGGTGCTGGGGATCGCGGCGGGCGCGGTGGTGCTCATCGTGGCGATCCTCAGCGGGACCTTCGGGTGACGGGTCGGCGCCGATGACCGCTCCCCGTGCCCGCCGGATCGGGGTGGAGCCCGCGGCGGTCCCGCCCGACGCCGGGCTCCAGTCCGAGCGCACCAGCCTGTCGTGGGCCCGCACCTGGTCGGTCGTGGCGGTGAACATCATCCTCGTCGCCAAGCTGGTGGGGGAGCTGTCGTGGGCGTGGGCCGCCGCGTTCTCGGCGCTGGTGGTGGTCCCGCTATTCGCGCTGCTGCGGGTTCAGCGGCGGCACGAGCAGCGGGTGGGCCGGTTCGTCCGCGCGGGCGAGGTCGAGCAGACGCAGGCGGTCTACAACGCGGGACTCGTGGGGCTGGTGATGGTGATCTCCGCCTGCGGGCTGGCCGCGATCGTGGTGACGTCTCTGCGGTGACCCTTCCGGGCGCCGCCCGCCGATCACCTCGCCGGCGCCGCAGCGATGACCTCCCCGGATCTGGACGCAGCCATGGAGGGAATGGAAGCAACCATGGAGGTGAAACGGCCTCCGGGCCGACGTGGATGCGTCCAAATCGCGCTGCCTCGCGCTGCCCCGCGCCGCCGTCGGCGGCCCCGCGGAAGTGTCGGCGGCCCCGCCTCAGGTGTTCTTCATCCGCCCGCTCAGCGCGTCACGCAGCCGGTCGACCATGCCGACGCCGGCGCCGACCGTCTTGTGGAACAGCTCGGAGTGGGGAGCGCTGGGGTGCGGGCGCGTGGGGGCGACCATCTTCGCGGCCTCGACCTTGCGGCCCAGGTCGAGCAGCGTGTCCTTCGAGAGGTGTTCGCGCAGCTTGGGGAACTGGTCGGACTCCTCGTCGTCGGCGTGGTGGTCGAGCAGCTCCTTGAGCTCGCGCACGAGGCCCATGAACTCGGCGTCCGCGGCGTCGACGTTCTCGAGCTTCTTCATCACCACGACGATCTCGTCGTGCTCCTCCTTGTCGTGCTCGACCTCGTCCTTGCCGCCGGGGATGTCGCGCTCCATGACGGGGTAGACGAACATCTCCTCGGCCACGGAGTGACGCATCACCTCGGCGGTGACGGCGTCGGCGAGGGCGCGGCGGTCGGAGGGGTCGGTGGAGGTCTCGATCTGGTCGAGGAGTTCGATCATCTCGCGGTGATCGGCGGTGAGGATCTCGGTGACGTCCCGGGTCGTGTCTGTGGCGGCCATGTCGGTCTCCTTCCACGGTGGTGACTGGGGTGTCCCACACCGTAGGGGCGGCCGCCGCGCCGGGCCACCGGTCCGCGTCAGCGGGTGGCGGTCTCCGATTCGCACATGCCCTGCAGCGCGCAGGAGCCGCAGCCGCCGGTGACGCCGCAGTCGGCGGCGGGGTCGTCGGCGCCGGCCGCGTCGGCGGGGGAGCAGGACGCGTCGCCGGTGGGCGCGCAGGTGGAGGCGTCGGTGGTGGCGCCCGCCGTGCCGGAGTGGCCGCCGCACCCGTCGGGGCCGCAGCCGCATCCGCCCTGGTCATCGTCCTGGGTGGCGGCCCAGATCGCCGCCGCGCGTGCCCCGGCGAGGCCGGCCATGCTGAGCAGTGCGAGGGAGGCGAGGAGGGCGACGACGACGACGAGACCGCCGACCCAGCCGCCGATCAGTCCCAGAGCGATCGCACCGAGCAGCAGGACGAGGCCGGAGCCGAGGAAGGCGGGGCCGGCGGCGCGGTTGGCCAGGGCCCACGCGTCGGGGGAGCGGCGGGTCTCCGGGGTGCGGACCCCCAGGACGCCGTTGCCGGGGAGCTTCCCGGCCAGGGCCGCGGCCCCGGTTCCGCCGATGATGAGGGCGAGCCCCACGAGGAGCACCACGACCACCACGAGCACTGCGTTCACGCCCCCGAGGGTACGCCCGCGGGCACGGATCTCCGAGTCGCCCCGGTGTCGTCAGCGCCCCCGGGGGGCTGGTCGGGGACGTGATCGGCGCCCTGCGCGGCGTCGCGCTCGCACGTGCCACGGACCTGGGCGAGGAGCCGGGCGAGGTCCCGCTTGTCGGCCTCGCTGAGGCGGTCGAGGAACTCGCGGCGCACGGTCGCGACGTGATGGGGGGCGGCCTTCTCGATCTCCCGCATGCCCTCGGCGGACGGCGAGACGAAGGCGCCGCGGCCGTCGTCGGGGCAGCTCGTGCGTTCCACGAGGCCGCGCTTGACCATGCGGGTGACCTGGTGCGACAGCCGGCTGCGCTCCCACTGCAGGGCGTCCGCGAGCGCGGTCATCCTCAGGGGGCCGTCGGCCTCGCTGAGGTGGACGAGTACCTCGAACTCGGGCTCGGTCAGGCTCGACGACCTCTTGAGGTCACGTTGGATCTCCAGGTGCAGCCGCCCCTGGACGGCGATGTAATCCCGCCACAGGGCCCTCTCCTCGTCGTTCAACCACTTCACCTGATCAGCCATACCCACATAATAGCGCGATAGTTGACACGACACGGACGGCGGCGGTAGAAGTATGTGTCACATCATCCACTGAAGGAGTTCCCATGACCGCCACCACCGAGCCCACCCGCGCCGCCGACATCCGCCGCGCGGCCGACGCGAGCACCCTCCTGCCCGTCCCCGCCGTCGTCCGCGACGCGGGCCTGCTCATCGCCCGCGTCCTGCTGGGTGCGGTGCTGATCGTCCACGGCGGCCAGAAGCTCTTCGTCAACGGCGTGGACGGCACCGGCGCCTTCTTCGACTCGGTCGGCGTCCCCGCCGCGCAGGCCGCCGCCGCGTTCGCCGGAGCCGTCGAGCTCATCGGCGGAATCCTGCTCGTCCTGGGTCTGCTCACGCAGGTCGTGGCGGTCCTCGTCGTCGTCGTCATGGCCGGTGCCTACTTCTACGTGCACAAGGCCGCCGGCATCTACGCCGCCGAGGGCGGCTGGGAGCTCGTCGCCGTGATCGGCCTCGCCACGGCGGTCTTCGGCCTCGTCGGCCCCGGCCGCTACAGCGTCGACGCCCTGATCGCCGGGCGCCGCGCCACCACGGCCTGACCGCACCGCGCCGCGCGGCCGTCGCGCCGGGCGGTGGACCCCGCCCCGCGCGCCCCGCGGCACCCGAGGGGGACGGACCCGACCGGGTCCGTCCCCCTTCCGCGTTCCCGGCGCCCGCCCGCTGTCACGGGGCCGACCCGCCCAGGGTTTAGGCTGGACACGGCCTGCGTGTGGGCACCGGCGAGACCAGGGGAGAACAGACGACGTGAGCAGCAGCGACCAGACCGTCACCAGCGGACGGACCGACGCGGACGCGCAGTCCGACGCCGGCGCGCAGACCGGGACCGGCCCCGCCCACCGCTACGGAGCCGCGCTGGCCGGGGAGATCGAGTCCCGCTGGCAGCGTGAATGGTCCGAGCGCGGAACGTTCGAGGCCCCCAACCCCGTCGGGCCCCTCGCCGCGGCCGACGGCGACCTGCCCGCGGACAAGCTCTTCGTCCAGGACATGTTCCCGTACCCCTCCGGCGCAGGCCTGCACGTCGGCCACCCGCTGGGCTACATCGCCACCGACGTGTTCGCCCGCTACCACCGCATGCTCGGCACCAACGTCCTGCACACCCTCGGCTACGACGCGTTCGGCCTGCCCGCCGAGCAGTACGCCGTCCAGACCGGCCAGCACCCGCGCGTGACCACCGAGGCCAACATCGCCAACATGGAGCGGCAGCTGGGCCGCCTCGGCCTGGGCCACGACCGTCGCCGCGTGTTCGCCACCACCGACACCGAGTTCTACCGCTGGACCCAGTGGATCTTCCTCCAGATCCACGGCTCCTGGTACGACCCCGACGCCCCCGCCCGCGCGGTCGACGGCGGCGATCACCCCACCCGCACCGGACGTGCCCGGCCCATCGCCGACCTGCGCGCCCAGTTCGCCGACGGCACCCGCGCCCTGCCCGCCGAGTACGCCGGCCGCACCTGGGACGCGCTGTCCCGCGCGGAGCAGGAGAAGGTCCTCGACGCGCACCGGCTCGTGTACCTCTCCGACTCCACCGTCAACTGGTGCCCCGGTCTGGGCACCGTGCTGGCCAACGAGGAGGTCACCGCCGAGGGCCGCTCCGAGCGCGGCAACTTCCCTGTCTTCCGCAAGAACCTCAGCCAGTGGATGATGCGGATCACCGCCTACGCCGACCGCCTGGTCGACGACCTCGATCGGCTCGACTGGACCGACAAGGTCAAGTCCATGCAGCGCAACTGGATCGGCCGCTCGCAGGGCGCCCGCGTCCGGTTCGCCGTGGCCGACCAGTCCATCGAGGTGTTCACCACCCGACCCGACACCCTCTTCGGCGCCACCTACATGGTCCTGTCGCCCGAGCACCCGCTGGTCGACGAGCTGGCCGGGCCGTTCTGGCCCGAGCTGCCCGCCGGCGCCCCCGGCTCCGCGCCCGGCGAGGCGACCCCCGGTGGCCTCGACCCGCGCTGGACCGGCGGACACTCCTCGCCCGCCGAGGCCGTCCGGGCCTACCGGCACGCCGCGTCCATGAAGTCGGAGCTCGAACGCCAGGAGAACAAGGACAAGACCGGCGTCTTCACCGGCGCCTACGCCGTCAACCCCGTCAACGGCGAGCAGGTCCCGGTGTTCGTGGCCGACTACGTCCTCATGGGCTACGGCACGGGCGCCATCATGGCCGTGCCCGCCCACGACACCCGCGACCACGAGTTCGCCACCGCGTTCGGCCTGCCCATCACGCAGGTCGTCGCCCCCGCCGACGGCCGCGAGATCGACGTGCAGGCCGAGGCCTACGCCGGCGACGGCGTCGCCGTGAACTCGACCAACACCGAGGGACTCTCGCTCGACGGCCTCGGCGTGGACGAGGCCAAGGCCGCCACCATCGCCTGGCTCGAGGGCGAGGGCACCGGCGAGGGCACCATCCAGTACAAGCTCCGCGACTGGCTGTTCGCCCGCCAGCGGTACTGGGGCGAGCCGTTCCCCGTCGTCTACGACGCCGACGGGGTGCCCCACGCGCTGCCCGAGGAGCTGCTGCCGGTCGAACTGCCCGAGGTCGAGGACTACAAGCCCGTCTCGTTCGACCCCGACGACGCCGACTCCGTGCCGTCCCCGCCGCTGGCCAAGGCCACCGACTGGATGACCGTCGAGCTCGACCTGGGCGACGGGCTCAAGACCTACACCCGCGACGCCAACGTCATGCCCAACTGGGCCGGGTCCAGCTGGTACCAGCTGCGCTACATCGACCCCACCAACTCCGAGCAGCTGTGTGCGCTCGAGAACGAGCGCTACTGGACCGGGCCCCGCCCCGAGATCCACGGCCCCGACGACCCGGGCGGCGTCGACCTCTACGTGGGCGGCGTCGAACACGCGGTGCTGCACCTGCTGTACTCCCGCTTCTGGCACAAGGTGCTGTTCGACCTGGGGCACGTCACCAGCGAGGAGCCCTACCGGCGCCTCTACAACCAGGGCTACATCCAGGCCTTCGCCTACACCGACTCCCGCGGCGTCTACGTGCCGGCCGAGGAGGTCGTCGAGCGCGAGGGCAGGTACTTCTGGACCGACACCTCCGCCGGCGCCGACGCCGCCGAGATCGAGGTGTTCCAGGAGTACGGGAAGATGGGCAAGTCGCTCAAGAACTCCGTCTCCCCGGACGAGATCTGCGACTCCTACGGCGCCGACACCCTGCGCGTCTACGAGATGTCCATGGGCCCCCTCGACACCTCCCGGCCGTGGGCCACCAAAGACGTGGTGGGCGCGCACCGCTTCCTGCAGCGACTGTGGCGTGTGGTGATCGACGAGACCACCGGGCAGGTCCGGGTCACCGACGCCGAGGCCGGTGAGGACGTGCTCAAGGCCCTGCACCGCACCATCGCCGGGGTCCGCGACGACTACGCCGGCCTGCGCGACAACACCGCGATCGCCAAGCTCATCGAGTACGTCAACACGCTGACCAAGGCCTATCCCACCGAGGGGCCGGGCGCGCCCCGCTCGGTCGTGGAACCGCTCGTGCTCATGGCGGCGCCCGTCGCACCGCACCTCGCCGAGGAGCTGTGGGCCCGGCTCGGGCACACCGGGTCGCTGGCCCACGGCCCGTTCCCGCAGTACGACGAGTCGTACCTGGTCGAGGACTCCGTCGAGTACCCGGTCCAGATCAAGGGCAAGGTCCGCTCCCGCATCACCGTCCCCGCCGACGCCTCGCCGGCCGACGTCGAGGCGGCCGCGCTGGCGGATGCCAAGGTGCAGGAGAACCTGAGCGGCGCCGCGCCCAAGAAGGTGATCGTGGTGCCGGGCAAGATGGTCAACATCGTGCCCTGACGCCCGCGGAGCTCGAATCCGCTACGCGCCGGGCCCTCCGCCCCCGCCGGGCCCTCCGCACCCGCCGGGCCCGAATCCGCTACCCGGACGGAATCCGCTACCCGGACTCGGGATCCGCTACCCCCACGGGAGTAGCGGATCCGGGCGGAGGGTAGCGGATTTCGGGATGCTCGGGCGGCCGGGTGCTCGGGCGGCCGGGTGTCGGGCGGGATGCTCGGCGCGTGCCGCGCGGCGGGGCCCCGGGCGCCGGCGTCAGCCCTGCTGGACGAACACCGCCGACGATGAGATCAGCAGGTACGCGGTCGTCACCATCCACATCGCGTAGGTGGCGTACAGCCACGGCCGCCACCGGATGCGGTTCTGCCACCGGCGGTACGTCTTCACGCCGGCCGTCACCGCCAACCCGATCGACAGCAGCAGCGGCAGGATCACCACCTCGACGCGGTCCGAGGTCAGGCACAGTGGGACCCCGTCGGCGCACTCGTCGCCGACGCCGCCGCGGATCACCACGATCGCCACGGCCAGCGCCACGATCGCCAGCACCGACAGCAGCACGAACCTGAACGCCTGGTTGCCCTGGCGCTCGTTGCGCTCGAGGCGTTCGAGCGGGTCGTCGATCTCCCCGAACTCGGCGGACGTCATCCATCCCTCCCGGTGAACCCGTTGTGACCGCCCGCCGCGGCCACCTCGTCCACTGTCTCGATCCCCAACTGCTCGTCCGTCACCGGCGGGAAGAGCGGACCCCCGCCGAAGGCACCCCGGTGCGACAGCGGCACCTCGCCGTCGTCGTTCCTTATCCCCTTCTCGCGACCGTACTCGGCGGTGATGACGGTCGAGCCGCTCAGGCGGGCGAGGTCGGGGTCGTCGGCGAGCGCGGCGATGACGCGGCCGACGAACGCGGGGTCCTCCGCGCGGGCCAGGGGGAAGCCGTTGAAGTCCTCCATGCCCGTCGACAGCAGCAGCTCGGTGCGGATGAGGCCGAGCCACAGTGAGAGCGTCGACACGCCGGTCCCGGTGAGTTCGTGCGCCATGTCGGAGGCCATCTTGTCCAGGGCGGTCTTGCTCATCCCGTAGAGGACCGTGTGGAACGGCGCGCGCGACCCGAATGACGAGATGTTGACCATCAGCCCGGAGCCCTGCGGCACCATCACCTTGGCGGCCTCGCAGGAGGCGACGTAGTGGGCGCGCAGGCCGACGCCCATGAGCGCGTCCCAGTCGCCGGCGGGCCGCTCCCAGAACCTGCCGTTGAACCCCATGAAGCCCTTGGGGTTGGTCCACACGTTGTTGACCAGCAGGTCCAGCCGCCCGGTGTCGGCGACGATCCGGGCGACGACGGCGACGATCTCCTCGTCCCGGGAGTGGTCGCACTCGAGTGGGCGGATCGGTCCCGGGGCGCCTGCGGCTGCGGCCGCGTCGACGGTGCCCTGCAGTCGCTCGGCGGACCGTCCGGTGACGTAGACGGTCCAGCCGGCGTCGGCGAGCGCCGTGGCCACTCCGCGGCCCACTCCGCGGCTGCCGCCGGTGACCAGGGCGACCCGGGCGGTCACGAGTCGGCCCCCGCGGTGGCGGCACCCGGGACGACGCTGACCTCGGGGTAGGTCACGGTGGCGTCGTCGAGGGTGCGGGTGAGGGACCAGCCGGGCGTGAACAGGCATTCGGCCATGACCCAGCGCTCGTCCGCGCCGTCGCCCTCCAGTACGTAGACGTCCGAGTACTCGCCGGTGGAGACGGTCTCCGTGCCCTTGTCGCGGTCGATCTGCCGGAACTGCAGGGTCCAGGTGCCGGTGGCGCGTCGCGGGGCGCCGCCGTCGGCGGGGGGTTCGACGGTGATGGAGGGCATGAACCCGTGGTGCATGTCGAGGATGCGGGGGCCGCCGTCGGCCGCGGTGGCCAGGGCGATCTGCCGGAAGATGCCGACCATGGTGTCCGGGTCGGTCCGCCCGAGGGGGCCGAAGTCCAGGACGCCGCCGCTCGCCACGAAGCAGGAGCGGAAGCCCTCGGGATCCTTGGCGTCGCACGCCCGCCAGTACCGGTACTTCAGCTGCTCGATCGCCTCGCGGGCGCGAACTTCTGCCTCGTGGTCCATGCTGGCCACGTTAGCGTAGGGAGCATGAGCCGAACACTGGTCGAGTTATCCGACCGCTGGGATCTGCAGGACCTCATGACCAGGTACGCGACCTGCATCGATGCGCGCGATTTCGACGGTCTGGACGGGGTCTTCACGCCCGACGCCCGGGTGAGCTTCGTCGCGTCGGGTGGGCCGGAGGACGCCTACCCGGCGATCCGGGCGTGGCTGGCCGAGACGCTGCCGATCTTCGCGGCGACCCAGCACCTCATGGGCAACCTGGCGGTGGAGCTGGCGGGGGACACCGCCAGGGGCCGGTGCATGTGCTTCAACCCGATGGCGCTCAAGCCGGTGGAGGCGAAGGACCAGAAGGTGTTCTTCTACGGACTGTGGTACGTGCTGGAGTTCGTCCGTACCGGCGAGGGCTGGCGGATCGCGTCGCTCACGCAGGAGCAGGCGTACCACCACAACCTGCCCTGACCCAGCCGCGCGGCCGGGACCGCGGTCAGAGCGTCCCGCACGAGCTGGGCGCCGGCAGCCCGAGCACCCGGTCCTTCAGGTAGCGGGCCCCGGTCAGGGCCTCGGTGATCATGGGGATCGCGTGGTCCACCACCAGGCCGGGCGCCACGGCGGGGACCTCGGTGGTGCGCAGCTCGACCGGGGTGCCCTGGGTGCACCACTGCCGGGCGAGGTCGACGGCGGTGTGGTGCGGCACCACGTCGTCGTTGCGCCCGATGATCACCATGGCGGGTGCCTGCGGGGCGACGGTGCCGAGGTCGTAGCCGTCGAGGATCCGCATGATCTCCGGTTCGGACTGGACGGCCTCGGACAGGGGCCGCCCGTCGCGGGTGAAGGCGCTGGTGCGCCACAGCCCGTAGGTCAGCGCGGTCTCGGCGACGCACTGGCCCGCGGTCACCTGGACCATGCGGCGGCCCTCGTCGTTGAGGAGGCGGTCGAAGGCCGGCCGGGTGTGCGGGTGGATCTCTTCGATGCCGTTGATTGCGTAGCCGACGGCGCCGGTGAGCAGGCCGCCGTCGACCCGGGCGAGGGTGTCGATCATGGCGGAGGGGGGAGCGCCCGCGGCGATGCCCACGAGGTCGATCTCGGGGGCGTAGGTGGGCTGGAGCTCGCCCATCGCGGCCGCGGCGCCGCCGCCCTGCGAGTAGCCGGTGACGACGGTCTTGGAGTCGGGTGCGAGGTCGGTGCCGGGCAGGCGGAGGGCGGCGCGGGCCGCGTCGAGGGCGGCCCGGCCCTGGGAGTCGCGGTTGATGTACGGGTGGTGGCCGGGAGTGCCGAGGCCCGCGTAGTCGGTCACCACCACGGCGAACCCCTCGTTGATCAGCGGCAGGGCGTCGATCACCGAGTACCCGGCGGCCAGCGAGGGCGGGTCGGTCTGGGCGGCCAGGCCCACGGTCATGGAGCGGGAGGGCGCGCACTGGTCGCCCTGCCCCTGGGTGCCGGGCGTGACCACGGCCAGCGGCCGGGGGCCGGGCCCGGCCCACGGTGTCTTGGGCTGCAGGTAGGTTCCGGTCACGGCGATCGGCCCGCCGGCGGCGCCGGTGGAGCGGTACATGATGCGCTGCGCCTCGGCGGGTAGCGCGCCGCCTGCCAGGTCGGGGACGCTGGGGAAGAACGGCATGGGTTCGGTGCGGATCACGGCGCCCGGCTCGGCGGGCAGTTCGGCGGGCGGGGTGTAGAACGCGGTCCCGACCGCGGCGTTGGACGAGCCCCCGACCTGGGCGCCGGCGGTGGGCGCGGTGGGTGCGAGGGCGGGGACCAGTGCGGTGCCCAGGCCGGCGATGAGTCCGACGACGACGAGGCGGGCCCGCCCGAGGCGGCCGGTGGGGCTGGTGCGCACGTGTCCTCCAGGGTGGTGTCCGTGGCCCGCTCGAGCGGTGGCGCCCGCCGGCCCGGTGGGTGGGAGGACTGTAACGCAGGTCTCATTCCGGGTGGGGGTCTCCCGGTGGGCGCCGGCTCACCCGACGCCCGCCGGGGGGTTCGCTCACACGCTCCCGCACGAGTTCGGCGCCGGCACGCCGCGGACGCGCTCCATGAGGTAGCGCGCGTTGGTCGGCCGCTCCGACAGCATCGGGATCGCGTGGTCGATCACCAGGCCCGGGGCCAGTGCCGGGACCTCGGCCGTGCGCAGCTCGACGGTCGTGCCCTGCGCGCACCACCTGCGGACGAGGTCCACGGCGGTCTCGTGCGGCACCACGTCGTCGTTCCTCCCGATCAGCACCAGGGCCGGGACGGTCGGCGCCTCGTCGCCCAGGTTGTAGCCCTCGATGACGCGCATGATCTCGGGCTCGGACCGGGCCGCGTCGGCGAGGGACCGGCCGTCGCGGGTGAACTCGGTGGTGCGGCGCAGGCCGTAGGCGACGCCGGTCTCGGCGACGCACTGGCCGGCGGTCACCTCGAGCATCCGGCGCCCCTCGTCGTTGAGCTGCCGGTCGAACGCCGCGCGCAGTTCCGGGTGGACCTGCAGGATGCCGTTGATCGCGTAGCCGGCCGCGCCGGTGAGCAGGCCGCCGTCGATGCGCTCGAGCGTGCCGATCATGTCCGACGGCGGCGCGCCCGCCGCGATGCCCACGAGGTTGACGTCCGGGGCGTAGGTCGGGTGCATCTCGCCGGCGGCCGCCGCGGCGCCTCCGCCCTGGGAGTAGCCGCTGACGACGGTCTTGGAGTCGGGGGCCAGGTCGGTGCCGGGCAGGCGCAGCGCGGCGCGGGCGGCGTCCAGCGCCGCGCGGCCCTGGGAGTCGCGGTTGACGTACGGGTGGTGGCCGGGAGTGCCGAGGCCCTCGTAGTCGGTCACCACCACGGCGAAGCCCTCCCCGACCATCGTCAGGGCGTCGAGCACCGCGTACCCCGCGGCCGCCGACGGCGGTGCGGTCTGGACGCCGAGCCCGACCTCCATGGACTTCGACGGCGCGCACTGGTCGCCCTGACCCTGCGTGCCCGGAGTGACCACCGCGAGCGGGCGTGGCCCGGGCCCGGCCCACGGTGTCTTGGGCTGCAGGTATGTCCCCGTCACGGCGATCGGCCCGCCCGCCGCGCCGGTGGAGCGGTACATGATGCGCTGCGCGTCGGCCGGCAGGGCGCCGCCGCCGGCGAGGTCGGGGACACTCGGGGTGATGGTCATCGGCTCGGTGCGGATGACGGTGCCCGGTTCGGCGGGGAGCTCGGCCGGCGGGGTGTAGAACGCGGTGCGGTCCGGCATGGTCGACGAGCCCTGTGCGGCGGCGACCGGGGCGCCGGGGGACGCGGCGGGAACCAGCGCCGCCGCGAGCCCGAGAGCCAGGGCGCCCGCGACCCTGGTGAGTCCGGGCGTGCGGTGGCGGCGGTTGTTCGGTGTTCTCACGAGTGCTCCCCGGTGTCATGGTGGTCCGTCCAGAAGACCTTGGCTGGACAAAACCCTAGCTTCTGTCATTCACAGGCGGTGACGTGCCTCACCACCGCTGGCGCGCGGAGGGTCTCGCGCCTGCCCGGCGGCGTCGGTGGGTGACGATCAGGACACATTCGGATCACCGTGAACTTCACGGTGGCCCCTGTCGTAGACCGCTGTTACGGTGATGCCGTGCCTAAAGACGTACTGATGTGCTGGCGACGCGGACCGGAGTGGTCCCGCGTCGTCCACGCCCGCACGGCGTAGTACGGACGATGCGCGGACCCACCGGGACGGGTGGGTCGCGTCGACATCGGCGGCGGTCCGCCACGGAGCCCGGGTCCACCCTCGTGACCCCACGGTCCGGATACCCGATCCGACCGGCAGACCTCAGGAGAGTTCCAGGTGACCGCAAGTCCCCAGACCGTCTTCCATGCGCTCGAGGACACTGATGTCCTGGTGAGCGCGCGCTCCCTGGGCGAGTACACGGACATGTTCGGGCTGGACTCGGACGACCTGCTGCGGCGGATCGTCGACTGCCCGGGCGGGGCCGCCAGCGCGGTCGCGGAGATCTGCGCGGCCGGGGGAGACGCGGTGGCCGTGGACCCGCAGTACGCCCGCGGGGCGGACGACCTCCGCGCGCGCATCCTCGCCGATGTCGAGAGGTCGGTCGAGCAGAAGAAGGCGCGCGAGGTGGACTTCGACTGGGACGTGCGCGGGGGAGTGATCGGCCACGAGACCATCCGCCGTACCGCCGCGGACCGCATGCTCGTCGATCTGGCGGCCTCGCCCGAGCGGTACATCGCCGGGGCGCTGCCCTCCCTGCCGCTGGCCAGCGACTCGGCCGACCTGGTGCTGTGCTCCCACCTGCTGTTCACCTATGCCGACCGCATGGATCTCGCCGATCACGTCGACGCGATCGTCGAGATGGCCCGCATCGCCCCGGAGGTGCGGATCTATCCGCTCGTCGACCACCTGGGCAACCCGCTGCCGGAGCTGGTGCGCAGCGTCATCGCGCGACTCAAGAAGGAGCGGCTCACCAGTCGGATCGAGCCGGTCATCCGGCCGTTCCAGCTGGCGGCCACCACGCGCCTGGTGGTGGAGCGGATGAACCACCACCGACCGTGATCCCGGGGCGCCGCCGCGGGGGCCGGGCCCACGCCGGTCAGGCCTGCGGGTGCCGGGCCCGCGCCGGTCAGCCCCGCGGGTGCCGGGCCGCGCGCCGGTCAGGCCCGCGGGCCGGGTGCCAGCCGGAGGATCTCCTGGCCGGTGAACGGGGAGACCTCGGGGCTCGCGAGCAGGGGCTGCGGCCCGCCGACCTCGATCGTCTGACCGGGCTGGAGGACGGTGCCGGTCGCCAGCGAGTAGGCCACGAGGTTGCACATCTCGGAGTACACGGCGGCCGGCGGGGCGTCGACGTCCAGCCGCTCGAGGTCCATCCGCCCGAACCGGCCCATCCCCGTGGTGTACACGCAGGACGTGGTCTGCGACTGCATCCCCGCCCGCACCCCGACGAGCGCGGGGGCCGGCACCGGGTTGGCCGTCACGAGATCGCGGTACGGGACGGCCGGCAGGGTCATCGCGGCGCCGCCCACGGTGACCGCCACCGAGCCGGGTAGCGCTGTCAGTGCTGCCGTCACGTTCGCGACCGCCAGCTCGCACCGCAGCGTCTCGAGCCGCGGGTCCATGTACTCGGGATCGGTGGGCTCGCCGTCGTCCCCGATCGGCCCCCACCGGAACGCGGCCACCACGACCTGGGACAGATGGCTCTCCACGACGGCCTCGCCACCGTTCCACGCGGCCAGGTCGCGCGTGTACTGCGCGGCCTCCGGCACGGGGGCGTCGATCGAGGAGACGATGACGGTCGCGTCCTCGACGTGCACGGCGGAGGCGGGGTCGTCCTCGGTGCCGCGTTCGACCTCGTAGGAGCCCTCGAAGATCTCCGCGAGCAGCTCGCCGATCTCCTCGTGGCCGGGGGCGGGCCGGTCGAGCAGCACGATCGCCACCGGCGTCTGCTTCCAGGACAGGTCCTCGCCGGTCCGCGGGTCGACGGCGGGCGGCTGGTCCTGCGGCTGCTCGGGCTGGCCGGGCTGCGGCGTGTCGGTCATGCTCCGAGGCTAACCCGCGGAGCCGCCGTCGCCGCCACGCCCGCCCGGCCCGACGGTCCTCAGTTCAGGAAGAAGTCGATCACCAGGCGCTCGAACTTGTCCTTCTGCTCGATCATCGCCCAGTGGCCGCAGCGGGAGAACGAGTGCAGCTCGGCGCGGGGCAGCTGTCGGAACGCGAAGTGCGCCTGCTCGTACGGCAGCATGCGGTCGTCGCGGCCCCAGATGAGCAGTGTCTCCTGCTTGATCTGGGACGCGCGGGCGTACAGCGGGGTGTAGGCGTTCTCGGGCTTGAGGATGGAGCCGAAGATCGCGTACATGCGCTCCACGGCACCGGGCGCGGTGGCGGCCTCGGTGCGGGCGCGGATGAGCTCGGGGGAGACGATCTTCTTGTTGCCGACCATCGTGTCGACCCAGGCGCTCATCTTCTCGTCGGTCGGGTCGGCGAGGAACTCGAACAGGCGGCGCGAGCCCTCGCTGGGCTCCGGGGTGAAGAGCGGCGCCGCGAGGCCGCCGGGGCCCATGAGGGCCATCTTGCGGACCCGGTCCGGGTACGCCAGCGCGGTCTCGCAGGCCACGTTGCCGCCCATGGAGTTGCCGACGATGTCGACCTTCTCGATGCCCTTGGCCTCGCAGAACGCGTCGATCGCCTCGGCGGCGATCTTGGGGTAGGCCTTCTCCCACTCCAGGTCCGAGCTCTTCCCGAAGCCCGGCATGTCGAGCAGGATGGTGTGGAACCGCTCGGCGAAGACGGGGAAGTTGCCGGAGAAGTTGGACCACGCGGTGACGCCCGGGCCGGAGCCGTGGAGGAACAGGACGGGGACCGCGCTCTCGGGCTCGGCGACGCTCTGCTCGCCCGCCTCGTGGTAGTGCAGCTCGAAGCGGCCGGCGGTGATGGTCTTGCTGGTGGACTCGAAGTCGAGGGCGCTCATGCCGCTGAGGATACTAGAACAGGTTCTAGGAATCCCGCCGTCATCCGAAATTAAGTCAGCCGCGCGGGGAGTCCCTGAAACATCCCCGCGCGGCGATGACGAGACTCTAACCCGTGTGCGTGCGATGTGACAAGTCTGTAACGATTATTGCGCAGGTCACACTTTCCGCCCGGGCCGCGGTGCTCTTATCGTGGGAAAACGCCGTCGCCCAAGTGGACGCCCGCATCGATCGGGGGTACCCGACGTGACGGGGGTCACCCCCCACTGTGCGCCGGCGCCGCCCGCGGTGGCCCGTCCGGTTGCGGTTCACCCCATGACCCGGGCGAGGAAGGCGGTGGTGTCCGGGGTCGCGGCGTAGACGGTGCCGCTGTGGTCCCGGTCGGGGTAGACGCGCAGCTCGAGGGGCTGCCGGTTGAGCGTCATCTCGGCCGCCAGCGACAGTGCCGAGGGGGCGGGGACGTCCACGTCCAGCAGGCCCTGGCCGAGGAAGACGGGCCGGTCGTAGCCGACGGCCGGCGTGCCCATGTAGCGCCGCAGGTGGCCGAACACGTCGGGGATCTCCTGCAGTGGGCGGGACAGCGCCTGTGAGATCTGGAACCCGCCGACCTTCTCCCGCATCGCGGCGTAGCAGAGGGTCTCGGCGGCGTCGACCATCTCGCGGCCGGCGGGCGTGAGGTACCCGTTGATGTCGAGCTCGGGGTGCTGATCCCGGAATCCGGCGAGGATGTACATCGCGTAGGTGTTGAGCCCGGTCGGCAGCTGTACGGGCGGGAACCCGGGTCCGCCCCACTGGAAGAGGTGCTCGATGTTGGCGGGGGCGCCGGTCGCGACCACGCCGCGGTAGTCCAGGCCCGCGGGGGCGCCGAGTTCGGTGGCGCGGGTGGCGGCGACGAGGGCGGCGTCGGCGCCCTGGGACTGTCCGACGATGCCCCACCGCGCCGCGAGCGGCAGCCCTGCGCCCCGGGCGGCGGTCACCGAGTCGACGATCCCGCGCGCGGCGGCCTGCCCGTTGAGGTAGCTGAGCAGGCCGGGGGTGCCGAGGCCCGCGTAGTCGGCGGAGACGACGGCGTATCCGCGGTCCAGCCAGTGGTCGAGGTAGTCGGCGTCGCGCGGGGAGCGCGGGTGGGTGGACGGTGCGCAGTCGTCGCCGAGGCCGGTGGTGCCGTGCGCCCACGCGATCACAGGCCACCCGCCCGGCGGGGGCGCGCCGTGCGGCAGGAAGACGGCGGAGGTCGCGATGGCGGGGCGTCCGTGCTGGTCGATGGTCCCGTAGGCCTGCCGTACCGCCTGTCCGGCCCGGGGGAGCGTGAGCGACGGGTCGAGCGGGACGGTCGCCGCCGCGACGCCGGGCGCGGGGATCGGCCGGTCCCAGACGCGGGTGTCGAGCCCGGACCAGGTGGGTGCGGGGTTCGTAGCGGGGCCGGCGACGTCGGCGTAGGGGGTGGCCACCGCGGCCGGGTCGGGTGCCGGCGCCGCGCCGGCGGCGGGGGTGGTGAGAGGGGCGACGACGACGAGGGCGGCCGCTGCCGCCGTGAGCAGACGCGGCATCCGCGGAACGGTGAGGGGGTTCATACACGGAGAGTAGTCCGCGCCCCGGGCCTCGGCGTGTCGGTTGGCGCCGACCCGCCTCGCCGACGGGGTCACGCCCGCCGGCGTTGCCGCGCCCGCCGGCGGCGTCGGGGATCCTGGTGCGCCGACTGCAACCCGGGGGTTGCACATGGGTGGTGGGCGTGGCATCGTGGGCGTCAGGTGCAGTCGCGACACGAGCTCACCGAGCGGGACGCACCTCGAGGGAAGGGGAACCCCATGAGCGAGAACCCGATGCCCGTCAGTGGCGCCGCCGCGCCCGGACCGGGGGCGACCACCGGCGACGTGCCCGACGAGATCGTCCACAGCATCCACATCGACGCCTCTCCGCAGGCGGTATGGGACATCGTGTCGGAGCCGGGGTGGTTCATCAACGACGGCACGTGGACCGAGCACGAGATCATCACCGACGGGGACGTCTCGCGCGTGACCGACCCGGTGCACGGCGAGTTCACGATCGCGACCGTCGAACTGGCCCCGCCGCGACGCGCGGTGTTCCGCTGGCTCGGTGGCATGGCGGGCGAGGTCGACGAGGCCCCGTCCAACCTGGTGGAGTTCACGATCGAGGACCACGGATCCGGCGTCGTCCTGACCGTCCGGGAGACCGGGTTCGCGGGGCTGGACGAGGACGCGGTCGTGCGGCGTCAGCGGTTCGAGGAGAACGCCGAGGGCTGGGTGACGGAGCTGGAGCTGGCACGGGTGCGCGCCGAGGGCGGCGGATGAGGAGGCCGACCGATCCCGCGGCCGGCCTGCTCAGCGAGGAGGCCGACGACGTGTTCTCCGCCCTGGCGGACCGGACCCGCCGGCGGGTCCTCGTCCGGCTCGCCGATCGGCCCGACGACGCCGGCGCCGTGGCCCGCGATCTCGGCGTGAGCCGCCAGGCGGTGGCCAAGCACCTGCGCGTGCTCACGGAGTCGGGCCTGGTGTCCGCCCGGGCTGACCGGCGTCGCCAGGTGCACGCCGTGCGCCCGGACCGGATCCGGGAGATCTCCGATCTGCTGGGCGCGGTGTCGCGGGGGTGGGACCGTCGCCTCGCGCAGGTCAAGGAGCGCGCCGAGGCGGCCGACCGCGCGGAATCGGCCGAACGCACGGAGCCGGCCGACCGCACTGAGCCGGCCGACCGCGGCGGGGGCGCCGAGCCCGGCGGGCGCGCGGAGCCGGGCGGGGCCTAGGTGAGGTGGTCGTACTCGCCGGCGACCCACGCCGCGTAGCGTTCGGCCGACCGCCGGACGGCGCCCCGGGCGTCGCGCGGGACGCACCCCCCGAAGTTGCTGTAGAGCCTGTCGAACTCGTACCGCGAGACGTGGTCGGCGATCCGGCGCACCACGGCCCCGGACAGCGGCATCCAGTTGGGGAACGAGCGCATGAAGGTCACCCACTCCCGGTCGGCGACCGTGCCGATGGTGTCGCCGCTGAACAGGACGCCCGCGCCGTCGGGGGCCGTCCAGTGCACCACGACACTGCCCGGGAAGTGCCCTCCGGGCTGGGACGCCCGCACGCCGGGCAGGATCTCGATATCGCCGCCCGCGTCGGGGTCGGCGGCGTGGCCGCCGCCCCACACCACGGTGTTGGCCGGCCGCAGTCCGAGCCACTGCTCGTCGGGCGCGGAGACGTACACGGGGCAGTCGTCGAACGCGGCCGACCACAGGGACTGGACTCCATACATGTGCGGGTGCGAGGCGATGATCGCCGAGAGCCCACCCCATCCGCGGATGGCGGCGACCGCCTCGTCACTGATGTAGTTCGGGACCTCGACCAGCACGTTCCCGTGGTCGGTGCGGATGAGCGAGGGCCGCTGCCCGATGCCGGGGCAGCCGCGTTGATCGATGCCGATGACGTCCGTCTCGCGCTCGGCGAACTCGAGGAACGCACCGGAGTCGCGCGACTGCTCGGGGCTCGTCCACCGCTGGCCGCCGGCGGGCACGTACTGGCGTTCGTCCGCGCAGATCGGGCACACCTCGGGCAGGGGCTCCGCCCGCTCGACGCCGCAGGTCGCGCACTGGATCACCGAACCCGGGCCCGCCCCGTTCGATCCGAGGTCGGACCCCGCCCCGGCGCCGCGCGCCGCGCTCACGGCATGTCCCCCTCGATGTCGACGGGGTGCCACGACTCGCCCACCTGCACCTCGAGGGACCCGTCGGTGGGCCGGGTCTCCTGCTGACCGCCCACGGCGGCCTCGAGGGCCTGCTGGGCGGTCTCGTGCTCGCCGAGATCGATGGTCTGGTCGGGGGAGTGGAGGCGGTAGTGGGGCATGCCCCCAGTGTCCCCCCGCCCGGCGCGGGCCGCATCCCAGATGAGCGGGGGCCGCAACCGCCTACGCGGACGGGGCCCGCATCCCCGACGCGCACGGGGGGCCGCGCCGCTGCTCGGCGGGTCTTCCACTCCGTCCGTCCGCAGCGCACACTGGGACCAGGACCAGCGCCGGAAGGGGCACACCATGTCGTCGTCATCCTCCCCGTCCCCCGATCGGTCGCCCGACGCGCCCGACGCGCCCGCCGACCCGCCCCCCGGGTACCCCGACCTGGGCCCGGATCCTGTCGACGGGATCCGGCTGCTGCGCGTGCCGGCCGTGCCCACCGCCGTGGTGCGCGTGACGGGCGTGCCGATGTCCGAGTTGGCCGAGGTGTTCGACTCCGCCTTCGGGACCGTCCTGCCCCGCGGGTTCGAGGCCGGCCTCGCCCCAGCGGGACCGCCCATCGCGCTGTACACCGCCGCGATCGAGGGTCCCGACTCCGTGGTGGACCTGGAGATCGGCTTCCCGCTCCGGGCGCCGCTGGTTGAGCAGGTGGGGGCGGAGCCGATCGAGGTCGACGGTCGGCGGATCGTCGCGTCCGAGCTGCCCGCCGGCGAGATCGCCGTGATCAGCCACGTGGGCTCGTACGACGACCTCGGCCACGCCTGGGGCGAGTTCATGGGCCGCATCGCGGGGACGGGCCGCGCCCCCGGGGTGCCGTTCTGGGAGGCGTACGTCACCGAACCCTCGCCCGACACGGACCCCGCCACGCTGCGCACCGACCTGTTCTGCGCGGTGCGCACGCCTGACGACGCGGCCTGACCCGGGCCCGCCGCCTCCCGAGAGGGTTTCCCGCGTCAGCCGTCGCTTGTGTACGTTCCGCCGGGAGGCGTCCTGGGCGAACGCGGGCCGAAGCGACGGCTGGCGCAGACGAGCCGCGGTGAGGGTGCCCGGGCCGGGCCGAAGCGACGGCTGGCGGAGGCGGGCCACGGCGAGGGCGCCCGGGCCGGGCCGGCCGGCGGCGGGGGAGCGCCGGCTACTCCATGTCCTCCAGCGAACGGCCGGTGGTCTCGGGGATGAACCGCGCCACGAAGAGCAGGGAGAGCAGCGCCGCGACCGCGTAGAAGCCGTACGTGAACGGCAGGCTGAACTCGGCCATCGGCGGGAACGCGGTCGACACGGCGAAGTTCGCCAGCCACTGCGCGGCCGCCGCCAGCCCCAGCGCGGTGGAGCGGATCCGGTTGTTGAACATCTCGCCCAGCAGCACCCACACCGCCGGGCCCCACGACATGCCGAAGAACACCACGAATCCGTTGGCCGCGATCAGCGCGACGAGCCCGGAGGTGTCGCCGAGCTGCGGGGCGAGTTCGCCGTCGGGGCCGGCCACCATCGTCGCCTGACTGAACATCGCCGCCATCACCGCCAGGCAGACCGTCATGCCGACGGACCCGATCATGAGCAACCTGCGACGACCGATCTTGTCGATGAGCGCGATCGCCACGATCGTCACCACGATGTTCGTCACCGACGTGATGACCGACTGCGTGAACGCGTCCTCCTCGGCGAAACCCACCGACTGCCACAGCGTGGTGGAGTAGTAGAAGATCACGTTGATGCCCACGGCCTGCTGGAACACCGACAGGATGATGCCGATCCACACGATGGGCAGCAGGTTCCACCCGCCCGGCCGGACCAGATCCCGCCACGACTGCCGGCGGTCCTCGCGCACCGTCGCCCGGATCTCGCGGATGCGGGAATCGATGCCGCCCTCCTGGATGGAGCGCAGCACCCGCTTGGCCTCGTCGACCATCCCCCGGCCCACCAGGTAGCGCGGCGACTCCGGGATCATCAGCGCGAGCACGCCGTAGGCCACCGCGGGGATGACCTCCGCCCAGAACATCCACCGCCAGGCCGCCGCCCCGAACCACAACTCCTCGATCGCGCCCCCGGCCACTCCCGCCAGCCACGCGTCCGAGAGCAGTGCCACGAAGATGCCCGACACGATCGCCAGTTGCTGCAGCGACCCGAGGCGGCCGCGGACGGCCGGCGGCGCCACCTCCGCGATGTACGCCGGGGCGATGACCGACGCGGCGCCCACCCCGAGTCCGCCGAGGACGCGCCAGGCGATGAGGTCCCACGGGCCGAACGCGAGCCCCGATCCCAGTGCGCTCGCGAGGAACAACACCGCCGCCAGCACCATGACGCGTGTGCGGCCCCAGCGGTCGGCCAGCCGCCCCGCCAGGTAGGCCCCGAGGATGCACCCGAGCAGTGCCGAGGACACCGTGAACCCGATGAGGCCGGCGCCGATGCCGAAGGTCTCCTGCACCGCGTCCACCGCGCCGTTGATGACGGCGGTGTCGAAGCCGAACAGGAAGCCGCCCAACGCGGCGACCAGGGAGATGATCACCACCCGGCCGGTGTGGAAGGACTCCTCCTCGGACGGTTGCCGAGGCGTCTGCTGTGTGGACATCGCCGACCCCGCTCCCGGGCCCGCCGGCCCTGTGACAGTGGTGACAGGAGGGTAGGGCCGAGTCCGGAGGGGCGCAACCGGCGCGCGGTTCCAGCGGAAATGACCCGGTGCGCACCCACGGCGCGAGAACACGTTCTAGGCTCGGGGTCACCTCGTCGTCGTCACCGAAAGGGCCACCACACCGTGAGCGCCGCACCCACCGCACCCGAGCAGATCCGCGCCACCGCGCAGTCCTACGTCGACGCCCTCGTCGCCGGCGACCTCGAGGCCGTCATGGCCCTCTACGCCGAGAACGCCACCGTCGAGGACCCCGTCGGCGGCGGCACCGTCCACGAGGGCGCCGAGGCCATCCGCGCCTTCTACTCCACCGTCACCGCGCTGGAGATCGACGCGAAGGTCCTCGAGACGCGCGTGTGCGGCAACGACCTGCTGTTCAACTTCGAGATCACCACCCACTTCGACGGCGGTACCAAGGCCACCATCAACGTGTGGGACCTCATGAGCCACGACGCCGACGGCAAGGTGGCCTCGATGCGCGCCTACTGGACCCCGGAGAACATGAGCTGAGCCGCGCCCGGCCGGGGCGTCGCCGCCGCGCCCGGCCGGGGTGGGCCTACGACCCGCCCTGGCCCCCCGCGCCCTGCGGCACGTTCTCCGACGGCTGGACCACCACCAGGCCCTGCCCGCCGAACGCCAACTGGAACGTCTCGCCGGACCCTCCGCGGATCAGCGACCGAAGGCCGCCGGTGTCCACGCGGACGTCCATCGACACGCCGGCCGTCCACAGCACCACGGCCTGCGGATCCGCGAAGGTCGGGGCCTGCGCCACGTCGAGCGCCACCGGCTGCCCCTTGGTCGTCACCGCGACGAAGCCCGTCCCGCGCAGGGAGACGTTGAACAGGCCACCGGTCATGACCGCACCCTTCGCGGCGATGCGGTGGATGTCCCACGCGATGCCCTCGGAGAACGCCAGGACACTCGCGCCGTTCACCGAGATCATGTCGTCCTCCAGGTACAGGACCTGCACCTCGGACGCCTGATCGGCCAGGAACAGCTCCCCGCGACCGGCGCAGCGCATGAGCGGCACGCCCTCGCCCGTCGCGGCGGCCTTGAACATCTTGCCGAGCCCGCCGCTGCCGACGTTCTCGAACCCGATCTGCCCCTGGTAGGCGACCATCGACCCGGTCCGCGCCAGAATCGGCTGGTCCGCGAGGGTGACCTTGAGCAGTTTGGAGTTCTGGAGCGCGAACGGGCGGCTGGTCTCCGCCTCCCGGGCGTTCTGGAAGAGGTCGCCGTGGATCATGGCGTCGACGCTACCCGCGCCTGCGCTAGCGTGGATCGCATGATCACCGCAATCGTCTTCGTCCACGCCGAGACGGCGCGGATCCCCGAGGTCGCCGGGGCCATCGCCGAGATCGACGGCGTGTCCGAGGTGTACTCCGTCACGGGCACCATCGATCTCATCGTGCTGGTCCGCGCGCGGCGCAACGAGGAGATCGCCGACATCGTCTCCGACCGGCTCAACAAGGTGCCCGGCGTGTTGGACACCGAGACGCACATCGCGTTCCGCACCCAGTCCAAGCACGACCTCGAGGCCGCGTTCTCCATCGGCTACGAGGACTGACCGGTCGGCCGGCGGGCCTCACGACGACTGACGGCTCACCTGTTCGGTGCGGGCGAGCCGCCGCGCCCGGCGTCGCGCGCGCTGTAGTTCGGCCAGCAGGTCCGGCCCGGTCCAGCGGCGCCGGTTCTCGCCGTCGGCCTCGGCCTCCCGCACCAGCTCGACGATCCGCTCGCAGGCCGGCGCGCTCAGTCCCAGTTGCCGGGCCAGCCTCACGACCTTGCCCTGCAGGACGTCGATCTCGGTGGGCCGGCCTCGCAGCAGGTCGTCGTTCATCGACGAGGTGCCGTCGGCGTCGACCCGCATCACGGCCCGGCCGAGCCGGCGGAACAGCGGGGTCGGCAGGCGCATGACCACGGGCAGGGCCCCGGCCGGGACGGCGAGCGGCACCCGCGGCACCACGCCCGCGGCGGTGAACACCCGGTTCGCCTCCGCCTGGCACAGGGCGAGGCACCGTCGCAGGTCACGGTCGAGAAGCTCGGTGCGCAGCGGCAGTCCGGACAGAGCCTGGACGGCGTTGTTGAGGTTCATGAGGATCTTGCCGTGCAGCACGGCCTGGATGTCGTCCGTGGGCCGCAGCGGCAGCCCGGCCTCGGCGGCGGTACGCAGCAGCGGGGCGATCATCGGGTGCTCGGCGATCCGGATCTCACCGGTGGACGTGCGGCGGTAGGTGGCGGGCCCGGTGCGGGCGACGTTGAACGGCACGACGCCGGCGATCACCGGCGCCGAGTCCACGCCCTCCCGGATGAGGTCCGCGGAGTGCAGCCCGTTCTGCAGTCCCACCACGAGCGTCGTGGGGCGCAGGAGCGGCGCGAACTCGGCGGTGGCGGCGGCGGTCTGCCCGGCCTTGGTGCACACCAGGACGACGTCGGCGCGACGCACCGACTCCGGGGTGGTGGCCAGCGTGAGCGCGTCGGCGGGCACGTGGAGCCGGCCGCCCTCGTCGCCGCCCGCCTCGACCGTGAGGCCGAGGTCACGGATCGGGTCGAGCACGCGGGGTCGGCCGACGAGGGTCACGTCGGCGTGGCGGGCGAGCCGGCCGCCGAGATAGCAGCCGACCACGCCCGCGCCGATCACGGTGATCCGCAGAGGGGAATCGGGGCTGGTCATGGTGGTGGAGACGTTACGACACGCGTGCCCGGGTCGGAGGGGGTTCGCCGGACGCGGTCGTCAGCGCGGCCGGGGTCGCAGGACGACCTCCGTGGGGTGGGCGTCCGGGGTGGACTCGAGGGCGTGACGGACCGCCGTGGCCACCGAGTGGGGGCTGAGGTAGGCGTCCGGGTCGTAGGCGTGGCCCTCGTGGGCGACGATCGCGCGCTGCATGTCCGTGTCGACGCGGCCGGGGTGGATCGAGGTGACGCGCAGGTCGGGTTCCTCGCCGCGGAGCGTGTCGGTGACGGCGCGGAGCGCGAACTTGGAGGCGCTGTAGGAGCCCCAGCCGGGTTTGGCGGTGGTCCCCGCGCCGGAGTTGACGACGACGACGTGGCCCCGGGCCGCGCGCAGCGCCGGGAGCAGTGCCCGGGTCAGCTCGACCACGGCCAGCACGTTGACCTCGAACGCGCGGCGCCACTGCCCGGCGTCGGTGTGCTCGATCCGGCCGAGATCGGCGACCCCGGCGCAGTGGACCAGGCCCGCGAGCGGGCTGGTGTCGTGGGCAGCAGCGGAGGCCTCGGCGACACGGGCGACGCCGTCGGCGGTGGTGAGGTCGGCCTCGACGATCCGGGCGGCACGGCATTCGGCGGCCACCGCCCGCAGCGCGTCGGGGTCGCGGCCGACGAGGACCAGCTCGTGCCGGGGGGCGAGGGTCAGGGCGGTGGCCGCCCCGATCCCGCGGGAGGCGCCGGTGATGACGACAGTGCTCATGCCCGCCGAGGCTAGCCGCGCGCGCCCGGGCGTCCTGGCGGGCGGGTCACTCGGGGTCGGTGTCGAAGGAGTCCAGCAGCGCGGTGAACGCGGGGACCGCCGCCGTGAGCAGGTGGCGCTGCTCGCTGCTCAACCGGTCCAGGTGCCGGGCGAAGTCCCGGTCGCGGTCGGCCAGCACCTGCTCGATGCGCGCCCGGCCCAGGTCGGTCAGGCGCACACAGACACCCCGCCGGTCGGACTCGTCGGGCTCCCGCTCGACGTACCCCATCGCCTCGATCACGCTCACCGAGTTGCTGGTGGTGGGCACCCGGACGTTCTCCAGGCGGGCCAGGTCCGTCATCCGCAACCGCCCGTGACAGGCCAGGGTGTGCAGGATCGACGTCTGTGCCCTGCTCAGCGCGTACTGGGTGGCCTGCCGACGGACCAGCAGGTCCAACCGCAGGAGGATCGGCCGGAACTGTTCGGCCAGACCCAGAGCGGGCCCCCCGGCTCCGGTGTCCGGTTCCCTCGTCGTCGTCGTCGCCATCACACCAGCCCCCTCGACACCGGCTCCCCCCCGGGAGCCTCGCGGCCCCGAATGTAAGCCCGATTTCTCCCGCCGTGGGGAGTCACGTGGAGGCACTGGTGGGGCGCGGCGCGGTGATGGACACTGACGCCATGGGTTTGTATCACCAGATCACCGGGAGCGGACCGACGATCATCCTCATCCACGGCGTCTGTCACCGCGCGCACGCCTGGGACCCCGTCGTCCCGCTGCTCGCCGACCGGTTCCGTCTGGTCGTCGTGGACCTGCCCGGACACGGGCGCTCCGCCGACCTACCCGACGTCGGGGACGTCCTCGACCACTTCGTCGGCGAACTCGTCGACCTGATCGAGCAGGTCGTCCCGGCCGGCGAGCGCCCGCACATCGCCGGCAACTCCCTCGGCGGCTTCCTGGCCCTCGAACTGGGGGCGCGCGGCCTGGCCAGCAGCGTCACCGCGCTCTCCCCCGCCGGGTTCTTCCGCTCCCAGGCCGAGTGGCGCTACACGATCACGGTCTTCCGCAGCCTGCGGCGGGCGGCCGGCAGGCTCGGGCGGCACATCCCCGCGCTCACCGAACGGGCCGCCACGCGCGCCGCGTTGATGGCGGTGTTCTGCGCCCGCCCGTGGCGCTACCCCGCCGAGGCCGCCGCGATCGACAGCGAGGCGATCGTGTCCAACACCGTCCTCGACCGGGCCGACCGGCGCACCTTCCTGTTCTCCGCCCCCGTCGACGAGGACCTGCCCATCACCATCCGGTGGGGCCGGTTCGACATGGTCCTGCCCGTCGGGCAGGTCGCGCTCGCCACCCGGCTGTTCCCGCAGGCGCGGGTCGAGATCACCGCCGACGGGCACGTGCCGATGTCCGATGACCCGGAGGGCGTGGCCGCCTCGATCGCGGCCTGCGCCGAGCGTGGCCTGGCGTATGCGGGCGCGGTCCCGGCCGCCGGGGCCGCGCCCGCCGCGCGGTAGGTGGCCGCACCCGCCGCGCGGGTCAGCGGCCGAGCGAGCCCGCCTGCAGCGAGCCCGAGCCGAGGGGCCCGGCGCCGAGCGAGCCGGAGCCGCCCGTGAAGCCGTCGCGCCAGGCCACCACCGTCGACGGCCGCGGCTGCGAGTCGCCGCCGTCGGGCCAGTGGGAGGCCGGGTTCTCGATCGTCGCGTCGTCCGTCTCGCCCGGGTGCTGGACGTTGACGATCGCGCGGTCCGCGAAGACCAGCGGGCCGCAGGTCTCGGCCCCGATCGGCACGGTGAGGAACAGCTTGGTCTCGCCGCGGTTCGGGCCCTCGGTGGCCACCGAGTACAGGCCGTCGTTGAAGCCGAGCGCGTTGCCGTCGGTGGACACCCACAGCCCGCCGGCCGGGTCGAACGCGACATTGTCCGGGCAGGAGATGGGGCTGACCTTGGACTTGTCGAAGCCGCCGAAGTACGAGTCGGCTTCGGCGGGATCACCGCAGACGAGCAGCAGGTTCCAGCCGAAGGTGGTGCCGGCGTGGTCGTCGGTGATCTCCACGACCTGGCCGTGCTTGTTGTTGTGCCGCGGGTTGGCCTCGTCGGCGGTGGGCTGGCCCGCGGTGCCGCGGCGCGAGTTGTTGGTCAGCGCCATGTAGACCTTCCCGGTGGTCGGGCTGGGCTCGACGTCCTCGGGCCGGTCCATCTTGGTGGCGCCGACCGCGTCCCCGGCCATCCGGGTGTGCACGGCGACCTGCTCGGGGGTCATCCCGTCGACGTGGGAGACGGCCCTGCCGTCGGCGTTCACGGTCATGAGGGGGATCCAGGTGCCGGTGCCGTCGAACGCGCCGTCGGACGGCAGGGCGCCCGAGCCGTCGATCTCCGAGGCGGGCGAGTTGCCGGAGAACGTGGCGACGTAGAGGGTGCCCTCGTCGAGGATCCGCATGTTCTGGGCCCGCGCGGACCGCGTGTTGCCGGGGACGATGCGGCGGCTGGAGACGAACTTGTAGAGGTAGTCGAAGCGCTCGTCGTCGCCGGAGTAGGCCACCACGGTCCCGCCGGGGGTGACGTGGATGCTGGCGCCCTCGTGCTTGAACCGGCCCATCGCCGAGTGCTTGACCGGGGTCGAGTGGGGATCCCACGGGTCGACCTCGACGACGTACCCGAAGCGGTTGACCTCGTTGGGCTCGGCGGCCAGGTCGAAGCGCTCGTCGAACCGCTCCCACTTGCGTCCCGACGGCGAGGCGCTGATGCCGTAGCGGCGCAGCTGCTCGAGGCGGTCGACGTCGGTGATCGTCCCGGAGGTGCCGAAGTACTGGTTGAAGTTCTCCTCGCCGGACAGCACGGTGCCCCACGGGGTGTGCCCGCCCGCGCAGTTGTTCAGCGTCCCCAGCACCCGCGTGCCGGTGGGGTCGGCGGTGGTCCGGGTGAGGGGGCCGACGGCCGGGCCGCGCAGCTCGAACGGGGTGGTGGCGGTGATGCGCCGGTTGTACGAGCCCATGACGGGGTCGAGACCGCCGTCGCCCGGGCGGCTGGCCAGCTCCACGACGGTGAGGCCGTGGGCGGCCCACGCGATCTCGACCTGCTCGCGCGTGGGGTTCGCGGAGTCGTAGCCGCGGAACATGGTGGGTTCCGTCGTGTACTCGTGGTTGACGGTGAGCAGGTAGCGGCCGTCGCGGTCGTCCATCGGGAACATCACGGCGAGGTCGCAGTTGTAGCCGTACTGCATGGCCTGCGCCGGCGCGGTCTGGTTCTCGAAGTCGAACTCCGGCGCGCCGGGGATGACGGGGTCGCCCCAGCGGATCACGACGTCGCTCGAGTACCCCTCGGGCACGGTGACCGCGTCGGCCCTGTTGGGGGCGACCGGGGTGAAGCCGGTGTCGAGGGTGGCGCCGCCCGTCGAGCCCGTGGCCGGAAGCGAACCGGCGGCGGAGGAACCCTGCGCGGCCGCGGTCGCGGGCAGGACCTGGGTGGCGCCCACGGCCAGCGCCACGACGCCCGCGGCCTTGAGCGCCCCCCGTCTGCTGATCTCCGTGGCGACGTCACCGAAGTACGGGTTGTCGGTGGTGTTGGGCACCGGGGCGGCGCACTGGTCTCCACACTTGTACACACAGGTCACGTGCTGGCGGTTGGAGATCCCCGGGGTGGCGATCGGAAGCAGACGGCGGACGGACATTCGGGTCTCCCTGAAGACATACGGCTCATCGGACGCTGCGACGGTAGGTGGGCGGAACCACCGGACGGCCGCGCCCGGTGAACGCGCGGATGAACTGTGGGCACAGCGCCGGTGAACTCCGGCGCGGGCCGCTACAGTCGTCGTGTCCACCCTCTATCTCGGATCGTCCGGCACGTTCCTGCCGGTGAAGGGAAAGACCCGCTCATGGCCTCCGTGACCTTCGAGAACGTGTCCATTATCTATCCGGGGGCCTCGCGACGCAGCGTGGACCGCCTCGACCTGGAGATCGCCGACGGCGAGTTCCTCGTCCTGGTCGGCCCCTCCGGCTGCGGCAAGTCGACCACCCTGCGCGCGCTCGCCGGTCTCGAGGACGTGGCGGCCGGCCGGATCCTCATCGGCGACAAGGACGTCACCGGGACGGAGCCCAAGGACCGGGACATCGCGATGGTGTTCCAGAACTACGCGCTGTACCCGCACTACACGGTCCGGGAGAACATGGGCTTCGCCCTCAAGCTGGCCAAGGCGAGCAAGCAGGAGATCGCCGAGCGGGTGCAGACCGCGGCGGAGATGCTCGACCTGGTGCCGTACCTGGACCGCAAGCCCAAGGAGCTCTCGGGCGGGCAGCGGCAGCGCGTGGCGATGGGACGAGCGATCGTGCGCAACCCGCAGGTCTTCCTCATGGACGAGCCGCTGTCGAACCTCGACGCGAAGCTGCGCGTGGCCACGCGTGCGCAGATCGCCAAGCTGCAGCGCGACCTGCACACCACGATGATCTACGTGACCCACGACCAGGTCGAGGCCATGACCATGGGCGACCGCGTGGCGGTGCTCAAGGACGGGGTGCTGCAGCAGGTCGACACGCCCCGCGAGCTGTACAACAACCCGATCAACGCGTTCGTCGCCGGGTTCATCGGCTCCCCGTCGATGAACCTCTTCGAGGCCCCCGTCGCCGACGGCCGGGTGGACCTGGAGGGTTTCCGCGAGCCGGTACCCGCCGGGTCGGGGTCCCGCGTGACGGTCGGGGTGCGGCCCGAGCACCTGCGTCTCGCGGCGGAAGGTCACGGTCTGGCGGTGACGGTGGACCTGGTGGAGGAGCTCGGCGCGGACAGTTACCTGCACTGTTCGACGGCCGACGGCCACCCGGTCGTGTACCGCGCGGAGTCGGGTGACCACCCGGGCAAGGGGGACACGTTGTACCTCGAGGCGCTCGACGGCGAGGTGCGCTTCTTCGACGTGGAGAGCGGTGCCCGGCTGCGCTGAACCGTCACGCCGCGCAACATCTGTTGTTGTTACAGTTAACGCTGTGACCTCGCCTGCGTGAACCACGCGTGGCGGTGGTGACGACCCGGCCGATCCCGCCCGTGGTCCCGCGCCACCACCGCGTCGTGGGTTACGCTCAGCAGGTCCTCAGTGAGATCCGCGTCACAGCCGACGTCGATCAGCTGCCCGCCGGCGCGCGCCGACGGGAGTCGAGACACGACAGTAGGAGAGAGCGCATGGCCGTTCACGGCAGGTTCCTCAAGGCGGCGGCGGCCGCCTCCATCGTCGCGGTGGTCGCCGCGGGTTGTTCCTCCGGGGGCGGGGAGGACAGCGAGCAGGCGAGTGCCGGTACCTCGGGCGTCGGGCCCATCACGTTCGCGATGGGCAGCAATGACACGGACAAGCTGCGCCCCGTCATCGAGCAGTGGAACGCGGAGAACCCGGACCAGGAGGTCACCCTCCACGAGCTGCCCGCCGAGCAGGACGGCCAGCGCGACACCCTCGTGCAGTCGCTGCAGACGGAGAGCGGCGAGTACGACGTGTTCGCGCTCGACGTCACCGACACCGCGTACTTCGCGGCCAACGGCTGGCTCCAGCCGATCGAGGGTGAGACCGAGGTCGACACGAGCGGGCTGATCGAGGCCGCCGTCGACTCGGCGACCTACAACGGCACCCTGTACGCCGTGCCGCAGAACACCAACGCCCAGCTGCTCTACTACCGCACGGACCTCCAGCCGGAGGCCCCCGCCAACTGGGGCGAGCTCGTCGAGTCCTGCAGCGCGGCCGTCGAGGCCGCGATCGACTGCGTCAACCTGCAGCTCAAGCAGTACGAGGGCTTGACCGTCGCGGCCACGCAGTTCATCCACAGCTGGGGCGGCAACATCGTCGGCGACGACGGCCAGACTCCCGAGCTGGACAGCGAGGAGACCCGCGCCGGCCTCACCGCGCTCGTCGACGCCTACAAGAACGACGTCGTGGCGATGAAGTCCGACAGCTTCACGGAGGAGCAGACCGCGCAGGCGTTCCTGGGCGGCCGCACCATGTACGCCTACAACTGGCCGTACATGTACGACTCGGGCCAGACCGACCCGACCTCCGAGGTCGTGGACAAGTTCGACGTGGCGCCGATCCTCGGGCCGGACGGCCCGGGCAAGTCGGTCCTCGGCGGCTACAACAACGGCATCAACGTCTACTCCGAGAACAAGGCCACGGCCAAGGCGTTCCTCGAGTTCCTCGTCTCCGAGGACGTCCAGATGGGCTTCGCCCAGGAGTCCTTCCCGCCGGTGCTGTCCTCGATCTACGACGACGCCGCACTGCAGGAGCAGTTCCCCTACATGGAGGCGCTGAAGGCGGCGCTGGACAACGCCCAGCCGCGTCCGGTCTCGCCGTTCTACCCCGCCCTGTCCAAGGCCATCCAGGACAACACCTTCGCGGCCCTGAAGGACGAGAAGACCGTCGAGCAGGCGCTCACCGACATGAGCGCGGCGATCGAACAGGCTCAGTGACGAGCCCTCTTCTGAACGACGCCGGTGGGCCCCGGGAGTGATCCCGGGGCCCAGCGGTCTCCCTGACAGGGTGTGGCGCACCCGGCGAGGAAGCGGCGAGATGACGACGAGCGAGAAGTCCCCGGCTCCGCTGGTGGCGAAGAAGTTCGACTGGCGACCGGTGTGGATGGTGGGCCCCGCCCTGATCATCCTCGCGGTGGTGATCGGCTACCCGATCGTCCGCGCGGTCTACCTGTCCTTCATGGCCGACCGCGGCCTCGACCCCGCCACGGGCATGTTCACCGCCGGTGGGTTCGCCGGCTTCCAGCACTATCTCTACTGGCTCACCCAGGCCTGCCCGGCCCCCGGCGGCGGGACCGTCACGTGCCCCGACGGTGTCTCGTCCACCGACTTCTGGCCCGCCATGGGCAACACCCTGTTCTTCACGGTCACCACCGTCTCGCTCGAGACCGTGCTCGGCTTCGCGATGGCCGTGATCATGGGCAAGAGCATATGGGGGCGGTCCCTGCTGCGCGCCGCGGTGCTGGTCCCGTGGGCCATCCCCACCGCCGTCACCGCCAAGCTGTGGGCGTTCATCTTCGACCCCAACGGCATCGCCAACACGATCCTCGGCACGAACATCGCCTGGACCACCGACCCGTTCTACGCCCGCGTGGCGATCATCGTGGCCGACGTGTGGAAGACCGCGCCGTTCATGGCCCTGCTCATCCTCGCCGGCCTGCAGATGATCCCGGGCGACGTCTACGAGGCCGCCCGCGTCGACGGCGCCACCCGGTGGCAGCAGTTCGTCCGCATCACCCTGCCGCTGGTCCGGCCGGCGCTCATGGTGGCGGTCCTGTTCCGCACCCTCGACGCCCTGCGCATGTACGACCTGCCCGTCATCCTGGTCTCGGCCAACTCCAACTCGCCCACCGCGACCGTGTCCATGCTCGTGGTCAACGAGATGAGGATGGGCAACTTCAACAGCGCCTCCGCGATCTCGACACTCGTGTTCCTGCTGGTCTTCGCCGTCGCGTACATCATGGTGAAATTCCTCGGGGCGAACGTCGTGGAGGATCGCACCGGCAAGAAGGAGGAGATCCGGTGAGCCACCGAGTGCCTGACCCCAGTACCTCGCCGACCACGCCGCCGACCTCCTCGTCGTCGTCGACCCCCGGCCCCCACCGTCGCCCCGACGACGGTGACCTCAAGCCCCCGCGCAAGCCGTTCGGCCGCACCGCGGGCACCTACGTCGGCGCGCTCCTCATCCTCATCTGGGGGCTCGCGCCGTTCTACTGGATGCTCGTCACCGCGTTCCGCGACAACCGGTTCGTGTTCTCCGCCAGCCCCCTGCCGTCCAACGTCACCCTCGACAACTTCCGCGAGGCGCTGTCCACCGACGGCGGCAACAACTTCCTCGGCGCGATCATCAACTCGGTGATCATCAGCTCGGTCACCACCGCCCTCGCGCTGACCTTCGGCGTCTTCACCGCCTACGCACTCGCCCGCGTCGACTTCCGCGGCAAGTTCTTCGTCACCGGCCTCATTCTGGCGGCGTCCATGTTCCCCGGCGTCGCGCTGGTGACCCCGCTGTTCCAGCTGTTCACCGACATCGGCTGGATCGGCACGTATCAGGCGCTGATCATCCCCAACATCTCGTTCGCCCTGCCGCTGACGATCTACACGCTCACGTCGTTCTTCAACGACCTGCCGTGGGAGCTCGAGGAGGCCGCCCGCGTGGACGGCGCCACCCGCGGGCAGGCGTTCATCAAGATCATCCTGCCGCTGGCCGCGCCGGCGCTGTTCACCACGGCGATCCTCGCGTTCATCATCACGTGGAATGAGTTCATCCTCTCGCAGCAGCTGTCGACCACCGCGACCGAACCCGTCACCGTGGCGATCGCCCGCTTCTCCGGCGTCAACCCGTACATCCCGCCGCACGCGGCGATCATGGCCGCCGGCGCGCTCGTCACCGTGCCGCTGGTGATCATGGTGCTGCTCTTCCAGCGGCGCATCATCTCCGGCCTCACCGCCGGTGGCCTCAAGAGCTGACCGGCATGACGCGCAGGGACAGTGCCGATCGGTCCGATGGCGCCAGCCCCTCCGATGGCGCCCGCCCCTCCGATGGCGCGAGCCCCTCCGGCGGCGCCGACCGGGTGGTGCGGGGGCGCAGCGGCTCCGACGTGCTGGCCGCCCGCCAGCGGCTCGAGGTGATCGGCGGGTTCGTCGCGTTCTTCACGGTGCTCGCGCTGGTCAACGCGGCGGGCCTCATCGTCACGGGCCGGCCGTCGATCTTCGCGTCGCTGGTGCTGGTGTTAATGCTCGTGGCGTCGTGGTTCACGTTCCGCACGTGGCGGAGGGTCGACAGGGCGGTCCGCGCCGGCTGAGGCGGCGCGCTCGGCTCTGTGGTCCGCCTCGGCTGCCGCGGGCCGTCAGCCGTTGCCCGCCGTCAGCCGTTGCCGTCGCCAGCCGTTGCGACCCACATCCGCTACCCGGAATCCGGATCCGCCACCCTCGTAGGAGTAGCGGATCCCGAGGCGGGGTAGCGGATTTCCGGGGCCCGGGGCCCGGGGCCCGGGGCCCGGGGCCCGGGGGTTCGCGGGTTCGGTGCGAGCGGGGGCCGAGGCGTTGTCAGCGGCCGTCGCGCCAGGCGACCAGCGACTCGACCAGATCCAGCGGGTAGTCCGGGCCGTTGAGCCCCACGGTGAACAGGGTGACGCCTTCCGCGTGCAGGTCGTCGGCCAGGCGGCGCGCCTCGTCCGGGGTGCTGGCGCCGCCGATCTCCGTGGACCGTTCGATCTCGGCCGGATCGCGCCCCACGTCGGCGCAGTGACCGGCCAGGACGGCGGACTTGTGGCGGTAGGTCTCCACGTCCACGAACGAGTGCCAGATGTCGGCGTGCCGCGCCACATGCCGCAGCGTCTTCTTCTCGCCGCCGCCCCCGAGCAGGACGGGGATGTCTCGGGTCGGCGCGGGGGTGAGCGCGGCGAACCGCTGCTCGATCCGCTCGAGCGAGTCGCCGAGGTCGTCGAGACGCGACCCCTTGGTGCCGAAGTCGTAGCCGTACTCGGCGTAATCGCGCTCGAACCAGCCGCTGCCGAGGCCCAGGATGAGGCGGCCGCCCGAGATGTGGTCGACGGTCCGCGCCATGTCCGCCAGCAGGTCGGGGTTGCGGTAGCTGTTGCAGGTGACCAGGGCGCCGAGTTCGACGCGTTCGGTCTGCTCGGCCCACGCCGCGAGGAGCGTCCAGCACTCGAAGTGGGCGCCGTCGGGATCGCCGTACAGGGGGAAGAAGTGGTCCCAGTTGAAGACCACGTCGACGCCGGCGTCCTCGGAGCGGGAGACGGCGTCGCGCAGTCGTGCGTAGTCGGGGGTGTGCTGCGGCTGCAGCTGGACGGCGATGCGGACCGGGCGGTCGGTGCTCGGGGTCATGCGTCCCATTGTGCGGTCGGGTCCGGGGCCCCGCACCCGGTGAGGGGAGCGGGACCCCGGTGCCGGCGCGCGATCAGCCGTCGCGCTCGAGCACGAACCAGAAGTGCTCGCCCTCGTGGAGCGTGCCGCGTCCGTTCATCACCGCGAGCAGCGTCGCCGGGCGGCCGTCCGGGCCGGTGTCGACGACGGCGAAGTGGTCGATCACCGGCAGTCGGTCGTACACCATCGAGGCGGTCGGGCGGCCCCGGAAGGTGACCTCCCACAGTGAGGCCCCCCCGCCCCCGGTCGCGGTGGTGTCGGCGACGATCCCGCCGGCGTCGTCGGTGACGAGGATGGGATCGACCTTGCGCGCGTGGGTGAAGTCCTTGCCCCACCACCGCATGGTCCCGAGGGTGCCGTACATCGGGTGACCGGTGTCCAGGCCGGTACCCCGCCAACGCGAGCCGGCGATGTCTTCGACGCGCACGGGCGCCAGGGAGTCCCACAGTGCGACGACCCGGTCGGACGGGACGGCCTCCAGTGCGCGGATCCGGTCGAGCTCGGCCGCGGCCCCGGAGCCGCCTGTGCCGGTCGCGGCGGCCGCGCTCACAACCCGAGGGTCTTTCCGATGATGTCGCGCTGGACCTCGTTGGTGCCGCCGTAGATGGTCGAGACGACGGCCTGCCGGACCATGCGCTCCATGCCGTATTCGGTGGCGTATCCGTAGCCACCCATCGACTGCATGCACTCGAGGGTCACGCGCTTGCTGAGCTCGGACGCCTTGAGCTTGGCCATCGACGCCTCGCGCGGGAAGAGGGCGGCCGGGTCGGACTCGTCGACCTTCCTGGCCACCGCGTAGATCAGGAGGCGGGTGGCCTCGATCTCGGTGGCGAGGTCGGCCATGCGGTGGCGGATGACCTGGAACGATCCCACGGGACGGCCGAACTGCTCGCGTTCCTTGATGAACGCCAGGCAGTCGTCGAAGGCGCGCTGGGCGACCCCGAGCTGCATGGCGGCCAGGATGAGGCGCTCGGTGTTGAGGCCGGTCATGAGCTGCTTCCAGCCGCCGCCGACCTCGCCGACCACGGAGTCCGCGGGCAGGCGCACGTCGGTGAAGTAGAGGTCGTTGACCTCTTTGCCGCCCATGGTCTCGATGCCCGTGATCTGCAGACCCTCGATGCCGGCCGGCACGTCGAACATGGTGATGCCCTCGTGCTTCTTGCCCGAGGAGTCGGTGCGGGCGACGAGGAGGATACGGTCGGCGAAGTGGGCGTTGGAGCACCACGTCTTCTGGCCGTTGATCACCCAGTCGTCCCCGTCGCGCTCGGCCCTGCAGCGCAGCGCCGCGACGTCGGACCCGGCGCCGGGCTCGGACATGGAGATGGACAGGGTGCCGCCCTTGACGACCAGCTCGAGGGCGCGCCGGCGCTGTTCCTCGCTGCCGAATTTCTGATAGGCGGCGGCGGTGATGAGGGTCGGGCCGATACCGCCGATGGGGGCCATCCCCTTGAGGAGGTGCTCGAGGAGCAGGCACAGTTCGACCGCGCCGGCGTCGGAGCCGCCGTACTGCTCGGGCACGGTCAGGCCGAGCCAGCCGAGGTCGGCCATCTTGGAGTAGATCTCGGGCGAGTGGGTGCCGCCCTCCGTCGTGAGCTCGCGCCTCTTCTCGACGCTGCCGACCTCGCGCGCGCAGAAGTCATCGATGGATCTGGCGAAGTCACGCTGCTCTTCGGTGAGGATGTCGAACACTTCTCGCCTCAGTTTCTGTGGGTGGAGGTCGGTGGGGTATCGGGAACGGGCACGGTCCACTAATGTGGCACGTATCACGGTACGCTACATCAAATATATGTGATCTGAGGCGGAAGGACCACTCATGACCACCACCGAGCCCAGCAAGACGGGACCCACCTTCGCGAGCCTGGATCCGCGTGACGGCACCGTCCTCGCGGAGTATCCGATCGCCGGCCCCGAGGAGGTCGCGCTGGCCGTCGAACGGGCCCGGGCCGCCGCCCGCTGGTGGCGCAACCAGGGCCCGCGCGGACGCCGTGAGTGGCTGCTGGAGTACAAGCGCGCCATCTCCTCCCGGGCCGAGGAACTCGCGTCGTTGATCTCTGCCGAGACCGGAAAGCCGGACGAGGACGCGACACTCGAGGTCATGCTCGCCGTGAGCCATCTGGAGTGGGCGGCCAAGAACGCCGACAAGGTCCTGCGTCGGCGCCCGGTGTCCGCGGGGTTGCTGATGTCCAACCAGGCGGCGTACGTGGAGTACCAGCCCTACGGCGTGGTCGGGGCGATCGGACCGTGGAACTATCCGGTGTTCACGCCGATGGGCACCCTGTCGTACGCGATGGCGGCCGGGAACGCGGTCGTGTTCAAGCCGAGTGAGCTCACCCCGGGCGTGGGCGTGTGGCTCGCCGAGGTGTGGGATTCGCTCGGTGCCTCCCAGCCGCTCATCCAGACGATCACCGGCGACGGCTCGACCGGCGCGGCGTTGTGCCGGGCCGGGGTCGACAAGCTGGCCTTCACCGGTTCCGCCGCGACGGGTCGGAAGGTCATGGCCGCCTGTGCGGAGACGCTCACGCCGGTCGTGATCGAGGGCGGCGGCAAGGACGCGCTACTGGTGGACAGGGACGCGGACCTGGACGCGGCGGCCGACCAGGCGGTGTTCGGGGCGATGGGCAACGCGGGTCAGACGTGCGCGGGCGTCGAGCGGATCTACGTCCACCAGGACGTCCGGGACGAGTTCGTCCAGAAGTTCACCGACAAGGTCCGCGCGCTGAAGCCGGGCAATTCGGTCGCGTCGAGCTACGGTCCGATGACCCTGCCGTCGCAGGTCGACATCATCCGCCGGCACGTCAAGGACGCGATCGCCCGCGGGGGCAGGGCGGTTCTGGGCGGCGAGGACTCGGTGGGCGAGAAGATCGTCGAGCCGGTCGTGCTGGTCGATGTCCCCGAGGACTCGAGCGCGGTCACCGAGGAGACGTTCGGACCCACTGTCGTCATCAACCCGGTGGTGGATCTGGACGAGGCCGTGGAGAAGGCCAACGCCAGCAGCTACGGGCTCGGCGGCTCGATCTTCACCGGCGACCGCAAGCGGGGCCTGGCCCTGGCGGAGAAGCTCGATGTGGGGATGGTGTCGGTCAACTCCTTCCTGGCGTTCGCCGGCATCCCGGCGCTGCCGTTCGGTGGCTCGGGGGACTCGGGCTTCGGCCGGATCCACGGCGCCGACGGCCTGCGGGAGTTCGCCCGCCCCAAGGCCATCACCGCGCAGAAGTTCACGGCGCCGCTGAACCTGATGACCATGACCCGCAAGCCGCGCGACATCAAGATCGTCAAGTGGATGCTCGCCAACGTCCAGGGAAAGCTGTGATGTGACATGACCGCCACCACTCCCGAGAGGACCGGAGAGACGACGACGAGGGCGTCCGACTCCGACCGGCCCGCCCTTCCCGGGGTGTTCGGAACCATCCCGGCCGAGCTCGTCGTGGAGCCGGCAGTCGAACACCCGCTGACGGCACGGGTCCCGCTCAAGCCCGGGCGGTGGTACTGGCGGGATCTCATCGCGACGCTCGACCCGGTGGCGGACGCGCCGGAGATCCACCGCATCACCTCGACGTACGAGTTCCCGTGGGACTACCAGCGGGCGCTCGAGCTGGCCCTGTACCGGACCTACTGCATCCCCTCGGTCTCGGCGGTGCTGGAACAGGCCGGCAACTTCCGGGACCACCCGCAGAAGCGGTACGACGACACCGCCCTGCTCATGGTGGAACTCGTGGAGCACGGGTACGACTCGCCGCGCGGCAAGGAGGCGCTGCGGGTGATCAACCGGCAGCACGCGCGGTACGAGATCACGAACGACGACATGCTGTACGTGCTGTCGACGTTCATCTACGAGCCGCTGGAGTGGATCGACGCCAACGGGTGGCGCCGCCTGCACCCGAACGAGCGGCTGGCCGCGTTCCACTTCTACCGCGGGGTGGGGCAGCGGATGAAGATCGCCGACATCCCCGAGGACATCGGGGAGTTCCGTCGCTGGCGGGACGACTACGAGGCGCGCACCATGCGCTACGACCGGAACAACGAGCTGATCGGCACGTACACCCTGGACCTCATGTGTTCGTGGTACCCGGAGCCGGTCAGGCCGGTGGTACGCAGGGTGGTGCAGTCGCTGATCGACGACGACATGACCCGGGCGTTCGGGTTCCCGTGGCAGCCGCCGGCGTTCCGGAAGGCCGCCTACGCGGCCCTGCGCGCGCGGTCGAAGGTCGTCCGCTGGATGCCGGTCCGCCGCCGCGAGCTCGGTTCGCGCGGGACGGAGAACCGCACCTACCCGGGCTACCCGGAGGGCTACCGGCCCGCGGACCTGGGGGCGTGTCCGATCCAGCCGCGCGACCGGATGGGCGCTTGCCCGGTGGCGCACGGTGCATCGGGAGAGGCCGTGGCATGACCCTCCGGGTCGCACCGGCCCGCCCGGCGGGTGCTCCGGCCCGGTTCGCCGCCGACGAGGCGTGGGGGCGCCGGGCCGCGCGCATGCTGCGCCCGTTCGCCGACACGCGCTCGGGTCCGACCCCGGCCGAGCGCGCGAGGATCTCGCGGGCGTTGACGAGCGGTGATCCCGTGGCGGATGCGGTGCTCGAGGCCATCTCCCGCGGGGACACGTCCACGTCGCGGTTGCGGGCGGCGCTCGACGCCGCGGTCGCCGGCGGCCCGGTGCCGGCCGACGAGCCGGAGGAGGTCCACGCCTTCGTCCTGTCGGTCACCGACCTTCCCGGCTGGCTCGACCCGGACGTGGCCGACCGGGGCGCCCGCGCCTGCCTGCGGGCCGGGCTGACCGGCCAGGACGTGCTCGGCGATCTGGCGTTGCTCGGCGGCTACCGGCCGTCGGCCACCACGGAGGTCCTCACCTCGACCGGACGGCTCACGGGGGAGCGCACCTCCCGCCGCGTCGCCGAGACCATGGCGTGGTGGCACGCGGTCGCCACGCCGGGCGGGTGGCGCCCGGGCGCACCCGGCTGGGAGATGACCGTCCACGTCCGGTTGATGCACGCGCGGGTGAACCGGGCGATGCTGGACAAGGGCTGGGACACCGGGGCCAAGGGCCTGCCGATCAACCAGGGCGACATGGCCGCCACCAACGGGCTGTTCTCCGCGACGTTCCTGCTGGGCACGCTCGTGCTGGGGATCCCGCACTCCCCCCGTGAGGCGAGGGCCGTCATGCACCTGTGGCGTTGGATCGGCCGCGTCCTGGGCGTCGACGAGGACTTCCTTCACGAGCAACCCCGCCGGGCCCTGCGGGACATGTACCACTTCCTGCGCACGTCCCCGCCGCCCGACGCCAACTCCGTGGTGCTGGCCGGGTCACTGCTGGACTCCTACGGGATGACCGAGTTCCCCCGGCTGGCCCCGCTGCGTCGACGTGTCGAGGTGGCCCGCCACCGGGCCACCGCGACCTACCTCAACGGCCCGGCCGGGATGCGTGAACTCGGGCAGCGGCCCGCCGTGCCGTGGTATCCGGCGGTGATCATCCCCGCCAATGCCCTCGTGCACGGGGCGGCGCTGGTGTCGCCGAGGGTGCGTCGGGCGCTCGAGCGGCGAGGGGACCGCCGCATCCGTCGACAGATCACGCGGTACTCCCGCGGAACGGTGCAGCCGCTCGTCTGAGCGGAGCGGTCAACCGGGTTCCGCGCCCGCGCCGATCGGCTCAGCGGGGCAGCAGGACCAGACGCGCCAGCTGCCCGAGGCGCGTCGACACCGACGGGTCGAAATTTGTGGCGCGACCACCGTCGAGCACCACGGCCAGGGCCGCGTGGACCCGGATGCGCGCGTCATCGGGGTCGGGCCGCGGGCCACCCCGCGCACGCGCGGCCTCGAGGAGCAGTCCCGCCCACCGGTCCAGCTGGCCGTGTTGTGCGCGACGGATCCGACGCCGGTCGTCCGCACTCAACGACCCGAGCTCCGAGTGGTACAGCATCAGGTCCGGGCCGTGCGAGAACGCGATCGCCACATACTGCTCCAGCAGATCCGCCAACACCTCGGCCGGCTCGGCGTCGGCGCCGGGCCAGGCGGCGTGCCTGTCCAGCAGGTCCCCGACCAGCACGGCGGTCCTGTCCACGACGGCCGTGAGCAGGGCCGACTTCCCCGGAAAGTGCCGGTACAGCGCGGACGCCGCCACGCCCACGTCCGCCCCGATCGCCTCCATGGTGACGCTGTCGTACCCCGACGAGTGGAAGCGCGCGATCGCGGCGGCGATCGCGCCCTCCCGGGTGGCCGCGCCACCTCGGAGGGACTCGCCGCCGAGGGCGCCACTCCGGAGCCGGCCGGTCTGTGATGACCCGGCTGGTGACAGCCCGGCCTGCGATGGCCCGGCCGGTGACGGCCCGGCTGGTGACGGCGCGGCCGGGGACGGCCCGGGGCGCGGGGGCGGCACGGACGCCGCGAGGTCCCCGGCGATCGCGGTCATCAACGCCACGGCATCGGAATCCGCGATCCCGATCCGGTGATGGCCCAGCGAGGAGATGCACGACAGGATCGCCCCGGCCGCGGACCCCGCCCCTTCGGCCGCCCCACCTCGTCGTCGTCCCCGGACCGCCGCGGCGAGCCGACCCCGCACGCGGGCGTCGGCGGCGACCACCGCGGCGCGGTCCTCGGGACCCAGGTACCGCGCCTGCCAGCGGTACAGGGCCGCACGCGAGCGGTGCGCCAGCGTGGCCAGGGTGATCGACTCGACCAACCGCCCCAACGCGTCACCCTCCCCGGCGACCGGGCCGACACCGGCGGTCGTGGCGGCCTCGAGCTCGGACACCAGCACGGCCACCGCGTCCCGGAACATCTCGTACTTGCCCGGGACGTGCCGGTAGAGCGCCCCGGGCGAGAGATCGAGCCGCTCGGCGATGTGCTCCACACGGGTCGAGTGATAGCCGCGACGGGTGAACTCCTCGGCCGCCACGAGCGCGATCTCCGCACGTCGCGTACCCGCGGCAGGAGCCACCAGCACGGGCCGGTGGGGCGGGGGAGGCAGGGTCACGGCGCCTCGGCTCTCGGGTTCGGCGGAACCAGGTGTGATCTTGACAACACGGGATACAGTGGCGATAGTAAACCCCAATTCACACATATATGTGATCGGATCCACGTGATAGCCGTGTCGGCGCCCACGTGAACACGAACGCGGAAGGGATCTCCCACCCATGTCAGTGCCCGAGGCCTACATCTACGACGCGGTGCGCACGCCCCGCGGACGGGGCAAGTCCAGTGGTTCGCTGTACAGCGTCGCCCCGATCGACCTCGCCGTGGGCGTCCTGCGGTCCGTCGTCGAGCGCAACGGTGGCCTCGACCCCGCGCAGATCGAGGACGTGGTCATGGGCATCGTCGGCCCCGTCGGCGAGCAGGGCGCGGTCCTGCCGCGTATCGCGGCGATCGCGGCGGGACTGCCGGAGACCGTGGCGGGCGTCCAGGAGAACCGCTTCTGCGCCTCGGGTCTGGAGGCGGTGAACCTCGCCGCGCAGAAGGTCCGCGCCGGATGGGAGGACCTCGTGATCGCCGGTGGCGTGGAGTCGATGTCGCGCGTCCCCATGGGTTCCGACGGCGGCGCCTGGGCGCAGAACCCCCGCATCAACTACGAGACCTCGTTCGTGCCCCAGGGCATCGGCGCCGACCTCATCGCGACCCTCGAGGGATTCTCCCGTCGCGACGTGGACGAGTTCGCCGCCCGCTCCCAGGAGCTCGCCTCCGCAGCCTGGGACTCCGGCCGGTTCGCCGGCTCGGTCGTCCCCGTCGTCGACCTCGCCGGCCGGGTGGTGCTCGACCACGACGAGCACATCCGCCGCGGCACCACCGCCGACGACCTCGCCGGTCTGAAGCCCTCGTTCGCCGCCCTCGGCGAGCAGGCCGGCTTCGACGCCGTCGCCCTGCAGAAGTACCACTCGGTCGAGAAGATCGACCACGTCCACCACGCCGGCAACTCCTCCGGCATCGTCGACGGCGCCACCGCGATGCTCATCGGCAACGCCGCGGCGGGCGAGCGCAACGGGCTGACGCCCCGCGCGAGGATCGTCTCCGCCGCGGTCGTCGGGTCCGAGCCGACCATCATGCTCACCGGACCGACCCCCGCCGCCCGCAAGGCGCTGGCCAAGGCCGATCTCACGATCGACGACATCGACCTGTTCGAGGTCAACGAGGCGTTCGCCGCCGTGCCCATGAAGTTCGCCAAGGACCTCGACGTCCCGATGGAGAAGATCAACGTCAACGGCGGCGCGATCGCCATGGGCCACCCGCTCGGCGCCACCGGCGCGATGATCCTCGGCACCGCCCTGGACGAACTGGAACGCCGCGACGCCCGCTACGCCCTCGCCACCCTCTGCGTGGGAGCCGGGATGGGCATCGCCACCATCATCGAACGCCTGTAGACAAGCGCCGGCCTCCAGCCCCATAAGGACGAGAACACCTCAATGAGCAGCGACTTCACCAACACCATCACCTACGAGCGTGGCGCCGACGGGATCGTCGTCCTCACCATGGACGACCCCAACCAGAGCGCCAACACCATGAACGCCGACTATCTCGCCTCCATGGAGGCGGCGGTCGACCGGCTCGAGTCGGAGATCGACGACGTCACCGGAGTCGTCCTCACCTCCGCCAAGAAGACCTTCTTCGCCGGTGGCGACCTCGGCGACATCCTGTCCATCCCCGCGGACGCCGCCGACCTCGCGATCCAGACCGTCGAGCGCGCCAAGGCCCCCCTGCGGCGACTCGAGACGCTGGGTAAGCCCGTCGTGGCCGCCATCGGCGGCGCCGCGCTCGGCGGCGGCCTCGAGATCGCCCTCGCGGCCCACCGCCGCATCGTGGTGGACTCCCCGGCCGTCCAGCTGGGCCTGCCCGAGGTCGGACTCGGCCTGCTGCCCGGTGGCGGCGGCATCGTCCGCACCGTGCGGATGCTCGGCGTGGCCACCGCGCTCATGGAGGTGCTGCTCGAGGGCAAGCGCATGCGCCCCGGGAAGGCGCACCAGATCGGCCTGGTCGACGAGCTCGTCGCCGGGCCCGAGGACCTGCTGCCCGCCGCCAAGGAGTGGATCAAGGCCAATCCCGAGGCGGCCCAGCCGTGGGACCGCAAGGGCTACCGCATGCCCGGCGGCACCCCGTCCAACCCCGCGCTCGGCGCCAACCTGCCCGCCTTCCCGGCCATGCTGCGCAAGCAGCTCAAGGGCGCGCCCTACCCGGCCCCCGTCGCCATCATGGCGGCGGCGGTGGAGGGCGCCGGGCTCGACTTCGCCGCGGCGGAGAAGGTCGAGGCCCGCTACTTCGCCGGCCTGGCCACCGGGCAGACCGCCAAGAACATGATCCGCGCGTTCTTCTTCGACATGCAGAAGGCCAACGGCCTGGCGAAGAAGTACGGCTCGGCGGACCGCGAGCCCGTCGGGAAGGTCGTCGTCCTGGGCGCCGGCATGATGGGCGCCGCGATCGCCTACGTGTGCGCCAAGGCCGGCATGGAGGTCGTCCTCAAGGACATCGACCAGTCCGCCGCCGAGCGCGGGAAGGGCTACTCCGAGAAGCTCGTCGCCAAGACGGTCGCCCGCGCGGCGGAAGGCGAGGCGCGGGAGAAGGCGCAGCGCAAGGGCGACGCCCTCCTGGCGCGCATCACCCCGACCACCGACGCCGCCGCGGCCGACGGCGCGCAGGCCGTCATCGAGGCCGTCTTCGAGGACCCGAAGGTCAAGGAGGCGGTGTTCGCGGAGATCGCCCCGCACCTCGCACCGGGGGCCCTGCTGTGCTCGAACACCTCCACCCTGCCCATCACGATGCTCGCAGGCGGCGTGGACCGGCCCGCCGACTTCATCGGCCTGCACTTCTTCTCCCCGGTCGACAAGATGCCGCTGGTCGAGATCATCAAGGGCGCCGAGACCTCCGAGGACACCCTCGGACGGGCCCTGGCGCTGGTCGCCCAGATCGGCAAGACCCCGATCGTGGTCAACGACTCCCGCGGATTCTTCACCTCCCGCGTCATCGGCACCTTCACCAGCGAGGGCATGGCCCTGCTCGCCGAGGGCGTCCCGGCGCCGACCATCGAGCAGGCCTCCTCGCAGGCCGGCTACCCCGCGCCGGTGCTCGCCCTCATGGACGAGCTCACCCTGACCCTGCCCCGCAAGATCCGGGACGAGACCCGCGAGGCCGCGCGGGCGGAAGGGCGCGAGCTGCCCGACCACCCGGGCAACGCGGTGCTCGACCGCATGATCGACGAATTCGACCGCAAGGGTCGTTCGACCGGCTCCGGGTTCTACGACTACGACCCCGAGACCGGCAAGCGGGCCGGACTGTGGCCCGGCCTTGCCGACGCCTTCGGCGGTACCACCGAGATCCCGCTGCAGGACGCGATCGACCGCATGCTCTTCGCCGAGGCGATCGAGACCGTCAAATGCCTCGACGAAGGCGTCCTCGAGACGACCACCGACGCCAACGTCGGCTCCATCCTCGGCATCGGCTTCCCCGGCTGGACCGGCGGCGTCGCCCGCTACATGGACCAGTACCCCGGCGGCCTGCCCGGGTTCGTGGCCCGGGCCGAGGAACTCGCGCAGCGCTACGGCGACCGGTTCACCCCGCCCGAGTCCCTGCGCTCGAAGGCCGCCTCGGGCGGCACCTACGAGGAGGTCCAGCCGTGATCCGCACCCGCTTCACCGAGGAGTTCGGCGTCCGCCACCCGATCGTGCAGGGCGGGATGATGTGGGTCGGCCGGGCCGAACTCGCCGCCGCCGTGTCGGAGGCCGGGGCGCTCGGCATCATCACGGGCCTCACCCAGCCGACGCCCGAGGACCTGGTCCGGGAGATCGCCCGCTGCCGGGAGATGACCGACCAGCCGTTCGGCGTCAATCTCACGATCCTGCCGGCGATCAACCCGCCGCCCTACGCCGAGTACCGACAGGCGATCGTCGAGTCGGGCGTGAAGATCGTCGAGACCGCCGGGTCGAACCCCTCCGAGCACCTGCCGGTGTTCCATTCCGCCGGCATCAAGGTCATCCACAAATGCACCTCCGTGCGCCACGCCCTCAAGGCCGAGAAGCTCGGCGTGGACGCCGTGTCCATCGACGGCTTCGAATGCGCCGGGCACCCGGGAGAGGACGACGTCCCCGGGCTCGTCCTCATCCCCGCGGCGGCCTCCAGGCTCACGATCCCGATCCTCGCCTCCGGAGGGATCGCCGACGCGCGCGGCATGGTCGCCGCCCTCGCCCTGGGCGCCGACGGCGCCAACATGGGCACCCGCTTCATGTGCACGGCCGAGTCCCCGGTCGCGGAGCAGGTCAAGCAGCAGATCGTCGCCAACACCGAGCTCGACACCAAGCTCATCTTCCGCACCATGCGCAACACCGCCCGGGTCGCGGCGAACGCGATCTCGGCCGAGGTCGTGGCCAAGGAGTCCGAGGGTGCCGAGTTCTCCGACATCCAGCATCTCGTCGCCGGCGCCCGCGGGCGCAAGGTTTTCGAGGACGGGGACCTCGACGCCGGCATCTGGACCGCCGGCCAGTGTCAGGGGCTCATCGACGACGTGCCCACCGTGGCCGAGCTCGTCGACCGCATGATGACGGAGGCGGAGGAGATCATCACCTCCCGCCTGGCCGGGATGGTCGGTGTCTCGGAGGCGGTCCGATGACCGCCTCGGGGCGGGACGCCCTCCGCATCGACCGGGACGACATCGGCGTCGTCACCATCACGATCAACCGCCCCGAGCGGATGAACGCCGTGGACTACGAGACCCTAGCCGCGCTCGGCGAGGTGATCGCCGAGGTCGGTGCGCAGGACGACACGCGCGTCATCGTGCTCGCCGGCGAGGGCGGGGCCTTCACCACCGGGGCCGATCTCCAGGCCGCCAGTGAATCCGGCTCGTCGGGCGACGCGATCGCTCCCGACGTCACGATGGACGCCGCCAACAACCTGGTGCACGCCGTGCTCCGGGCCCCCGTGCCGGTCATCGCGGCGGTCAACGGGCCGGCCGCCGGGGTCGGGGTCTCCCTCGCGTTGGCCGCGGACCTGATGTTCATGTCCGAGGACGCCTACCTGCTGTTCGCCTTCACTAACATCGGGCTCATGCCCGACGGCGGCGCCAGCGTCCTGCTCCCCGCGTCCGTCGGGCGGTCGGTGGCCTCGCGCATGTTGCTGCGCGGGGACGCGGTGTCGGCGGGTGAGGCGCGTGACGTGGGCCTGGTCGTGGACGTCCTGCCGGCCGCCGAGCTACACGAGGCCGCTCAGAAATCGGCCCGCCGCCTGGCGCGGGGACCCCGCCGGGCGCTCGAACTGACCAAGCGGGCCGTCACCCTGGCCGCCCTCACCGAGCTCGACGAGGCCCTCCGGCGTGAACACGAGGGGCAGTGCGAACTGCTCGTCTCCGAGGACTTCGCCGAGGGCGTGAAGTCCGTGCTCGAGAAGAGACGCCCGAACTTCACCTGACCGACCCACCTCCCACCCACCGTCGCCACGAAAGGCCGAGACCATGACCACCGCCACGGACCCCATCGCCGAGCTGCACGCGGCGCGTCGCAACCACTGGAACACGTGGGTCTCCATCCACGCCGAGATGAAGCCCGACGCCGAGGCACTCCGGTACCTCGGGCAGACCACCACCTGGCGTGAACTGCGCGATCGCACGAACCGCTTCGCCGACGCGCTCGCGCGCCGCGGTGTCGGCAAGGGTGACCGGGTCATGCTCATCACCCTGAACAACCCGGAGTTCGTCGAGGCGGTGCTGGGCATCAACAAACTCGGCGCCATCGCGGTGCCGGTGAACTTCCGACTCACCCCCGGGGAGCTCGCGTACCTCGTCAGCGACTGCACGCCGAAGGTCGTCGTCACCGACGCGATGCTGGCCCCGCTCGTCCCGGCCATCCGGGCCCAGGGGGAGGAGCCGGGCCAGCACATCGTGATCGGCGGCGAGAGCGGCACCCCGGACCAGACGAGCTACGCCGACGCGCTCGCCGAGGAGGGCACGCCGCACGAGCCGGTCGACGTCCCCGAGGACACCACCGCGTTGATCATGTACACCTCCGGCACGACCGGCCGCCCCAAGGGCGCCATGCTGTCCTACCAGAACCTCACGGCACAGTCGCTGACCTGCATCCGGGTCTTCCGCCTCTTCGACGAGGACGGGCGTGCCCTGTGCGCGGCGCCGATGTTCCACATCGCGGCTCTCGGCTCGATCGCCCCGAGCCTGCAGCTCGGTGGGGTGACGGTGATCCACCCGCTCCAGGCCTTCGACCCGGCCGCCCTCCTGGACACCCTCGAGGCGGAGAAGATCACCAGCATCTTCCTGGTCCCCGTGCAGTGGCAGGCCGTCTGCGCGGAGCAGCAGGCCCGGCCTCGCAGCCTGTCCCTGCGCAACATCTCGTGGGGCGCCGCCCCGTCCACGGACACCATCCTGCGGGCGATGGCGGAGACCTTCCCCGACGCCCTCAACTGCGCGGTGTTCGGGCAGACCGAGATGAGCCCCATCACCTGCGCGCTCGACGGTGACGACGCCATCCGCAAGCTCGGCTCCGTCGGCAAGGTCATCCCCACCATCGAGGCGCGGGTCATCGACGGGTTCGGCGAGCCGGTCGGCCCGGGCGAGGTCGGCGAGATCGTCTACCGCGGCCCCACCATGATGTCGGGGTACTGGAACAAGCCCCGGGAGACCGCGGAGGCGTTCGAGGGCGGCTGGTTCCACTCCGGCGACCTGGTCCGGATGGACGAGGAGGGCTTCGTCTACGTGGTGGACCGCAAGAAGGACATGATCATCTCCGGCGGCGAGAACATCTACTGCGCGGAGGTGGAGAACATCATCGCCGGGCACCCGCGGATCCGCGAGGTCGCGGTCATCGGGCGCCGGGACGACAAGTGGGGAGAGGTCCCCGTCGCGGTCGTGGCCCAGCACGAGGGCGGGCCCGACCTCACCCTCGAGGAGCTGAACGAGTGGCTGCGCGACAAGCTCGCCGGCTTCAAGCTGCCCAAGCACCTGGTCCACGTGGAGGAGCTGCCGCGGAACGCCAGCGGCAAGGTGGTCAAGGGCACGCTTCGCGCCGAGCACGGCACCGTGGGCGTCTGACCTCCGGCCGCGCACCTCATCCGACACCTGCCCGGAAGGCGAGTAGTGATCACCGAACTGCACCGCAATCCCGCGCCCGCCGTGGCGCGCACGTCCCCGCCGACGTTGACCGATGCCGTCGACTCCCTCGGCGCGGCCAGCGGGGTGGCCAACGTGATCATGCAGCTGTCCTGGCCGGAGGTCGGGTGGGGTGTGCGCGAGAGCCGCGTGGACACGGGAAACGTCTACAAGCGGCCCCTGAAGCGGGCGCGTACGACGTTCCAGTATCTCGCGGTGGCGACGCTGGGCACGGACGAGGACAAGCGGATCTACCGCGAGGAGGTGACGCGGATCCACCGGCGGGTCCACTCGACGCCGGAGAGCCGTGTGAAGTACAGCGCGCTCGACCCGAAGCTGCAGATGTGGGTGGCCGCGTGCCTGTACATCGGTTTCGAGGACGTCTTCGAGTGGCTGCACGGGCCCATGTCGGACGCGGATCGCGAGGCCTTCTACGCCTCCGCGCCGACCCTGGGCACCACGTTGCAGGTGCGGCCCGAGCAGTGGCCGGCGACCCGCGCGGACTTCGACGAGTACTGGCGGGAGGGCATGTCGCGGATCCGCTTCGACGAGCCCGTCCGCGAGCACCTGGTGGGCCTGACGGAGCTGAGGATGCTGCCCCAGCCGGCGACGCTGCTGTTCGGCCGGGCGGCCAGGTGGGTCACCACGGGTTTCCTGCACCGTGAGTTCCGGGACGAGCTGGGCCTGCCGTGGACACCGCGGGACCAGCGACGCTTCGAGGCGTTCCTGGCCGTGACGGCGCGGCTCAACGGGCTGTTGCCCGAGCCGGTGCGGACGATCACCTACCGGCTGTTGCTGTGGGACCTGAGGTGGCGGTTGACGACCGGTCGTCCGTTGATGTGACGACGACGAGGTGGGCCCGGGCCGGGTGACCGGTGCCCGGGCCCGTCCCCGTGTCCGGCGGAACCGGCGGGGTCGGGCCCTTGCGTGGGGTCAGGCCTCGGCGGCGAGCTCCGGCTCGCGGGCCTCGTCCCAGACCCCGGCGCGTTCGAGGTGGGCGACGAGCAGCCGGGCGCCGTTGCTGAACTCGCCGTCGACCACGGCGTGGGCGGTGTCGAGGTCCTTGTCACGGAGGGCCTGCAGCATGCGCCGGTGGTCGACGAGGGCGCCCGCGCGCCATTCGGGGTCCTCGGCGTAGAGGCGGTACGGCATGTAGCGGGCGGCGTTGGAGAGGAATCTCGAGAGCTTGTCCGATCGGGACACCCGGTTGATGGCCCGGTGGATCGCGTACTGGGCGTGGACCACGCCGTCGGCGTGTCCGGCCGCGGACGCCGCCTCGAAGTCGTCGATGAGGCGCGCGTGGGCTTCGAGCGCCGCGTCGTCGTAGCGGGTGATGGCCCGGTCGACGATCCGCTTGGACAGCTCGGCCTGCAGCCAGAAGATGTCCTCGATGTCCTGACGGCTCATGGGGGAGACGAGGTAGCCGCGTCGCGGTACGAGATCGACCAGGCCTTCGCCCCGCAGGGTGAGCAGGGCCTCGCGGACGGGGGTCACGCTCACGCCGAGGGCGGCGGCGGTCTCGTCGAGGCGGATGAAGTCGCCCGGGCGGACCTCGCCACTCATGATGAGCGTCCGGACGTGGTCGGCGACCTCCTCGGAGAGCTGCGGACGCTGCGCGAGTCGTGTGGGGGCCAAGTCCGCCACCTCGTTTCTTCAAGGAGGAGCACCCACCGTGGGCGCCCGTACTCGATAATTCAAATCAAATATATCCGTAGCGGCTCACCATACCTCGGCAGGGGTGCGCGCGCCGCCCCGCCGAAGGGATTCACGTGAAACATCTCGTGACCGCTCTGATCCTGGCGATGGTATCGCTCGTCGTAGTCCCCTCCGCCGCGGTGGCGCAGCCCGGCACCGCGCCGGCGCCGACGGCCGGTGGCCCCCATCCCGTGCCCGCGTCGTTCGTCGACGGTCTGCGCGCCGAGGTCCAGAACCCGCTCGGCGAGCACCCGGCCACGAACGACTGGGACTGCGAGCTCACCGAGGCACGTCCGCGTCCGGTGATCCTCGTCCACGGCACGTTCCTCAACCGACAGGACAACTGGGCGTACCTGGCGCCGTCGCTGGCCAACGAGGGCTACTGCGTGTTCGCCCTGACGTATGCCGCGCACCCGCAGGCGCCGTGGCCGCTCAGCGCACTGGGCGGGACGCGCACGATGGAGGAGGGTGCGGCCGAGCTCGCGGTGTTCGTGGACCGCGTGCGTGAGGCGACGGGCGCGGACAAGGTCGACCTGGTGGGGCATTCGCAGGGCACGCTCATGCCGGCGGTGTACGTGAACGAGCTGGGCGGGCACGAGTTCGTGGAGAACTACGTCGGCCTCGGTTCGGTGTGGCGGGGCAGCACGGCGTTCTTCATCTCCCAGGCGTTCGACCTGTTCGGCCAGATCGGCGTCCGCGATGAGGTCGAGCACTTCTTCCGGACCGTCGGCTGCGGTGCGTGCAACCAGGTGCTCGCGGGCAGCCAGTTCTTCCACGACCTGTGGCGCACGGGCACGCCGTACCACCCGGATGTGCAGTACACGAACATCCTGACGCGGTACGACGAGATCGTCACGCCGTTCGCCAGCGGTCTCGTCGAGGGGCCCAACGCGGAGAACCACATCGTGCAGGACTTCTGCGCGCAGGACTACTCGGAACACGTCTCGATCGTCACCGACCCGGTGGCCCGCGACCTCGTACTGAACGCGTTGGACCCGGAGAACCCGCGGCCCGTGGGCTGTGTGTTCGTCCCGCCGATCACGCCGCTGCACAGCTGACCCGCGGGCCGGCTCGGCCCACCCCGCGCACCCGCTCGGCCCGGGTGGAGCGCCCACCCGGCGCACCCGCCCGGCCGGGCGGCGCGACCGTCTCGCGGACCCGCCCGCCGCGGTCATCCCTGCAGCGCATGTGCCGCCGGTCGCGCTGCCTCGCTGACCCGCGCTGGGTGCATGTACGTCTCGAGGCCGGTTGCGCTGGGGAGGTGGACCAGCAACGCAGCATGGGTCAGGTCGGCAGCGTAGGTGAGCGGACTCCCGCTGGCGGAATGACCGCCGGGCACCGGGCGCGAGGGCTGACCGGCGGGATCACGCGCCGCCCCGCCCACGAGCGCCGGCGAGGAACCGGGAGGCCGCCGCGCAGGAGCGGAAAGACGGCCCACGAGCGGCGCGGCCGGGCGAGACTGGGCGCATGACCGACTCCGCTGTGCCCGACTCCGCTATGTCCGAGACCCGCCCCGCCGTCCGCACCGAGCGACGCGATCACGTCCTCATCGCGACCCTCGACCGCCCCGAGGCCCGCAACGCCGTCAACGGCGAGGTGAGCACCCTGCTCGGCCGGGCCCTGCACGAGGCCGACACCGACCCCGAGATCCGCGCCGTCGTCATCACCGGCGCGGGCGATCAGTCGTTCTGCGCGGGAGCCGACCTCAAGGCCATCTCCCGGGGCGAGGACATCTTCCCCGCCGAGAACCGCGAGTGGGGCTTCGCCGGGATGATGCAGCACTACGTGTCCGTCCCGGTGATCGCCGCCGTCAACGGCACCGCCCTCGGCGGGGGTTGCGAGATCGCGCTGGCCTGCGACCTCGTGGTGGCCGCCGAGCACGCCGTCTTCGGCCTGCCCGAGGTCAAGCGCGGACTCATCGCCGCGGCGGGCGGGGCGTTCCGTCTCCCCGCCCAGCTGCCGCACCGCGTGGCCATGGAGATGCTGCTGACGGGCGAACCGATCTCCGCCGACCGGGCGCTGGACCTGCACCTCGTCAACCGCGTCGTCCCCGCCGACCGGCTGCTCGACGAGGCTCTCGAGCTGGCCGCGACGATCGCCGCCAACGCGCCGCTGGCCGTCCAGGGCACCAAGCGCGTCGCGCTGGGGATCTCCGACGGCGCCCGTCCGTCGGAGGCCGAGCGCTGGAAGGTCAGCGACACCGAGATGATCACGGTGATGACCTCGGAGGACGCGGCCGAGGGCCCGCGGGCGTTCGCCGAGAAGCGCGCCCCCGTGTGGAAGGCGCGCTGAGCCGCCCCCCGCAGCCGGACCGGATGTGCCCCGGGCGGAGCGGTATTACCGTTTCTCCATGAGCCCCGCCGGCCGGACGATCGTGATCGAGGAGGACCTCCACGTCCTCGACGCCGCCACCCGCGAGCTCGCCCCCCGCGCCGGGGGACTCATCGCCCGCCTGCCCGCAGACCACCGCGTGGTCGAGGTGGAGAGCTCGGTGGTGCGGTCGCTCACCCCGGAGACGACCTCGGCGGCCGGGCTCCGCGCCGAGATGCGCCGGCTGCGCGGTGATCTCCGGGACGCCGCGGAGAAGGCGGGGCTGGCCGTGGTCGCCGCGGGCGCGCTGCCGCTCGGCCCCCCGACATCCTCCCTGGAGAACGAGACCCTGCGGTTCCGTCGGCTGCTCGCGGACTACGAGTATCTGGTCCGCGACCAGGTCTACTGCAGCACCGGCGTACGAGTGGAGGTCGCCGATCGCGACCGGGCGGTGCAGGTGGCCTGCCGCACCTCGGCGCACCTGCCCGCGTTCCTGGCGCTCACCGCGAGCTCACCGTTTTTGCGGGACGGGTCGGACTCCGAGTACGCCAGCTACCGCTCCACGGCCGCGTCGCGGTGGCCGACCATCGCCCCGGTGGCGGGGGTCTGCTCGGCGGAGGAGTACGACGCGTTGGTCGACGGTCTGGTGGCCAGCGGGGTGGTCGCGGACGCGTCGATGGTCCGCTTCGGTGTACAACCCGGGCGGGACGGGCGGACCGTCGAGCTGACTGCCTGCGACTCGAGCCCGATCGCGGACACCGCCGTGCTCGTGGCGGTCCTGTTCCGGGCCCTGGTGAACAGGGAGTCGGCGGCGCTCGACCGGGGCGCGCACACCGGGGCGCCGGCGGACACCTCGCTACGGGCGGCGATGTGGCGGGCGGCGCGCTCCGGACTCGAGGGCGACCTGGTCGACCCGGGGACCGCCCGTCCGCGCCCCGCGGCCGACGTCCTCACCGACCTCGTGACCTCCCTCGAGGACGAGCTGGCCGCGTCCGGCGACCTCGACCTGGCCCGCGAGCTGCTGGACGACGCCCTCTACAACGGCAGTAGCGCCTACCGGCAGCGGCAGGTGTTGCGGCGTCGGACCCGCCCGGTCGACGTGGTGGACCTCCTCGTCGCCGAGACCGGCGGCAGCACCGGCACGCGGTCCCCGATGTCGGAGGCGCGCGGCCGCCTGTTCGGCGTCTACCTGCCGCTCGACGGGCTCGACCTGGATCCGAGCTGGGACGAGGCGGTCGGCGCCGACGGCGGGGTGCGCCCCGAGTACGCGCGCGTCGTCGAGCGTCTCGAGCGGTTGGGGACGGTGCGGCTGCGGGCACGGCAGATCCGGGCCGAGCAGGAGGCCGCGGTGGCCGGGGTGACGTTCCGGGTGACCGGGGAGGACCGGCCGCACGTCTTCCCGATGGACTTCCTGCCCAGGATCATCACCTCGGCGGTGTGGGAGCGGCTGGCCGCGGGCGTCGAGCAGCGCGCGAGGGCGGTGGACGCGTTCCTCAACGACGTCTACGGCGACCAGGCGATCGTCGCGGCCGGGCGCCTCGCGCCGGAGGCGTTGGACCGCGCACCCGGCTACCGCAGCACCGGGCGGGTGGTGAGACCGGGCCGGATCCGCGCCCACATCAGCGGCGTCGACCTGGTGTGCGCGGACGACGGCCGATGGCTCGTCCTCGAGGACAACGTGCGGGTGCCCTCGGGAATCGCGTTCTCCCACGCCCACCGGGAGATGACCACGACGCTGTTCGGCGACCTCATGGACGGGTACGACCTCTACTCGCCCGACGAGGCGTTCCCCATGATCAGGCAGACCCTGCAGGCGGCCGCGCCCCCCGCGGCCGGGGACGAGCCCGCGGTGGTGCTGCTCTCGTCCGGATCCACGGACTCCGCGTGGTTCGAGCACCGGCTCATCGCCGAACGGGCCGGGCTCCCCCTGGTCACGCCCGACAAGGTCGCGTTCGTCGACGGCATCCTGCACCGCCGGGACCGGGGCGGACTGCACCGGATCGACGTGGTCTACGCGCGCATCGACGAGGACATGCTGCTGTCCTCGCCCGGCTTCGACGGGGTGCCGCTCCGCGACGGGCTTCTCGAGGCGTTGTTCGCGGGTCGGCTCACCGTGGCCAACGCGCTGGGCAACGGGGTGGCCGACGACAAGGCGATCTACGCCGCGGTGCCGGAGATGATCGACTTCTACCTCGGCGAGACCCCGATCCTCGACCAGGTCCCCACGTTCCTCTGCGCGGACCGGACCCAGCGGGACCACGTGCTCGACCGGCTCGCCGAGATGGTGGTCAAGCCCATCGACGGGTACGGCGGGGCGGGCATCACGATCGGACCCGAGTGCACCGAGGCCGAGCTCGCCGAGCGGCGCGAGGACCTGCTGGCCCGACCGGAGCGGTACATCGCCCAGGACGTGGTGTCCCTGTCGACGCTGCCGACCTTCGACGGCCGCGAGATGCAGCGGCGCCACGTGGACCTGCGGGCGTTCGCGCACCTCCGCCGCGAAGGGGGCCGGACCACCGCGCATGCGGTCCCGGCGGGGCTGACGCGGGTGGCGCCGGCGGGGTCGATGATCGTCAACTCCTCGCGGGGCGGCGGCGGCAAGGACACGTGGATCCTGCGCCCACCCGCGCGAGCGGACCGCGACCCGCGCTGATCAGGCGCCGCTCGCGCGCGGGTGCACGCCCCGACCGGCTCCCTTAGCGTGGGAACAATGACCCAGCGACAACGATGGATCAGGGTCGAGGAGGAACTCCACCTCGTCGACCTCCGGACCCGACGACCGGTGCGCCGCGCGCCCGAGGTGCTCGCCACCCTCGCCGACAGCGCCGACAGCGCCGACAGCGCCGACAGCGCCGACAGCGCCGACAGCGCCGACAGCGCCGGCACCGCCGACTCCGCCGGCACCGCTGACGGCGGCGCGAGCCCCGTGTCGTCCGCACACCACGGTGCTCTCCTGGTGTCCGACGCGGGCGCGCACACGCGGCTCGACGACCTCGCCGAGGCGATCCGGCGCAACCGCCGGACCCTCGGCGAGGCCGCGGAGAGGTCCCACGCGGGGATCGTCGCCGCGGGCTCGCTGGCCTCCCCGGGCGTCGAGTTCGACCCCGGCCCCGGCGACTTCCACCCCGGCCCCGGCCGGGAGTCGCAGACCCGCGCGGCCGCCCGCTTCTCCGTGGTGGTCGAGGTCGCCGACGCGGACGAGGCCCAGTACGTCGCGCGCCGGGCGGTCGCGGTGGCCCCCACGCTGCTGGCCATGAGCGCGAGCTCGCCCTACTGGGCGGACGGCACCGACTCCGGCTACGCCTCCACGCGGACCTTCGAGGCCCGCTGGTCGCCCGCCCACGTCACGGCGTTCGCCACCGACACCGCCGAGGGCCTGCTCGCGGCCGAGGACGAGCTCGTCGGTACCGGTGTCGTGCCGGGCCGGGAGGCGATCGAGATCGACATCCGCCCGTCCCGGGACGGCGCCGGGGTGGAATTCCGGGCGTGCGACTCCTGCAGCACGGTGGACACCCTCGTCGTCGTCGCCGCTCTGTTCCGCGCGACGGTCGACACCCTCCTGGCCGAGCGCGCCGACGGCGCCGGCCCCTGGGACGACCCCTCGCCGGCCGTGCTGGACGCGGCGTTCTGGCGCGCGGCGCGGTCCGGCCTCGAGGGTGACCTCGTGGACGTGGTCAGCGGGGCGCCCCGGCCCGCCACCGAGGTCCTCGTGGACCTGGTCGCCGACCTCGAGTCGCACATCGAGGCCACCGGCGAGGCGGAGCTCGTGCGCGACCTGCTCGACGGGGTCCGCGCGACCGGCACCTCGGCCGCCCGGCAGCGCGCCGCGCACCGCCGTCGCGGTCGGCGGCGGGACGTGGTGTCCGTGCTGCTCGCCGAGACCTCGGGCCGGTTGCGACCGCGCGCGATCTCCGACGACCGCGGCATGCGCTCCATGCTGTCCGCGTACTCGCCGCTCGGCGAGGCCGTCACCGAGGACGTCCACGACGAGGCGATCACCGCCGACGGCGCGCCGCGGCCCGAGTACGTGGACGTGCTCAAGGCCGTCTCCGACCTCGGCCCCGAGACCCTGTGCGACCGCAAGGCCGACGTCGACGACCGCCTGCGCGACCTCGGCATCACGCTCAAGGTGTACGGCCACGACGAGCCGCAGGTCTTCCCGCTGGACGCCGTGCCGCGCATCGTGCCCGCCGACCAGTGGAGCCGCATCTCCGCGGGGCTCGAGCAGCGCGCCCGTGCGATGGAGATGTTCCTCCAGGACATCTACGGCCCGAGCGAGATCACGCGCGCGGGGATCGTCCCGCCCGATGCGCTCGAGCGGGCGCCCGGTTTCCGGCCCACGGGCCGCGCGGTGCCCGAGGGCGTGCTGCACGCCCCGGTGTGTGGCGCCGACCTGGTCTCGACGGGGCCGGGCGAGTGGATCGTCCTGGAGGACAACCTGCGCATGCCGGGCGGTCTGGCGATGGCCGTCGCGCTGCGTGACCGCATCACCGAGGGGTACCCCGAGTTCGGCGCGCGCTCGGAGGTCCACGACCCGCGCGAGGGTCTGGAGATCCTGGGCCGCACCCTGCGGGCGGCCGCGCCGGAGGGGGTGGAGGATCCCCGGATCGCCGTGGTGGTCGCCGAGGACGAGCTGCAGGCGTTCGACATCATCCACGCCGCGGAGGTGGTGGGGGCCGTGGTGGTGACCCCGGATCGCCTGGTGGTCGCGGACGGGAAGGTCTTCGGCGACGACGACGAGGGCCGCCACCCCGTCGACGTCCTCTACGTCCGTATGGACGAGGAGATGCTGCTGTCGTCTGAAGGCGCGGACGGTGTACGCCTGCGCCGTGGGCTGCTCGGCGCGATGGCGGAGCAGGCCGTGGCGGTGGTGAACGCACCGGGCAACGGGGCGGCCGACGACAAGGCCATTTACGCGCGCGTCCCGCAGATCATCGACTTCTATCTGGGCGAGAAGCCCCTGATCGGCCAGGTCGACACCTACCTGTGCTCCGACCCCGAGCAGCGCCGCCAGGTGCTCGACCGGCTCGGCGAGCTCGTGGTCAAGCCCATCGACGGGTACGGCGGGTCGGGGATCACTGTTGGCCCGGAGTGTTCGCCCCGCGAGCTCGACGAGCGGCGCGACGAGCTGCGCCGCGACGGTGCGCGGTTCGTGGCGCAGGAGGTGCAGGCCCTGTCCACGCTGCCGACGTTCGACGGGCACGAGCTGCAGCGGCGCCACGTCGACATGCGGGCGTTCGTCATGCTCAGCCGCGGATCGGCCGGGGAGATCCTCGCCGAGGCGCCGCCGGTGGCCATGACACGCGTGGCCCCCGCGGGCACGATGGTGGTCAACGCCTCCAGCGGAGGGGGAGGAAAGGACACCTGGATCCACCGTGCCTGACATCACCGAGATCACAGAGGAACGAGAATCCCTGGACGTCGCGGGGGCGCCCGTGGACGCCGCCGGCGGGCCGGGGTACATCCGGCACACGTCGTCGCCGTGCCTGTCGCCCGACGGGTCGATGCTGGCGTTCGTGGTCACCGAACGGACCGGCTACCCGCGAGCGGTGCAGCGGCCGCTCGGGCCGGGCGGGCTGGATGGCGCCGGCCCCGAGCGGGACGTGGTGCTGCCGATCGACGGCCCGGTCCGCAAGGTCGCGTACTCGCCCAACGGCAGGTGGCTGGCCTGCGAGGTCGCCCCCGGTGGCGGTGAACGTGAGCGGATCTTCCTCGTCACCACCGACCCCGACGATCACAGCGCCCACGCCGTGGACACCTGGGGCGACGCGACGGTGCAGATCGTGTGCTGGGACGGCGAGCTGCTGGCCGTGACGGCGTTCGACTCCGAGGGCGTCGCCGAGGGCCGCCTCGTGGACCCCGAGTCGGGGGAGAGCACGGTCGTGGACCGGCGGATGGGCGGGGCGCTCGTCCACGCCCGCGACGGGGCGGCCCTGTTCCGGGTGGGCGCCCGCGGCATCCGCGAGCTGCTCCGGATCGTCCCGGACGGCCGGTGGTGGCCGCTGCTCCCGGTCGACACCGGGTCCACGACCGACGCCGGGGTCATCCTCGACGCCGGCGGACCGGATCGGCCGATGCGCATGGTGGTCCGCAGCGACCACTCCGCCGAGCGGACGGGCCTGCTCGCCGTGGAGGCCGGCGAGGACGGCACCACGTCGTGGCCGCTGTCCTACCGCGACGACGCCGACCTCGACACCGTCGAGGTGAGCCTGGACCGGTCGACGGCCGTGCTGCTGTGGAACGTCCGCGACGGCCTCTCCGAGCTGGAGGTCCTCGACATCACGTCCGACCGGCCCCGCGTGATCGCCCGGCCGCCCCTTCCCGACGTGGTCGCCACCTCGCCCACCATCACCGCGGACGGTCGGCTGCTCGCGGTGACGGTCGAGAGCCTCGACGAGCCGCCACGCGTGGTCATGTACGACGTCGCCGCCGGCCGCTGGACCGGACGCGGCCCCCACAAGCCCGACCCTGCGCCCGAGTCGGTGACGTTCACCGCCCGCGACGGCCTCGAGATGAGCGGGTGGCTGTACCGTGCCGCGCCGGAGGGCGAACCCGCCCCCACCGTGGTCTACCTGCACGGCGGACCGGAGGGGCAGTCGCGCCCCGGGTTCAATGACATCGCCCGCCGGCTGCTCGACATCGGGGTGACGTTCTTCGCCCCCAACGTCCGCGGCTCCACCGGGTCGGGTCGCTTCTTCAGCCACGCCGACGACCGTTACGGGCGCTTCGCCGCCATCGACGACGTCGAGGACGCGCTGCTGCACCTGGTGGACGAGGGCATCGCCGACCCGGACCACGTGATCGTGGCCGGGCGCTCCTACGGCGGGTACCTCGTCAACGCCACCCTCGTCCGCCACGCGGGTCGCTGGTGCGGCGGGATCGCGGCGTGCGGGATGAGCGACATACGGACCTTCTACCGCGACACCGAACCGTGGGTCGCGGCGGCCGCCTACCCCAAGTACGGCAATCCCCTCCAGGAGCAGGAGCTGCTCAAGGAGGTCTCGCCACTGCGCCGGTTCTACCGGGTCGAGGTGCCGATGCTGTTCGTCCACGGTGCCCACGACACCAACGTCCCGCCCAGCGAGAGCGAACAGGCGGCCGAGGCGCTGCGGGCGCGGGACGTACCGGTGGACGTGCTGATCTTCGAGGACGAAGGTCATGAATTCGTGAAATTGGCCAACCGGCAGCTGCTCGGCGACCGGGTGGTCCAGTTCTGTCAGGAGGTGTTCGATGTTCGGACGCGGAAAGACCGGGAGTGAGAACGAGAAGCGGGACCCGAGCGGTCTCGAGGACCGGCTGGTGCAGTGGCGACGCCACATCCACACGCACCCCGAGCTGTCGTTCGAGGAGGAGCAGACCACGGCCTACATCGCCGAGCAGCTCCGCGGGATGGGGCTGAAGCCCCGCGAGTTCGAGCTGGGCACGGGCCTGTGGTGTGACGTGCCGGCGGCCGACGGCGCCACCGCGAAGGACGTCGTCGCGCTCCGCGCCGACATCGACGCCCTGCCCATGGCCGAGGAGTCGGGGGAGTCGTTCGCGTCCGAGGTCGAGGGCGTGAGCCACACCTGCGGCCATGACGGGCACACCGCGATGCTGCTCGGTGCCGCCGAGATGTTGGTCGCCGACCCGCCACCGCGCCCGGTCCGCCTCATCTTCCAGCCCGCCGAGGAGACCATGCCCGGCGGCGCCAAGACCTGCGTCGAGGAGGGCGTGGTCGAGGGCGTCGACCGGATCATCGCGCTGCACTGCGACCCCCATCGCCACGTCGGCGAGGTCGGCGTCACCGGCGGGCCGATCACCTCGTCCAACGCCAAGATCGGCGTGCACGTCCACTCGGCCGGCGGTCACACGGCGCGGCCCCACGAGACGCAGGACACCGTCCACGCGCTCGCGCAGATCGTCCTGGGTCTGAACGGCGTGATCGACCGGCGTATCGATCCCCGCTCCGGCACGGTCCTCACCTGGGGGTCGATCAAGGCCGGTGGGTCGGCGCCGAACGTCATCCCGGACTCGGGTGAGCTGTGGGGCACCCTCCGCAGCGCCGACCGCGACGTCTGGGCCACCGCCGAGCCGCTCGTCCGCGACGCGATCGAGCACCTGGCCGCGCTGTACGGCGTGCGGGCCGAGGTCGACTACGTGCAGGGCGTCCCGCCCGTGGTCAACGACGACGAGTGCGCCGAGCTCGCGGCCCGCGCGGTCGAGGCCGTGCTCGGTCCGGAGGGCGTGGGCACGGCCGACCAGTCCAGCGGCGGCGAGGACTTCGCCTGGTACACCGAGGAGATCCCGGGCGTGTACCTGCGGCTGGGCGTCTGGGACGGCGAGGGGGACGAGACGGACCTGCACCACCCGGGCTTCGTGCTCGACGAGCGGGCGCTGCTCCACGGCGCGCGCATCTTCGACGAGTTCGCCCGCCTCGACCGCGACGCCTGACGCGCTCGCGCCCGGCCCGGCCGGGGTGCCCGGCCGCTCTCCGCCCCCCCGCCGAGCATTCCGGCAGCGCGGGTGACTGCACTTACGCTGCGCTGCCGGCTCGCGCTGGGAGAATGCCCGGTTCCGGCCCGGTTGCGCTGCCCGGTAGGACCATTCCCGCAGCGTAGGACAGCGGGGCAGCGCATCCGGCGGGACTTACGCGCCCTCTGCGCCCTCTGCGCCCGCCACGTCAGCGGATGGTGATGGCCGCGTCTCCGGCGGGGACGAGCTCACCGATCACCGGGGCGCCCGGGATCTCGCCGGCCACCAGCAGACCGCCGGAGGTCTGGGCGTCGGCGAGCAGCAGCAGTTCGTCCTCGCCCACCCCTGCGTCGAGGTGCGGGCGCACCCAGTCCAGGTTGCGGCGCGTCCCGCCGCTGACGAATCCGTCGGCGAGAGCCTGCCGCGCGCCCTCCAGATAGGGCACCGCGGCCGAGTCGATCACCGCCGACACCCCGCTGGCGCGGGCCATCTTGTAGAGGTGGCCGAGGAGTCCGAACCCGGTGACGTCGGTCGCGCACTCCACGCCCGCCTCGAGGGCCTGCCGGGAGGCGACGTCGTTGAGTCGGGTCATCGTCTCGATCGCCTCGGCGCTCCCCTCGCCGGTGTTCTTGTGCCGACTGTTGAGCACGCCGATCCCCAGCGGCTTGGTCAGCGAGAGTGGCACGCCGGCCCGGCCCGCGTCGTTGCGTAGGAGGCGAGCCGGGTCCGCGATGCCGGTGACGGCCATGCCGTACTTGGGCTCCGGGTCGTCCACGCTGTGCCCGCCGGCCACGTGGCAGCCGGCCGCCCCGGCGACGTCCTGGGCGCCGCGCAGCACCTCGCCGGCCATCTCGTACGGCAGCACGTCCATCGGCCAGCACAGCAGGTTGATCGCCACGATCGGGGTGCCGCCCATCGCGTAGACGTCGGACAGGGCGTTGGCGGCGGCGATCCGGCCCCAGTCGTACGGGTCGTCGACGACCGGGGTGAAGAAGTCGGCGGTGCTGATGACGGCCCGCCCGCCGGAGATCCGTACTGCCGCGGCGTCGTCGCCGTCGTCGAGCCCCACGATGAGTTCCGCCGCCGGGTCGTGCACCGGGGCGCCGACGAGTCCGGAGACGACGTTCTCCAGCGCGCCGGGCGGGATCTTGCAGGCGCAGCCGCCCCCGTGCGCGTACGAGGTCAGCCGGGCGGTGGGCGGTGCGGGGTCGATGGCCATGGCCCCGACCCTAACCACGCGGGAGCATCGGTGGGCGCGGGCGGCGCGGAACGCCTACCCTCGTGTGGGCAGGGAGGCGTCCGGGCACCTGGTGGTCCCCGCGGTCTTCAAAACCGACGTGGCCGAGTATCTCGGTCAGGCGGGTTCGATTCCCGTCCGCCTCCGCCACAACCGTCTGATGTACGAGCCGCCGAGCGCGGCCACCACAGGGAAGGGGAGCGACGATCGCCGAGCAGCCGCCCGCGGGCCCGACGCGAGCCGCGGCCGACGATCCCCGCCGCCGGATTCCGGCCACCGACGATCCCCGCCGCCGCATCCCGTCCACCGACGCCCTGCTCCGCGATCCCCGCCTCGCGCCCGCGATCGCCGACCTGGGCCGCGACCTGGTGAAGGCCGAGATCCGGCGCGCGCAGCAGCGGGCCCGCTCGGGTGGCCTCGACGCGGGCGGCATCGTCGACGCCGTCATCGCCGCCCTGCCCACCGCCGCGGTGACCCTGACGCGGGTCCTCAACGCCAGCGGGGTCCTCCTGCACACGAACCTCGGCCGCGCACCCCTGTCGGAGGCCGCGGTGCGGGCGCTCGCCGAGGCGGCGGGGACCAACGACGTGGAGCTGGACCTGGCGACGGGACGCCGCGGAAAGCGGGGTCGCGGAACACTGGACGCCCTGCGCGCGGCGGTCCCGACGGCCGGTGACGTGCACGTGGTGAACAACGGCGCGGCCGCCCTCGCGCTGGTGGTCACCGCGCTCGGCGGGCCCGGGCGCACGGTCGTCATCGCGCGCGGCGAGATGGTCGAGATCGGCGACGGCTTCCGCCTGCCCGAGCTGCTCGAGTCCACGGGCACGCGCCTGCGGGAGGTGGGCACCACCAACCGCGTCACCGCCGAGGACTACGCCCGCGCGATCGACGACACCACCGCGTTCGTCCTCAAGGTGCACCCGTCGAACTTCGTGGTGAGCGGCTTCACCTCGTCCGTCCCGCCCGCCGACCTCCGCGATCTCGGCGTGCCGCTGGTGGTGGACATCGGCTCGGGCCTGCTCGCCCCGCACCCGACCCTGCCCGACGAGCCGGACATGACCACCACGCTCGCGGCGGGCGCGGACCTCGTCACCTCGAGCGGTGACAAGCTGCTCGGCGGGCCGCAGGCCGGGATCCTGGCCGGCGACGCCGAGCTCGTCCACCGCCTGCGGCGCCACCCGCTCGCCCGCGCGCTGCGGGTCGACAAGCTCACGCTCGCCGCGCTCGAGGCGACGCTGCGGGGACCGCGCCCGCCCGTCGTGGCGGGGCTCGAGGCCGACCCCGACGCGCTGATGTCGCGCGCCGAGCGCATCGCCGGCCGTCTGTGCGAGGCCGGGGTCGACGCGCGGGCGGTGCGGTCGGTGGCGGCCGTCGGCGGCGGCGGTGCACCGGGCATCGAGCTCCCGAGCGCTGCGGTGGCCCTGCCGGAGTCCTTCGCCGACGCGCTGCGCGCCGGCCGCCCCGCCGTCCTGGGGCGGGTCACCGAGGGCCGGTGCCTCCTGGATTTGCGGGCGTTGCCTCCGGGTGACGACGACGAGCTCGCGGCGCTCGTGCTCCGCGTGGGGGCGCTCGCCTGATGTTCGTCGTGGCCACCGCCGGGCACGTCGATCACGGTAAGTCGACGCTCGTCCGCGCGCTCACTGGCGAGGAGCCCGACCGGTGGGAGGAGGAACGGCGCCGGGGGCTGACGATCGACCTCGGCTACGCCTCGACCACCCTCGACGACGGCCGGACCGTCGCGTTTGTCGACGTACCCGGGCACCGGCGGTTCGTGCCGAACATGCTCGCCGGGGTGGGGCCGGTGCCGGCGGTGATGTTCGTCGTGGCGGCCGACGACGGCTGGATGCCGCAGTCCGCCGAGCACCTCGACGCGCTCGCGGCCCTGCGGGTGCAGCACGGGATCCTGGTGATCACCCGCAGTGACCTGCTGGAGCCGGAGCTCGCGTTGGCGGAGGCCCGGGAGGCGCTCGCCGGGACCCCGCTCGCCGCCATCCCGGCCGTGTGCGTCTCCGCAGTCACGGGCGAGGGCATGGACCGGTTGCGCGCCGAGCTGGCCGAGCTCGGCTCGCTCCTGCCCCGGCCCGACCCCGACGCCGACGTGCGCCTGTGGGTGGACCGCTCGTTCACGATCGGCGGCGCCGGCACGGTCGTCACCGGGACCCTGCCCGCCGGCACGATCCGCGTGGGCGACCCACTCGAGCTCGGGCCGTCGGGCCCGCGCGTCACCGTGCGTGGCCTGCAGTCGCTCGGGCACACGCGGGACGAGGTGACCGCGGTGGCGCGAGTGGCCGTGAACCTCCGCGGGGTCGCCGCCGACGACGTCCCGCGGGGCAGCACCCTGGTCGCGCCGGGCCGCTGGCGGGCGGTCGACACCGTCGACGTGCGGGTCGACGGGCGGACCGATGCTCTGCCCGAGCAGATCATGGTGCATCTCGGCTCCGCCGCGGTGGCCGCACGCGTCCGGCCCCTCGACGAGCGCCACGCGCGGTTGACGCTCTCCGCACCGCTGCCGATGCGGATCGGAGACCGCCTGATCCTGCGCGAACCGGGCGCGGACCGGATCCCCTCGGGCGCCGTCGTCCTGGACCCCGCGCCACCGGAGTTGCGTCGCCGCGGGGCGGCCCGCCGGCGGGCGGACGAGCTCGCGCAGGTGCCCGAGTCGCCGGAGGTGGAGTCGGAGCTGCGTCGCCGCCGTGTCGCGCACGTCGACGACCTGCGGGCGTGGGGCATCGCCGAGCCACCGGCCCGCGAGGCATACCGCGGGTGGCTCATCGACCCGGAGTGGGCGGCCGCGCTGGCCGGACGCCTGGTCGAGGCCGTCCGCGGGCACGACCGCGACGACCCCCTCGAGCCCGGGCTGCCCACGGAGGCCGCGCGTCGCGCCCTCGACCTGCCGGACGCCGCACTGTTGGAGGCGGTACTCGCGCAGCCCGCGGCCGCGTCGCTGCGAGCAGAGGGCGGGCGGGTGACGGCCGGGGGCGGGTCCACGCTGCCCGAACGCGTCCGGGCCTCCGCGGAGCAGGTGGCCGAGCGGCTGCGGGGCGCCCCGTTCGACGCACCCACCGCTGACGAGCTCGCCGAGCTGGGCCTCGGGCCGCGCGAGCTGGCCGCGTGCGAGCGCGCCGGACTGCTCACCGGACTGGGGTCCGGGGTGTGGCTGGGCCCGGACGTCTATGACGAGGCGGTGCGCCGGCTCCGTCAGCTACCACAGCCGTTCACCCCGAGCACGGCCCGGACACACCTGGACTCCTCGCGGCGCGTGGTGATGCCGCTGCTCGAGGCGCTCGCCGCGCGCGGGCTCACCCGCCGCGAGGGCGACGACGGCCACGTGGTGCTCTGACCGGGCGCCGTCAGCGGGCCCGGTCGTCGCCCACCTGCTCCGCGTAGGCCTCGCCGCCACCGCGGGCATCGCGGCGCTCGCGCTGGGGGACCACCACGTACTTCGGGTCCTCCGCCGAGGCCATGCCCGCGTGGAACACCGCCCACCGCGTGCACGCCGACCCGGCCGCCATCGCCAGCCCCGACACCGCGGACAGCAGCCGACTGCGCCGCCCGAGGACCGCGCCCACCGCGCCGGCGCCGGTGAGAATCTGCGCCGCCCGGTGGTATTTCCCGGCCCGGCCCTCGTGCAGGGGCTCGGCGGTGATGCCCATCGACCGCTGCATGATCTGGTCGGCGGTCAGTTCGAGAGCGGCGCCGCCCACCGCCAGCCGACGCGCGGGACCGGTCTCCTCCAGCGGGTTGAGCAGCAGGCCCACCCCGCCGGACGCGGCCGCGGCACTGCCGACGAAGACGAACGGCAGCTCGCGGCGCGCCGCGCTCCAGCTCGGCAGGGACGTGTCGGTGAGCAACACCGCCGTGTACGACGCGACCGCCGGGGCCACGAGCGCCGCGACGATGCCGGCCGGCCGCGACGCGCGGGTGATGAGCTCGGTGGGCAGACGCCGGGCGAGCCTCTCGGGCAGCAGCGGCACGATCTCCTGACCCAGCGCCAGCCCGGCGAACGGCCCGTACGCCGAGAGGATCCACGTGCCCACGCTCATCGGCGAGGTGAGCTTGAGCACCCGCAGCATGTGGTGGAACCGCTCCGGGCGCCCCAGGTCGTGGACCAGGTAATACAAGCTGCCGGTGATCCCGCCGAGCGCGACGATCCGCGCCGAGCGACGCTGGTTCGGCAACCCGGCCAGGTCCGCACCGGCCGCGAGGAGCGACGAGCCACCGGCCAACCCGCCGAGGAAGAGATACGCCGCGATGTCGTACTTCCACGGGGGAGCCTTGACGATCGGCTTGCCGTAGTAGGAGCGGAACTCCGCGGGGGGCACCATGGCCTGCTCGCGGCCGCCCCGGCCCTTTCGGCGGGTCCGGGTGGTCTGCCCCGGGCCGCCGGGAATGCCCGCCTTGTCGTCGTCGCCCATCAGGACCGTCCCCCCGCGGCGAACGCCGCCACGGCCCCGCCGAGCAGGGTCACCGCGGCGAGCGCGGCCTGGCGCCACATCGCGCCCACGTGACGCGTCGTCACCACCGGATCCGGCGGCAGCCCGTACACCTCGGGGTCGTCGAGCAGGAGGAAGAACGCACCGGTCCCACCCACGCCGTTACGCGAATCGTGGCCGTACAACTGCGCGTTCGGTTCGCCGGCCTCGACCAGCTGGTCCAGGCGCCCCGCCGCCCGCTCCCGCAGCTCGTCGAGGTCACCGAACTGGATCGACTCGGTGGGGCACGCCTTCGCGCACGCCGGGGTCTGCCCCTCGGTGAGCCGGTCGTAGCAGAGGGTGCACTTCTGCGCGATGCCCACCGCCGGGTCGCCCGCCGGCCCCGAGCGACGCTCGATCACGCCGTACGGGCACGCCGACACGCAGTACCCGCAGCCGTTGCAGATGTCGCTCTGCACCACGACCGTGCCGAACTCGGTGTGCATGAGCGCGCCGGTCGGGCACACGTCCACGCACGCCGCGTGGGTGCAGTGCTTGCACACGTCCGACTCCATGAGCCAGCGGAAATCCGTGGGCTCGGCGGCGCCCGGGGCCTCGCCCGGCAGGGTCGGCGCCGGCATGCCCAGGTCCACCGGCGCGCTCGGCGCCGGCGCGACGGACGCGGCCGCCACGCGCGCGGGCACCTCCTGCTCGATGAACGCGACGTGCCGCCACGTCGACGCCCCCAGCGCCTGCGTGTTGTCGTAACTCATCCCCGACAGCTCGATGCCGTCCTCGGGGATGAGGTTCCACTCCTTGCACGCCACCTCACAGGCCTTGCAGCCGATACACACGCTCGTGTCGGTGAAGAAGCCCTTGCGCGGCGGCGGGTCGGTGTACCCGTTGTCCTCCGCCGGGTCGATGTCACCGAAGAAGGACCGTCCGAGGTCGGACAGGAAGGCGGACATGGCTCTAGCTCTCCGTTCCCGGTTCGGTGGGCACGCCGGCCCGGCGACGGTACTCCTCGACGAACCCGAGCAGTGCCGGGCCGCGCGGGCGACGTCCCGCGACGATGTCACAGCTCGTCGCCTTGGTCGCGGGGATGGACACGTTGGGGTCGAGCTGCTGCGGCAGCAGGTCGTTGGCGGGGTCGCCGATGCTCACCCCGTTGCCGCCCCAGTGGTACGGCAGCCCGATCTGGTGCAACGTACGGCCGTCGACCTGCAGCGGCGTCATCCGACGGGTCACCAGCACCCGCGCCTCGACCGCCGAGCGGGCGGTGACGATCGTGGCCCAGCCGCCGTTGACCAGGCCCCGCTCGGCCGCGAGTTCCGGCGAGACCTCGCAGAAGAACTCCGGCTGCAGCTCGGACAGGTACGGAAGGGTCCGGCTCATGGCCCCCGCCGTGTGGTGCTCGGTCAGGCGGTAGGTGGTGAACACGAACGGGAAGACGTCCGTGCCCGGGTCGCCGTGACCCGGCTGGGTCTCGTTGTACCTGCCCGGGCGGATCGAGCGGGCCGGGTTGGCGTCCCGGTCCGGGTAGATCGGGTTGGCCACGGGCGACTCCGGCGGCTCGTAGTGCGCGGGCAGCGGGCCGTCGGCCAGCCCGCGCGGGGCGTAGAGCCACCCCACGCCGTCGTCCTGCATGATGAACGGCTGCGCGCCGCCGATGGCGTCCGGGCCCACCGCGCCCTCGGGCGGGACGTAGTCGGGGGACTTGCCGGCCTCGAAGTCCGGCACGTCGTCACCCACCCACCGGCCGGCGCCGTCGTCCGCCTCGGGATCCCAGCGGATCAACGCCTTGCGCTCGCTCCACGGCCGGCCCTGCGGATCCGCGGAGGCACGGTTGTAGAGGACGCGCCGGTTGGCCGGCCACGCCCATCCCCACTCCGGGGCGACGGGGCCCTGCTCGTGCCGCGACTTGCGCCGCGCGGCCTGGTTCACGCCGTCGGCGTAGACGCCGCAGTAGATCCAGCACCCACACGCGGTCGAGCCGTCGGGCTTGAGCTGCGTGAACGCCGACAGCGGCTCGCCGTCGGGGCCGCGGCCGTTGATCTCGGCCAACACCGCCTCGGCGTCGGGCTCGTCCTCGGTGCCCGGCTCCATGGGGTAGTCCCACGTCAGGTCCAGCAGCGGCCGGTCGCGCGGGTCGGTGGAGTCGGCCAGCTTCTCCCTCAGGCGCCGCCCGAGGTGGTAGTAGAACCACAGTTCGCTGCGCGCGTCCCCCGGCGGTTCCACGGCCTGGTGCCGCCACTGCAGTAGACGCTGGGTGTTGGTGAACGTGCCCTTCTTCTCCACGTGGTTGGCGGCCGGGAAGAAGAACACCTCCGTCCCGATGTCCTCCGGGCGCATCTCGCCCGTCTCGATCTCCGGGCCGTTCCTCCAGAAGTCGGCGGACTCGATCATCACCAGGTCGCGGACCACCAGCCAGTCGAGATTGGCCAGGCCGGCGCGCTGCATCCGCCCGTTCGCGGTGCCCACCGCCGGGTTCTCGCCCACGAGGAAGTACCCGCCCCCGCCCTCGTTGACCTGACGCTGCACGGTCTCCGTCGAGTCGGCCTTGCCGGTGAGCTTGGGCAGATACCCGTACGCGAAGTCGTTGTCCTCGGTGGCGGCGTCACCCCACCACGCCTTGAGCAGACTGACCGTGTACGAGCGCATGTTGCCCCAGAAGCCCTGCGCCTCGTCGTCGGTGCCGATGTAGCTGTCCAGATCCTGCTGGCTGTCCGCCTGCGGGGTGGGCAGGTAGCCGGGCAGCAGGTCGAACAGGGTGGGGATGTCGGTGGAACCCTGGATGCTCGCGTGCCCGCGCAGCGCCATGATCCCGCCGCCGGGCCGGCCGATGTTGCCCAGCAGCAGCTGCAGGATCGCCGCGGTGCGGATGTACTGCACGCCCACGGTGTGCTGGGTCCAGCCGACCGCGTAGCAGAACGCCGACGTGCGCTCCCGGCCCGAGTTCTCCGTCAGCGCCCTCGCGACCCGGAGGAAGTCCTCCGTGGCGATGCCGCAGGTCCGCTCCACCATCTCCGGCGTGTAGCGGCTGAAGTGGCGCTTGAGAATCTGGAACACGCACCGGGGGTGCTGCAGGGTCTCGTCCACGTCCGGGTCGGTGGTCGTGGCCGAGGCGCGGGCACCGGCGGCGCCGGGGACCTCCGCGGGCTCGTCGTCGGCGTCGTCGTGGTCTCCGCTCTCGTCCGGCATGTCGTTGGCGCGGCCCTCGTACTGCCACGACTCGACGTCGTAGGTCCGGTCCTCGGGGTCGAACCCGGAGAACAGTCCCGCCAGGTCCTCGGTGTCGAGGAACTCCTCGCCGATGATCGTGGACGCGTTGGTGTAGGCCCGGACGTACTCGTGGAAGTACGAGTCCGTGGTCAACACGTGGTTGATCAGCCCGCCGAGGAACGCGATGTCCGAGCCGGCCCGGATCGGGACGTGCAGGTCGGCCAGCGCGCTCGTCCGCGTGAACCGCGGGTCGACGTGGATGATCGTCGCGCCCCGACGCTTGGCCTCCATGACCCACTGGAAGCCCACCGGGTGGGCCTCGGCCATGTTGGAGCCCTGGATGACGATGCAGTCAGCGTTGGCCAGGTCCTGCTGGTAGTTCGTGGCACCACCACGCCCGAATGAGGTTCCCAGACCGGGAACGGTGGAGGAGTGTCAAATCCTCGCCTGGTTCTCCACCTCGATGGCGCCGAGCGCCGTGTAGAGCTTCTTCATGAGGTAGTTCTCTTCGTTGTCCAGCGTCGCCCCGCCCAGGCTGGCGAGGCCGCGGGTGCGCCGGACCGGGTCACCGTTGGAGTCCGTGTCCTCCCAGAACTCCTCGCGGGAGGCCAGGACACGCTCGGCGACCATGTCCATGGCCGTCTCGAGGTCCAGTTCCTCCCACTCGGTGGCGTAGGGCTTGCGGTGCAGGACCGTGGTGATCCGCTCGGGGTTGGTCACGAGCTGCTTGCTCGCCGACCCCTTGGGGCACAGGCGTCCGCGGGAAACGGGGCTGTGCTCGTCGCCCTCGATCTGGACGACCTTCCCGTCCTTGACGTAAACGTCCTGGGCGCAGCCGACGGCGCAGAACGGGCAGACGCTCTTGACCACCTTGTCGGCGGTCGTGGTGCGGGGCGTGATCTCCAGGGAGCGGCGGGAGCGGGTGGCCGATCCCCGGCCGAGCAGGTCCTCGCCCGTGAACTGGCGCCAGACGGGCCAGTTCCGCGGGGAGCCGCGACGGGCCAGTTGCGGACGCCTCTCCTGCGGCCGCTCGGGGCCGGGCTGCTGCTCCGACATCGCCACCTCCGGTACGCCTCGGGTCCGGCCCCCATGTAACGCCAGTTCACCGGGGGCCGCAACCGAACCGGGCGGATCGCGTCCGGACCGCCCCCGCCGCCGCGCGGCCCCTCCCCGGACCGCCCGGGACCCGCATGATGGTGGCGTGGACGAGCAGAAGACGAGCGATGCCGACACGTACGCGACCGTCGGGCTCATGGCCGATCCCGGTGTGCCCCGCAGGATCGCCGTGGCGATCGCGGACGACCTCGCCGAGGACCTCGGGCGCGAGCTGGGCGGCCGGTGGCGGGTGGAGGTCGACCAGGAGACCCTGCCGCTGGGACCGGAGGGCGAGATCCGTCTCACCGAGCACGCGCCGCGGCTGCTGCGGCAGCACGGGTGGGACTTCCTGCTGTACCTGACCGACCTGGCGACCCACCCCGACGGCGCTCCCGTGCTGTACGACGTCAGCGGGTCGAGGGCCGCCGCCCTGGTGTGCGTGCCGGTTCTCGGCGTGTTCCGCGTGCGGTCGAAGGTCCGCGAGCTGGCCCTGCAACTCGTGCGTGCGGGCGCCTACCGTGACGGGCTCGGCACCCCCGGGACGGACGAGCTCCCCCCTGCGCACCGCCGAGGCGTCGTCAACCGGGCCCGCCTGCTCGCTGGCATGGTCCACAACAACCGGCCCACCCGCATGGTGACGGCGCTGTCCGGCGTGGTGGCCGCGGGTGCCGGGACCGGCGCGTTCGGCATCTTCTACGGCAGCATCGCCTCGCTGGCGGTGGCGCTGCATCCCCTCCGGCTGCTGCTCATCAGCGTGATGGGCGTGCTCACGCTGGTGTTGTGGCTCATCCTGCGCAACGGCCTATGGACGCGTTCGGACGACGGTTTCACCCCCGGCAACCGGCGGATGGACAACGCCGCCACGGTGCTCACCGTGGGGGCGGGGGTCGGGATCATGTACGTCGGCCTGTTGGTGGCGATGTTCGCGCTCGCGGTCCTGGTCATGGACGCGGGCTACCTCGAAACCCAGCTGGAGCGGCCGGTCCGGCTGCTCGACTACGTCCATCTGGCGTGGCTGTCCAGTTGTCTCGGCGCGTTCGCGGGGGCGCTGGGGTCGAACTTCGACGACGAGGACGTGGTCCGCGAGTCGACCTATAGCCTGCGCTGGCACGAACGCCGGAAGATGTTCGACAGCTACCAGAGCCGCGAGGGTGACTCCGACGAGCAGCAGGAGCACGAGCGGATCGAGCGGGAACACGACGAGGCCGAGGAGACCTCCGGGGCGGGTGAGGGGGACGCCTCCGGCGGCTCCGGGGCGGATGAGAGGGACGCCGCCGGCGCCTCCGGCACGGTGGAGGATGACCGGCCGAGAGGGTAGACAAGGGTCATGACCGCCGCACCCACCGACCTCGCCCCTGCACCCGCTGCCCCGACCACCGCGCCGCCGCTGCCGCGCGCCTGCGGCCCGCTCTCGGAGGCCGTGGTCGAGGCGCTGGCCACCGGGCGCACGGACGGGCTGCCGGAGGTGCCGGACGGCGTCGAGGCCCTGGGGCGAGACCTCCAGCTGACCCTCTACACGCTCTACGAGTTGCACTACCGCGGGTTCGAGGGCGTGGACCCGGACGCCGAGTGGGATCCGCAGCTCCTGCGCCTGCGTCGCGACCTGGAGCGGGTGTTCCTGCGATACCTGCGTGACGCGGTGGAGCCGGGGGACGACCCGGTGGCCGAGATGGATGCGCTGTCCGTGGAGGCGACGAGCGGAACCGGGCCGTCGTGGTACTTCAAGGACGAGGGCACGTGGGACCAGATCCGCGAGTACTTCGCGCACCGGTCGCTGTATCACCTCAAGGAGGGCGACCCGCACGCTTTCGCGATCCCGCGGTTGCAGGGCCAGGCCAAGGCCTCGTTCGTCGCGGTGGAGTTCGACGAGTTCGGCGGCGGGCGCGGGGAGCGCGTGCACCAGCAGCTGTGGGCCGATCTCATGAGCGCGGCCGGCCTGGACCCCTCGTACCTCGGCTACATCGACCGGGTGTCCGCGGAGACGCTGTCGACGGTCAACCTCATGTCGATGTTCGGCCTGCACCGGTCGCTGAAGGGCGCCGCGATCGGTCACTTCGCCGCCATCGAGATCACCTCGTCGCCGGGTTCGGCGCGGCTGGTGGCCGGACTGCGTCGGATGGACGCGCCCGAGGAGTGCGTGCACTTCTACGCCGAGCACGTGGAGGCCGACGCCGTGCACGAGCAGGTCATGCGCCACGACGTCGTGGGCGACCTGGTGGCCCGCGAGCCCGAGCTGGCCGTCGACGTGGTGTTCGGCATGCGCGCGCTGGACCACCTCGACGAGCTCGCGGCGGAGAAGATGCTCGCGGCGTGGAAGCGCGGCGAGTCCTCGCTCCTGCCCTGACGCCCCCGCGGCACCGGGCGGCGGCATCCGGTGCGGCCCGCTCAGCCCGCGCCCAGACCCGCTACTCCGGCTCAGCCCCGCGCCCGAAATCCGCTACTCCCGCTCCGGATCCGCTACGCCGACAGGGGTAGCGGATCCCTACTCGGGGTAGCGGATTTTCGGCTGGCGGGCTGGCGCGGCGGGCTGGCGCGGCCCGGCGGTCAGCCGTGCGTGTCGTCGGTGTCCGAGGGCCGGACCTTGCGGCGGTGGCTGGTGTCGCAGAGCGGGTAGGTCTTGCTCCGCCGGCACGTGCACACGGCCACCATGAACCGGTCCGAGCAGACGCGGTGCCCGTCGGGCGTGGTCATGTCGACCGGCCCCTCGACGAGCATGGGCCCGCCCGGGACGATCCGCACGCGACGGGCGTCGCGCGTGCCGCGGGCGTCCCGCGCCGCCCCGCCGGTGCCCCGCGCCGCCCCGCCGGTGTCGCGCGTGCCGCGCTCAGCTGCGGTCAACGCGGATCACCACCAACTCCTCCTCGCGGCGCCCGGGCTCGAGCAGGCCGGCGGCCTCGAGGCGTTCGGCGTAGGAGGTCATGACGGGGCCGAAGTCGACGGTGCGGGTGGCGACGACGCGCGCGGTGAACCCGAACTGCTCCATCTTGCTGATGGTCTGCGGCGGGTCGGAGAACTCGGAGTGCACGATGAGCATGGTGCCGCCGGGCGCGAGGAGCTCGGGCGCCAGCGCGCACAGTTCGTCCAGGACGACGCGGCCGTTGGCGCCGGCGTCCCACGCGCGGTTGGGGCCGGTGCCCTCGAGCGGGGCCTCGGAGGGGACGTACGGCGGGTTGGACACCACCACGTCGAAGGGGCCGGCGTAGCGGGCGTCGGCGAGGGTGCCCAGCCGGACGTCGACGTCCACCCCGGCGCGCTCGGCGTTGCGGGCGGCGCAGGCCACCGCGGCGGGGGAGAGGTCGTAGGCGACCACCTCGCGGGCGCCCTTGAGCGCGGCCTCGATCGCCAGGATCCCGCTGCCTGTACAGATGTCGAGGACCCGCCGTCCTTCCACGACGTCACTGCCGTCGAGGGCCTCGCAGAGCAGCCAGGAGTCGTCCTGCGGCGCGTAGACGCCGTCGTCGACCTCGATATGGGCGAACCGGGTCTGGGTCATCGGGGCCTCCGGTTGAGCGGGGGGACAGATGCCGCCCAGTCAATCCGTGAAGCCGGGTGCCTGCAACCGGATGGGCGCCGCGGCGGCGGGGGCCTACTGCCAGTAGAGGCCGCCGGGCACGTCGCCGCCGCCGGTGAGTCGGCAGGTCAGGACGGTGCCGCCGAGTCCGGTGACGGCCAGGCCCTCCTGCGTGCACGGTCCGCCGGGGCGCGGCTGCCCGGTGGCGTCGGCGAGTCCGCCGCCCTCGCCGGGGTCGGGGGCGGAGCCGGCGAGGGGCAGCCACAGCGGTCCGGCGCCGCGCGGGTCCTCGGTGCAGAACAGGGCGGATCCGTCCTCGCCCTGGGCGACCTCGCCGAGCATCTGGCACGGTCCGCCGGAGCCCACGACGTTGGCGGGCAGCTGCGGCGCGGGCGCGGGTGGCGCGGGCACCGCGCTGGTGGTGGGCGCGGACGCCGGGGTGACGGTGTCGGCGGGTGGCGTGGTGGGGGAGGGGGTCGACGACGACGAGGTGCTCGTCACCGGGGCCGGCGGGGTGGTGGGTTCGTCGTCGGGGTCGGCGGAACAGGCCGAGAGTGCGACCCCGGCCGCCATCGCGAGTGCGAGGGCGGCCGGGACACGGCGACGTCCCGTGGGGGTGTGCGGGCGGTGCGTCGTCGCTGTGGTGGTCATCGATCCCCCTGGTGTGCTGGTCAGGCCCCGATGATGAAAGCCTCGAGCTCGGCGCGGGCCTTGTCGTCCGCCATCTGGACCGGCGGCGACTTCATGAGGTACGCGGAGGCGGGCAGGATGGGTCCGCCGATGCCGCGGTCCTTGGCGATCTTGGCCGCGCGGACGGCGTCGATGATGATGCCCGCCGAGTTGGGCGAGTCCCACACCTCGAGCTTGTACTCGAGGTTGATGGGGGCGTCACCGAACGCGCGTCCCTCGAGACGAACGTACGCCCACTTGCGGTCGTCGAGCCACTCCACGTAGTCGGAGGGGCCGATGTGGACGTTGCGGTCGTGGACCTTGTTCTTGAGCGAGCCCTCGAGGTTGGAGGTCACGGCCTGGGTCTTGGAGACCTTCTTGGACTCCAGGCGGTCGCGCTCGAGCATGTTCTTGAAGTCCATGTTGCCGCCGACGTTGAGCTGGTACGTGCGGTCGAGCGCGACGCCGCGGTCCTCGAACAGCTTGGCCATGACGCGGTGGGTGATGGTGGCGCCGACCTGGCTCTTGATGTCGTCGCCGACGATCGGGACGCCGGCGGAGCGGAACTTCTCGGCCCACTCGGGGTCGGAGGCGATGAACACGGGCAGGGCGTTGACGAAGGCGACGCCGGCGTCGATGGCGCACTGCGCGTAGAACTTGTCGGCCTCCTCGGAGCCGACGGGCAGGTAGCTGACGAGGACGTCGACCTCGGCGTCGCGCAGGGCCTGCACCACGTCGACGGGCTCGGCGGCGGACTCCTCGATGGTCTGGCGGTAGTACTTGCCCAGGCCGTCGAGGGTGGGGCCGCGCTGGACGGTGACGCCGGTGGGCGGCACCTCGCAGAGGGTGATGGTGTTGTTCTCGGAGGCGGTGATCGCCTCGGCGAGGTCCATGCCGACCTTCTTGCCGTCGACGTCGAACGCGGCGACGAACTCCACGTCGTTCACGTGGTAGTCACCGAACTTGACGTGCATGAGGCCGGGGACGGTCGAGTCGACCGCCGCGTCCTTGTAGTACTCGACGCCCTGCACGAGCGAGGACGCACAGTTGCCGACGCCGACGATCGCGACGCGCACCTTCTGGTCGGTCATTGGGGTTCTCCTTGTGATGGGTTCTCTGTCCGGATGAGTTCGTTGATCCACCGGAGCTCGCGTTCGCTGGTCTCGAGCCCGAGCAGGGTGAGCTGCCGGGCGTAGCGCAGTTCGGTGGGGGCGGTGCGGGCGGCCGCGTCGCGCTGGCCCTCGCGTCGTTCCTCCAGGACCCGACGTCGGCCCTCGAGCAGCCGGACCCGCGCGGGGCCCGGGGTGCGGTCGAAGAACGCCAGGTGGACGCCGAAGCCGTCGTCGCTGAAGGAGGACGCCCCGGGCTCGTCGAGCAGCGTCGCCAGGGTCTCCTTGCCGCGCGCGGTGATGCGGTAGGTCTTGCGACCCCGCCGCGCGGTGGCGGGCGGCCTGGTGGCGGTGGCGGCGGAGGCGTCCTCGACGATGTCGCCCTGCTGGGTGAGGCGTCGCAGGGTCGGGTAGAGCGAGCCGAACGACACGGTCCGGACCGTCCCGAGCATCTCGGACAGCCGCTTGCGCAGCTCGTACCCGTGCATCGGCCGCTCGTCGAGTAGCCCCAGGATGGCCAGTTCCAGCACTCCACCTCCCCCTTCCCACGTCGGTCGTGCCTGCGGATGTCATGCGACGGTCACTGATCGTACACCTGCTGATGTATCGGACCGATATACCGTGTCGCGGCATCGGCGCGACCTCTCGGCGCGACGCTCCCGCCCGCTCGTCGCCCCGGCCCCCGTCCCGCGCCCCCCGGGATCGGCCCGGGGGCCCGGCGGGAGCCGTAGGCTGGCCTCGTGGACCAGGCCGACTCCCGCTACGTGCGACCCGGCCCCCCGCCGGGGCCGGAGGACCCCACCGGCCGTGCGGCGCTGCGGCGCCGACGGGTGGTGGACTTCGCGCTGCGCCGCCGCGGCGTCCTGGCCGACCTGCGCGAGGGCGCGCTGTCGCTCCGCGAGGTCTGCGACGCCGACGTCTATCTCCTGCGCGCGGCCGGTTTCCACGGGGTGGTCACGGAGACGGTCTGCCCGGTGTGCCGCAAGGAGAACCTGACCGAGGTGTCCTGGGTGTTCGGCGACGACCTCGGTCCGGCGTCGGGCTCCGCCCGCGGTGTCGACGAGATCGAGCAGCTGGCCCTGACCCACGACGAGTTCACCGTCCACGTGGTGGAGGTGTGCCGCAGCTGCTCCTGGAACCACCTGGTCGAGTCCTATGAGGTGGGGCTCACGCCGGGGACCGGAAAGGGCGTGCGACGGGCGGCGAGAGAGCTCCGCCGCCACCGTTGAGGACCCCGCGCGACGCCTGTCGACGACGCCGGAGTACAGCGTCGGCCACGGTTTCGTACACAATGGTCGCCAGAGCACGGCCGTCGGGGGCCTTCCCGGCCGGTCGGATCGGCTCGCGGGGAGGGTAGAAGATGTCGCAGAGTGACAGGACGCGTCGGACCGCCGACCAGGGCCGGGGACAGAGCCCGGACCGGCCCGGCTGGGTTCGTCGCCACCCGGTCTGGACGACGGTGATCCTCCTCGCCGTCGTCCTCCTCGTCGTCCCCCTCACGGTCGTCGGGGTCACCTACAGCCGCACCGAGGTACCCGAGCCCGGCAGCGTCCGCACCGAGCAGATCTCGGAGATCTACCAGAGCGACGGCACCACGATGATCGGCCGCATCGTCCCGCCCGAGGGCAACCGCCGGCTGATCGATCTCGACGTGGTCCCGGTCCACGTCCGCAACGCGGTCATCGCCGCGGAGGACCGCTCCTTCTACACCAACGAGGGCTACGACCCCACCGGCATCGGCCGCGCGGTGATCGGGCAGATCACCGGCGAGTCCAGCGCGGGCGGCGGCTCCACCATCACCCAGCAGTACGTCAAGAACACGATGGTCGGTGACGCCCCCACCTACGAGCGCAAGGCCAAAGAGATCATCATCGCCGCCAAGATGACGCAGGAGTGGTCCAAGGACCAGATCCTCGAGGCCTACCTCAACACCATCTACTTCGGCCGCGGTGCCTACGGCATCGCCGCCGCCTCGATCGCCTACTTCAACAAGCCCGTCGAGGCGCTCACGCTGGAGGAGGGCGCGCTCCTGGCCGCCGTCATCCAGTCCCCCTCCGCGCTCGACCCGCTCAACAACCGCCCCGCCGCCGAGGGCCGGTGGAACTACGTCATGGACGGCATGCGCGACATGGGTGCGCTCGACGCGCAGCAGCGCGCCAACGCGGTGTTCCCGCAGGTCGTCGAGGACCCGCAGGCGGTCGAGCAGAACGTCGGCGACCCCACCAACGGGCCCATCCGCCGGCAGGTGCTCGCCGAGCTCGCCCAGTCCGGGATCGACGAGCAGATGCTCAACACCCGCGGGCTGAAGATCATCACCACGATCGACCCCAAGACGCAGTCCGCCGTGGTCGAGGCCGCGCGGAACAACATGCAGGGCGAGCGGCCCGAGAACCGCACCGCGATCGTGTCGATCAACCCGCGCACCGGCGGCGTCATCGGTTACTACGGCGGTGAGGAGGCCGAGGGCTGGGACTACGCCAACGCCCCGCTTCAGACCGGCTCGACGTTCAAGATCTTCGGCGTCGCCGCGGCGCTCGAGCAGGGCATCGGCCTCGGCACCCAGATCTCGTCCGCGCCCGTCACCACGGGCAACATCACCGTCACCAACGTCGGCGGCCAGTCCTGCGGGTCCTGCTCGATCTCCCAGGCACTGCTGATGTCGCTCAACACCTCGTTCATCCGCCTGCAGCGGATGCTCGACAACGGCGCCAACGACGTGCGCGAGATCGCGCACCGCACTGGCATCCCCAAGCAGATCCCCGGTCTGCCGTGGGAGACGCTGAGCGAGCAGGGCGAGGACCCCTACGACGGCCTCATCCTGGGTCAGTACCCCATCCGGGTCCGCGACATGGCGACCGGCCTGGCGACCTTCGCCGCCGAGGGCGTCCACCGGCCCACCCACTTCATCGAGCGTGTCGAGACCGCCGACGGCGAGGTCCTGCTGGACAACTCCGAGGTCGAGGGCGAGGAGGTCGTGGACGCCGACGTCGCCAACAACCTCACCTCCGCCATGGAGCCCATCGCCGCCTACTCCAATGGGCACGCGCTCGCCGGCGGGCGGCCCTCGGCCTCCAAGTCCGGCACCACCCAGCTCGGCGACACCGGGTACAACAAGGACGCCTGGTTCGTCGGCTACACCCCGTCCATCGCGACCGCCGTGTGGGTGGGCACCGACGACAACAAGCCGTTGCTCAACGCCTGGGGCGGGACCATGTACGGCGCCGCCCTGCCCGCCGACATCTGGAAGTCCGCCATGGACGGGGCCCTGTCCGGCACCGACTGGGAGCAGTTCCCCCAGCCCGGGTACATCGGCGGCCAGGCCGGGCGTTCCGCGTGGGAGTCCACCGGGACCGGCGCGGGCACGACGGACGACACCGAGTCCACGGAGACCGCTCCGGAGCCGAGCGTCGCCCCCGAGCCCGCGCCGCCGGCGCCCGCCCCGCAGGCTCCGGGCCCGCTCACCATCCAGGTGCCCGGGCTGCCCGAGATCGTCATCCCCGGCGCCGGTGCGCCCGTGCCGGCCCCGCCCGCGCCCGCGCCCGAGCCGGCCGTTCCCGGCGGCGGCGGCACAGGCGGTGGCGACGGCACGGCCGGTGGTGGCGACGGGACCGGTGACGGCGGTGACGGCGGCGGGGCGTGACCGGCGGGTCTGACCGGGATGTGAGCGTGCAGGGCGACGACCACGTGGCGCCGCTGCCGCTCGAGGACGACCTGCGTTCGCTCGGGCCGCACGAGCGGGTCCGCCCCGGCGACGGCCCCGGGGCGGAGTCGCTCCGGGCATGGGGCGGCCCCCTCGGCCGGCACGCGGTGGTCGGCCGTCAGCGCTTCTGGACGCCGTTGCGCGTCATCATGCTGTTCGCGGTGATCTTCCTGGCGTTCGGCTTCTTCTCCAAGGCCGCCTGCCTGGAGACCACCCACCCCACCGACGGCTCGCAGCCGGGCCTGAACTGGGATGGCCGGCAGTACTACAAGGCCTGCTACGCGGACCCGCTGCCGCTCTACTCGGCGGAGGGACTGGACACGGGCGCGCTGCCCTACAAGTACTCGTGGATCGCCGACGGCGGCGAGGTGCGGTACATGGAGTACCCGGTGTTGTCCGGGATGTTCCAGTACGTCACCGCGCGGGCCGCCCAGGCCCTGCACGAGATCTTCCCGGGCGGGCCGCTCGAGGTGGTGGTCTACTTCGCCCTGGGGTGTGTGCTGCTGGCGTTCATGTGGATGGTCGCCGTGTGGGCCACCTACCGGTCCGCCGGACGCAGGCCCTGGGACACGCTGCTCATGGCGGCCAGCCCGCTCATCGTCTTCCAGGCCTTCACGAACTATGACCTCATGGCCGTGATGTTCGCCTCCGTGGCGCTGCTGCTGTGGGCCCGCCGCCGCCCGGTGTGGGCCGGCGTCGTGCTGGGGCTGGGTGTGGCCGCCAAGCTGTATCCGCTGTTCCTGTTCGGCGCGCTGCTGGTGGTGGCGCTTCGCCGCCGCCGGTTCGTCGAGCTCGGCAAGGCCGCCGTCGCCGCCGTGGTGGCGTGGCTGGCGGTCAACCTGCCCATCATGATCCCGTTCCCCGACGGGTGGCGGGAGTTCTTCCGGCTCAACTCGGACCGGCCCGCGAACCCGGAGAGCATCTACGTCGTCATCCAGACGCTCACCGGCTGGCAGGGCTTCGACGCCGGCCGCGCCGCGGGGGAGGCCCCGGCCACGCTCAACGCCGTCTCGCTGGTGTTGTTCGCGGTGGCCTGCCTGGCCGTGTTGGCGATCGGACTGACCGCGCCCGTCACCCCGAGGATCGCGCAGTTGGCGTTCCTCATCGTGGCGTTCTTCCTGCTCACCAACAAGGTGTGGAGCCCTCAGTATTCACTGTGGCTCGTGCCGCTCGCGGTGCTCGCCGTGCCCCGGGCGCGGCTGCTGCTGACGTGGATGGCGTTCGACGCGCTGCTGTGGGTGGCGCACATGTCGTACTTCCACGGGGTGGCCAACAAGGGGATCGGCCCCGAGCTGTTCCACCCGCTGGTGCTGGTCCGCGATCTGCTCGTGGTGGCGGTGTGCGCGGTGGTGATCGCGGAGATCTACCGGCCGCACCTCGACCGGGTCCGCATGACGCACCAGGGCGGCCCCGACGGGCCGGACCCGCTGGCCGGGGTGCTCGCCGATCCCGCGGAGCGCCTGGTCACCCGGCCCGCCGCCGATCGGGCCGTCGCGCGGCCGACCGGCGTCCGCTCGGCCGGCGTCCGCTCGGCCGGCACGCGCTCGGCCGGCGCCCGTTCGGCCTCCGCCCAGGCGAACTCCGCGGTCCAGGCGATCGCCGCGTCCGCCTCCGAGCAGTCGGGCCCGCCGGCCGCGCCGCTCGAGTTCCGAGCCGACCCCTCAGACCCCGGTGGGGCCGATCCCGCCGACCCCGAGACGAAGGACCCGATCCGATGACTACCAGCGCCATGATCTGGATGTTCCTGTGCATCCTGATCGGATTCATCTGCATGGTGACCGCCGCCGGCGGCTACCGCGCGGGGTGGCGTCAGCCGGTGTGGATCGGCTGGACGGTCGCCGCGTTCCTGTTCCTCACGGTCATCCCGGTGACGCAGGCCCTGACGATCGGCCTGCAGCACGGCTGACCCGGCCCCGGCGTCGGCTGTGGCTCCGGCCTCGGCGTCGGCTCCGTCCCCAGCCTCGGCGTCGGCCCGAGACCGGAGTGGCGGCCCGGCCCGGCCGACTGAGCAGTCCGGCAGCGCGAGTGCCGCCAGATGCGCTGCCTCCGTGACCCGCGCTGGCATAATGCACACTCTCGGCCGGGTTGTGCTGCGGGTCTGGTCCATTCACCGCGCATAAGTCGGGGAGCCAGCGCGACTCGGACCGCTTACGCTGCGACCAGGTTCGCCGCCGGGGCGAATGGGCATTTCGGCAGCGTGAGTCCGGCCGGGTGTGCTGCGGGAATGCCCGCCACCCGGGCTGGTGAGCATTCCGGCAGCGCGACTGCGGTCGGGTGTGCTGGGAGATCGCTCGGTGACAGGGCTGGTGGGCATTTCGGCAGCGCGAGTGCCGCCAGGTGCGCTGCCTCGTTGACCCGCGCTGGCGGAATGCACACTTGCGCCCGGGTTGTGCTGCGGGTCTGGTCCATTCGGCCCGCGTAGGTCGGCCAGCCAGCGCGACTCGGGGCGCTTACGCTGCGACGCTGCTCGAACCCGCTGCCGACCGCAGGCGCCCGGCAAGACTCGCCGCCCCCCCCGCCGCCGCCCGGACCGCCCCGCCGCCGCCCTGCCGGCGCCGCCCGGCCCGCCGCCCGCCGCCGCGCGCAGGCACGCCCGCGGCTGTAGCCGGACCTCACTCGCAGAGGTCGAACGGCTCGGTGTCGGGGAAGTGGCGCTCCCATTCCTCGGCGGTGAGCTGCACGCCGCCGGCGCAGGCCTCGCTCACCACGCGGTCGGGGTCGAGCTGCCACATCCACATGGCGCCCTCGACGCCCACGGCCAGCAGCCCGCCGGTGGGGGAGGCGCTGCGTCCCTGGTAGAGCAGCGGATCCGTGGTGGAGCCGAGGACCGCCCACGGTTCGGGCGAGCCGGGGTCGGTCACGTCGATGACGGTGACCTGCCCGGTGCTCGAGGTGATGAGGAGCAGGTCGTCGTCGGCGGAGAACGCGGTCCAGTAGATCTCTCCGGGCGGCGCGGTGAACGAGGCGAGTTCGGCGGGAGCGGTCGCGTCGGAGACGTCCCACAGCCGGATGGTCTTGTCGCCGCCGGAGGTGGCCAGCAGCGGCGAGTGGTGGGCGTACCCGGCGGACGGGGAGGCGCCGATCCCGGTGGTGAGCCGGTGCGCGACGGACGGCCTGTCGGGGTCGGCGGTGTCGAGGATGACGGTCTCCGGCCCGAGGGTCGGGACGACGAGCTGCCGGGAGTCGGCGGAGAACTCGGCGACCACGCACGGGTCCGGCAGGGGCACGGTCACCCGGAGTTCGGGGCGGGTGGGGTCGGTGACGTCGACCAGGCCCAGGTCGGGGCTGGTGTCGCTGCACACGGCGAGCGTCCGCCCGTCGGGGCTGAGCGGGCTGGCCACCACGACGCCCGAGGTGACGGGCAGACTCGCGACCGACCGGGTGGCGGGTCCGAACGGTGCCGTGAACACCTGCAGTCCGCCGTCGGCGAGGCCCGCGTAGACGGCCCGCCCGTCGGGGGACATGGCGACGGAACCGGAGAAGCGGGTGCCGTCGTCGGGGAGGACGCGGCCCGTCTCACGGGGGACGGGGCCGGTGGTGTCGACGACGGTGTGGTGCATCTCCGCGGCGGTGACGCCGAGGACCCCGGTGGTCCGATCCTGCGAGGAGGCGGTCTGGAAGATGGAGTTGGTTTCCGACGCGGCCCCGAGGCGCCCGAGCGGCCAGAGCCGAATGAGGCCGTCGACCGAGTAGGTGACGAGGTGGTCGGAGTCGGTGAACCGGACCCCGGTCGCGACCTGCGAGGCGGGGAGTTCGGTGAGCAGGCGACCGGCGGGGTCGTACACGCGGATCCGTTCGTCGGACCCGGCGGCGGCGAGGCGGCCGAGGTCGTCAAAGGCGACGTCGTTGACGTAGGCGTTCCAGCCGGTCAACTCGGGAAGGGCCCGCGCCCCCGCGAGTGCTGCCGCCGCCCCCGAGCCGCCCGAGCCGGCCCCCGAGTCAGCGGAGCCCGAGCCGGCCCCCGAGCCAGCGGAGCCCGAGCCGCCCGATCCGGCCCCCGAGCCAGCGGAGCCCGCCCCGGCGCCGTCCGGCAGCTGCCACATCTGCACCGCGCGACCGGTGGTGCCGGCGGCGACGCGACGGCCGTCCGCGCTGACGGCCAACGACAGCGGCAGCGCGACGGGCCCGGTGTCGAGGGCGGGCCCGCGGCGGCCGGGTCCGTCGGCGTGGGCGTCCACCAGCGTCTTGACCCCGGCCGTCCGGTTCGCCACCAGCAGGGTCCGCGAGTCGGGCAGCCACGCGAGCGATTCGACGGGCTTGGCGACCTCGGCGCCGGGCTCCGGCACCGCGATCCGCGCGCGCTGGTCGGTGACGGCGGGCGCCCCGCCGCGGGCGGCGAGGGGCCAGCGCAGGACGCGGCCGTCGCCGGTGCCGGCGGCGAGCGTGACGCCGTCGGGGGAGAAGGCCACGGAATGGAAGGGGACCTCCCCGGACTCGAGGACGGACAGGGCGACGGGCGCGTGGGGGTCGCGCACGTCGACCAGGTGCACCCCGCCCTGCCCGGCGGCGGCGAGGACGGAGCCGTCGGGCGAGAGGTCGACGTCATAGAGCTCGTGCCGCGGGCCGGTGCCGAGCGCGAGGGTGGCGAAGGCGGCCTCGTCGCCCGCGCGGAACAGACGCAGTACGCCGTCGGAGCTGACCGAGGCGACCCCGGCGCCGTCGGGCAGTGCCACTACGCGTCCGGTGCCGGCGGCGGCCTCGAACCGCAGCGGCACGTCGGCGCGGCTGGTGTTGAGCAGGGCCGACCGCGCCTCGGTCGTGGGCAGGATGCGGTACGCGGCCAGCGCGAGGGCGCGCCCGAGCCCGGGGTCGCGACTGAACGCGGTGGTCGACAAGACCGATCCGGAGCGGGACAGGGCGACATCGCGGGTGTGGCGGGCGTCGGCGCTGGCCCGGAGTGCGAGCACGCTGGAGACGAGGGCCAGCACGGTCACCACGGCCAACGACGCCGCGAGCCCCGTCAGTGCCCGGATGCGTCTGCGGTCCCTCCGGGCCACGGAGCGGTGGTGGGATTCCGCGGCGGCGAGGAACTGCCGTTCCGATTCCGCCAGGTGGGAGCTGGCGACCTCGTCGTCGTCCCTCCATCTCAGGTAGTCGGCGGTGGCCGACGCCGGGGGCAGGGCGGCGTCGCCGCGGCCGGAGTCCTCCCAGTCGGTGGCGGCGGCGCGGACGCGGGCGAGGACGCGCAGCCCTTCGCGGTCGGCGTCGATCCAGTCGACCAGCCGCGGCCAGGAGGAGAAGAGGACCTCGTGGGTGGGGGTCACCGAGTCGCCGTCCATGGTGAGGAGGCCGGCGTTGGCGAAGGGGGTGGCGACGACGAGGAGATCCTCGGACAGCTCGGCGAGCGGGGCGTGGCGGCGGACGGGTCGGGCGGAACGGACGTCGACCAGCCGGAGGAAGAGGGTCCGGCAGTGCGCCCGTCCCGCCGGGTCGAGCTGCTGGTAGACGGACTCCGCCGACGCGCGGACGGCGCCCTCGACCCCTCCCGTGGAGTAGTAGTCGTCCACGGTGATCCGCCGGCGGCGGCTGCGTTCCCAGCACACGAGGAGCACGTGCGAGAGCAGGGGCAGCAGCGAGCGCTCGTCGGGGCCGGCGTGGGTGGGGGCGACGGTGTCGAGCAGCAGGTTCACCAACGACGGCTCGACCGTGTAGCCCAGGGAGCGGGCGGGTTCGACGATGATCTCGGCCAGTTGCTCGCGGCTGGGAGGGCCCAGCACGACCGGGTCGTCGAGGGCCTCGCGCAGGACCGGCTCGGCGAGGGCGGCCTGGAAGAAGTCCGCGCGCAGCGCCAGAACGGTCGGGCGTCCGGCGGCGGCGCGGCGGCTGAGCAGGTCCAGGACGGTCGCGCGTCGTCCGGCGTCGAGATCGTCGGCCCAGATCTCCTCGAGCTGGTCCACCACCAGCAGGCCGCCGCCGTCGGCCAGTTCCGCGGTCACCTCGGACGGCCTCACGATCGCCACCCGTGCGTCGCCGTCGTCGCCGTCGACGTGGTCACCGCCCCGGACCCCGCCCCCGGCGTCCCCGGCCGCCCAGCGGGGGGCGAGACCCGCCGCGAGCAAAGAGGACTTACCGGAGCCGGACGCCCCCACCACCATCAGCGGCCGGACGCGCGGGGCGGCCAGTCGCCGCAGGACCTGGTCGACCTCGGCCCGGCGGCCGTGGAAGAGCGGGGCGTCCTCGGCGAGGTACGGGCGCAGGCCCACGTACGGGCTGCCGGTGTCGTCGGGCTGGGGCACCGGAGTGTGCGGCGCCGGGCGGGCGGGGGTCGGCTCCGCACCGGTCGACCCGCCCCGGCCCGTCGACGCGTGCGGGTCGCGCGGGCGCGCGGGCGGGGTGCGGCGGGTGCGGCGCGGGCCGGGGAGGGAGCGGACCCGCTCGACCGCGGCCCGCCACTCCTCCATGGCCGGGGCGTCGTCCACGCCGAGGAGGCGGAGCATCTCGACGAGCGTCGACTCGCTCGCGCGGGTGGGCACGTGCCCGCCGGAGAACCATCCCGACGCGGTCCCCAGGGTCAGAGACGGGACCGACCGGACCACGTCACGGACCGACAGACCGGCCGACACGCGGAGCGCCGTGAACGCGGCGCCGAGCTCCTCCCGGGTCTGAACCTGAGAGGGAACTGATCGATCGTCGGTCGGGTTGCCGGCCCCGCGGGTGGTGTCCACGGTCAACATCGTACGGCCAGGTCACGGGTGTACGGGGTCGGAAACCGCAGCAGAAGCTGGTATTTCATGCGAACGGACGACGCCCGCGTACGGACTTGTCCGGACATCTCGCACGAGGTCGACGCGCGCCGTGCGACTCCTCAGGATGAACTCACGTTCATGTAGACGGAGGGCACCATGACGGCGACACTTCACTTTTCACCCGCGGCGAACCGGCCCGAGCTCAGCGAGCGCGAGGTCGAGGTCCTCGTCGCGTGGCTCGCGTCGGACAGCAAACGGGAGGTGACCGAGCGGCTGTTCCTGGCCGACTCGACCGTGAGCACCTACATCCAGCGGGTCCGGTCCAAATACGAGGCGGTGGGCCGACCCGCACGCACCAAGGTGCGTCTGCTGCTGCGCGCGGTGGAGGACGGGTACGTCCGGCTCGAGGACCTCTGAGCCGTACGGGGGCGGGGCGGCGCTCCGGCGTGATTTCGTCAGCCGAGTTCAGGCGGGGTAGCCTTGAGCGGTTGCTGACGCAACGACCCTCCTGCCACGGAGACACCGTGGCCGAATCTGTAGTCCACAGGAGGTGATGAGGTCCCATGCGTCAATACGAAGTGATGGTCATCCTCGATCCCAGTCTCGACGAGCGCACCGTGGCGCCGTCGCTGGACACGTTCCTCAACGTGATCCGGCAAGAGGGTGGATCGGTCGACAAGGTCGATGTCTGGGGCAAGCGCCGCTTCGCCTACGAGATCAACAAGCAGACCGAGGGCATCTACGCCGTCGTCCAGATCAAGTCCGATCCGGATGCCGTCAAGGAGCTGGATCGCCAGCTCGGTCTGAACGAGAACGTTCTCCGCACAAAGGTGCTGCGCGCCGACAAGTGACCCGGACTGTCCGACCACCCCGGTACTCTGGGCGCGGTCGGTCGGCCTCCGATCACCATCCACACCAGGCCTGAAACACGGAGGACAAGCGAATGGCACAGGGCGACACCCCCATCACAGTGGTCGGGAACATCGTCGCGGACCCCGAGCTGCGGTTCACGCCGTCGGGTGCCGCGGTCGCGAACTTCCGGATCGCCTCCACGCCGCGTCGCTTCAACTCGCAGACCAACCAGTGGGAGGACGGCGAAGGCCTGTTCCTCACCTGCAACGTCTGGCGTCAGGCGGCGGAGAACGTCGCCGAGTCGCTGCAGAAGGGCATGCGCGTCATCGTCAATGGCCGGCTCCGCCAGCGGTCGTACGAGACCCGTGAGGGCGAGAAGCGCACGGTGTACGAGGTGGAGGTCGACGAGGTCGGTCCGTCCCTCAAGTACGCCACCGCCAAGGTGACCCGCACCAACCGCGAAGGCGGCGGGGGCGGCGGTTTCCAGGGCGGCGGCCAGCAGGGTGGCGGTTTCCAGGGCGGCGGTCAGCCCCAGGGCGGCTTCGGCGGCGGTCAGTCGCAGGGCGGCTACGGCGGCGGCCAGGGTCGCGGCCAGCAGAACGACGACCCGTGGGGCAGCGCCCCGCAGGCCGGCGGTTCCGGTGGCTTCGGCGGCATGGACGACGAGCCCCCGTTCTAGATCGGGTCGATTCCCCGGGGCGCTGCCGGCGTCCCACCCCACAAGCATGAGACATGACCTCGCGACAATCCGGCCCAGGTCGGGTCCGTCGGAGGAAAGAAAGGTAGACGGATCATGAAGCTGATCCTCACCGCCGACGTCGACAAGCTCGGTGCGCCGGGCGACATCGTCGAGGTCAAGGGCGGATACGGTCGTAACTTCCTGCTCCCGCGCGGGCTGGCCATCGTGGCCACCCCGGGCGCCGAGCGTCAGATCGAGTCCATCAAGCGTGCCCGTGAGGCCCGCGAGGTGCGGGACTCGGATCACGCCAACGAGCTCAAGCAGAAGCTCGAGTCGATGTCCGACGTCAAGGTCGCGGTCAAGACCTCCGACACGGGCAAGCTGTTCGGCTCCGTCACCGCCGGTGACGTCGCCTCGGCCATCAAGGCCGCCGGCGGCCCGACGCTCGACAAGCGCTCCGTGGCCATGCCCAAGGAGCACATCAAGGCGACCGGCAGCCACAGCGTTGTCGTCGACCTGGGTCACGACACCACCGCGCGCGTCGCGGTCGAGGTCGTTCCCGCCTGATACGCCGCGCAGGGCCCCGGTCGTCACAGTGACGGCCGGGGCCCTCGCCGTTGTGGACGGCCTGTGGATAACCCGGTGTAAAGGCCAGGGTCCCGGCGGTTCTCGGATTCGTCAGGTTCACCCTGCGTTAGCCATTGTGTCCCGATCCCTCACGTGCTAAGTGGGGTTCTCCACGGACGCCGCGACCTGCGATGATGCCGGTGACCTGCGGTTTTGACGGAAATGACCTGGGTATTCCACCGGTTGTCCACAGTGATACGCGCATCGGCCCTGCGTAACCCCCAACCATTCACAGTTGTCCACAAGCGGCCTCCCGCAAATGTGGATAGACCTGTGGATAACCGCGGGGGCGGGACGCCGGGCGTGTCGTGGCGGTGCCCTACAGTGAAGGGGTCGCGCGGCGGTTCCGACGGGAGCCGGCCGGGCGGTCGAGTTCGACAGTGGAAGAGGAGCGGTCATGGCGCAGGCGGGATACAGCGGTCCCGACGAGCTCCCACCTCCGCCCGACGAGGGTGGTGGCGGGGAGTTCGGACGTACCCCGCCGCAGGATCTCACCGCCGAGCAGTCCGTGCTGGGCGGCATGCTGCTGAGCAAGGACGCCATCGCGGACGTGGTGGAGGAGATCCAGCCGGGTGACTTCTACAAGCCCGCGCACCAGGCGATCTACGACGTCATCCTGGACCTCTACGCGCGGGGGGAGCCGGCCGACGCCGTCACCGTGGCCGCGGAGCTCGACCGGCGCGGCGATCTGCGGCGGGCGGGCGGGGCGCCGTACCTCCACACCCTCATCTCGACCGTGCCCACGGCGGCCAACGCCGGGTACTACGCGCAGATCGTCGCGGAGAAGGCGGTGCTGCGGCGTCTGGTGGACGCGGGCACCCGGATCGTGCAGTACGGCTACTCGGGTTCCGAGGGCTCGGACGTCGCGGAGGTCGTGGACCGGGCGCAGGCGGAGATCTTCGAGGTCACCGAGCGCCGCACCACCGAGGACTACGTCATCATCGAGGAGCTGCTGCAGCCCACGATGGACGAGATCGACAACATCCACACCGCGGGCGGTCTCGCCCAGGGCGTTCCCACGGGGTTCGCGGACCTCGACGCCGTGACCAACGGCCTGCACGGCGGTCAGATGATCATCATCGCCGCGCGCCCCGGCGTCGGTAAGGCTCTCGCCCTGGACACGGTCCTGCCGACCCCGGACGGGCAGACAACCATGGGCGAGGTGGCGGTGGGGGACCGCGTGCTGGGCGCGGACGGCCAGCCGACCGAGGTCGTGGCCGTGACCGAGGTGTGGGAGGACCGTCCCTGCTACACCGTGCGGTTCAACGACGGCACCGAGCTGGTGGCCGATGCCGAGCACGAGTGGCGTATCGAGATGGGCGGCACCGAGCAGATCGTCACCACGAAGTCGCTCGACACCCTCATGCTGGTGTGCGACTTCGGGATCGTCGTCCCCGAGCACCCGAATTCCGGCCGTGCGGCCAGGCTCATCACCGACGTGCGCGGGGCCGAGAGTGTTCCGGTGAAGTGCATCGAGGTGGCCGCGGCCGACCACCTGTACCTGGCGGGCCCCACCGCGATCCCCACGCACAACTCCACCATCGGCCTGGACATCATGCGATCCTGCTCGATCAAGAACGGGCTCACCTCCGTGGTGTTCTCGCTGGAGATGAGCCGCACCGAGATCGTCATGCGTCTGATGAGCGCCGAGGCTCGCGTGAAGCTGTCCGATATGAAGTCGGGCAAGATGAGCGACGAGGACTGGACGCGTCTGGCGCGCCGGATGGGCGAGATCTCCGAGGCGCCGCTGTTCATCGACGACTCGCCCAACATGACCATGATGGAGATCCGCGCCAAGGCACGGCGGCTCAAGCAGAAGCACGACCTGCGGCTGATCGTGGTGGACTACCTCCAGCTGATGTCCTCGGGCAAGAAGGTCGAGTCCCGTCAGCAGGAGGTGTCGGAGTTCTCCCGTCAGCTGAAGCTGCTGGCCAAGGAGATCGACGTGCCCTTGATCGCGATCTCGCAGCTGAACCGTGGGCCGGAGCAGCGGACGGACAAGCGGCCGCAGGTCTCCGACCTCCGTGAGTCGGGCTCGCTGGAGCAGGACGCGGACATCGTCATGCTGCTGCACCGCCCGGACGCGTCCGAGCGCGACGATCCGCGCGCCGGCGAGGCCGACCTCATCCTGGGTAAGCACCGTGGTGGTCCCACGTCCACGATCACGGTCGCGCACCAGCTCCACTACTCGCGCTTCGTCGACATGGCGCGGGGGCTGTAGGCGAGGAGAAGTCCGTACATAGCCGTGATTCGCGGCGATGAGTGCGATCGCGATACCCCGAATGTCATTCACGCGGGGTTAAGCGACATCGTGGACCTAGGGATCCCCGTCAATCCCTCTGGGCGTACCTACCTTTCGCGGTGAGGCGCTGGCCGAATGTGAATACCGGGCCGGCGAGGATGAAAACGCGGGTGAAAACCAGGGTGAAGCGATCTCGCCTCAATGCCCGCTGACCAGCCAAGACTCCGTTGGGGCGGCGATAGCGGAAGCCGAGGTATCTCTCTCGGCGCGCGTAGGGTCTCTGCGGAAGTGACGCACGGACATTGGGGGAGAAGTGGCGATCCGCTACGAGCCGATCTATATCGATGATCTCGACGGTGCGACATTGGCGCCGGACGAGGCGGAAACGATCGAGTTCGCCCTCGACGGAAAGGCCTACACGATCGACCTGGGGGTGAAGAACGCTGCGGCGTTCCGCGAAGCCATGGAGATCTACGTCAGGTCGGCGCAGCGGGTGACCCCGGCCAAGAAGCGGGCGGACAAGGCCACTCGGAGTAAGTCCGGGTCGTCGGCCCAGAGTGAGTCGGCGAAAATCAGGCAGTGGGCCGTCCAGAACGGACACGCCGTGTCGGGTCGCGGCAGGATTCATGCCGAGATCGTGGAGGCCTACAACGCGGCTCACTAGCCTGCGGCTGCTCGGTACCAGACTCGCGGGGCGTCGGAACCAGCATCCGACGACCTCTCGACACCCGAGTACGGCACACACCGCTCGGCTTCGGCGCATTGTGGGGCGCGATCTTCGGTGGCATCGGCCACGCGTCGACCGGCGGGCGTCGTGACTTCTCGTCGGTGCAGACGATGGAGGCCGATTCCTACGATGTGCTGGTCGAATCCACCCACCTCGACGTGGCCGTCCGGGCGATCGACGGCCGGGCGCCGCAGGCTGACCTGCAGCGCTGATCTGCCGCCCTGGCTCCGGGGCGCTCGCACGCAACGACCCGGGGACCCCGCCCGCCGGACCTGAGGTCCGGGACGATTGCCCCCGGGTCGCCGGGAAGTCGAGCTAGGACAGACCGCCGAGCAGGTCGGTCGGCAGGAGTCCGGTCAGCGAATCGGTCGAGCTTCCGCCGCCGCTACCGGGGCCACCGAGCAGCGAGCCGAGGCCGAGCGAGCCGAGGATGGGCGCCGCGAGCGACCCCGCGGCGAGCGAACCGAGCGATCCGAGAGCTTCAGAACCCATGGATGTGTCTCCTTTCGACGGGCATGAGGCGCGAGCCGGGAGTGATCCCCGCTCACTTCGCCGAGGGTAACAGCGACTCCCTCTCGTTCCGACCGCACGCGTGCTGAGTTGTTCCTGTGCATCGGCCGCCTCCGGGGGCGCCCGTGATCGATAGCGTCGGGGCCGGAACGTCCGCGATCCACAGCGCCGGGGCCGCGTCCACAGCGCCAGCGGGACCGGTCGCCGACGAGGGCGCGAGCCCGGTGGGCCGTGTGAGGGTGCCGGGCATGGATATCGCAGAACCGATCTCGGGCACGCATCGCGACACGGTCGCCAGGCGGGTGGTGCGGCTGGCGCGGGCGGGCGACCTGCGCGCCCGTCGCGTGACGTTGTGGGGGCGGCCGGGCGTGGTGCCGGACCGCACCGCCGTCGTCACCCCGCACCGCGACGCCGACGGGGCGCTCGACGTCGCCGACCTCGCCGCGCAGGTCTACGCGCTCGCGCACGAGTGCCCGTCCGTCACCGGGACCTACACCGGCGGGTGCTGGGTATCGGCGGACGGCACGGGCCACCTGGTGTTCGCCGACGTCTGGTCGCGCGGCGACGATGAGAACCACGACGACGAGATCCACGGCGACGAGAACAACGACGACGACGAAGTGCCCGACGGCCGGTAGCGAACGCGCGTCGCCACCGCCGCCGAACCGGTGGGTGGGGCGGTGCGGACGTGGACGACGCCGGGGAGCCCGCTCGGCCCTAGGGAGTCGGCGGGGGAGGACCCGGGAGCACGCATCGGAATCCGATGTTGCCGGCGGTGGAGTCGGGAGTGTTCGAGCTGCGCGCCGACACCCGGTAGCGGTTGCAGTAGGAGTCGTGGCAGAGATAGGACCCGCCGCGCATCACTCGGCGATCGCCGGACGCCGGGCCGAGGGGGTCGCGGGACGCGGAGCCGGAGTAGTAGGTGGGGTCGAACCAGTCCTGACACCATTCCCAGACGTTCCCGCTCATCTGCCACAGTCCGTATCCGTTGGGCCGATAGCGTTTCACGGGCGCTGTCGTCAGGTATCCGTCGTCGGCCGAGTTGTGGTGCGGGAACGTGCCCTGCCAGATGTTGCAGTTCCAGGTCCCGTCGGGAATGGGGTCGTCGCCCCAGGTGTACGTGCGGCCGGCGAGCCCGCCGCGGGCGGCGTACTCCCGTTCGGCCTCGGTGGGTAGACGACCGCCCGCCCACGTGCAGTACGCGACCGCGTCGTCCCACGAGATGTGGACGACGGGGTGGTCGCCCCTGCCCGCCACGGTGGACCCCGGGCCGTCGGGACGGCGCCAGTTCGCGCCCCGGACTGCGAGCCACCACGGTGCTCCCGGGACCTGTCGGACGATGTGGGATCGCGGCCCCTGGTAGGCCGCGTAGAAGACGGCGGAGACGCCGAGTCGCTCCGCGGTCGTCCGGTATCCGGTGGCCGTGACGAAGTGGTCGAAGTGCGCGTTGGTCACGGACGTGGAGGCCATCGCGAATCCGCTGATCTCCACCTCGTGGACGGGTGACTCCCCGTCGGCCGGGTAGCCGACGCCGTCATGGTCTCCCATGGCGAAGCGCCCGGAGGGGATGTCCACGGCGTCGATCAGGTCCCGAGCGGCAGTAGGCCCCGTCGTGCTGCCGCGCGGCCCGGCCGCCCCTCGCGGCGCGGCGGTGTCCGGGGCTCCGGTGGTGGCCGGGGCGGCAGGCCGACGGGGCTCGGCCTCGCCGCGGAGGTCATCACCGCGCGGCGAGCAACAGTCACTCACCCGGCGCCCCCGTGGCGACGGAGGGCTCGGTCACCCAGTCCATGGCGTACCACCCGGCCGCGGCGGCCGAGGCGACGGTGTTCACGCCGGCGAAGTCCACGGCGACCACGCCGTTCCGGGCGGCGTACCGATCCCACCGGCCGGCCAGGTCGTCGACGATGTCCGGGTGCTCGGCGCTGAGATCGATCGTCTCCCCGGGGTCGGACGCGAGGTCGTACAGGGCGTAGTCCCCGGTGCCGCCGAATGGTTCGGGCGTGAAGAGCAGCTTCCAGTCCCCGGCCCGGTAGGCGCGGTGGCCGAAGTGCTCCCAGCCGAACTCGTCGTCCCCGATCGTGTCCGAGTTGCCTTCGAGGACGGGTCGGGCGGAGTCGCCCAGGAGACCGACACCGGTCGTGTCGGCACCCGCGTAGTCGGCGAAGGTCGGGTAGAGGTCGGTGATGTGGGCGAAGGTGTCGATGATGCGCGGAGCGCCGTCGCCGCTCCACGCGGGGGTCTTGATGATCGCGGGCACCCGGATACCGCCCTCGAAGAGCGTGTTCTTGGCCTGGAAGTACGGACCGGAGGCCACCTGTGCGTTGGAGAGCCCGATGGACGGGAACGATCCCCGGTGTCCGTAGGACTCGAGTCGACCGAGGAGCGGGTAGGCGCTCTCGTGCCACCCTTCCCGGGTACCGTGCCCGGTGTACATGGCCTGGGTGCTGGCGGAGGAGCCGTTGTCGCTGACCACGGCGATGAGGGTGTCGTCGTACTCGCCGGTGTCCTTCAGGTGGTCGATCACCCGGCCCAGCTGCTGATCGGTCTCGTGGATCGTGGCCGCGTAGACCGCCATGCGGTACGCCAGGTCGCGGCGTTGCTCGGCGGTGAGGGTCTCGGGCGCCGGTGACTGCTCGGGCCAGCGGGTCGGTACGTCTGCGTCGACCAGGCCGCGATCGGCCATCCGCTGGATGCGCTCGGCCCGCAACGACTCGTGGTCGTAGTCGTCGGTATAGATCTCGAGATAGTCGTCGATGAGCGCCTTGTTCTCCACGTGGAGCGGATCGTGGGGCGCCGTGTAGGCGAGGTAGCCGAAGAAGGGTCGATCCGATTCGGCGCCGCGGTCGACCATGTCGATCATCTCGTCGGTGTAGAAGCGGGTGGCGAAGAAGTCCTCCGGCAGGGAATCCACGGGCTGGCCGTTCCGCTCGTACCTGACGGTGTCGACCGGATCGACGGGGCGGTCGAACAGTCGCAGGCGGTCTGAATAGTAGGAGGCGCCGGCGTCATAGAGGGTGAAGTTCTCGTCGAAGCCGAGGTCCTGCGGGGTCTGCCCCTCCTCGGCGCCGAGATGCCACTTGCCCACCTGGTAGGTGTCGTAGCCCGCGTCCCCGAGCACTTCGGCGATGCTCGTGAGCTCGCCCTCGAGGCTGCCCTTGTATCCCGGGGTGGAGGGATCGACCCCGGGCGGGGCCATACCCTCCATCGAGCCGAGGCCGACCATGTGCGGATCCTGCCCCGTGAGCAGCGCCGCGCGGGTGGGCGCGCACAACGGGGTGGCGTGGAAGTCGGTGAACTGCGCGCCCTGCGAGGCCAGCGCGTCGAGGACTGGAGTCTCGGCCTCGCCTCCGTACACCCCGAGGTCGGAGTAGCCGAGATCGTCCAGCAGGACCATGAGGACGTTCGGGCGCTCCTGCCCGTTGACCTCGATGGGGAAGGTGGGCGCGACGGACGCGGACGTGGCGGAGCTTCCGCACCCGGCGAGCGCGGCCGAGAGGACGACGGCGGCGCCGAAGGCGAACCCGGTGGGTAGCGGACCGGAGCGGCGGCGGGAAGTGGTGTGGATCACAGGCGGAACGGTAGGGGGCACACACCGCGCGGCGCCGCACTGCACTTCCGCCAGACGGAAGCGGTCTCGGATCGCGGCCGAGCGCTCGACCCGCGCCGCGGGACCGGCGTGGATTGCACGGGCCGGGGCGCGGTGCCGGATCCGGGCGACGAGCCCGGCGAACAGGACTAGGGTCGGCCGCAACGGGACCCGACCGGGTCCGCGAGCACGGCACAGCCAGGTCGAGGAGGCGCCATGACCGGATACTCGCACTCGCCGATGAACAGTGGGCCGTCGTCGGAGAACCGCCACCGCGTGGTGATCATCGGCTCGGGATTCGGCGGGCTCGCCGCCGCCCGCGCCCTCGAGAAGGCCGACGTCGACGTCACGCTCGTCGCGCGGACCGGCCACCACCTCTTCCAGCCGCTGCTCTACCAGGTAGCGACGGGCATCCTCTCCGTCGGCGAGATCGCGCCCTCGACGCGGCTCGTGCTGCGGGACCAGAAGAACGCCACCGTCGCGCTGGGCGAGGTCGACCAGATCGACGTCGTCGCCCGCACCGTGCACGCGACGGCCGGGCACGTGGACTTCGAGCTCGAGTACGACAGCCTCATCGTGGCCGCCGGCGCCAACCAGTCCTACTTCGGCAACGACCACTTCGAGCACTGGGCGCCGGGGATGAAGTCCATCGACGACGCGCTGGAACTGCGCAGTCGCATCATGGGCTGCTTCGAGCAGGCCGAGGTGACCGACGACGAGGAGGAGCGGCGCCGACTGCTCACGTTCGTCGTCGTGGGGGCCGGCCCGACGGGCGTGGAGATGGCCGGGCAGATCGCCGAACTGGCGCGGCGGACCCTGAAGAACAGCTTCCGGCGGATCGACCCGCGCCGCGCCCGGGTGATCCTCCTCGACGCCGCCCCGGCCGTGCTCCCGCCGTTCGGCAACAGACTCGGCAACGCCGCCCGGGCCCGTCTCGAGGAGATCGGGGTGGAGATCCAGCTCAACGCCATGGTCACCGACGTCGACTACCACGGGATCGAGGTCAGGGACCCCGACGGCACGCTGCGGCGGATCGACGCGACGTGCAAGATCTGGTCGGCCGGCGTGCAGGCCAGCCCCCTCGGCGCGATGCTCGCCGAGCAGACCGGCGCCGAGGTGGACCGGGCGGGGCGTGTCCTGGTGAACAAGGACCTGTCGCTGCCCGGACGTCCGGAGATCTTCGTGATCGGCGACATGATGAACCTCGACAACCTGCCCGGGGTGTCGCCGGTGGCCATCCAGGGCGGCAAGTACGTCGCCAAGCAGATCGCCCGCGAGGTCGCGACGGGACGCTCGCCGGCCGCACGCAAACCGTTCAGGTACTTCGACAAGGGCTCCATGGCGACGGTGTCCCGCTACAGCGCGGTCGCCCGGATCGGCCCGCTCGAGCTCCACGGGTTCCTCGCCTGGGTGCTGTGGCTGGTGGTGCACCTGGCGTTCCTCATCGGGTTCCGCAACCGCGTCATCACCCTCCTGTCCTGGGGACTGCACATGGGCGACCACCGCTCGCACCTCAACTCCACCGCCCGGTGGGCGTACGGCCGGCAGGCCCTCGCGCAGGCCGAGCGCGTAGCGCGGCGCGATTCCGAGGAGGGCCCGGACCGGCCCTTCACCGACCGCGACACCCCGGAGCGGGCCCGCGCCGACTGACCCGCACCGGCCGCGGGCAGCGGTCGCGGGCGGCGGCCTGAGGTGGGACCGTGGCCGTCGACGACGACACGAGCCCGGTCAGGAGTGACGCGGTGGGGCGAGCAGCCGAGGAACCCGGACGACGGGCCTCCCACCCCCGACCCGACGCGCCCGCGCGCCCACCGATCACGGTCGCCGACCTCGCCCGCCGGCTCGGAAGTCCGCTGGTCAGGCCACCGGGCGCGAGCGAACCGGCGTCAGCGCCCGACCTCGTCGTCGTCGACATCACCGACGACTCCCGCACCGTCGCACCCGGGAGCGCCTACCTCGCCCTGCCCGGCCGCCGGCACCACGGCCTGGACTTCGAGGCGCAGGCCGCGGCCGCCGGCGCCGTGGTCGCGATCAGCGACCGACCCTCGACGGTCCTGCCGACCCTGATCGTCGCCGACCCCCGCGCGGCGAGCGGCCCCCTGAGCGCGTGGGTCCACGGCTGCCCCTCGGCCTCGCTGCGCGTCGTGGGCGTCACCGGCACCAACGGCAAGACCAGCACCGCCCACTTCCTCGAGGCCGGGCTCGCGGCGGCGGGGGAGAGCACCGGCCTGATCTCCGGCGTCACCGTCCGCGGAGGAGGCATCGAACTGCAGCCCGTGTGCACGACCCCCGAGGCGCCGCTCCTGCAGCGCACCCTCGGCCGGTTCGTCCGCGGCGGCGCCACCGCGTGCGCGATGGAGGTCTCCTCCCACGCCATCGACCAGGGGCGCGTCGACGGCGTGCGGTTCCGCACGGTCGCGTTCACCAACCTCGGCCACGACCACCTCGACTACCACCACACGATGGAGGAGTACTACCGCGTCAAGGCGTCGCTGTTCACCGCCGCCCGCGCCGACACCGCGGTGGTGTGCGTCGACGACGACCACGGGCGCCGGCTCGCCGCGGCCTCCGAACCGCCCACGTGGACGTGCTCGACCCGCGACCCGGGCGCGGACGTCCACGCGGAGGGCATCGCGTGCGACGACACCGGGTCGAGGTTCACCGCCCGCACCCCGCTCGGCGCCGTCCCGCTGCAGCTGCGGGTCCTCGGCCCGCACCAGGTGGCCAACGCCCTCGTCGCCCTGACCTGCCTGCTCGCCGACGGCGTCGACCCGGCCGCGGCGGCCGAGGGCCTGTCCGGACTGCGGCGGATCCCCGGACGGTGCGAGCCCGTCCACGCCGGGCAGTCCTTCACCGCGCTCGTCGACTACATGCACAACGAGCCCGGCCAGCGCGCCCTCCTGCCGCACCTGCGGTCGGTGGCCACCGGCCGGCTCATCCTCGTGATCGGGGCGACCGGCGGGCGCGACCGCACCAAGCGGCGCCCCCTCGGGCACACGGCGGCGTCCTTCGCCGACCTGGTGATCGTCACCGACGAGAGCCCCGAGGACGAGGACCCGGCCGACCTGCGCGCCGAGGTGCTCGCCGGCGCCCGCGCCGCCCGCGGTGCGCAGGTGTGGGAGGAGCCGGACAGGGGACGAGCGCTGGACCTGGCCGTCGCGGCCGCCGGTCCCGGGGACATGGTGGTGGTGGCCGGTCGGGGCAGCGACGTGACCCGGCGGTACGGACCGCGCCGGGAGCACTTCGACGACCGCGTCCGGCTGCGGCAGGCGATCGTCGCGGCGGCCGAGGCCGGAGGTCACGGGCAACGCTCAGCCTGACGTCGGCCCGCGGGGTTAGGCTGCCGGCACCGCTCCCTTCCGGTCCGGAGGACGACCATGGGCACGCTGAGCTACACCGCGACCGTCTCGCTCGACGGGTACGTGGCGGACGAGAACGGGGACTTCCAGTGGTCCGCCCCGGATCCGGAGGTCTTCCGGTTCCACGTGGAACGCATGCGGGCCGTCGCCCACGAGGTACTGGGGCGGCGCACCTACGCGCTGATGGAGTACTGGCTGGCCCCGCCCGAGGGCGAGGAGTGGGGGCCCGACGAGCAGGAGTTCGCGCGGCGCTGGCAGGCCATCCCCCGGACCGTGGTCTCCTCCACGCTGACGGCCGCCGACCTCACCTCGGACACCGACCGCCTGGTGCCGCGGCTCGACCCGGGCACTCTGCGCCGCATCGTAGACGAGGCGGCGGGCGAGGTCGAGATCTTCGGACCCACCACCGCGGCGGAGGCGATCCGGGCGGGGATGGTCCGCGACTTCGGATTCTTCGTGGTCCCGGCGGTGGTGGGCGGGGGCCTGCGGGCGCTGCCGCCGGACGCCCGCCTGGACCTGGAGCTGGTCGACCAACGCGTGTTCACCGGCGGCACGGTGTTCCTGCGCTACCGGAGCCGCTGAGGTCCGGCCACGTCGCGGTCGTCACACCCCCGCGCCTACACCCGCACCGCCGTCCGGGATTGGACACCGTGCGCAGGGCGCGAGAAAAATGGCCGGTCGCACTGTGCCACGTGCACACTCACCGCTGGGCGGGGTGACCCAGATCACCTGGACGCCTAGCCTTGTCGCGGTCGTCGGTAGCCATCCCCGCTACCCGGACCTAGGAGGAACATGGCAACGCCGGACGGGACCACCGATCCACACGGGAGCACTGCCGCGGTCGACGAGACGATCTCGGCCGAGCCGGTGCCCCGTCACCGGATCATCCTCGCCTCGCTCATCGGGACGACGATCGAGTTCTACGACTTCTACATCTTCGCCACCGCCGCGGTGTCGGTCTTCCCGCTGCTGTTCTTCGCCGGCGGCGACGCGAGCACCGCGCTGCTGGCCTCCATGGCCACGTTCGGCACGGCGTTCATCGCCCGGCCGCTCGGCTCCATCGTCTTCGGCCACTACGGAGACCGTCTCGGCCGCAAGGTCACGCTCGTCGGCGCCCTGCTCACCATGGGTATCGCCACGTTCCTCATCGGCCTGCTGCCGACGATCCACCAGATCGGCCTGTGGGCCCCGGCGATGCTCACGATCCTGCGCTTCTTCCAGGGCATCGGCCTGGGTGGCGAGTGGTCGGGTGCGGCGCTGCTGGCGTCGGAGACCGCCCAGCCGGGCAAGCGCGGGTTCGCCGCGATGTGGCCGCAGCTCGGCGCGCCGTTCGGCTTCATCCTGGCCAACGGCATCTTCCTGCTGCTGACCATCTGGTTCTCCTACGACTCCACCGCCGCCGACCTGGACGAGCCGTTCCTCGTGTGGGGCTGGCGCCTGCCGTTCCTGCTGTCGATCGTCATGGTGGGCGTGGGCCTGTACGTGCGGCTGCGCATCGAGGAGACCCCGGTCTTCGCCCGGGCTGTCGCGAACAACGAGCGCGTCAAGACCCCGGTGTCCGAGGTGTTCCGCCGCAACTGGTGGGAGATCATCCTCGGCACGTTCATCATGCTGGCCACCTACGGCCTGTTCTACCTCATGACCACGTGGATCCTGTCGTTCGCGATCGGCGCCGAGGAGACCGGCGGGCTGGGCTACGGCTACCAGTCGTTCCTCATCATCCAGGTCATCGCGATCCTGCTGTTCGCGGCGTTCGTGCCGGTGGCCGGCTGGCTGGCGGACGTGCTCGGCCGCCGGCGGATGCTCATCGGCGTGACGGCCGGGATCATCGTGTTCGGCCTGAGCTTCGGGTGGTGGCTGAACCCGGACGCGATGGGCACCGGCGAGGGCCTGGACGTCACCCGCATGCTGCTGTTCCTCAGCGTGGGCATGATGCTCATGGGCCTGACCTTCGGCCCGATGTCGGCGGTGCTGCCGGAGCTGTTCCCCACCAACACCCGGTACACGGGCTCGGGTGTGGCGTACAACTTCTCCGCGATCCTCGGCGCGGCGCTCACCCCGTTCGTCGCGGTGTGGCTGGTGCAGAACTACTCGGTGGCCTACGTCGGCTACTACCTCGTGGGCCTGTCGGTGCTGACGATCATCGCGCTGATCCTCGCGCCGGAGACCAGCAAGTCCTCGATGCACACGGAGGAGTCGCGCTCGGAGGACGCCCTGGCGTGACGCCCGCCCCGCGGTGGATCGAGCTCTGCTGAGGGGGCGATCCGCGCCGGGAACAGACCCCGGGACCGTTGTCGGGTCCCGGGGTCTGTCGTGTCAGGGGGCGACGACGAGGTGGGCGGCCGCCGCGCCGGCGGACGGCTGGGTCGACGGCCGGGTGGTCCGGCGGCCGGGTGGGTAAAATCGTTAAAAGTTCCCCCATCTGAGGGCGGCCCCATAGTGTGAGGTGCATCACACAGGAGGTGCGATGCTCTCGGTCCGGAACCTCGAGGTCGTCTACGGCGACGCGATGCTCGTCATCCGCGGCGCCGGTTTCGACGTGCCGGACGGCCACATCGTGGCCCTGCTCGGCGCGAACGGTGCAGGTAAGTCCACTCTTCTGCGCGCAGTGTCCGGGTTGCTCGACATCCACGACGGCGAGATCACCAAGGGGGCCGTCACGCTCGACGGCGACGACCTGGGCAGCCTCAGCGCGCCGGCGATCGCCCGCCGCGGCATCAAGCACGTCCTCGAGGGTCGGCGGATCTTCAAGGAGTTCTCAGTCGAGGAGAACCTGCGGATCGGCGCCCACGTCCGGCGCCGGCACATCCGCGAGGGGCTCGGGCGCGTGTACGACCTCTTCCCGGTGCTGCGCGAGCGGCGGCACCGGGTGGCCGGGTACCTGTCGGGCGGCGAGCAGCAGATGCTCGCGATCGGCCGGGCGCTGATGTCCGAACCCCGCTACCTCCTGCTGGACGAGCCGAGCCTGGGCCTGGCCCCCAGGATGGTCGAGCAGATCCGCGACATCATCGTGGAGATCAACGCGCAGGGGACCGGCGTCCTGCTGGTCGAGCAGAACGCGGCGATGGCGCTGTCGATCGCCCGGCACGGCTACGTGGTGGAGACGGGCCGCGTGGTCATGGACCGGCCGGCGGCGGAACTGCTGGACGACGACGACATCCGCGAGTTCTACCTCGGCGCGCGGTCCGACACCCCGGGTTCCTACCGCGAGGTCAAGCAGTACCGCCGGCGTAAGAGGTGGGCGTCGTGACCGCCGGCCCCGGCCCCGCGCCCGGCCCCGGCTCCGCGCCCGGCCCCGGCTCGGCGCCCGGCCCCGGCCCCGCGCCGGTGCTGGAGTTCTCCGACGTGAGCCTGTCCTTCGGCAACCTCACCGCGATCGACGGCGTCGACTTCACGGTGAACGAGGACGAGCTGTTCGCGATCATCGGGCCCAACGGCGCCGGCAAGACGAGCATCTTCAACGTCCTGTCCGGCGTGTACCGGCCGCAGAAGGGGTCGGTGACACTGCGGGGGCGGCAGCTCCTGGGGCTGCGTCCGCACCGGATCGCCCGCCTGGGCGTCGCTCGGACCTTCCAGAACGTCGAGCTCTTCGCGAACCTCACGCTGGTCGACAACCTCATGCTGGGTCGGCACGTGAAGTTCCGGTACGGCACCCTCGCCGCGATCGCCTGGGTGGGACCGGCCCGGCGCCAGGAGGAACTCCACCGCGCGGCGGTCGAGGAGATTATCGACCTGCTCGAGCTCCAGGCGTGGCGGAAGCTCCCGGTGGGCCTGCTGCCCTACGGCATCCAGAAGCGCATCGAACTGGGCCGGGCCCTGGCGATGGAGCCGGAGATCCTCCTGCTCGACGAGCCCGTCGCCGGGATGAACCTCGAGGAGACCGAGGACACGGCCAGGTTCCTGCTGGCGATCCGGCAGGAGTACCGCACCCCGATGATCCTGGTGGAGCACGACATGAGCCTGGTCATGGACATCGCGGACCGGGTACTCGCGATCGACTTCGGGGCCCCGCTCACGCTCGGCACCCCGGCGGAGGTCCAGAACCACCCGGCCGTGGTGGAGGCCTACCTGGGTGGCCAGGCCACCACGTCCACGACCGACGGGGGCGGAGCATGAGCACCACCACGCTGGCCACGAGGGTCCGCGACAACGCCGCCTCCCACCCGCACGACATCGCGCTGCGCAGGAAGTCGCGGGGCGTCTGGGAGCCCATGACGTGGGCGCGGTACTGGGACGTGATCCAGGACGCCGCGCACGCGATGCTCGCACTGGGCATCGACGTCGGCGACCGGGTGGCGATCCACAGCGAGAACCGACCCGAATGGCTGATCTGCGACATCGCGGCGGTCGCCGTACGGGGTGTGTCGGTGGGGATCTACCCGACCAACCCGAGCGCCGAGGTCGGGTACCTGCTGGAGAACAGCCAGGTGACGCTGCTCGTGGCGGAGGACCAGGAGCAGGTGGACAAGGCGCTCGCCGTGTCCGACCAGTGCCCGGACCTCGCGCACATCGTCTATCTGGAGCCGCGCGGCATCCGCGGGCACTACCGGGACGAGCGCCTGATCTCCTGGGACGACTTCCTGGTGCTGGGCCGCGAGCACCGACGCACCGACGAGGGGGCGGTGGCGCGGCGGATGGAGCAGGCCCGGCCTGAGGACCTCATCACCCTGGTCTACACCTCCGGCTCGACCGGACCGCCCAAGGGCGCGATGCTCACCACGGCCAACGTGGAGTTCGCGATCGACACCGTCATGACCCGCGGCGGGACGTCCGACCCGCCTCCGGGGCCGTCCGACTACGTCCTGACCTACCTCCCGCTGTCCCACGTCGCCGAGCGGTTCTTCACCACGTGGATGAGCTGCGCGAGCCGGCTGCAGGTGACCTTCGCCGAGTCCATCGACACGGTCCCCCAGAATCTGCAGGAGGTGCAGCCGACGCTGGTCATGGGCGTGCCCCGCATCTGGGAGAAGCTCCTGGCCTCGGCGCAGATCCGCCTCGAGGACGCCACGTGGCTCAAGCGGAGGTGGTCGGCGTTCTGGCTGGCGCGCGCCGAGTGGATCGGGGACGTCCTCGTCTCCAACGGCGGTCGCCACAGCGCCGCCAGTCGCGCCTGGTACGCGCTGGGCTGGGTGTGCATGTACCGGGCCCTGCGGGTGCGCACGGGCCTGCGGTTCACGCGCTACGCGGTGTCCGGGGCGGCGCCCATCGCCCCGGAGGTCCTCAAGTTCTTCATGGGGATCGGCGTCCCGATGCACGAGATCTACGGGATGACCGAGAACTCGGCCATCGCCACCACCAACAAGCCCGGACGGGTCCGGCTCGGCACCGTGGGCGAGCCCCACGACGGCACCGAGGTGAGGATCGACGAGCACACGGGGGAGATCCTCGTCCGGAGTCCGGCGGTGTTCGCCGGGTACTGGCGGAACCCGGAGAAGACGGCCGAGACCATCGACGCGGACGGCTGGCTGCACACCGGGGACGTGGGCGAATGGGTCGACGGCACCTATCTCAAGATCACCGACCGGATGAAGGACATCATCATCACCGCCGGCGGGAAGAACGTCTCGCCGTCCGAGATCGAGAACGCGCTCAAGGTGTCGCCCTACATCAAGGAGGCCATCGTGATCGGCGACGGACGCAGGTACCTCACCGCGCTCATCGGGATCGAACTCGAGACCGTCGGCGACTGGGCCACCCGCAGGCGGATCGCCTACACGACGTACCGGGACCTCACGGAGAAACCGGAGGTCCGCGAGTTGGTGCAGGGGGTGGTCGACGCCACCAACTCCAGGTTCAACGCCGTGGAGCAGATCAAGGCGTTCGCCCTGCTGCCCAAGGAACTCGACCACGACGAGGGCGAGCTCACCGCCACCCAGAAGGTCAAGCGCGCGGCCGTCACGGAGGCGTTCGCCCCCCTCGTCGACGACCTGTATGCGAGGGCGACATGACCCAGTTCCTGTCCGCGTTGAGCATCGGCCTGGGGTCGGGGGCCATCTACGCGCTGGTCGCGATCGGTTTCGTCATGATCTTCAAGGCGACCGGCGTCATCAGCTTCGCGCAGCCCGCGTTCCTCATGTCCGGCGCGATCATCGTCAGCTTCCTCGCTCCGCTGATGGGGTTCTACGTCGGCGCGGTCCTGGGCGTGATCGCCATCGGCGTCGTCGCCCTGCTCGTCGAGAGGGTGGCGATCCGCCCGATGATCGGCAAGGCGGTGTTCACCATCGCGATCATCACGGTGGGACTGGACATCGTCATCCGCACGGTCGCGGGCATTTTCCTGGGCACCCAGCCGCGGTCCGTCGGCGACCCGTGGGGCACCGACGTCTGGGTGATCTCGGGGGTCGTGGTCCAGCAACGGCACGTCGCGGCGTTCGTCACGGCGACCGTCATCGTGGTGGCCCTCCTGCTGTTCTTCCGCTACTCCGCGGTCGGGCTGGCGATGCGGGCGGTCGCGTCCGATCAGGAGGCGGCGATGGCGCAGGGCGTCAGCGCGAGCGCGATCTTCGCCCTGTCGTGGGCGATGGCGGGCGCGTTGGCCGCGGTCGCGGGGGTCTTCGCCGCCACGGGCGGACCCATCGGCAACACCCTGTGGCTGGTGGCGCTCATCGCGTTGCCCGCCATCGTCATCGGCGGCTTCGACTCCCTCGGCGGCGCGATCATCGGCGGGCTGACGATCGGCGTCGCCCAGGCGGTCGTGTCGACCTATCACAACCAGTGGTTCGACGGCAGCGGCGTGCTCCCGGAGCTCACCACCAACCTCGGCCCGCTGATGCCCTGGGTGATCATGCTCGCCGTCCTGCTCGTCCGACCGCACGGACTGTTCGGGACCAAGGAGGTGGAACGGGTATGAGTCATCTCGTCTCAGCCTCGGAACCGTCGGGTACGCCGACACCGGACAGGGGCGCCGGGCGCCGGGGCGGGTTCTCCGGCCGGCCCCGGGGCCGCCCGGAGCTGTACTCCAGCTACCGGCAGGAGCAGGCGCTGTTCAACACGCGCGCCAAGGCGATCGGTGCCGTGGTGCTCATCGCGCTCGCGGTCGTGTTGCCGTTCAACGTCAGCGACGACGTGCTGCGCATCCTCGGGCTGGGGCTCGTCCTGGCGATCGGCGGGATCGGGCTCAACCTCATCACCGGGTACGCCGGGCAGGTGTCCCTGGGGCACGCCTTCTTCGTGGGGGTCGGCGCGTACACCGCCTCGGTGGTGGCCGGCGATCCCGACGGCCGGGCCTTCGGCCTGGGCATCACCGTCATCCCGGTGTGGATCCTGGCCGCCGGGGCGATGGCGGCGCTGTGCGGGGTGATCGTCGCGCCGCTGGCCACGCGGTTGCGGGGTCTGTACCTCGCGGTCGTCACGCTCGGGCTGGTCTTCCTCGGCACCTATGTCTTCACGGAGTGGGCGAGTGTCACCGGTGGGCCCGGGGTCGGGCGGGAGGCGCCCCGCCCCGTCCTGTTGGGCGACGACCTCACCCTGGACAGCGCGTTCACCTCGGACCAGAAGCTGTACTGGTTCTTCCTCGCCCTGCTGCTGATCGGGGCGCTCGCGGCCCGGAACATCGCCCGGTCCCGTGTCGGTCGCGCCTTCGGGGCGATCCGCGACCGCGACATCGCGGCGGGGGTGATGGGCGTCGACCTGGCGCGCTACAAGCTCATCGCGTTCACGGTGTCGTCGTTCTACGCGGGCGTGTGCGGGTCGTTGCTGTTCGTGGCGAACCGGCACTTCGGTCCGGAGCAGTTCGGGTTGATCATGTCGATCCAGTTCGTCGCCATCGTCTTCATCGGCGGGGCCGCGACCATCTCCGGAACCATCATGGGCGCGCTGCTGATCGCGGCCCTGCCCCGCATCTCCGCCGAGATCGCGCACCTGTTCCCGTTCATCTCCACGGCGCCCAACACGAGCCCGAACATCTTCGAGGTCGAGGCGATCCTGTACGGCGGCCTGATCGTGGCGTTCCTGCTGTTCGAGCCCCGTGGCCTGTTCGGCGTGTGGCTTCGGATGCGGATGTATTGGAAGAGCTTCCCGTTCACCTACTGAGCCACCGAGAAACCGAGCCACCGAGCCACCGAGAGTCACCACCACACCGAGTCACCGAGTCAACGAGTCACCGAGTCACCGAGGAGAGAGCAATGAAGTCCAAGACGCTACGAAGCGGGGTCGCCGGCCTGTCGGCGATCGCTCTGGTCCTGGCCGGGTGCGGCCGCGACGACGCCGCCGACACCGAGGTGGCCGGGGTGACGCAGGAGCCGTGCCCGGAGGCGGTCGACCCGGAGAAGGGTTGCATCTATCTGGGCGCGATCACCGACCTGACGGGCCCGTTCTCGCCGATCGGTGCGCCCATGATCGAGGGTTCTCAGGCGTACTGGCAGTACGTCAACGAGAACGGCGGTGTCGGGGACTACGAGGTCGACATGGTGACCCACGTGCGTGACAACACCTACAACGAAACCACCCACTCCCAGGAATACCGGGAGATCCGGGACCAGATCCTCATGCTGGCCCATTCGATGGGCACCGCCCACACCAACGGCATTCTCGACGACACGCGGCAGCAGAACATCGTCACGGTGCCCGCGTCGCTGGGGTCGAACTGGCTCTTCGAGGAGGGGGTGATGGAGTTCGGCACCAGCTACTGCGCGGAGGCGATGAACATGGTCGACTACGCGGTCGACGAGTTCGACGCGGCCAGTGTCGGCGCGGTGCACTTCCCCGGTGACTACGGCGACGACGCCGCCAACGGCGCGCAGCTCGCGGCGGAGGAGCGCGGTGTCGAGTTCTTCCGGTACACCACGGCGCCGGGCGGGACCGACGCGCAGACGGCGGTGATCCAGCGGATCCTCGCCGACCGTCCGGATGTCGTGCTCCTGTCGACCAGCGCGATCGAGACCGGCGCCATCGTCGGTGCCACTGTCGCGCAGGGGTTCGAGGGGCGGTTCATCGGCTCCACGCCCACGTGGAGCGCGGGCCTGCTGGGCAGTCAGGCGGCGCCGGCGCTGGAGGGGCGGTTCGTGCACGCCGGTGCCGTGGCCCCGTGGGGTCACGATTCGGAGGGGCACGCGCAGATGCGGCAGGTCGCCGAGTCGATCGGGGCGGAGCCGAACGACTGGTTCGTGTTGGGCTGGGGGGCCTCGTCGGTCATCCACGGGCTCCTGCAGCAGGCCGCGGACAACGACCAGCTCAGCCGCAGCGGCCTCTTCGAGGCGGTCGACTCCCTGGCGGGCGTGGACACCAAGGGGATGTTCCCCGAGGGGGCCGGGGACTACACCGGTGAGGTCAACGAGAACGCGTCGCGGGAGAACATCATCAGCCGGGTCGAGGTGGACAGTCCCACGGGCCTGGTCCTGGAGGAGGAGTGGTACGTCGGTCCCACGGCCGAGAACTTCGAGTTCACGGAGGCGTGCTACCTGATGCAGCCGTAGGTCGCGGTGGTGAGGCCCGGAGGACGACCGCGCCGGGCCTCGCCCGAGTCGGCTGGAACTGGCCCCGGGATCGCCCACGGTCCCGGGGCCCGCCCGACTCAGCCCGGCTCAGCCCGGCTCAGCCCGGCTCGACCCGGCGCAGCCCGGACGGGTAACGACGCGGGGCGGGCGCTCGATATCGAGAGTGAGACCTGTCCACTTGCCCCGCGACCCGCGGTCGCGACCCGCCGCCGTGCGGAGTTCCACTCTCTAGGAGTCATCCGTGATCTTCCGTCCGAACGGCCCCATCAGCGGCCCGATGTACGACGCCATCAACGCGGCATTCGGTGCGATCGCCCGCGGTCTGGAGGCGGTCGGTATCCCGTTCGATCAGTCCGCCGTGCCCCTGAGCTTCCTCGCCATGCCGTTCGTGGCGGGCTCGAGCTACCTGCCGGCGGCCGTCGGTTCCTGACGCTCCTCGGGTAGTCTCACTGCTCGTCGGTCCAGGGAACCCGGTGCGAGTCCGGGGCTGTCCCGCAACGGTGTGACCCTCCCGCCTCGCCCGCGGGCCGGGTCGAGCCCGATACCTGCCGATCGCCGCCCGCGTCCGTGGTCGGCGCGTGCCAGGCCGAGGAGCCCCACCGCATGACTGCCGCTGCTACCGGCGCCGCGTCCCTGCTCGTCGCCGGTACGACCTCCGATGCCGGCAAGAGCATCGTCACCACCGCCCTGTGCCGCGCCTTCGCCCGCCGGGGCCTGAAGGTCGCGCCGTTCAAGGCGCAGAACATGTCCAACAACTCGATGGTCGTGGCCGCCCACCACGCGGCCGGCCCCACCGGGTCGACGCCCGCCGGCCCCGCCGGGTCGACGTCAGCCGGAACCGCCGAGATCGGCCGCGCCCAGTGGGTCCAGGCGCTGGCCGCCCGCGCGGTGCCGGAGCCGGCGATGAACCCGGTGCTGCTCAAGCCCGGTGGCGACCGCCGCAGCCACGTGGTGGTGATGGGCCAGCCCGGGGGCTCGGTGTCCTCGCGGGACTTCGTCGACGGGCGCGCGCACCTCGCGGAGGCGGCGTTCGCGGCGTATGACGACCTCGCCTCCCGCTACGACCTCGTCATCTGCGAGGGCGCCGGCAGCCCGGCCGAGATCAACCTCCGCTCGAGCGACTACGTCAACATGGGCCTGGCCCGCCACGCCGGCATGCCCGTGGTGGTGGTGGGCGACATCGATCGCGGCGGCGTCTTCGCGGCGCTGTTCGGGACGGTCGCGCTGCTCGAGCCGGCGGACCAGCGGCTGGTCGCCGGCTTCGTCGTCAACAAGTTCCGCGGCGACCCGAGCCTGCTCGCCCCCGGGCTGGAGCAGCTCACCGCGCTCACCGGCCGCCCGGTCCACGGGGTACTGCCCTGGGATCCCGACCTGTGGCTGGATTCGGAGGACGCCCTCGCGGTGAGCCCGCGCGCCGCCGACGCGACCGCCGCCCTGCGCGTCGCGGTGATCCGGCTGCCGCGCATCAGCAACTTCACCGACGTCGACGCCCTCGGCCTGGAGGCGGACGTCGAGGTCGCCTACGTCACGGAGCCCCGCGACCTCGCGGGGGCGGACCTCGTCGTCGTCCCCGGAACCAGGGCGACCCTCGACGACCTCGCCTGGCTCCGCGCGCGGGGTCTCGACCGCGCGCTCACCACTCATGTCGAGCGGGGCGGCGCGGTGCTGGGGATCTGCGGAGGCTTCCAGATGCTCGGCGGCGAGATCGCCGACCCCGACGGCATCGAGGGCGCCCCCGGCACGCGCGTCGCCGGGCTCGGGCTGCTCGACGTGATCACGCGATTCGGCGCGGAGAAGGTGCTGCGCCTGCCCACCGGGACCGCACTGGGGCAGCCGGTGAGCGGGTACGAGATCCATCACGGCCGGGTCACCGTCGGCGGTGGAGGCGGTCGGGGTGACGACGACGAGGTGTTCCCCGGCGGAGCCCGGCGGGGGCGGGTGTTCGGCACCATGTGGCACGGAAGTCTCGAGTCGGACGGGTTCCGGGGCGCGTTCCTGGGCGAGGTCGCGGCAGGGTCGGGGCGGACCCGCGAGCCCTCGGGTGTGAGCTTCGCCGCCGCGCGGGAGCGCCGCCTCGACCTGCTCGGCGACCTCGCCGAGGAGCACCTCGACCTGGACGCGCTGCTCGCGTTGGCCCGCGACGGTGCGCCCGAGCTGCCGCTGCTCCCGCCGGGGGCCGACCGGTGATCCTCGTCCTGGGCGGGACGGCCGAGGCCCGCGAGCTCGCCGCCCTGCTGGTGGAGGCCGGGGTGCCGGTGGTGTCGTCGCTGGCGGGACGGGTCGCGCGGCCGCGACTGCCGGTGGGCGAGGTGCGCATCGGCGGGTTCGGCGGGGTGGACGGGCTGGCCCGGTTCCTGCGCGAGGCCGGCGAGCGCGCGGAGGACGGGGCCGGCGGCGGTGAGGCCGGCCCCGGCGAATCCGGGCCCGAGACGGCGGTGCGCGCGGTCATCGACGCCACCCACCCGTTCGCCGCGGGCATCTCGACCAACGCCACTGCTGCGTGTGCGGCCGCGCGGGTCCCGCTGCTGCGCCTCGAGCGTCCGGGCTGGGCCGCGGCCCCGGGCGCTGGCCGTTGGCACTGGGTCGACGACCACGATGCCGCCGCCACGACCGCCGCCCGCCTCGGGGAGCGGCCGTTCCTCACCGTCGGCCGGCAGTCACTCGACCGCTTCACCGGCCCGCTCGCCGAGCATCACGCCCTGGTCCGGGTGGTGGACCCGCCCGAGGTGGCGCTGCCCGAACCGTGGCGACTTCTGCTGAGCAGGGGCCCCTACTCAGTCGACGCCGAGCGCGAACTCTTCGGCGAGTACGACGTGGACGTGCTGGTCACCAAGGATTCGGGCGGCGCCCACACGTGGTCGAAGATGGCGGTGGCCGACGAGCTCGGTGTGCCGATCGTGGTGGTGCGCCGCCCCGGCCCCGCGCCGGGTGTGCAGGTGGTGGACAACGCCGCGGCCGCCGTCGAGTGGGTCAGCGCGTCAGCCGCCAACTCCTAGGCGAACTTTGGTGTAGCTACTGCGAGAATCCGGCCGGTTCATCGCAATAGCTACACCAAAGTCGAGCAGCGGGCGAGCGGCGGTCGACCAGCGGCCGCCGCCGAGTGGGTCCGCGGCCAGTCTCCCGGGCCCGGCCCCGGCCCCCGCCCCGGTTTTGGACGCAGCCATGGCGAAATTGGCAGCAGCCACGGCGAGTTCTCGCGTTCATCGCCTACATGGCTGCTGCCAATTTCGCGTCAGGGCCGGCCTAGTGGTGCTGGTCGGCGTCCCGGCGCACTGCGATCATGCCGGTGCTCCCCGGCGAACGTCCGGACCTGCGCCGCGAACCGGGCCGCGAGCGCCGGATGCCCCGCCCAGTGCGTGTGCAGGTAGGAGGCGTGGACCGAGCCGGTGACGAACCCCTCCGGCCCGGCGCTGCTCATCCACGCAGGGGCCACGTCGGGCCCAGCCGCGTAGCCCGCCCCAGCCGCACCCGCTGGTGGCGTGACCGCCGTGCGGTGGAACTCGTGCCCGGTGACCTCGGCGCCGGCCGCCGCGAGGACGCTGTCCGCGGCCGCCGTCGAACGGCGATAGGCCAGCGTCAGGCGGGGCGCCATGGCGGCATCGGCGTCGACAGCCCCCACCATCGGAACCCCGTCGAGGCTGCGGCAGAGATAGAGCAGCCCGGCGCATTCGGCGACCGTCGGCACGCCCGCGGACGTCACCGATCGCAAGGACCGGAGCATCGGCTCGTTGGAGGCCAGCTCAGCGGCGTGGACCTCGGGGAAGCCGCCTCCCAGGTAGATCCCCGCGGTCCCCTCGGGAAGCCGCTCGTCGACCGTCGGGTCGAACTGCGCCACCGAGCAGCCGGCGGCCTCGAGCAGCTCGACGGTCTCGGCGTAGCGGAAGGTGAACGCCCGGCCACCGGCTACGGCGACGAGGGGGCGCGCGGAGTTGTCGTCGTCGCCCTCACCAGGTCGGCCACCCACGGCGGTGTCACCCACAGCGGTGCCACCCACCGCGCCGGCGACAGCCTCCCGCGCCGACCACGCCGGGCCCGCCAGCGCCGGCGCCGATCGCGCGATGCGCACCACGGCCTCGAGGTCGATCGCGTCGGCGACCTTCGCGGCGAGGTGGTCCAGCGACCGCGCGGCCTCGGGGCGTTCGGCGGCGGGGACCAGGCCGAGGTGGCGGGAGGGGGCAGTGACGTTGTCGTCGCGCTGAAGGACCCCGAGCACCGGGATGCCGAGCGGGGCCAGCGCGCGCCGGACCTCGTCGGAGTGGCGCACCGAGCCGGCCTTGTTGAGCACCACGCCGGCGATCCGCAGGTCAGGGCCGTAGGCGGCCATGCCCATCACGACGGCGGCGATGCTGCGGGAGGCGTGTGAGATGTCCACGACCAGCACGACGGGCGTGTCGGTGAGGCGGGCGACGTGGGCGGTGGAGGCGAATCCGTCGCCGCCGATGTGCCCGTCGTACAGGCCCATAACGCCCTCGATCACGGCGATGTCCGCGGTGCGGCCGGCGTCCCGCGCGCCGTGCTGGAGCAGGGGGACGATGCGCTGCTCGCCCACGAGGTGCGGGTCGAGGTTGCGGCCGGGTCGGCCGGTGGCCAGGGCGTGGTAGCCGGGGTCGATGTAGTCGGGCCCCACCTTGTGGCCGGACACGCGCAGGCCGGAGCGGCGCAGCGCGGCCATGAGGCCGGTGGCGACGGTGGTCTTGCCGTGCCCGGAGGCCGGGGCGGCCACGACGATCCGCGGCAGCGCGGCCGCGCTCACCATTCGATGCCCCGCTGCCCCTTCTGCCCGGCGTCCATCGGGTGCTTGACCTTGCCCATCTCGGTCACCAGGTCGGCCACCTCAAGAAGCCGGGGGTCGGCGTCGCGGCCGGTGATCACCACGTGCTGCCGCCCGGGCCGCGAGGCCAACGTCTCCGCGACGTCGTCGACGTCCACCCAGCCCCACTTCATGGGATAGGTGAACTCGTCGAGCAGGTACAGGTCGTGGCGCTCGGTGGCGAGGCGGCGCTTGATCTCGGCCCAGCCCTCGGCGGCGTCGGCGGCGTGGTCGGCTTCGGTGCCGCCCTTGCGCGACCACGACCACCCCGAGCCCATTTTGTGCCACTCCACGGGTCCGCCCTCGCCGGTCTCGGCGTGCAGTTGGCCGAGGCGTTCCATGACGGTCTGCTCGCCGATGCGCCACTTGGCGGATTTGACGAACTGGAACACGCCGATGTCCCAGCCCTGGTTCCACGCGCGCATGGCCAGGCCGAACGCGGCGGTGGACTTCCCCTTGCCGGGCCCGGTGTGGACCATGACGAGCGGCCGGTTGCGGCGCTGTCGGGTGCTGAGGCCGTCGTCGGGGATGATCTCGGGCTGTCCCTTGGGCATCAGGCCACCTGCCTTTCGGTGCTGGTCGGGGCGGTGCGGGCGCGGACGGTGCGGGTGAGGCCGTCGGCGGTGACCTCGCCCAGGGCGAGGTGCTCGGCGCCGAGGTGCGCGGCGAGGTCGGCGGCCAGGCCCATGCGGAACCGGCCGGTCTCGCAGTCCACCACCACGGACGTCACGCCGGTGGCGGCGAGCCCGGCCGCCGCGCGGTGGGACCGGGCGAGGGCGTCCGGGCCGGAGGTGGCGCGGCCATCGGTGACGACGACGACGAGAGGCCGCCGCCGCGGGTCACGAACGCTCTCGATCCGCAGCACTTCCGCGGTGGCGAGCAGCCCTTCGGCCAGGGGAGTCCTGCCGCCTGCGGGGAGTTCGGCCAGGCGGGTGGCGGCCACATCGACCGAGGACGTGGGCGGCAGCGCCACCTCAGCGCTGGACCCGCGGAAGGTCACCAGGCCGACCTTGTCGCGGCGGCGGTAGGCGTCCAGCAGCAGGGAGAGGATGGCGGTCTTGACCTGTTCCATCCGGGTGCGGGCGGCCATGGAGCCGGAGGCGTCCACGCAGAACAGCACGAGGTTGGACTCGCGGCCCTCGCGGACGGCCGAGCGCAGGTCGCGGGGCTCGAGGCGGAGGCGGGTGTCGGGGCCGCGTGCGGCGGAGGCGTCGGGCCCGCTGGCGGTCTCGGTGCTGCCGACTGTGCCGCGACCGCGCGCGGCCTGGAACGGCGCGGCGGCCCGGATCGTGGCCGGCAGGTGCAGGTCCGAGCCGGTGAAGGCGCTCGAGCCGGTGCGCCGGCCGGAGCTGGTGAGGGCTCGTGATCGCCGGCCCGTGGTGCCCTCGCCCGTGCCGGCGACGGCGAACAGGCGGGTGCGGTACGGCTCCGATGCGCTGACCACGGTGCCGGGTTGCGTGCCGGGCTGTGGCTCGGATCCGGCGCCCGCCGATGGGGTGAACGGCTCGGGCGGGGTGTCGTAGTCGCGGTCGTCGGCCGCGTCGGCCTCGTGACCCTCCTCCGAGGACTGCTCACCTCCGTGCGGGTGAATCGCCGGATCGTCCTGCTCGGCGTGCTCGGCCGATGCCCCGGCGGGGGCCTGGTCGGCGGACGGGGCGTCCGCGGGGCCCGATTCGCTCGCGCCCTCGTCGCTGTCCGCGGGGTCCGTTCCGTCGGTGGGGGCGTCGTCCCGGGGGTCGGGATCGGGCTCGTCGTCGTCGCCCAACAGCCGCTCCAACAGCTCCTCGTCCAGGCCCGGCGCGTCGAACGGTGCGCGGCGCCGGCGGTGCGGCAGCGACATGAGCGCGGCGACCCGGATGTCCTCGCGCGTGATGCGGACGCGGCCCTGCCACGCGGCGTGCGCGGCGGCGGTGCGAGCGGTGACGATGTCGGCGCGCATGCCGTCCACGTCGAACCCCGCGCATACGGTCGCCACCTTGGTCAGCGCCCACTCGGTGAGCTCCACCTGCCCGATCCGCTCGCGGGCGGCGACGATCCGCTCGCGCAGGGCATGCTCGTCGTCGGCGAAGGCGGCGGTGAACGCGGCCGGATCGGTCTCGTACGCCACGCGGCGTCGGATCACCTCGGCGCGCAGGTCGGGCTCGCGCGGCGCGGCCACCTCCACGGTGAGGCCGAAGCGGTCCAGCAGCTGTGGGCGCAGCTCGCCCTCCTCCGGGTTCATGGTCCCCACCAGCACGAACCGGGCGGCGTGCTCCACGGAGACGCCGTCGCGCTCCACGGTCACGCGGCCCATCGCGGCGGCGTCGAGGAGCTGGTCCACCACGTGGTCGTGCAGCAGGTTGACCTCGTCGACGTAGAGGATCCCGCGGTGCGCGCGGGCCAGCAGTCCGGGCTCGAACACGGTGACGCCCTCGCTGAGCGCCTTCTCCAGGTGCAGCGACCCGGCGATCCGGTCCTCGGACGCGCCCAGCGGCAGCTCCACCAGCCGCACGGGCCGCGACTCGATCGGCGCGTCGTGGGGGATGGGCCCGTCGGGGGTCGCGGCGCCGCGGTCGGCGGGCGCGCTGGAGAAGCGATCGCCGGCGACCACGTCGATGGGCGGCAGGATCCCGGCGAGGGCGCGGACCATCGTGGACTTGGCCGTGCCCTTCTCGCCGCGGATGAGGACGCCGCCGACCGACGGCGACACCGCCGTGAGGATGAGGGCCAGCGCCATGTCGTCGGAACCGACGACAGCGCTGAAGGGGTAGTGCAATGGCATGGGGGCTCCCGCTCTCGTCTGCCAGGCTGGTCAGCGCGAGGCCGGTCTCCGGACTTCCCGGCTCATCTGGCGACGGTGCGCGCTGGCGCGGTGTCGCGAGAGGCCGGGTTACCGTAGCGGGCCCTGTGCCGGATTCTCACCGGCTTCCCTGATTCTCCCCTCCGCCCGCTCTCGCGGCCGTGGGGCACCTCGTGCTGTGGGTCGTGTTCGGTTGTGGTGCCTCAGGCTAGCCCAGCCGCCGGTCGCCAGCGGCACAGGGGAGCATCGGCCTGCCCGGTTAGACGGCGCCGAGCTCGCGGGCCCGGGCCACGGCTGCGGTCCGCGTGGTGACGCCGAGCTTGTCGAAGATGTGCACCAGGTGGGTTTTGACGGTCGCCTCCGACACGTTCAGCGAGGCGGCGGCCTGCCGGTTGGTGGCACCGTCCGCCACCGCCCGGAGGACCTCCGTCTCGCGATCGGTGAGTAGTGGACGCGGGTCGCGGAGCCGGCCCATGAGCTTGCCGGCGACGGTGGGGGAGAGCGCGCTCTCGCCCGCTGCGGCGGCGCGGACCGCGCCCAGGAGTTCGTCGGGACCGGCGTCCTTGAGCAGGTATCCGCAGGCGCCGGCCTCGATCGCGCCGAGGATGTCCGAGTCGGTGTCGTGGCTGGTGAGAACCAGGACCTGGGGAGGGTCGGCGAGCTCCCTGATCCTGGCCGTGGCCCGGACCCCTGCGGTGGCGTCGCCGGAGAAGCGCAGGTCCATGAGCACCACGTCGACGTCCCCGATTCGGCAACGCTCCACGGCTGCCCCGGCATCGGCAACGTCGGCGATCACGTCGATCGACGGATCGGAGGCGAGTAGCGCGCGCAGCCCCGTCCGCACCACCGCGTGGTCATCCGCGATCAGCACCCGCACCCTCGTCACAGCTCCTTCTCCGCGGTCCCCGTGGGCAGCACCGCACGGACGGTGGTGCCGACGCCCACCTCGGACTCCACCTCGAGTGTCCCTCCCAGGTCGTCGACCCGCCGGGCCATCCCGTCCAGCCCGAACGAGGCCGCGGTGCGAGGGGCGGTGGTGTCGAAGCCGCCGCCGTCGTCGGAGACCTCCAGGGTGACCGAACCGGGGCGGTGGTGCAGCGCGACCCGGATCCCGCCCGGCGCGCCGTGCCTGACCGCGTTGGTCAGCGCTTCCTGCGTGACCCTGACGAGGACCGCCGACAATTCCGCCGGGGGGTCGGCGGACAGATCGCCGCCCACCGACACGGCGACGCCGGGGTTCTCGGTTTCCACCCGCTCGGCGACCCGGCGCAGGGCACCGGCCAGCGAGACGCCGTCGAGAGGTGCCGGGCGCAGCGCGGCGATGAGCCTGCGCGTCTCGGTGAGGTTCTCGCGCGCCACCTCGCGAGCGAGACGGATCTGCTCGACCGCGGGATGCGAGGGATCCGCGCGCTCGGCGGCGTGCAGCAGCATCCCGATGCTCGAGAGTCCCTGTGCCACGGTGTCGTGGATCTCGCCCGCCAACCGGGTCCGCTCGGCCTCTCGGCCCACCTCCCGTTCCCGCGCGGCGAGCTCGGAGCGCGTGTCCATGAGCTCGGCGATCACCGCGCGCCGGGCCTGCGACTCGCGGTGCAGCGCGCGCACGCCGGCCCCCAGGCCGAGAGCCACGAGCGCCCCCACCGCCGGCCCGATGATCCCCGCCGCGGTGAAGCTGCCATGCAGGCCCAGGGCCAGGACGGCCACGACGGCGAGGAGGACCACCGCCGCCGCGCCCGCCCACACGCCGAGGAGGAACTGGGACAGGAAGAACAGCGGGAACACCAGGTAAGCGGCCTCGGGGACCTGGACGACGAGAGCCGCCCACAGCCCGACGACGACGCCCAGCCACCCCAGACGGATGGTGCGGGTCGCCTCGCGACGGCGCTCCCACACGGTCCCGATGCAATACACCGCGGCGAATCCCGCGGCGGTCACCACTGCAGGGACGTTGAGGACGCCGTGGGTGCTGCTGTGCGCGCCGATCAGGGTGAGCACGAGCAGCGCCGCCACCAGCGTGTGCAGCGCGATCTGGAGCTGCGTGAACACCACACGCACGCCCGCGGACTCGGGCGGGAGCTCCGCGGCGCTGGCTGGTGCAGGGGTCACCCGCTCGACGCTAGTCGCCGCGAACCGGGTCCGGCATCCATCGAAAGGTGGAGGCGGGACCCGCCTTTCGGTGCCGGAGAACCAACCTCGCGGTCGATCCGGTGTGGGGCCTGTGAGTCGAGCCTTGAGGTATGCCGTCGGAAAGGGAAAACCATGTTCTTCGCACTTCGTGACCTCCGTACCGCGAGGTGGCGTTTCGCCCTCATCACCGGGGTCGTGCTGCTGCTGTCGGTTCTGGTGGCGGGCCTGCTCGGTCTGACCGCCGGTCTGGCGAACCAGAGCGTGTCCGCTCTCCGGGCGCTCGGTTCGGGCGGATCGAGCTTTGTCCTGCCCACTGACGACAAAGGCGTCGTCGACCTCGATCGCGCGGCCCTCACCGACAGGCAGGTGGAGGAGATCTCGGCGCTGGACCCCTCCGCCGTGCCGGTGGGACTCGCCCGGGTCACCGTCGACGACGGGACGGAGACGGGCGCGTCCGCCGTCGCCGTGGGCCTGGCGGAGCCGGTGGGCTCGGTGTCCCCGCCGCCGCGGGGGGAGGTCCTCGTGTCCACCGGGGTCGACGACGAGGTGGGCGGCGGCGCGGCGGAGATCGGAATCAGCGGCCACACACTCGCGGTCTCCGGGGACGCCGGCGATCTGTGGCACTCGCACACGCCTGTGCTGGTGACCGACCTCGACACGTGGAGGGAGATCGCCCCTCGCGGCGGCGCGGCCACCACCATGGCGGTGTCGGCGAACGCACTCCCTGAGTCCGCTGTGGCGAACCAGGGACTCGGGCTGGTCGACCCCGCGGGACTCGTGGGCGCGCTGCCCTCGCACCGGGCGGAGAACACCTCGCTGAGCACCATGACCTACATGCTGCTGGCGGTCACGGCGCTGGTCGTGGGGGCGTTCTTCACCGTGTGGGGAATGCAGCGCCGTCGCGATGTGGCCGTGCTCAAGGCGCTCGGCGCGTCCACGACCGTGGTCGTCCGCGATTCGATCGGGCAGGCCGCGATCGTGTTGGCCGTGGGCATCGGTGGCGGGGTGGGGGTCGTCGCCCTCCTCGGCCTGGCCGCGGGAGGCACCGTGCCGTTCGTGGTGTCGGAGGGGACGACGCTCCTGCCCGCGGCGTTGCTCGCCGGGCTCGGCCTGGCCGGCGCCGCCGCCTCGCTGGGCCCGGTCATGAAGGCCGACCCCAACTCCGCGCTGGGGGCCGCCCGATGAGCAGCCCCGATCGCAGCCTTCTTTCGCCCATGGAGCCGCCCTCCGACTTCTCGCTACAGCCGTCCATCACCGGAAGGAATCACATGTCTCGCTCCGCTCTGCTCGAAGCGCCGTCGACCACCGTGCTGAGGATGAAGGACGTCCTCCTGACCTTTCCCGACGGTGAAGGCAGGGTTACTGCCGTCGACCACGTGTCGCTCTCGATCGAACGACGGCGCAGTCTCGCGGTGACGGGCCCGTCAGGCTCGGGAAAGTCCAGTCTGTTGGCGGTGGCGGCGTCCCTGACCACGCCTGACTCCGGGCAGGTGTGGCTACAGACCCGCGACGGCATGGTGGACCTGGCCGCAGTGAGCCCTGCGCAGGGTGCGGAGTTGCGCCGGAAGGACATCGGCATCGTGTTCCAGCAGTCGAACCTCATCGAATCGCTCACGGCACGTGAACAACTCGAGGCCATGGCCTGGCTCGGACCGCGGCCGTCACGGGCACGGCGCCGCGACGCCCGAGAACGAGCGGACGAACTCCTCGGTGTGGTCGGCCTGGGTGACGCTGGAGAGCGGGCGGTCGGGGCGCTGTCCGGGGGCCAGCGGCAACGGGTGGCGGTGGCGCGCGCCCTCATGAACCAACCGGCGATGGTGCTTGCCGACGAGCCCACCAGCGCGCTCGATTCCGAGTCCGGTGGGGTCGTGATGGATCTCCTGCTGGGTACCGCCCGGGATTTCGGGGTGGCACTGATGCTTGTCACTCACGACGCCTCGATGGCGGCGCGGTGCGACTCGCAGCTCCGTCTGGTCGACGGAGCAGTGACGTCGTGGACCGGGCGGGATCGGCAGCCGCGCGGAGGCTCGGTCGTCTGACTGGGCGCCGGGACAGTTCGGTGGAGGCTGTAGGGTTCCGCGTCATGACAGCGCGGGTGACGGTTGTGGGGATCGGCGGTGACGGCTGGGCGGGTCTCGACGCGGCCCGCCGCAGGGCCGTCCTCGGTGCTGAGGTGGTGCTCGGCGGCGACCGCCATCTGGCGATGCTCCCGGGCGACGTCACGGCCGAGCGGGTGCTGTGGCCGCGGCCTTTCCGTGACGGCGTGGCGGAGCTGGTGCAACGGTTCGCGGGCCAGCGAATTGTGGCTCTGGCCTCGGGTGATCCGCTCGTAGCGGGAGTTGGTACGACGTTCGTCGAGCTGTTCGGTGCGGACGCCGTGGACGTGCTGCCGGCGGTCTCCTCGGTGGCGCTGGCGCGGGCCCGGATGCGGTGGCCCGCCGAGTCGGTGGCGGTGCTGCGGGACCACCGTGCGCTGCCGCGCGAGCTCTCCCCGGGCCGGCGTCTGCTGGTGCTGTCCGCCGACCGGCACACCCCGTCGGCTGTCGCCGCGATGCTCTGCGACACCGGGTTCGGGGGGAGCGCGATGACCGTCCTCGCAGACCTCGGCAGCCCCTCGGAGTCCCGCGAGCGGTGTGCGGCGCGGGACTGGGGGGCCGGCCGCGAAGCACCGCAGCTGCACGTGCTGGCGATCGAGTGCGTGGCCGACGCCTCCGCCCGGCCGCTCGGCCTGGCGCCGGGGCTGCCCGATGACGCCTTCGAGAACGACGGCCAACTCACCCGCCGCGACCTGCGGGCCTCGGCGCTGTCCCGGCTCGCGCCCTCGGCCGGGGAGCTGTTGTGGGATGTGGGCGCCGGTGCCGGGTCGGTAGGCATCGAGTGGATGCGGATTCACCCCACCTGCCGGGCGATCGCGGTGGAGGCCCACCCCGAGCGGGCGGCCCGGATCGGACGCAACGCCGAGGCTCTGGGGGTGCCCTCGCTGGAGATCGTCCAGGGCCGTGCCCCCGAGGCGTTGAAGGGCCTGCCGCGACCGGATGCGGTGTTCATCGGCGGGGGCGGCACCGCCCCCGGCCTGCTGCGGCAGTGCTGGAACGCGCTCGTTCCGGGCGGCCGGCTAGTAGCTCACGCGGTGACGCTCGAGACCGAGCGGGTGGTGATCGACGCCCGCGCCGAGTTCGGCGGCGAGCTGACGCGGTTCCACGTGGAACACAGTGATCAGATCGGCTCGTACACCGGCTGGTCGCCGGCTCGGGCCGTGGTGCAGTGGGCGGCCGTGAAGCCGCGTGGTGATGAGATGGAGGAGACCTTGTGACCGTTCACTTCGTGGGGGCCGGTCCCGGCGCCGCGGACCTGCTCACGCTGCGGGCGGTCACTCTCCTGCGCGCTGCTGATGTGTGCTTGTACGCGGGGACGTACCTCGATGAGGGAGTGTTGGAGCACTGCCGTCCCGAGGCCCGGTTGGTCGATACGCAGAACCTGGACCTGGACGGGATCATCAGCGAGATCGTCGCAGCTCACGGCGCGGGGCTCGAGGTGGTTCGGCTGTGCTCGGGCGATCCGTCGATCTACTCGGCGCTGGCCGAGCAGACCCGTCGGTTGGATGCGGCCGGGCTGCCGTGGGCTGTGGTCCCGGGAGTGCCCGCCTACGCTGCAGCCGCCGCCGAGTTGGGCGTTGAGCTGACGGTTCCCGAGGTGGTGCAGTCGGTGGTGCTCACCCGGGTACAAGCCCGGTCCACGGCGATGCCCTCGGCCGAGGCACTGGAGAACTTCGCCGCCACCGGCGCCACGTTGGTGCTTCATCTGGCGATCACTCGCATCCGCGAGCTGGCCGAGCGACTGGTCCCCACCCACGGCGCGGACTGTCCGGTAGCCGTGGTGGCTAGCGCGAGCCGCCCGCACCGCGTTGAGCTGAGGGGGACTCTGGCCGACATCGCTGATGCCGTGGAGACGGCCGGGCTGCGGCAGGCGGCGGTGATTCTGGTGGGCCGAGCGTTGGTCAGGCCCGGAGATGCGGAGTCGTGGCTGTATGCGTCGAGCCCGGATCGGGAGGCGAAGCGGCGGGGTTAGGCGGCCCGACGTGAGGGGTTCTCCAGAGGGGGCGCCGTGATCAGTCCAGATGTCGGCGCGTCTGGATAGCGGCAGATTTCCATGCTCTACCGAGGCCCGAGGCGAAGGGGTCGGCGCACGGGCCAGCATATTTCGACTCCGAGAACGATGCTCTCGGGCAACTAGGGCATCAAACGCCGCCAGCGGGCCTCAGAGAAAAGCTTCGGTGTCGAACCGTGGGGTTGCCGGGGTGTCGTGCCGAGCCTCCACATGATCGACTTCGGTGCGCCAGCAGGTCCGGCGCCGTCATGGCAATCTGGCTGACCAGCCGCTGCCCCGGCTCTCCTGCACCCGATGTCGGTCTCGGGCGGTGCCGTCAGTCAGGCGGCTGCGCTGCCGCTGACGGTGGCGAGTAACTCCCCGCCTCACGTGTTCCTGCCTCCGGTTCCCTTGCCGGGCGGTGTCCCCGATACGCCCGGCGGGGAGAGCGTGTAGCTCGATGCTTGACGTTGCGCTCGCGCCGTCGGCAACTGTCCGAAGACGCTGCGGAAGTTCGAGACGGGGTGGTGTCGCCACACCGGCCCTTCCGAGGGGCGCAGCGATCGCCGACGTCCTCGATCTCTCGGCGGTCGGGTCTGCGGCTGACCGTGGCAGTGCGGGGTCGGTGCGGCCGTTCACCCGCGGCCCCGTGGATGTGCGGACGACGCGGGCTCGCCGGGATGATGCTGCGCGACGTCGAGCAGGACCACGTGATCTGCGGCGGCGAGAAAGTTCTCGTCGTGTGTCGCGAAACCTACGGCTGCGCCCCGATCTGCGGCCTGGTTGACCAATAGTTCGTGGATGCGGAGCCGGCTCGCGGTGTCGAGCCCGGTGTCGGGCTCGTCCATGAGCACGATGTCCGCGCTGCTAGCGAGTGCCTGAGCGAGGAAGGCGCGTTGCCGCTGGCCCCCGGACAGCTCGGTGAGGGGACGGTAGTCGAGGCCCGCCAGACCCACCGTGTCGATCATCTCCGAGACGGTCTTCCGCGCCTGTCTCCTGCCGACTCGTCGACCCCACGTTCCCATGGAGACGGTGTCGCGCACTGTGAGCGGCAGCGTCTCCGGAACAGCCGGGCGTTGCACTACCAGCGAGACGCTGCCCAGCCTGCGGATCGAACCTCGGTGCGGGGTGCGAACTCCGGCGAGTAGTTCGATGAGCGTCGACTTCCCTGAGCCGTTGGGGCCCGCGATCCCCGTCACGAAACCCGGCTCCAAGTCCAGGCAGGCCTCGTGTAGGACCACTCGTTCCCCGTATGCGTAGCACAGGCCGCGGGCACTAATCGCTGGCGCTGTCAGAGAGTTCATCGGGATCCTCGCTATTGAAAATGATTACCAATAGCATTAGCGTACTGGATCGTGTCTTGGCTCAGTGATCCCTTCAGCACCGCGTTTATGGCCCGTGCGCTCGTCGGCGGCGTGATCGTGGCTGTCATCTGCGGCGTCGTCGGCACCTGGGTGGTCATCCGCGGCATGGCGTTCTTCGGGGAGGCGATCGGGCACGGAACACTCCCGGGCGTCGCGTTGGCCACCGTCCTCGGTTTCCCGGTGCTGGTGGGAGGAGCGGTCAGCGCAGTGGCGATGAGCGCGGCGATCGGGGCCCTGCAGCGGCGGGGACGACTGTCGTACGACACCACCATCGGGCTGCTCTTCGTCACCATGCTCTCGGTGGGAGTGATCATCGTCTCCCACTCCGGCAGCTTTGCGACCGACGCGACGGCCATCCTCTTCGGCGACATTCTGGCCATCCGGTTCCCGGAACTCGTCACCCTGGCGGTCGCACTGGGGGTGACGCTGGCGGTAGCGGCTTGCTTCCACCGGGCGTTCGTCGCAGCCGCGTTCGATCCGCGGGTGGCCCAGACCCTCGGGCTCCGGCCGAGGAGCGCCCAGGTGGCCCTGGTGGGGCTGGTGACCCTCGCGGTGGTCGCTTCCTACCAGGCCGTCGGGACCCTCCTGGTGGTCGCGCTCATCCTCGCCCCGGTGGTCGCAGCGAACCGCTGGACTAGGCGGATCCATTCGACGATGGCGCTCGCGGTCGCCTTCGGGAGCGCAGCCGTGGTGGTCGGCCTGTCGGCGTCCTGGCACTTCGCCACGGCCGCCGGCTCCTCCATCGCGTTCGCCGCGATCGCACTGGCGGGGGTGTCGGCCCTGGTGCACTCCGCCCACCAGTTCGCGCGGGCGCGTCGGCTGAACCATCACCCGCCCGCCCGCCGGGAGTCCGGAGGAGCCGCCATCCCGCCCGCACCGACCGCCCCGGGATCCCGGTAGCGCAGGGGACATCGACCGCCAGGACACCGACCCGGTGAACATAACCACGAGAAAGCAGGAAATGCGCACCTCCAGAACGCTCGCTCCCCTAGGAGTCGCCGTCGTACTTGCCCTCGCGGGATGCGGGGGCGGGACCGACGCCCCGGATCAGGGGACTGACGAGTCCGCGACGGCGGCCGAGGACTCCTTGTCCGGGCAGGACACGGGCGCCGGGCACGGATATATCGAGGGGGCGGAGGAGGTCACGGAACCGCAGCTACACCTAGTGAGCATCGACTCCGACGGAGCGATCGGGATGGTGAACCTGTTGGACGGGACCGTCTCCGAACCGGGGATCGTCGGCCCGCCGTCCGCGGTCACCTCGGACGGCCGGTACCTGTTCGCCGACACCTCCGGTGGTGTCGAGATCGTCGACAGTGGGGTGTGGACCTGGGACCACGCGGACCATTTCCACTACTACCGCACGTCCCCGATAGTCCTGGGGGCGGTGGAGGGCGAGGGGCCGGCGGTCGTGGCGACCTCCGGCAACGCGACGTCGGGTGGGACCGCGCTGTTCTTTCCCGTCTCGGGAGAGGTGGTCCTGCTGAGCAATGACGCACTCTCGCGAGGCAGGATCGAGGAAGTTTTCCGCGTGGAGACCGACCCGCACGACGGGTTGGCCGCCCCCCTCGGTCGGGGAGCTGTTATCACCTCGGCCGACGAGTCGGGCATCGCGGCCCAGGTGCGGTTCCACGGCGCCGACGGCGCAGCCGTCGAGGCTGCGGGGGCGGATTGCCCTGAGGCGCGGGGCGCCATCACCTCCCGCATCGGGTTGGTCGTCGGCTGCGCTGACGGCGCGATCCTCGCCACCTGGGAGGCGGACGAGCCCCGGTTCGAGCACATCCCCTACCCGGAGGGCGCGGACCAGCCGCGCGCGACGGACTTCCGGGGCCGTAAGGGGCGTCCGGTGGTGGCCGCGCTCGCCGGGGACGCGGGCTTCTGGCTGCTCGACACCCGGTCGCGTGAGTGGAACTTCGTGCCGACGGAGACGCCGCTGGTGCAGGTGTCGGCGGCGAGTGACAACGATGCCCACGTGGTCGCCCTGGACCGTCAGGGCCGGGTCCACGTCTACGACGGTGAGACCGGTACGCAGATCGCGTCGACGGAGGAAGTGCTCGCCGAGGCGGTCTCGAGCCCGGAGCTCCTTTCAGGGGTGGACCTCATCGTCGACCGAGAACGCGCCTACCTCAACGACCCCGTCAAGGGTGTGGTCCATGAGATCGACTACCGCGGTGACGCCCGGATCGCCCGCAGCCTAAAGACCCCGACAACCCCCGACTTCTACGCGGAGACCGGGCGATGAGGCGCCGGACCGGTTTGTCCGCGGCCGTCGTCATCGCCGCCCTGGCCGTGGCCGGGTGTTCGGCCGCAGGCGGCGGCGTGGATGACGTGCCGAACATCGTGGTGACGACCAACATCCTGGGCGATGTGGTGGAGAACGTGGTGGGGGAGGCGGCTGGCGTCACGACGTTGATGAAGCGCAACGCCGACCCCCACTCGTTTGAGATCTCCGCCCGGGAAGCGATCCTGATGGACCGCGCCGACCTCGTGGTATCGAACGGGCTGGGGCTCGAGGAGGGGTTGCAGCAGCACCTCGACCGGGTGGCCGGCACCGGCGTGCCGATGTTCGTCGCCGGGAATCAGATCGAAGTCATCGACTACTCGGACGGGGATGCGGGCGGCACTCCCGACCCGCACTTCTGGACAGATCCGGAGCGCGTGATCGACGTGGTCGACGCCCTAGAAGCCGAGCTGCTCACCGTCGAGGGCATCAACCGCGATGCGGTCGAAGCCAGCGCCGACCAGTACCGTGACGAGCTCATCGCGCTCGGCGAGGAGATGTCCGCCGCGTTCGTCGCCATCCCGGACGACGACCGCACCCTCGTCACCAACCACCACGTCTTTGGTTACCTCGCCGAGCGTTTCGACTTCCGCGTCCTCGGCGCGGCCATCCCCGGCGGTACCACCCTCGCCTCCCCAAGTGCATCCGACCTGAACGACCTCGCGGCTGCGATCACCGAAGCCGGAGTTCCCTCAATTTTCGCCGAATCCTCCCAGCCCGACCGTCTGGTGCAGGTGCTCGCGAGTGAGGCCGGGATCGACGTCCGGGTGATCGAGTTGTTCACCGAGTCGCTGACCGAACCGGGACAGGGCGCCCCCAGCTACCTCGAGATGATGCGCGAGAACACCGAGCGCATCGTCGACGGGCTCTCCACCTGACCACCCACGAGAAGAAGGACGACTGATGAGCACACCACGCACCCGCGGGATCGGAGCGGTCGCGACTCTCGCGACCGCCGCGCTGCTCGCCACCGCATGCGGCAATGGCGGCGACGCTGGCGTAGACGACGCCGAAGCGCAGAACACGGCCGCGGCCACCACCACTACCACCTCCGCGACCGCGGCGGGCGGCAGCGCCGAGAGCCGGCTCGTCGTGTCCTACGAGAACGGCATCGCCGTACTCGACGGCGAGACCCTCGAGGTGATCGACGAGTTCGAGTCCGAGGAGTTCACCCGACTGAACGCGTTCGGCGATGGCCAGACCGTCCTGGTGACGATGTCCGAGGGCTTCCAGGTGCTCGACACCTCGGAACCGGCGCTCACCGACCTCGTCATCGAGGCCGAGACCCCGGCACACGTCGTCCGCCACGCGGGAAAGACGGTCCTGTACGACGACGGGACCAGCGACACCTTCGTCATTGACACCGAAGCGCTCCGCGAGGCCGGCGGGGAGCTCCCCGAGTTCGAGACCGTCCCCGGCGAGGAGGCGCATCACGGTGTGTCCATTGTGCTGACCGACGGCACCTTCCTCACCACCATCGGCAACGATGACGGCCGCACCGGCGCCCGGGCCATCAATGCAGACGGCGAAGAGATCGCCCGCAACGAGGACTGCCCTGCCATCCACGGCGAGGGCACAGCTGCCGACGAGACGGTGATCTTCGGTTGCGAGGACGGCGCCCTGATCTTCCACGGCGGCGAGTTCGAGAAGCTCGACGCCGCGGACGAGTACGGCCGGATGGGCAACGCGTACGTCACCGAGGACAGCCCGCTCGTGGTGGGTGACTACAAGACCGACCCTGACGCCGAGGGCGTTCTACTCAGCATGGTCGCGCTCATCGACACCGAGGCACGCACCCACGAGGTCGTGGAACTTCCGGACGGGATCGAGTACACCTGGCGCGGCGTCGTGCGGGGGCCGAACGACATGGCCTACCTGCTCGGCACCGACGGAGCGATCCACGTCATGGACCCGGCCACCGGAGCGATTTCGGAGAGCTACGACGTGATCGACCCGTGGGAGGGGCCGGCGGAATGGCAGAACGCGCACCCGTCGATCGTGCTGAGCGGGGACATCGCCTACGTCAGCGAGCCCGCCAAGAACACGGTGTCTGCGGTCGATCTCACCGCAGGTGAGGTCATCGCCACCGGCGAGATCCCCGGCGAGCCGAACGAGATGTCCGTGGCCCTGGGTTAGGGCCGACGACCGCACGACGAGGCGCCACTCACAGTGGTCCGAGCTCGCGGGCGCGCGCCACGGCCGCGGTCCGCGAAGTTACGTCGAGTTCACCCGAAGAAGTGAACGAGGAGTGGCTTGACCGTCGCCTTCGACGCGTGCATGGCGGCGACCGTGGGGGCGAGCGTACTCTCCCCCACGGCGCAGCCCGTTCGGTCACCACATCGCGCACCCGGATCTCCTAGGCGATGGTGTCGACCCGGTCGACCTAGCCGGCCCCTTCGTGCCGGAAGAGCCGGTGTGCATTGTTGACCCGACCGAATGCGTGGAGCGAACCCGCGGGGGCTCCATGCGTGCGGCCGGTGAGATCGACAGGGTGTCCGGCCCCGTCGGCGGAAGCCCCGGCACCCCGGCTCACGGTCTACAGCCAGCCGACGGGCTGGGGCGCGCGGCGGCCCCAGCCGACGGTCTGCAGTAAAGGCTCGTCTAGACACAGCGCGGGATACCCCAGACACAGGTACGCCATCGGTCGCGCGCCAGCAGGAAGCGGGACGGCGTCGCTGAGGTGGGCGGGGTCGACGAGACTCACCCATCCCATGCCCAGGCCCTCGGCGGTTACCGCGAGCCAGAGCAGGGTGATGGCCGAGACCACGCTGTACTCGGACGCGGTCGGCATGCTGGTCGTGCCCAGCGTGGGGCCGGCGGGTGGTAGGTGGCTGACGATCAGTCCGACCGGGGCTTCCAGAATTCCCTCGAGGCGGAGCGAATTGTAGAGGCGACGGCGCTCGCCCTCGAACCGCTGGGACTCGGCGGCGCGAACCTCACGGAATCCCGCGTGAATAGCCTCGCGTGCCCCTCGGTCCTGGACCACGGTCACGTGCCACGGTTGACTCAGGCCCACGCTTGGCGCCACGTCGAAGACCTCGAGCAGTCGCTCGATGGTCTCCCGAGGGACCGGGTCGGAGAGAAAGTGGCGGTGATCCCGACGGGTCGTCAGGATGCGCCACAGCGCCTCTGCGTCGCGATCGGCCGGCTGGCCAGCGGCGTCGAGGGCGCCGGAGTGCGGCTGGGGCGGGTGGCCAGGGGCTGAGTTCATGCGCGGACGAACCTCGGGCTCCACGCTCGCCCGGATTCGGTGAGCCGGGTTCCTGACGCGCCCACGAGGAGCAGGCACTTCATGTCGATCGAGGCGCAGTCGAGCTTGCCGAGCGTCGTGACCGTGAGCGACTCCTCGGCCCGTCCGACGTCGCGGCCTACGACGACCGGCGTGGCGGGATCGCGGTGACGCAGCAGTACCTCGCGGGCCTCGGCCACCTGGTGGGTGCGCGAGCGGGAGGCCGGGTTGTAGATCGCGAGCACCAGATCCGCAGCAGCGATCGCGTCGAGGCGGCGCTCGATGACCTCCCACGGCTTGAGTCGGTCCGAGAGGCTCACCACCGCGAAGTCGGCGCCGATCGGCGCACCCGCACGGGCGGCCACCGCCTGGACTGCTGAGACGCCGGGCGCGACGCGGATGTCGATCTCGGCGTACGCGGGATCCTCGGCGGCCTCGAACACGGCCGAGGCCATGCCGAACACGCCGGCATCGCCGCCGGAGACCACCGCGACCCGCTCGCCGGCCAGCGCCAGATCGAGGGCGAACCGTGCCCGGTCCACCTCGACGGTGTTGCCCGAGGCGTGCCGGGTGAGGCCGACTCGCTGGGGGACGCGGTTGACGTACGGGGCGTAGCCGACGATGTGGTCGACCTGCGACAGCACCTCGGTGACCTCGGGGGTGATCCAGCAGTCGGGGCCGGGCCCCAGGCCCAGCACGTGGACGACCGGGCCGGTGTCAGCCGTCGATGAGGCGGGCGCGGCGGGTGCGGACATTGCGGTGGTGGTGCTGGACAAGGGACCCCCGCGACGCCCGGTCGGGTCCTCGTGGCGCGAATCGCCGGGGACCACGATGAGCGAGAAGTAGGGGACCGAATCCGGGTCGACGTCGGCCACGGCGTGGAACTGCTCGGCGGTCATCGAGGCGCGCTCGACGTACACCGCCCCGTCGACGCGGCCGGCGGCCTCGAGCGCCCGGCGGACGGCGGGGAAGTTTCGGCCGAGCTTCATGATGATCGCGCCGTCGGTGTCGGCCAAGCGGCGGGCGAGCTCGGGCTCGGGCAGCGTGCCGGGCAGGACCGTGAGGACGTCGGTCTGCCGAACCAGGGGAGTCGCGGCGGTGGCCGTCGCGGCGGCGAAGGCCGGTACGCCGGGCACGATCTCGGTCTCGAAGCGGGGTGAGAGCCGGTCGTGCATGTACATGAAGGAGCCGTAGAACAGCGGGTCTCCCTCGGACAGCAGCACCACGTCGCGGCCGGCGGCCAGGTGAGAAGCAAGCCGAGTGGCGCTGCGCTCGTAGAAGTCCGCGATCGCGCCCGCGTAGCCGCCGGGGTGGTCGGTGGTGCCCGTGGTGACCGGGTACTCGAGCCGCTCCTCGATCGCGGCAGCCGGGATGAGGTCGGCGGCGATGCGCCGGGCGTTGGACTCCTTGCCGCGGCCGGCGTGGAACGCCACCACGTCGGCGGCGCCGATCAGCCGGGCGGCCTTGAGGGTGAGCAGTTCCGGATCGCCGGGGCCCACGCCCACCCCGTACAGGCGGCCGCTCACTCCTGCTCCTGGGCCAGGGCGTTGAGTGCGGAGGCCGTCATCGCCGAGCCGCCGCGCCGGCCGTGGACGGTGACGAACGGGATGTCGATCCCGTGGTCGCTGGCGAACGAGGCGAGTGCGGCCTTGGACTCGGCCGCGCCGATGAAGCCGACCGGGCAGCCGACGATCGCCGCCGGGCGGGGAGCGCCGTCGAGCAGCATCTCCAACAGGTGGAACAGGGCAGTGGGGGCGTTGCCGATCGCCACCACCGCGCCGTCGAGGCGGTCGCCCCACAGCGACAGGGCGGCGGCGGAGCGGGTGGTGCCCATCTGTGTGGCCAGGTCGCGCACACCGGGTTCGCTCAGCGTGCACACCACGTCGTTGTCGCGGGGCAAGCGAGCGCGGGTGACGCCGGAGGCCACCATGTGGGCGTCGCAGAGAATCGGCGCGCCGGCGTTCAGGGCGGCCCGGGCGGCGGAGACGAGCCGGGGATGAATCTCCAGGTCGGCGGTGAGGTCGGTCTGCCCGGTGCCGTGGATCATCCGCACCGCGAGCCGTTCGGCATCCGCGGGAACACGCGACAGATCGGACTCGCGGCGGATGGTGGCGAAGGAGTCGACGTAGATGGCCGGGCCGTCGTCGACGTAGTCGTAGCGACGCGGCGGCCTCGGGGCAGCACTCATCAGGTCCTCCTCGGGGTTCTCGCCCCGGTGTGAGAAGTCGCAGCGCTGCGGCATGAGCAGCGCTGATCCCCGGTGAGTATCTGGCTGGGCCCCTCGCGCTCAAGGGGCCTCACAGTGGCGGAACCGCCCCGGACTCTCACCGGGTTCCTCGCCGTGGGACAGCTGGCAGCCTACGCGTGCACGGCCAGAACCCCACGCCACGGGGTGACGACGAGCTCGGTGACGCCGGGCGCGGTGAGTCGCTCGATCAGGGCGGGGGTCAGGACGCCGCCGGGTGCCTCGATGTGCTCGATCCGGCCCGCCGAACCGGGGACCGGCCCGAACGGCAGCGGATCCGCGGGCCGGGGCAGGCGAGGGTCGGGATCGACGGCCGGGACCAGCGACCGGGGCAGGGCGGTCGCCGCCGGATCAGCCTTCGCCGCCGCACCGGCCTGCGCGAGGAGCTCCCGCACGTGCCACGGCGCGTCCGGTCCGGTACCGCGAGCCTGCACGAACGCGCGGGCCAGCTCGACCAGACGGTCGGCGGCTCCTGCCAGTGGCACCACCTCCGACCACCGATCACCCACCCGCAGCTGCGCGCTCTCGGGATCCAGGGCGACCAGGCCCAGGTCGCAGGAGCGCTCGATGAGGTCGCCGGAGCCGTCGTCCAGCACGAACAGGAACCGCCCCGGCAGCCCGCCCAGCGACGGATCCGCCAGCAGTCTCGCGTCCAGGGCATCGGTCACCGGCCGCAGGTCCGCCCGGCCTAAGGCCTGCCCGCCGAGCGACTCGCCCAACCCCGTGAGCGGCGAGACCATCACGTTCCGCACCAGCTCGTGCCCGGGAGCGGGCAGGAGGCCGGTCGCGGCGATCGCCGACACCACCTCACCGGGGAGCTGCCCGTCCGGACCGATCGGCAGGGCCCGGAGCTGCAGGTTCGCGCGTGACGTGAGGTGCACGTTGTCGTCGTCGCCATATCTCGCGGCGACCCCGTGGAGCGCGGCCAGGGACGCCGGCGAGAGGCGGCCGCCCGGGACGCGCAGGCGGACCAGTGCGCCATCGGAGGCCGGCCACGGCCGCAACACTCCCGGGCACAGGTCGCCGCGGGTCCGGCGGAGGGGTTCGGAGATGCTCACGCCGGACAGTGTGCACCGGGGCGGCCGGAACTCGCGCGGCGAGGCGTGCGCGGCGAGGCGTGCGCGGCGACAGAGGCTGGCGGGTCCGATGTCAGCGGGGGCGGATAGGCTCGCCCGTGCCGTGGTGTTCGGGAAGCCGGAGGAAAAGCCGGCGCGGCCCTCGCCACTGTAGTCGCGGAGTCACGCGACCCTCGTCCGTCCCACGCGTGGGGCGGAGGCCACTGGGCGAGAGCCCGGGAAGGTCGGTCGCGCGGCGTTGATGCGGAAGCCAGGAGACCGGCCACGGCGACATGTTCCACGAGGGTTTGGAGAAGAACATGCGCCCCGACCGGCGTTCGGCGTCCCCTGATGACGCCCCGGCACGCTCCGACGTGCCCCACATCGCACTGCTGTCCACCTCCGACACGGACCTGCTCTCCGCGCGCGAATCCGGCGCCGGGTTCACGCTCGGCAACCCGTCGCGCCTGGACGTCGAGGCCGACCTACCCGCGCTGCTCACCGGCGCCGACCTGGTGGTGGTGCGTATCCTCGGCTCGCGCCGCTCGTGGGATGACGGGTTCGCCGCCGTCCTGGGCGCGGGCGTGCCCGTGGTGGTGCTGGGCGGTGAGCAGACCCCCGACGCCGACCTCATGGAGCTGTCCACCGTCCCCATCGGGACCGCCGCCGAGGCCCACCGCTACCTCGCCGAGGGCGGGCCCACGAACCTCGCGCAGCTGCACGCCTTCCTCTCCGACACCGTGCTGCTCACCGGCGCCGGGTTCGAGCCGCCGGTGAGCGTGCCGGTGTGGGGGATGCCGGAGCGGCCGGGCGCACTCGGCGTGGGCGCGGGCGTCGACTCCACGGCGAGTGGTCACAAACGCGGCGATTCCCGGGACGCGACCTGGGAGAACGTGAATGAAATCGACCACTCGCCGCGGGTCGATCAGCTACCGCGCAAGGCCGACCGCTCGCCGCAGGTCGACCACTCGCCGGGCGGGCCGGGCGGCGGCCCCCGCGTGGGCGTGCTCTACTACCGCGCCCACGAGGTGAGCGGGAACTCCGGCTTCGCGCACGCGCTGGCCGACGCGATCGACGCCGCCGGCGGGGTGGGCGTACCGATCTTCGCCGGCTCCCTGCGCTCGGCCCCCGACGAGCTGTTCGACGCGCTCGGGACGCTGGACGCACTGATCGTGACCGTGCTCGCCGCGGGCGGCACCACCCCGGGCGCGGTGAGCGCGGGCGGCGACGACGAGGCCTGGGACGTGGAGCGCATCGCCGCCCTGGACATCCCCGTCCTGCAGGGCCTGTGCCTGACGTGGAGCCGCGAGGACTGGGCGGACTCCGACGACGGCGTCAACCCGCTCGACTCGGCCAACCAGATCGCGATCCCGGAGTTCGACGGGCGCATCATCACCGCGCCGTTCTCGTTCAAGGAGATCGACGCGGACGGCCTGCCCCGCTACGTCGCCGACCCCGAGCGCTGCGCCCGCGTCGCCCGGATCGCCGTGGCCCACGCCCGGCTGCGTCACGTCACGCCGGCGGAGCGCAAGGTCGCCCTCGTCCTCTCGGCCTACCCGACCAAGCACTCGCGCATCGGGAACGCTGTCGGCCTGGACACCCCCGTCTCCACGATCCGCCTCCTGCGCCGCATGCGCGAGGACGGCTATGACCTGGGCCCGGCGGACGGACCCGTCGCGACGTTCCTCGACGAGCACGCCTACGCCACTGACTCCGAGGCCGGCGACGCGCTGATCCACGCCCTCATCGATGCGGGCGGGCAGGACGAGGAGTGGCTCACAGGAGCCCAGCTCACCGAGAGCCACGTCCGCATCAGCACCGCCGACTACCTCGAATGGACCGCCGACCTTCCCGCGAACCTTCGAGACCAGATGGTCGAGGCCTGGGGCGAGGCACCCGGGCAGCTGTTCGTCAACGACGCCGGCGAGATCGTGCTGGCCACCATTGCCGCGGGCAATGTCGTGCTGCTCATCCAGCCGCCGCGTGGCTTCGGCGAGAACCCGGTGGCGATCTATCACGACCCCGAGCTCGCGCCGTCCCACCACTACCTGGCCGCCTACCGCTGGCTCGCGCACGGCTTCGGCGCGCACGCCGTGGTGCACGTGGGCAAGCACGGCTCGCTCGAGTGGCTGCCCGGCAAGAACGCCGCGCTGTCCGCGGACTGCGGCACGGACGCTGCCCTGGCCAATCTGCCGCTGATCTACCCGTTCCTGGTCAACGACCCGGGCGAGGGTGCGCAGGCCAAGCGCCGGGCGCACGCGATCATCGTGGATCACCTGGTGCCGCCCATGGCGCGCGCGGAGTCCTACGGCGACATCGCCCGGCTCGAGCAGCTGCTCGACGAGTACGGGAACATCGCCGCGATGGACCCGGCCAAGCTGCCCTCCATCCGCGCCCAGATCTGGACCCTCATGCAGGCCGCGCACATCCACGAGGACCTGGGCCTGGAGCAGCGCCCGGACGACGAGGAGTTCGACGACTTCCTCCTCCACGTCGACGGCTGGCTCTGCGAGATCAAGGACGTCCAGATCCGCGACGGCCTGCACGTCCTGGGCCAGGCGCCGGAGGGGCGAGCGCGCGTCAACCTGGTGCTGGCGATCCTGCGCGCCACCCAGATCTGGGGCGGCGAGACCGGCGCCGTGCCGGGCCTGCGCCGCGCGCTGGGCCTGGCCGAGGGCGCGCCCACCGAGGAGGTCGACCGGGTCGAGGACCTGGCGCGGCGCCTGGTTGAGGCCATGGAGGAGCGCGGCTGGGACGTAGCCGCCGTGCCCGAGGTCGTGGCCGAGGTGCGGGGCGCCGGTGCGCCCGGTGACGCCGGGGAGCGTGGCGACGGTGGTGGGGGCGACGACGACGAGGTGGCGCAGGTGCTCACCTTCGCCGCCCGCGAGGTGGTGCCGCGCCTGGCCGCCACTGTCGATGAGCTGGACGCGGTGATGCACGCGCTGGAGGGCGGGTTCATCCCGGCCGGGCCGTCGGGGTCCCCGCTGCGGGGACTGGTCAACGTGCTGCCCACCGGGCGGAATTTCTACACCGTGGACCCGCGCGCCATCCCCTCGCGACTGGCCTGGGACACCGGTCAGGCGATGGCCGACTCCCTGCTGGAGCGGCACCTGGAGGAGACCGGCTCCTACCCGGCCTCGGTCGGCCTGTCGGTGTGGGGCACCTCCGCCATGCGCACCTCGGGGGACGACATCGCCGAGGTGTTGGCCCTGCTGGGCGTGCGCCCGGAATGGGACGAGGCCTCCCGCCGGGTGAACGGGCTCGAGGTGATCCCACTCGAGGAACTGGGCCGCCCGCGCATCGACGTGACGGTCCGGATCTCCGGCTTCTTCCGGGACGCGTTCCCGCACGTCATCTCGATGCTCGACGACGCCGTGCGGATGGTCGCCGAACTCGACGAGCCGGACGAGCAGAACTTCGTGGCCGCCCACACCCGGGCCGACCTGGCCGAGCACGCCGATGCGCGGCGGGCCACCACCCGCATCTTCGGATCCGCGCCGGGCTCGTACGGCGCCGGGATCCTGCAGACCATCGAGGCCGGCAACTGGCGGGACGACCGCGACCTGGCCGAGGTCTACACGCGCTGGGGCGGCTTCGCCTACGGCCGCGACCTGGCCGGGGCGCCCGCCGCCGACGACATGCGCACCAACTACCGGCGCATCGCCGTGGCCGCGAAGAACATCGACACCCGCGAGCACGACATCGCCGACTCGGACGACTACTTCCAGTACCACGGCGGCATGATCGCCACAGTGCGGGCGCTCACCGGCGCCGAGCCGCGGGCGTACGTCGGCGATTCCACCACCCCGGACGCCATCCGCACCCGGACGCTGGCGGAGGAGACCCGCCGGGTGTTCCGGGCCCGGGTGGTCAACCCGCGGTGGATCGCGGCCATGCAGCGCCACGGCTACAAGGGGGCGTTCGAGCTCGCCGCGACCGTGGACTACCTGTTCGGCTTCGACGCCACCGCCGGGGTGGTGCAGGACTGGATGTACGACACCCTGGCCCGCGAGTACGTGCTGGATGAGAAGAACCAGGAGTTCCTGCGGCAGTCCAACCCGTGGGCGCTGCGCGGGATGATCGAACGTCTCACCGAGGCCTGCGACCGCGGCATGTGGGCCGAGCCGGACGCCGACATCATGAACCGGATGCGGCAGGTCTACCTGGACGTCGAGGGTGATCTCGAAGAGAACCATGGCAACTGAACCCCATTCGGCGGGCGCCCCGCGGCGGCGCGTGCGCGTGGTGGGCATCGGCTCCGGCGGCCTCGACCAGATCACCGTCGAGGCCGCCGAGGCCCTGCGCGCCAGCGACTACGCACTGGCCGCCGTGAAGGGCCCGGCCGACCCGTTGGTCGACCTCCGCGCGCGGCTGCTCGCCCGGCACGCCCCGGGGGTCGAGTTGGTGGGTGTGCCCGATCCGGAGAGGGACCGTTCGTCGTCGTCGACCTCGACCCCGCTCGACTACCGCGGCGTGGTCCTGGACTGGCACGAGGCGCGCTCGCTGGCCTGGGAACGCGCGATCGCGGCGCGGCCCGGCGACGTGGCGATCCCCGTGTGGGGCGACCCGGCGTTCTACGACTCGACGCTGCGGATCCTCGACCGGATCGCCGACCGCGGAGCGCTGGAACTGGAGGTGGAGGTGCTGCCCGGGATCTCCGCCCTGCAGGTCCTGGCCGCGCGACACCGACTGGTTCTGCACGAGATCGGCGGCACCGTCACCGTGACCACCGGTCGACGACTGCGCGAGGTCGTGGCCGCCGGTGCCGACAACGTGGTGGTGATGCTCAACGCCGAGCCCCCACCCGAGGAGCTGTCCGACTGGCGGATCTGGTGGGGCGGCAACCTCGGCGACGCCGGCGAGACGCTCCTCGCCGGCCGCGTGGGCGACGTGCTCGAGGAGGTGCGGCAGGCGCGCGAGCGGCTGCGCGCCGAGCACGGATGGGTGATGGACGTGTATCTGCTGCGACGAGATGAAGGGACGACGGCCCGATGACGGGTGGGAACGAGAGCGCTGGTTCAGAATGTGCTGGCCGCGTGGTGCTGGTCGGCGGCGGACCCGGCGATCCGGGGCTGATGACCGTGGCCGGGCTCGAGGCCGTGCGCACCGCCGACGTGGTGGTGACCGACCGGCTGGGCCCGGTGGCGATCCTCGACGAGCTCGACCCGGGCATCGAGGTGATCGATGTGGGCAAGGTGCCGTTCGGCCCCGCGACGCCGCAGGAGGAGATCAACCGGATCCTCGTCGAGCAGGCCCGCCGTGGCCGGACCGTCGCGCGGCTCAAGGGTGGGGACAGCTTCCTGTTCGGCCGCGGCGCTGAGGAGTACCTCGCGTGCACGGCCGCAGGGGTGCCCGTCACCGTGATCCCCGGTGTGACCTCGGCGTTCTCGGTTCCCGCCCTGGCCGGGGTGCCCGCCACCCACCGCGGGCTTTCTCAAGGGGTGTCCGTGATCTCCGGGCACGTGCCGCCCGGGCACCCGCAGTCCACGCTCGACTATGCGGCGCTGGCCCGCTCCGGCACCACCCTGGTGCTGCTCATGGCGGTCACCACGCTTCCCGCGATCACCGCGGAACTGCTCGAGCAGGGAATGGCCGCGGACACTCCAGCGGTGATGATCGAGAACGGCTCGACCCCGGCGCAGCGGGTCCTGCGCGGGACGCTGGCGAGCATCGCGGAGCAGGCCGCCGAGGCCGGGGTGGCACCGCCGGCGATCACCGTGATCGGCGCGGTCGCGGGGCTGGCGGGAGAGCTGGTGCCCGGACTGGCCAACTGTTGAGCCGGGTCGGTCGCCCGGGGTGGTACCGGGCGACCGACCCGGCCCCGTCGAGTGGTCACAACCGCTTGATCCGCTCGAACGGGTACCGGGCGATGGTCGCCACGATCAGCCCGTAGGCGGCCGTCGCGGCGAGGAAGCCGGTGGAGACCTCGAGTCGGAAGTCCGAGGCGAGCAGCGGAACCACCGCGACAGCGGGAGCCAGAGCCAGGCCTGCGGCGAGGAGACACCAGGTGGCCACTAATGAGTTGGCGCGGCGGGACGCGTCGGGATCCCGCCGAACCCGGTCGGGAACACGGTAGCCGCGCCGGGGATCGGTCACCCACCCCTTGAAGCCGGTGTAGGCCGCCAGAGCCGACGCTATCGCGCCGAGCAGAAATAACCCGGCCAACACGGTGGTGGCCACCGGTACCTCCCTCGACTCAGCGGACGTACTTGATGATGAAGGCGGCGACAGCGGCGACCGCCTTCTCCTTAGCCCATCCGGGCAGCACCTTCCACGCCCACGAACCGACGTTACCGGCAAGGCACCCGATGATCGCGTTGCGCGCATAGTCGGTGCCTGCCCCACCGTTCGTGAGGTCGTCGAGCACGGAGGTCGGCACGCTCCCCAGCGCGCCGCTGGCGCACCATGCCGCCGCGGCGACTGCGGCCGCGGCGATCGGTAGCGCGACCGACCGGACCTCCCCCTCAGAGGCGTCCCCCTGTTGGGCGCGCTCGATCTCCCCGGCCGCAGGCCCGAGCTGGTCCGAGAGGAAGTCCAGCTGAGCCGCGGTCGGCGCCGGGGCCTGCTCTTCCACGGCCTGGCCTGAAGAAGACTGACCGCTCGCCGAACCGGACGGCGCCGCGGCCGCGGCGGAGCCGGCGAAGACGAGTGACATCGCCGTGCCCAGGGCAACGACGGACCGAAGAACGGAGTGAGAAGTGGAGAGAATCATGAAGCTCCGGACGTAGTGATACCACCCGTGACGCCACGGGTGCCGACGGCGCGCACCGTAACAATCCTGCGACTCTCGTTGGGGTGCTTCCTGTATCGATTCCGGTGAGGTTTCCTTCGTCGCTCGAGGAGCTACGCCCGCCGGGCGAGCTCGGCCCGGCGGTCGTCCGGGGAACGGCGCGGGCAACTCGCACACTTGCCACCGTCGGTCGCCACGTAGATGAGGCAGCACGAGCCGCGGCGGACGAACCGCCGTGTCCGCTCCGGGCCCTCCACGTCGACGAATCGGGCCGGCAGTAGCGGAGGGAGGCATACGGCGCGGGCGAGCGCGACGCCGCCGTCCTCGTCGCCCGCCGCGCGGCCCGCCTCGAGCGCGCGGTTGGCGACGGAGTCCGAGGCGATCGCCCACAACGCCCGGGGCGCGGCCCCCGAGACCTCCGCGAGGGCGGCGATCACCTCGCCGTGCGCCTCCACGAGCGCGTCGGCGAACGCCGCGACCGACGGCAGGAGCCGATCAGACCGCGCCGACCGGAGATAACCGTTCGGTTGCAGCGAGACGACCAGCCGCGCGGGCCGGGGATCGGGTGCGCGGCCGCTGGCGAGGAGCATCGCCAGCGGCGCCGCGACCAGCGTCGAGCTGGCCGAATACCACCAGAGGGTCCCGTTCACGCGTGGGTCATCATGCGACCAGCGCCGGCCCGTGTCCTCCACCCGCCGGGCCAGCCAGCGCGGGTCCGTCAGCACCTCCCCGGGCAGGACGGGAGAGGCGTGCTCGATGGTGCGGACGAAGTCGCCGAGAAGGCCCGAGGCGTCGGCGTATGCGGCTGCCACCGCCCCGGGGGCGCCGAGCTCGCCGTCGTCACCCATCGGGGCCTCACGCACCGCCTCGTCACGCATCGGCGAGCCCCGCCACGTCGAGCGTGCGGCGACCGTCCGGCCCCGCCCGCACCTCCCCGCGCACGCCGAACACCTCCCGCAGCACGGCCGCGTCCATGACCTCCTCCGGCGCGCCCGTCGCCACGAGGCGCCCGCGGTGCAGGACCGCGACGGCATCGCAGTACTCGACGGCCATGCGCAGGTCGTGAATCGTGAGCAGCACCGCCAGGCCACCGGCCGCGAGCTCGCGCAGCAGCGCCAGGACCGACAGCTGCTGGTGGAGGTCGAGGTGGTTGGTGGGCTCGTCCAGCAGGAGGACGTCGGGCTGCTGGGCGAGCGTGCGCGCGATCGACACCCGCTGCCGCTCCCCGCCGGACAGGGCGAGCACGTCCCGGTCGGCCAGCCCGGTCAGCCCGACCCGCGCCAGGACCGTCTCGACAACCGCGGCGTCGTCGGCGCCGAGCGGTTCGAACGGCCCGCGGGTGACCGTCCGGCCCAGGCGCACCGACTCGCGGACCGTGATTCCGCCGAGCGAGACCGGCTCCTGCGTGCTGGCGCCCACCGCGCGGGCGAGCGTGCGGCGTCGCAGCGAGGCGATGTCCGCGCCGTCCACCGTCACCATCCCCGCCGACACCGGCAGCGCCCGGTAGCAGGTCCGCAGCAGGGTGGTCTTGCCGCTGCCGTTCGGCCCGACCAGGGCCGTGACCAGGCCGGGACTGACGGTGAGGTCGACGCCGTCGAGGATCTGCCGGCCGCCCAGGCGGGCGGACACACCGTTCGCGCTGAGGGTGGTCATATCGACGCCTTCCCGTAGCGCCGCCACAGCATCGCCAGGAACACCGGCCCGCCCACGACGCCCGTGATGACGCCGACCGGCAGCTCGGTGCCCTCACTCACCGACCGGGCGGTGATGTCGGCCAGGACCAGGGCGAGGGCGCCGAGCAGGGCCGCGGTGGGCAGCAGGCGCGCGGACGTGCGGCCGGTGAGGAAACCCGCGAGGTGCGGGATGAGCAGGCCGATGAACCCGATGGTCCCCGACACCGCCACGGCTCCCGCGGTGAGCAGCGAGACGAGCAGCAGCATGAGGATCCGGAACCGCGGCACGTTGACGCCCATGGCGGTGGCGCCGTCGTCGCCGGTGAGGAGCAGGTCCAGGTGGCGGCTGCACAGCATCACCACCGTGCCGGCGACGGCGAGGATCGCGATCGGCGCCCAGACCATCGTCCATCCGGCGTCGCCGAACCCGCCGGCGAGCCACCGCATGACCGTGCCAAGTTGGTGGTCGTCGCCCAACACCAGCAGCGTGAAGGTGTTGAGCGCGCCGAAGACCATCGTCATGGCCGCCCCCACCAGCACGATGGCGGTGGTGTCGTGGGCGCGGCGGGCCACCAGCACCACTCCGGCCAGGGGGAGCAACGCGCCGACGAACGCGGCCATGGGCAGGGTGAACACGCCCCACATCCCGGCGCCCACCCCGAGGACAGTGAGGGCGACGACGCCGAAGCCCGCGCCCGAGGAGACCCCGAGCAGGTACGGGTCCGCGAGCGGGTTGCGGGTCACCGCCTGCGCCACACCGCCCGCGACGGCCAGGGAGGCGCCCACGGCCGCCGCCATGAGCGCGCGGGGCAGTCGCGACTCGAGGACGATCGCCTCGCGGGCATCGGTCCACCACGGCTCGAACGCGCCCGGGACGAGGCGGTGCGCGACGATCGCCCACACGTCCCCGATCGGGATGGACACCGAGCCCAGCGAGACGCCCCCCGCGATCGACACCGCGAGCAGGGCCACGAGCGGCAGGCAGATGAGCGCGAGGGGCCGGCGGCCGGAGGGGGCGGGGGAGAGGGTGCTGGTGGTGGCTCCGTCGACGACGTGGGCGGGCCTCTCGGCTACCGACGTCATGTCACTGCCCGAACGCGTGCGGGTGCAGTTCGCGGGCGATCGCCTCGGTGGAGGTAGTCATCCGCGAACTCTCGAAGAAGTCGGACAACGGGACCACCACGATGCGGTCCTCCCGGATCGCCGGGGTGGTGGCCATGATGGGCTGGGCGCGCAGGTAGGCGATCTTGTCCTCGGCGCTCGTGGCTCCGTAGTCCAGCACCACGATCGCCTCCGGGCGGCGCTCGCCGAGGATCTCCCACGTGGTCTTGAGGTAGGGACGGTCGCCCTCGGAGAAGATGTTGTCCGCGCCCGCGTATTCGCCGATGAGCTGGCCGATGCCCACCCCGCCGATGGTCGTGGGTTCGGCCTCTCCGCTGTCGTAGAAGAAGGTGGGGAGCCCGGTCACGCCCGCGGCGTCGAGCGTCGCGCGGACGTCCTCCATCTCGTCGGTGATCCGGTCCGTCAGACCGCGGGCGCCGTCCTCCACGCCGAGGACGCGGCCGAGCTGGGAGAAGTCGGTCTCGAGCATGGACAGGTCCGGGAAGCCCTCGCCGCAGTACTCGGAGAACAGGAACGTGTTGATGCCCGCGGCCTCGAGGGCGTCGCGGCTGCGGCCCTCCTTGTCGTCGAACGCACTGCGCATCCCGGCGACCACCAGGTCGGGCTCGAGGTCCACGATCTGCTCCCAGGTGGGGTACTCCTCGGCCAGGGAGGGGATGGCGTGGAACTGGTCGGCGACCTCCGGCAGCACGTCGTTCTGCTCGCCGTAGCCCATCCCGACGATCCGGTCGCCCGCGCCCATCTGGATGAGGGTCTCGGTGACGTGGTCGTTCATCGAGATGATGCGTCGGGGCGGCTCGGTGTAGGTGGCCTCGCGCTCGCAGTTGGTGATGGTGACGGGCTCGGCGAACGGCTCGGCGGCGCCGCCGGCCTCGAGCGCCTCCCCGCGGGAGCAGCCGGTGAGGGCCAGGCCGGCCACGAGAAGGGCGGCCGCAGTGGTGACGGGACGGTGACGGAACATGATCAGACCTCGGATCGTGTCGTGTGGTCGACGAACACGGCGGACCCGCAGGACGGCAGGCGTCGACGACGCCACGTCACCTGGCAGGACTCCGGATCGCAGACCTCGGCGATGACTGGTGGAGTCAGGCCTCCGGGCAGGCGATCGGGCTCGCCGTCACGCATGCGTGGCGGCACACCGTTGCGGGTCAGCGCCGGATTCTCACCGGTCTTCCCCTGCGTCCGGAAGTCAGTAGTGCGTAGTGAGCATAGGCATACCGCGTCGCGCAGAGGAAGTCGTGCCCGCACCGGGCTGGCGGTCGCAGCGACCGGGGTTCCGATCCGCGGGCTACCGGCCCGGTCGCTGCAGGGGAGTCACAGATCCGGCCTCCCGCCTCGGGATCAGCGGGCGATGTACCGCACGTGCAGCCCCCCGTCGTCAATCGTCACAGCCGCCCGGACGCCGTACACGGCGTCGATCAGCTCCGGGGTGAGGACCTCCGCCGGCGACCCGTCGCCGATCACCCGCCCACCGGACAGCACCACCAGACGATCGCAGAACATTGCCGCGAGATTCAGGTCGTGCAGCGCTGCGATCACCGTGGCGCCCGTCCCCCGCACCAGCGCGAGGAGGTCCAGCTGATGCCGGACGTCCAGGTGATTGGTCGGTTCGTCCAGGATCAGCACCTCGGGCTCCTGCGCCAACGCCCGGGCGATCTGCACCCGCTGACGCTCGCCTCCGGACAGCGTCCGGTATCGCTGATGGATGCGCTCGGCGAGCCCCGCCGTGGAGGCGGCACGCGCCACGACCGCCTCGTCCCCCGGCCGCGGCCCGGACCAGGCCGCGCGGTGAGGGATCCGGCCGAGCTCGATCACGTCCCGCACTGTGGGGTTCTGGTCGGTGCTCACCTCCTGCTCGACCAGGGCCACACGGCGGGAGAACTGTTTGCGCGACAGCGTCCGGACGTCTTCGCCTTCGAGTAGTACCTGGCCGGTCGTCGTGTGGAGCAGCCCGGCCATCAGCCTCAACAGTGTCGACTTGCCCGAGCCGTTGGGGCCGAGCACGCCCACCACGGATCCGGGTGCCGGTGCCAGGCTGACATCGGTGACGATCGGCCGGCCACGGGCGGACCACGAGACATTCCGGGCCTCCAGGGTCGCGCCACCGACGGAGCCCGCTACCTCCGCGTCGCGGTCGGGGGGCACCAGGTCCCCGCGGCGGGTCATCGCGTCCACTCTCGCCGCAGCAGCAGGCCGACGAACGCCGGCACCCCGATCAGCGCGGTGGCCACGCCGATCGGGAGTTCCTGCGGGGCCAGCACCGTGCGGGAGACCGCGTCGATCCACACCAGGAAGATCGCGCCCATGAGCGCGGTGGTCGGGACCAGCACGCGGTGGCGACCGCCCACCAGGGCGCGCGCGGCGTGGGGCAGGACCAGGCCGACGAACCCGATCGCCCCACAGGTGCTCACGATCACGGCCGTCATGAGGGCGGTCGCGCCGAGCAGCACCAGACGGGTGCGCGCCACGTCGACGCCCAACGAGGCCGCCGAGTCCTGGCCGAAGGTGAACGCGTCGAGGCTCGAGGTGTGCAGCAGGCAGAGCGCGAGCCCGAGGCAGACCACCACTGCGCAGACCGCCACGTCGGACCAGCGGATGTCGGCCAGCGAACCCAGCAGCCAGAACAGGACCCCACGGGTCTGTTCGGCGTCGGCGGCGATGTAGACGACGAACGAGGTCAGGGCGGAGAACAGCTGGGTGGCGGCCACGCCGGCCAGCACCACCCGGTCGGTGGTGCCGCCGGAGGCGAAGGCCAGGACCATGACGAAGCCGAACGCGAGCAGCGCGCCGGCGAACGCGCCGCCGGTGAGTCCCACGGCCCCGGCGCCGACTCCCAGGACCACGATGAGCACGGCCCCCGTCGAGGCGCCGGAGGAGATCCCCAGGATGTACGGGTCTGCCAGAGGGTTTCGCAGCAGGGACTGCAGGATCACCCCGCACAGGCCGAGCCCGGCGCCGGCGAGGGCGGCCATCAACGCCCGCGGTAAGCGCAGGTTCCAGATGATCCCCTCCTCGATCCGGGTGAGCCCGGAGTCGGTGCCGGCCAGGCGCGCCGAGACCGAGCGGATCACGTCGGAGGCGCTGAGGTCGGAGGGGCCGATGGTGATGACGGCGGCGGCGGAGGCGACGAGCACCGCCAGCCCCGCGAGCCAGAGAACGAGGACCGTCGCGGGCCGCCGCAGCGGAGCCTGCCGGGTGGCCTGCTCCGCTGCGGGCAGATCGACGGCGCGGATGTCAGCGACCGTCACGGCGGGTCAGTTCCCGGTCGTGGGCGCGTCGACCAGGCCGAACTCCTGCAGGCCGGCCGCCACGGTCTCGACCCCGTAGACCGTACGGAGCGAGGGGTTCATCTCGGCGCCGGTGATGGCGATGAACCGGCCTTCCCGGACGGCGGTCATCTCGCGGGTGACCGGGTTGCTGCGGAGGTACTCGATCTTGGCCTGCGCGGTCTCGGCCGTCTGGCTCTTGCGGGTCAGGTCACCCACCACGATCACGTCCGGGTCGCGCTCGGCGACGACCTCCCAGCTGATCTGCGGCCATTCCTGGGTGGTGTCGTCGAAGACGTTCTTCACGCCCAGGGTCTCGGAGATCAGGCCGGGGGCGCCGCAGCAGCCGGCCATGTACGGCGACTCGGAGTTGGCGAACCAGTACAGGGCGGTCACCTCGTCGGTCGTGGCCAGCTCGCCGGCGGCGTCGAGGCGGCTCTGCAGGTCGGCGATCAGCTCGTCACCGGCCTCCTCCACGTCGAAGATCTGCGCCAGTTCGGAGATCTCGCGGTACAGCAGGTCCGGGGTGAACGGGGTCTCCCGCACCCCGTCACCGGCGTCGGCGACCTTGCCCACGCAGTCGGCAGGGGAGAGGTAGGTGCCCACGCCGAGCTCGTGGAACTGCTCGCGGGAGGCCACCCCGCCCTCGCCGAGGGTGCTGCCGAAGGACGCGGTGACGAAGTCCGGCTCGGTGTCCAGGACCACCTCGAACGAGGGAGCGTTGTCCGCGAGGCGCGGGATGCCCGCGTTGGCCTCGGCGAACTCCTCCAGAACCGGGTCGGTCCACGTGGCGGTGCCGACGATCCTGTCCTCCAGGCCCAGGGCGAGCAGGATCTCGGTCGAGCCCTGGTTGAGGGAGACCACGCGCTCGGGAGGCGCCTCGAGGGTGATCTCCTCACCACAGTTCTCGAAGGGGCCGATAGCGGCGACGTCCGTCTCCGCGTCCGAGGCGGAGGAGCAGGAGGCGAGGGTGAGCGCGGCGAGAACGCCGACGGTGAGCATGCTGAAAGAACGCATAGGTGTACTTCCGTGGTCGCGGGCCCATCTCGCGAGGCCCGGTGATGACCACGCGGCGAGGCGCCGCGAGGGCCAGCCGGTCTTCGGACTCGGGGTCACGCGGCCGGGGCGCCTTCCCGGATCGGCTGATCCAGTGGCATCGTGCCCCGCCATCGCCCATACCGCTGCGCGTCAGTTCCGGACTCTCACCGGATTCCCGCGACCTTGGCAGGTCATGCTGGCGATCTGAAAGCTAACACAGGGGGCGGAACGGGCTCTCCGCGGTGACCCCGCGCGGCGGTCGCCGGCCCCTGGCCGGCCCTAGTCGGCCTCGGCGCCGACCGTCGCGAGGAACTGCTCGACGAGTCGGCCCACCTCATCAGCCAACGGGCCGTCGACCAGGGCGTGGTCGCCACCGGCGAGGGTGACCGCGTGCGTGCCGGTGGGGAACTTGGCCAGGACCTCGGCCACCGCCTCCGGGCCGGCGACGCCGTCGCTGCCGCCGGCGATGAGCAGCGTCGGCGCCGGGTCGCGCAGCTCGAGTTCGCGGGCGCTGGCTTTGAACTCCAGATTGGTCCGCAGCGCCGCGACCGGCAACGCCTGCCCCGGTTCCTCCTCGTCGCCGGTGCCGACGAACCGCCGCGGGATCTCGCGCACCCGCAGCGTGGACAACACGCCGACGGCAGCCCGCTGCACGGGCGGCACGCTCACGCTCGGGCAGAGCAGGACCGCCGAATCGACCAGTCGCTCGGCCAACGCGTGCAGGCCGATGGTCGAGCCCATCGAATAGCCGACGAGGCATACGTGATCCGCGCGGCCGCGCAGGTCCGCCACGGCGGCCCGCATCTCGGCGAGCCATGTCGTCCACGGCGTGCTCCCCAGTGCCGCGGCGTCGTCCTCGTGGCCGGACAGGGCGAGCCGGTGGGTGTGAACCCCGAGTCGTTCGAGTCGCGGGGCGAGCGGGTCCCACATTGCCCGGTCCCCGCCGAAACCGTGAATGAGCAACGCCGCGATCGTCATGCCTCCAGTGTGACGCGAGGGACCCCGGCCGAGGCCGCCCGCCGCCCCCTCACGAATCTGACTACGGGCGTGATCGATTCGCGCCCGCGCCGACGGGTGGGGCGCTACGTTCGGTGCACCGGGCCCCGGACCGGCGGGCCCGCGACGGATCGGAGAGTCCCATGAATCCCCTCGCGTCCCTTGCCGAGACCCTCGGCGGCATCCCGGTGGTGTCGCTGTTCCTGTCCCTCGGTTCAGCGGTTCTGGAGGTGGCCGGGGTGGGGTCCTGACCTGCGCCGACGGTGCGTGGCCGGGGCGCGTCCGGTCGGCGCCGGTCGGCGCAGGTTGAGTCCCGGTGTCGGCGAGGTGCGCCGGGCGTCAGCCGTGGTCGCCGCGGGGCGGCGGTGTCCGTGTGGTCGGGGAGGGGTCCTGGGGCGACGACGACGACGAGGTTGGCGCCTCTGTCAGCTGGGCGGCCAACGCGGTGATCATGGTGGCGGCCAACCGCGCGACTGCGGGCCCGTCCAGCCCGCCCGCGGCGGTGTAGGGCCGGTCGTCGGAGTTGAGCCAGACGGACAGCAGTTGGGTCACGCCGCCCACGACGAACTGGGCGGCGTGACCCACGTCCACCGAGGACCGGACGGCCGTGCCCGCGGTGGCGGCCGTGATCTGGGCGAAGAACTCGGTCGACTCCTGGCGCTTGCGGGCGATCAGGGGGTCGGCGATCCGGTGGGAGAACAGGATGTGCCCCGCGCGAGGTTCCTTCTCGAGGCTCTCGACCAGGGCGTTCATCGCGTGCGCGATCTGGTCGGCGAGGTCGTGCGGGGTGGCGAACGCCGCGGCGACCGTCTCGGCGATGCCCGCGACACACGTGTCGTAGGCCGTCTCCGCGAGCGCGCCGGTGGAGGTGAAGTTCTCGTAGAAGTAGCGCGAGGTCAGCCCGGTGCGCGTGCACAGTCCGCGGACGGTGAGCTTCTCCCCGGCGGCGAGGGTGTCGATCGCGGCGTTCACCAGGGCCTGTCGACGGGCGGCCTCGCGCTCGGCCGGTGACCGCCCGCCGTACACCCGCCCCGCCCTGTTGCCGTCCGCCACCGCGGCCCCCGTCTCGCTCCCGTGGTGCACCGGGGTGCACCGTGCGTCACCCTGTCGTGTCCGCACCGCCGTCCGGGGCCGACGGTAGCAGTCCGGACCTGCACCGGAGCGCACCGATGTAATCTGACAACGCTCTTGATCAGATGGGCGGGAGCGCCTACGGTGGGTGCCACGCCGACGTGGGCGCCAACCCGGGGCCCGGCCCGACCGCGAAGGACGGACATCATGACCGCGGTACATCGCATCGCCGATCCCACGACCGATCTCCCGGCCGCCGGCTCCCCGCCCACGAGGCCGTCCGCCGTCTCGGCGCGGGCCGCCCGCCTGCGGGCGCGGCGCCGCCCGGCCGAGCGGGACCTCACGCAGATCGACTCCCTGCTGGAGTTGTCCACGGGCCTGTGGCCGTGGCTGCCCGGGGCCAACGTGATCATGCAGCTGGCCAATCCCGGGGTGGGCTACGGCGTGCTCGAGAGCCGGGTCGAGTCGGGCCGCGTGGACCGCCACCCCATCAAGCGGGGCCGCACCACCGGCCTCTACCTGGCGGTGGCCACCATCGGCAGCGAGTCCGACCGGGCCTTCATCCACGACGAGGTCAAGAGGATCCACTCCCAGGTGTTCTCGACCCCGCAGTCCCCGGTGCGGTATTCGGGGAACTCGCAGCAGCTCCAGCTGTGGGTGGCGGTGTGCCTCCTGCGGTTCTTCGTCGACCAGTACGAACTGCTGTACCGCGAGCTCACCGCCGCCGAGCGTGAGCACGTGCTGGCGCTGGGAATGCCGCTGGCGACCGTGCTCAACGTGGACCCCGCCGCCTGGCCGCCGAGCTGGGAGGCCTACGAGGAGTACTTCCGGCAGGGCATGGAGGCCGCGCGGATCGACGACCCGGTCCGCGAGATGCTCGACGACCTCGTCCGGTTCGGTCCGCTGTCCGGGAAGCTGCTCGGGCTGGGCACCGCGCTGGCCCGGACGGTGGGTCCGGTGAACCACTCCTTCACCCGCTTCGGGGTGCCCCGGCGCACCCGCGAGGAGATGCGGTGGGAGATCCGGCCCGCCGACCTGCGGCGCAGGCGCGTCATCAGCGCGGTGGCCCGGGCCGCCGACGTGGTGGTGCCCGCCCCGTTGCGGGTCCTGTACACCGTCGCCCTGTGGGATCTGCGGGCCCGCCGGGCGCTGGGGATCGCGGTCTTCTGACCCCGGGGCGCTCTACTCCGGGATCGGGCTGCCCGGCGGATCGATCGTGTCGTCGTCCCGGACGGGGACGATGCTGATCATGCCGTTGGGCTCGAGGTAGGCGCGGTGCACGCGCTCGAGGTCCTCGATGCCGTGGAGCCGCAGCTGGGCGAAGACCTCGACGTCCGTCATGAGCTCGCGGCGCATGACGCGCCGGTTGAGCCGACCGTCCTCGATGAGCGGCTTGGGCCGCGCCTTGAGGATCTTCCCGAGGCGTGGCCACCGGTACGAGACGGCGTCCAGGACCACACTCCAGAACAGGATGGTCAGGACGAGGACGAACCCGTCCCCGATGGTGTCCGTGTCACCGGTCAGGCCGGAACTGGCGGCGTCGACGACGAGGACGACGACGAGGAGGTCGGTGAGTCACAGGCCTCCGGCCTCGCGTTGGCCGAGCACCCGGAGGAGCAGCATGAGCCCGAGGAAGACCACCGTGCCGCGGACGAAGAGTTCGGCGAGCGCGATGCTGGGTGTGAAGATCTCCGCCCAGTCCAGCATCCGGCCCTCCTCGTCGTCGCCCTCCACGCCCAGTATGGGCGATTCCGGGAACCCGGGGCCGCGCCCGCGGCGAGCGGCCACCGCCCACCGCCCGCGGCGTCCGGTTGTCGCCGACGGGGGCCTCGGCCACGGTGGAGCACGACCACCGGCGCCCGCGCCCGCGGATCCGCCGGCCCGCCGCGACGCCAGGAGGTTCCGTGACCGACGTGATCTTCCCCCTCGACCCGGACAAGCCCTTCGACGACCAGGAACTCATCGGCCACAGTCGGTGGCACCCCGAGATCCCGCCGGTCGCGACGGTGCGGCCCGGCCAGACCTTCCGGGTGCACTGCCGCGAGTGGTTCGACGGCGCCATCCGGAACGACGACTCCGCCGAGGACATCCTCCGGGCGCCGTTCCACGCCGGCCACAAGCTGAGCGGACCGTTCGCGGTGGAGGGCGTGACACCGGGCGATCTCCTCGTCGTCGACATCGTGGACATCGGTCCCACCTCCACCGACGAGCTCGGCCCCCTCGCCGGCCAGGGCTGGGGATACACGGGCATCTTCTCCCCGCGCAACGGCGGCGGCTTCCTCGGCCACCACTTCCCCGACGCCTACAAGGCGATCTGGGAGTTCGGCGGCGGTCGCGCCACCTCCCGCCACATCCCCGGGGTGGGCTTCGAGGGCGCGCCGCACCCGGGTCTCATGGGGACCGCGCCGTCGCCCGCACTGTTGGCGAAGTGGAACGCGAGGGAGGCCGCGCTGGTCGCCACCAGACCCCTGCGCGTCCCACCGCTCGCGCTGCCGCCGCTGCCCGACGGCGCGCTCCTCGGGCACCTCGCGGAGGACGACGCGCCGCGCGTCGCCGCCGAGGCCGCGCAGACCGCGCCCCCGCGCGAGAACGGCGGCAACCAGGACATCAAGAACCTCACCGCCGGCAGCCGGGTCTACTACCCCGTGTTCGTCGACGGCGCGAACCTGTCGGTAGGCGACCTGCACTTCTCCCAGGGCGACGGCGAGATCACCTTCTGCGGCGCCATCGAGATGGGCGGGTACATCGACCTGCACGTCGACGTGATCCCCGGCGGCATGGACACCTACCGGATCCACGAGAGCCCGGTGTTCGTCCCCGGCGGGGGAGGGCCCCGGTACGACGACTGGATCTCGTTCTCCGGCATCTCCGTCACCGAGAAGGGCACGCAGCGCTACCTCGACCCGTACCTGTCCTACCAGCGGGCCTGCCTCCACGCGATCGACTACCTCACCACCTTCGGCTACACCCGCGAGCAGGCGTACCTGCTCATCGGCGCGGCACCGGTCGAGGGGCGCCTGTCCAGCGTGGTGGACATCCCCAACGCGTGCGCGACCCTGTACATCCCCACGGCGATCTTCGACTTCGACGTCCGGCCCGGCCCCGACGGGCCGCATCAGGTCGAGCGGGGCGCCGGCGTCCCCCGCGCCGAGGCGTCGCGGCTCCCCGACGACGAGGTCCTGCGGGCGATCCCCAAGGACAAGAGCGCGCTCCTGCCGGCGGCACGTCGGCTGGCCGGACACCGGGTGCGACCACTGCGCGACGCGGTCAGGCGGATCTGGCGCTGAGGGGTCGCCGGCGTCAGTCAGGAAACGCCTCGCCCCTCAACGGGAACGCGCGGATGACGTTGAGGACGCCGAGCACGAGCAACGAGACGGCGAAGAGCCACCACAGGAAGCCCGCGCCCCACACCGGGGTGCTGAGCAGCGCGAACCCGGCGATCACGGAGACGATCGCGAAGAGGATGGTGATCGCGGTGGAGCCGGTGTCGCCGAGCGTGAACAGCGCGGTGACGCCCTCCACGATCCACAACACGCCGATCATGACGGTGACGAACAGCGCCAGGAACAGCGCCGACTCCTGCAGTGAGGCGAACGCGTAGGCCCCCGCGAGGATGAACAGCAGGCCGAGCAGGCCGTGCCCGATCCGGCTGCCCGTCCCGTGCCGCTTGGCGAGGATCGCGACGGCGACGTACACGAGACCGCCGGCGATCGCGTACACGGCGAGCACGCCGGTCACGGCCACGGCGGTCTTGACGGGCCACAGCAGGACCGCGATCCCGAAGCCCACGGCGATGAGGCCGCCGATGAGAAGTGCGACGCGGAGCGGATTCACCCGGCGCCGGGCGTCGGGGGTGGCCGGAGTGGTCGAGGCGGTCCGGGCGGCTGACATCGCGGTGGGCTCCTATCGGACGAGGCGTTCAGGGATCCTGTGCTGGCTCGGACGTCCACGACCGGGCGCCGAGGGGGGGGAACGCGTTCCCCATTCAACGCCGCTCCCGCGCCCGCCGGTAGGGGTTCGCGCTGGCCGGGAGTCGGCGGCGCCGCGATCAGTCGGCCAGATCCGCCTCGTCGGCGGCGACGGGGCCACCCAGCTCGCCCGTGCCGTAACGGTCGAGTACCGCGCGGGACGGTGCACCCCAGCGGGTGTGCGCGGCCTGTCTGCTCATGCCGGCGGCTCGGCCGATGGTCTCCCAGGTGACACCCCAGCGGCGGAGCCCGACCACCGCGCCCAGGGCGTCGACCCCGGTGGCGTGCTCGATCCGGAACGCGAGCACCTGGACGGCCACGTGCCACTGCTCGAGCTCCGCCTCGGTCGTCGGGCGGGGACCGAGAAGGTCCTGGGCCTGCGAGAACGCCTCTCTCGCCGCCGCGGCCGAGGCGGAGCGGACGGCGTCGTCCACGGGAGTCGCCAGCGCTGTCGCGAGCGGGCCGGGGGTGGAGTGCTCGGTCATGCCGTCAACGGTAGGCTGACAGGCGAGCGGCTGTCAACGATGGGTTGACAACGGGCTCGTCGACGCCCCGTCGGCCGGTGAGGCTACTTCTCGCGCGGGACCTCGCGCAGCTCCCCGGTCGAGACGTCATCCGGTGGGCGGCGGGGCGCTTTCACTACAGAGGTGGCGAGGCCGATCAGGCGGGGGCGCGCAGCGGCGCCTCGTGCACCTCGCGGTCGAACTCCGGCAGCGGCTCGGCGGCCCGCAGGACGCGGGCGATCGCCGGATCGGCCAGGTGCATCCGGCCGATGGAGATGAGATCGAACTCGCCGCGTTCCATGCACTCGATGACCGAATCGATGTTGTCCGACGCGACGGCCGCTTTGCCCGACTTCTGCTCACGCAGGGACGTCCCGATCCCCACGCCGCCGACCGCGCCCGACGGCTTACCGGTGAGCCGGCGGGCCCATCCCGCGAGGGTCACCTTGCCGTCGTCACCCTCCAGGTTGGGGAACGCCGGATCGCTGAACCGACGCGTCGACGCGTCGAACAGGTCGACACCCGCCTCGGCGAGCGCGCCCAGGTAGACGCCCAGCTCGTCGGGGGTCGTCGCCTTGAGCACCGTGTAGTCCTGCTGGGTGTGCTGCGAGAAGCGGTAGAACAGCGGGGCGTCGGCACCGATCGCCTCGCGGACCGCCGCGACCACCGCTGCGGGGAAGCGGCTGCGCGCCGCCAGGTCGCCGCCCCACTCGTCGGTGCGCCGGTTGGTGTCGGCCCAGACGAACGCGTCGAGCAGGTACCCGTGGCCGCCGTGCAGGGTCACCCCGTCGAATCCGGCGTCCAGGGCGTAGCGCGCCGACCGGGCGAACGCGGCGATCACCTCGGCGATGTCCGCCTCGGTCATCGGCTCCACCGCCGGCGACCAGCGTTCGATGCTCCGCTCGGAGTACGTGGTGACACCCGGGGTGCCCCACAGCCCGGACGGGCGCATGGGATGCATCTCCATGAGGCGGTCGCGGTTCTCGCGGTCGAAGCGGGCGTTCGCGCCCCACAGCGGACCGACGTGCCACAGCTGCGCCATGATCCGGCCGCCCGCGGCGTGGACGGCGTCCGTCACCACGCGCCACGCCGCCACGGACTCCGGTCCGTCGAGGCGCGGGATCGCGGAGTGGTCGACCGCCGTGGGGTGGTCCACCCCGATGCCCTCGGTGACGACGAGCCCGGTCCCGCCCGCAGCGCGCGCGGAGTAGTAGTCCCGGTTGATCTCGTCGGGCAGACCGCCGGGGCAGTCCATCCGCGTCATCGGCGACATGACCAGGCGGTTGGCCAGGTGCAGGGACCGGACGTCGAGCGGCTGGAACAGTGCTTCACGACCGGGGGCGACCAGCGGAGTCATGATGCGAGACCTCGTGCTTCTCCGTGTGGCGACGGTTGTCGGCCCGCGCCGGGCTCCATCGCAGGTTGACGACTGTCAATATGAGTCGACTGTACGTGGCGCTCGCGGGAAAGTCCGCATCCGCCGCTCGGATTCCGAGGTGCGGCTCACGTTTCTTTCGCAAGCGATTGCTCGAGGCTAGCCAAGCGAACCGTAGAAGCGCCAGTCGGAGGTCAGCCGTCTGCGCGCCCGGTGACGTGACCCGCGTCAGATGAGCGGCCGCGACTCGAGGGCGGCGACCTTGCTCTCCAGGGCGAGGAGTCGACGCTCGAGTTCGGTTGGCCCCGCCGCGGGGATGCGGCCCTCGCCGGAGGGGGCCGCCGCGGACGGGGACCCCGCGCGCGCGTCGGTCCCGGACGGGCTGGGGCCGGCGGCGGTGACGGCGGCGCCGTCGAGGAACACGGTCAGGAGCGTGTCGGCGATGGTGGTTCCGCGTTCGGCCAGCGCCTCGCGGTGTTGGCGTACCGACCACCACACGCTCTCGCGGACCATCCGCGAGAACTCCTCCGGGTCGAGCCCTTCCCGTAGCTGCCCGCTGTCCCGGGCCCGCGTCGCCGTATCCAGCCAGAACCGGTTGGCCCTGCGTACGCCGTCCGCGATCTCCTCCGGCGCCTGCGGGCCGTGGTAGGCCAGCTCGTTCTGGTAGATCTCCGTCGCGTACGGGTGCTTCTCGGCCACCTCGATGGACGAGTACAGCAGCGCGCGTAGCTCCTCCCGCATTCCGCTCACGTGAGGGAGGACGGACGCGTAGAGCGCGTTCAGGTCGCGGATGAAGTCGTCCAGGATCGCGAAGGCGATGGCGTCCTTCGAGGCGAAGTGGTGATACAGGCTTCCCGACAGGAGCCCGACGCCGTCGGCGATGTCGCGCACGCTGGTGCCGCCGACCCCGCGCTCGACGAAGAGTCTGGCGGCGACGCGCTTGATCTGCTCCCGACGGGTCTCCATCAGCACATGTTTACCCCATGCCACGCCGAAAGTGCGCGCCGGGATTACCAAGCGATCGCTTGCTTGTTTGTGACGTACGGCATAGATTCGTCCCGAACCAAGAAAGTGCTTGGTTGGTTTCTGCTGAAAGGTGTGCCCTCGTGACACGTCCCGCGTCAAAGCTCCTCGCCGGAGCGCTCGCGCTGCCCCTCGTCCTCGCAGGGTGTGGAGGCCAGCAGCTCGGCGAAGAGTCCACCTCCGACGGCCCGTTCCGCGTGTTCTTCACCGCGGACATGACCGGACCGACCGCGACCCTGAGTCGTGCGCTGCTGTCCGGGATGAAGGTCGCGGTCGACGACGCCAACGCGGCGGGTGGGATCGGCGGCCGCGAGGTCGTCCTGATCGAGAACAACGACCAGAACGACCCGACGAGCGCGGTGAGTGCGCTGCAGGAGCTCATCAACTCCGGCGAGAAGCCCGACCTGGTCTATCCCGGTGGGTCCTCGGCCGTGTCGCTCTCGCTGCTGCCGATCACCACGCGCGAGGAGATCCTCTCCCTCGGCGGGACCGTCGCCTCGCAGCTCAACGACCCCGAGGCGTTCCCGTACCACTTCGGCACCGCCGAACTGACCGACGCCTATGTGCCGCCGTTCGTGCAGATCGCCGAGGAGCAGGGCTTCGAGAAGATCGCGATGATCTTCTCGAACAACCCCACGGGCCAGGCCGCGGAGGCGGCGTATCGCAAGGAGATCACGGCGGCGGGCCTCGAGTTCGTCTCGGTGGGCTACCAGCCCGAGGCGCTCGACATGACCGCTCAGCTCGAGCAGCTGCGCTCGCAGAACCCCGACGCACTCATCTTCGAGGGATACGGCACCCCGGTCCAGTACCTCATGCGGTCGCGGGCCGGCATGCGCTGGGACATCCCGAGCTTCTCCAACCAGACCTCCTCCACGTACCCCTTCGTCGAGGACTTCTCCGAGGAGCAGCTCCGCGGGGTGCAGGTCATCCAGTCCAACTGGACGGTCAACGAGGGGGAGACCCCCGCCGAGATGGTCGAGTTCATCGAGAAGGTCAAGGCCGTCCCCGAGGGCGACACCCTGCCGCAGACCGGCGTGCGTCTGCCCGCCGTCTCCGCCGCGACGGTGCAGCTCACCGCGTGGGCGGTCGAGCAGAACGGCGGCAAGACCGACACCGCCTCGATCATCGAGACCTTCTACAACGACCTGCCCGAGGAGGGCGGCGACGCCACCCCGTGGCTCACCGACTCGAAGGGACCGAACTCCTACCAGTACTCCGAGGACAATCACTTCCCGTTCAGCCCGCCGGAGATCTTCCTCTACATCGACCCGGGCATGTATGACGACGGTGGCATGTACGTGCCGGGTAAGCGGTCGTGACCACGATCTGGCAGGGCCTGGTCCTGGGCAGCCTGTACGCCCTTATCGCGACGGGGTACAACATCGTGTTGCTGTCGGCGGGGATGGTGAACTTCGCCTACGCGACGTTCCTGATGGCCGGGACGTATTCGGCGTTCGTGGTGACCGTGGAGTGGGGTCTGCCCTGGCCGGTGGGCGTGCTGCTCGGTGCGGTCGTGGTGGCGGTGCTGTCGGTGCTGATGGAGAGGTTGGCGCTGCAGAAGCTCATCGCCGAGCATCGGCATCTGACCGCGTTGATCGTGACGATCGGTGTCTCGCAGATCGTCGAGGGCGTGGTCAAGGTGATCTTCGGTGATCGGCCCCGCTCGGTGCCCACAGTGGTCACCAGTGACACCGTGCGCCTGTTGGGCGGGATCGTGCGCCCCAGTGATCTGTTGCTCATCGTGCTCGTTGTCGTCGTCGTCATCGCGTTGCACCTGACGATGACCCGCACCATGGTCGGTCTGGGGGCGTTGGCCTCGGCCGAGGATCCCGATGCCGCCGGGGCGCGCGGCATCAACGCCCGCGGGCTGGGGATGGGCGCGTTCGCCCTGTCCGGTGCGGTGGCCGGTGGGATGGGCCTGTTCGTGGCCGGGAACACCTACGCCGATGCCAACCTCGGGCACGCCCTGGCGGTGCTGGGGATCGTCGCGGTGGTCATCGGCGGCGCCGGCAACCAGCTCGGCGGGCTGATCGGCGGGTTCATCGCCGGCCTGTTGTCCGCGCTGGCCGGGCGCTATCTGGGTGCCGAGTACGCCCAGGTCGCGGTGTTCGTTCTGCTGCTGGTGATCCTGCTGGTCAAGCCCGCCGGGTTCTTCGGAGCCCCGGCACAAAGGACGGTCTGATATGTCCGCACTTCGCAAATTCGCCCCGGCCCTGCCGCTGCTGCTGGTGGTGGTGCTGCTCGTGGGGCCCTCGTTCGGTCTGATCGGGGCCGTGGCCGCCCGCGACATCATGCTCGTGGCCACCCTGGCCCTGATGGTCTCGGGCCTGAACCTGGTGCTGGGCTACGCCGGCGAACTCGCGGTGGGCCAGGTCGCGTTCTACGCGATCGGCGCCTACATCGCCGGGTTCGTCGGGATGTCGCTGGGCCAGCACGACCTGCTGGTCGGTCTGGCCGCGGTGATCGTCGGCGCCGTGATCGTCGGCCTGGTCACCGGGGTGCCCAGCCTGCGCCTGTCCGGGTGGCCGCTGGCGATGGTGACGTTCTTTTTGGTGCTGATCGTGCCCAACCTCATCGAGATCTTCTCCCGCTGGACCGGCGGCGGCCAGGGCATGGCCGTGGAGCGGGCCACCTTCTTCGGCTCGGAGCTGGGCGCCTACGGCTACTACATCGTCGTGGTCGCGGTCACCGCGATCTGGTTCCTGGTGGTGCGCAACATCATCCTGTCCCCGCACGGCACCGGCTTTCTGGTGCTGCGCCAGAGCCCGGAGCTGGCCGGCGCGCTGGGGATGTCGGTGTACCGCACCAAGCTCAAGGTGTACGTGCTGGGCACCATCGCCCCCGCCCTGGGTGGGGCACTGTTCGCGTGGATGGACGGCTTCATCGCCCCCGACTCGTTCACCTTCGGCCTGGCCATCACCCTGCTCGCGGCGTCGGTCTTCGGCGGCGGCACCTCCATCTACGGCGCACTGCTGGGCGCGGCGGTCCTGCACTTCACCGAGGACGCGCTGACCGGGTTCAACCAGTACCAGCTCATCGTCTTCGGTCTGCTGCTGGTCGTGCTCGCGATCGCCCTGCCCGACGGCGTCGTGGGCCTGGTGCGCCGCTGGCTGGGCCGCTACCTGCCCGCACCCGGCCACACCGCCGGCGCACACACCCACACCGGCGAGGCCCTCGAGCTGGACGGCCTGCGCGGCCAGCCGGTCGTGGTGGACCAGCTGGACAAGTCCTTCGGCGGCAACCACGCCGTGCGCGGGGTCAGCTTCACCGCCCGCCCGGGTGAGATCACCGCCCTGATCGGCACCAACGGCTCCGGCAAGACCACCGTGCTCAACATGATCAACGGCTTCCTGCGCCCCGACACCGGCGCCGTGCACCTGGGCCAGGGCGACGGCGCCCGCACCCTGCACACGATGAGCGTCGACGCCGTGGCCCGCGCCGGGGTGATGCGCACCTTCCAGACGCCGATCATGCCCGAGGGCGTGACCACCGTGGACTTTGTGGCGTTGGGTGGCTACCTCACCGACCCGGCCTCCCTGGCCGAGACCGTGATGCGACTGCCCGGGCACCGCCGCACGCTGCGCCAGGCCACCGCCCGCGCCGAACAGCTGCTCGGCGCCCTCGGCCTGGCCGAGATCATGGACAAGGACGTCGACTCCCTGCCCCTGGGCAACCGGCGACTGGTCGAGGTCGCCCGCTGCCTGGCCGCCTCGCCGTCGGTGCTGCTGCTCGACGAGGTCGGCTCCGGCCTGGACGAGGGCGACCTGGCCCGACTGGAGGACCTGCTTCGCCGCATCCGCGACGCCGGGGTCACCATCATCCTGGTCGAGCACAACTTCCCCCTGGTCATGCGCCTGGCCGACCACGTCCACGTCCTGTCCCGCGGCACCACCCTCGTCGAGGGCCCGCCCGAGCAGATCCGCGACCACCCCGACGTGGCGATCGAATACCTGGGCCGCGCGCCCGAGAACACCGGAGGTGCCCAGTGACCATGCTGCAGATCAACGGGCTCGGCGGCGGCTACGGCGACCTGACCGTCCTGCACGACGTCGACCTCGACGTCGCCGCCGGCACCCTGCAGGTCATCCTCGGCCGCAACGGCGCCGGCAAGACCTCGCTCATGTCCGCCATCGCCGGGCTGCTGCCCACCATCAGCTCCGGCACCGTCTCGGTGGGCGGCCGCGACATCAGCGCCCTGCCCGCCCACAAGCGCGCCGCCGCCGGGATTGGCCTGGTCCAGGAGGGCAAACGCATCTTCCGCACCCGCACCGTGGAGGAGAACCTGCTGCTGGGGACCTACTCCGGACCGGGCTGGTCGATGCGCTCGCCCCACCGCAAGAAGGCCCTGGCCGCCGCCTACGAACGGTTCCCCATCCTGCACGAGAAGCGCACCGACCGCGCCGGCGGCATGTCCGGCGGCCAGCAACAGATGCTCGCCATCGCCCAGGCCCTCGCCGCCGACCCACAGGTGCTGCTGCTCGACGAACCCTCCGCCGGCCTGGCCCCGGCCATCCGCAACGAGGTCTTCGACACCGCCCGCACCCTGCGCGACGAGGGCCTGGCCGTGGTCGTGGTGGAACAGCTCGTCGACGTGGCCCTGGACGTGGCCGACACCGTCGCGGTCCTGGACTCCGGCCGCATCGTCTCGGCCGGACCACCCGAGCAGTACCGCGACGGCGAGCTGCTGCAAGCGATCTACCTGGGAGGATGACGGTGACCGAGCAGATCACCCTGAGCAGTGGCGAGCAGGCGCTGGCGATCGAGGAGATCAGGCGCGTGTTCGCGGCCCGACTGCGGGCGCTCGACGAGAAGCGGTGGGACATCTACCCGACGCTGCACACCGACGACGTGGTGAGCGAGACCTGGGGCGGCCTGCCCGAGGACAAGCAACCGCAGACCCAGGGGACGTCGAACCGGGTGGTGGGGCCGGAGGCGCTGACGGCCGCGATCCGCGGCATGCTCGGCGGCTCGACCCACGTGACGACCGTCCACCACGGGCACGCCCCGGAGATCACCCTGACCTCCGACACCACCGCCGTCGGCATCTGGCCGATGGAGGACCGCCTGTGGTGGACCAACGACCGCGGCGAGGAGGAGTACCTCCACGGGTTCGGTCACTACCACGAGGAATACCGGAAGGTCGACGGCCACTGGCTCATCAGCTACCGACGGCTGACCCGCCTGCGCGAGGACCACAGCCCCGGGTTCTTCGACTACATGCAGCCCCTCTGACCCACCGGTCCGCGCGTGTCACCGAGAGCGTTCCGCACACATCGCCCCAGCGGCGGGTGCGCGGAACGCTCTGGCGCGTCCGGGGGATCAGCGCGAGAGTCGGCGGGCCAGGTGCTCGCGCAGGTCCTCGAAGTGCCGCTCGGCCGCGGCCTCGTCGTACATCGAGGTGTCCGCCATGGAATACCCGTGGGGCGCGCCCGGGTAGACGGCCTGGTCGAGCGCGACCCCGGACTCGCGCGCGAGCGAGGTGATGGCGTCCATCCCTTCCGGCGGCATCGACGGGTCCTCGTCGGCGTGACGCAGCAGGACCGCGGCGCGCGTGGTGGCCAGGCTGCGGTGCGGGCTGTCCGGCTCCTCGGTGACGAGCCCGCCGCCGTGGAAGCCGCCGACCGCGGCGACAAGGTCGGGGTGGTCGCCGCCGGCGCGCAGGGCCAGACGGGCACCCATGCAGTACCCGATGACCCCCACGTCCCCGGCGACGCCGGGCAGGGAGGTCAGGGCCTCGAGGTAGGCGGCGGTGTCGAGGCGGGACAGCTGTGAGGTGAGGGCGTTCATGCGCGGCACGGCCGTCTCGAGGTACGCGTCGCGCTCTCCCGGCTCGCGCAGGTCCGTGGTGGGTGCGAGCTCGGCGACGGTGCCGGCGCGGTAGAAGACGTTCGGGACGAGGACGACGTAGCCCCAGCTCGCGATCCGGTCGGCCATCGCGTGGATCCGCGGTCGCGGGCCGAAGATGTCGGGGAACAGCAGCACGCCCGGCAGGTCCCGGTCGGCCGCGCCGGGACGGGAGACGAACGCCTCCGCGGTCCCGTCGGCGGTGTCGATGCGCAGGTCTTCGGTCATGGCGGCTCCCGGTGTCGCGGTCGTCTCTGCGGTGTCGCCCCCGACCGTACTGGCGACCGCGCTCAGCCGCGGGCGGCGCGGACGGCCTCGCGGGCGTCGCGGGCCGTGTCGCTGTCCAGGGCGACGCGGGCGAGCTCGCGGCACTGCTCGAGCGTGACCCCGGCCAGTGCCGCGCCGACGTGCGGCAGGGCGGCGGTGGCCGCGGACAGCGAGGTCACGCCGAGACCCAGCAACACCACCGCGAGGTCGGGGTCGGCCGCGGCCTCGCCGCACACCCCCACGGGGATCGAGCGCCCGTCGGGCGAGGCGGCCGCGGCCTCGGCGACGCCCCGGATGAGGCGGAGCACGGCGGGCTGCCACGGGTCGGTGAGCGCGGCCAGATCGGGCGACATGCGGTCGGCGGCCATGACGTACTGGGTGAGGTCGTTGGTGCCGATCGACAGGAAGTCCACGTGCGGCAGGAAGCGGTCCACCGCCACGGCGACGGACGGCACCTCGACCATGATCCCGGGCGTGAGGCCCCGGCTGCGGCAGCGCTCGGCGAAGTCGCGGGCCTCGTCGACAGTGGCCACCATGGGAGCCATGACCCACGGCGAGGACTGGGCGCCACCGACCTGCCGCCCGGCCGCGGCGAGGGCGTCGAGCTGCCGGTCGAGGAGTCCGCGGTCGATGAGGTCCACGCGGATGCCGCGCACGCCGAGCGCCGGGTTGTCCTCCTCGGTCATGCCCGCGAACGCCAACGGCTTGTCGGAGCCGGCGTCGAGGGTGCGGGTGACGACGCGCGCGTCGGGGAAGGCGCCGAGGACGCGGGCGTAGAGCTCGACCTGCTCGTCGTGGGTCGGCTCGGCGGCGCGGTCGAGGAACGCCAGCTCGGTCCGGAACAGGCCGATGCCACCGGCCGGGCCCGCGGCCGCGGCCTCCGCGCTCTCGCCGTCCTGGACGTTGGCGAGCAGGGAGACGGGACGACCGTCGGCGAGCGCGGCGGGCCCGGTCCAGGTCGCGGCGGCCGCGCGGGTGCGGCGGTCCGCCTCGGCCGCCGCCGCTGCCGGCCCCTCCTCGGGCTCGACCGTGACGGTGCCGGCTCCGGCGTCCACGAGGACGGTGGTGCCGTCGGCGACGGCGGACAGGCCGCCGGCGGCGACCATGCAGGGGATGCCGAGCTGGCGGGCGATGATCGCGGTGTGCGAGGTGGGGCCGCCGTGCTCGCAGACGATCGCCAGCACCAGCGACGGGTCGAGGCCGGCGGTGTCGGCGGGCGCGAGGTCGTCGGCCAGCAGGACGCTCGGCTCGTCGAGCGCGGGGATCCCGGGTTCGGGCAGGCCGCGCAGCTCGGCCACCACGCGGGCGCAGAGGTCGCGCAGGTCGGTGATGCGTTCGGCCTGCCGGCCGCCGATCTTGGCGAACTTGGCGGCGAAGCTCTCGGTGGCGGCGACCGCCGCGGCCTCGACCGCCGCGCCCTTCGTCAACTCCTTGGTGACCTCCTTGGCCCAGCCGCGGTCGCGGGCGAGGACGGCGTTGGCGGTGAGTACCTCCGCGCTGACGCCGGTGGCCAGGGCGGCCCGCTGGTCGAGGCGGTCGGCGACCGTGGCCGCCGCGGCGGCGAAGCACTCCCGGCCGCGCTCGACGGCCTCCTCGTCCACCGCGCCCGGGGATCCCACCGCGCCCGGGGATCCGGCCGGGGCCGGTCCGCCGAGGGCGTCGGGCCGGACCACCCACCGGGCGGGGGCGTAGGCGAGTCCGGCGACCACGCCGGTGCCGCGGATGACCGCTCCGGCCTTCGACTGCTGCGACATTGCGAACTCCTAGCGGACCGGACGCCCGCGCCCGGCCGATCGAGTGGATATGTGACGAGAATAACGAAACCCGCTTGACTTTCCAACCGTTTCGGGCAGAATTCAACACACTCGGTCACAGGCGAAAGGCTCACCATGTACGGCAGCGAGCGACGACGGCGCATCATGGAGACCCTCGCCGCCTCCGGGCGGGTCACCGTGGCCGAGCTCGCCGCGGACCTGGACGTGAGCGCGGAGACCATCCGCCGCGACCTGTCGGTGCTGGAGTCGGAGGGCCACCTCGAGCGCACCCACGGCGGGGCGGTCCCGGCCGTCCCGGGTGGGCGGGTGGAGCGGACACTGGCCGCGCGTCGCTCGGAGAACGTCGAGGCCAAATCGGCGATCGGCCGGGCCGCGCTGCGACTGCTGCCCGGCCGCGGCGGGGCCGTCCTGGTGGACGCGGGTTCCACCACGGCCGCGCTGGCCGAGGCGCTGCCCGCCGACCACGGGCTCACGCTCATCACCAACTCCGTGCCCGTCGCCGACGGACTGCACCGCGCGGCGGCCGACGACCTGCACGTGCTCGGCGGGACCGTCCGCGGCCTCACCGGCGCGTGCGTGGGCCCGTCGGTGCTGCGGGCGCTCGACGCGATCCGGGTGGACGTGGCGTTCATCGGCGCCAACGGCCTGCACCCCGACCGCGGCCTCACCACCCAGGACCCGGACGAGGCGGCGGTGAAGAACGCCATGTGCGGCGCCGCTCGGCGGGTCGTGGTGCTGGCCGACTCGAGCAAGTTCGGGCACGAGTTCCTGGTCTCGTTCGCGTGCCTCGACCAGGTCGACGTCCTCGTCACCGACGCGCCCCCGCCCGGCCAGCTCGCCGCCGCGCTGGACTCCCACGGAATCGAGGTCGTGCTCCCATGATCGTCACGCTCACCCTGAACCCGTCGGTGGACCGCACCGCCCACCTGCCCGCGCCGCTGGTGGTGGGCGGCGTCAACCGCATCGCGTCGGTCGACGACTCGCCGGGCGGCAAGGGCGTCAACGTCGCCCGCGTCGTGGCGGCCGGCGGCGTGGAGGCGCGCGCGGTGTTCCCCGCGCCGCCCGGGGACCCGTTCGTGACGATGTGCGCGGCGTCCGGCGTCGCGACGTCGGTGGTGCCGGCGACCGGCGGGGTGCGGGTCAACCTCACCCTCGCCGACCCCGACGGCACCACGACCAAGATCAACGCCCCGGGGCCCGAGCTCGACCCCGCCACGCTCGAGCGGGTCCGCTCCACGGTGGCCGACCTCGCCCGCGACGCGCAGTGGGTGGTGCTGTGCGGGTCCGTGCCGCGTGGCGTCGAGGCCGACGTCTACGCCGACCTTGTCACCGCCCTGCGCCCGGCGGGGGCGCGCCTCGCCGTCGACACCTCCGACGCGCCCCTGGCCGCGCTCGCCGCGCGCCTGCCCGACGCGGCGCCGGACCTGGTCAAACCCAACGGTGAGGAGCTCGGCCAGCTCGCCGGCGTCGACGGCGCCGAGCTGGAGCGCCGCGCCGCCCGCGGTGACACCGCCCCCGTGGTGGCCGCCGCCCGCGCCCTGCGCGACCGTGGCGTCGGCGCGGTCCTGGTCACCCTGGGCGGCGCGGGAGCGGTCCTGGTCGACGACGACGAGACGTGGTTCGCGAACACCCCCGCCGTGCAGGTCAGGTCCACGGTCGGGGCCGGCGACTCCGCGCTCGCGGGATATCTGCTCGCCGGGGCCCGCGGACTCCCGCCGCGGGACCGGCTGGCGTGGGCGGTCTGCCACGGCAGCGTGGCCGCCTCCCTGCCCGGCACCGGGCTGCCGCTCGGCCTGGACCCCGCCACCTTCCGGCCCACCCTCAGACGCCTCGACTGAGGCCCCTCGTCCCCGCCCCACCCCTTCTCATCACGACACGGAGCACGGCCATGAACCAGCCCATCATCGAGACCGCCGCCGTGCGGCTCGACGCCGACCTCGGCGGCACCAAGCAGGAGGTGATCCGGGCGCTCGCCCGGACCCTCGTCGACGCCGGCCGCGCCGACGATCACGACGCCCTCGTCCGCGACCTGCTCGCCCGCGAGGACAAGGCCGCCACCGGGATGAAGGGCGGGATCGCGATCCCGCACTGCAAGTCCGAGGCGGTGACCTCCCCGAGCCTGGCGTTCGCCCGCCTCGACCCGCCCGTCGACTTCGGGGCCAAGGACGGGCCCGCCGACCTGGTGCTGATGATCGGCGCCCCCGCCGGCGGCGGCAAGGAGCATCTGACGCTGCTCGCCACGCTCGCGCGCAATCTCGTGCGGGCCGAGTTCGTGGACTCGCTGCGGGCCGCGGCCACGCCCGAGGAGGCGGTCGCGACCATCGAGGACGTGCTCGTCGGCCAGGGGCGGAAGACCTCGTCGTCGTCCTCGTCGTCGCCCGCTCCCTCGGCGCCCGGCGCCGGTGCGGCGACCACGGCCGACGGCGAGGCGACCACGGCCGACGGTGCGGGCACCCCGCCCACCGCCGGAGGCGACGCGCCGCTGCGCCTGGTCGCGGTGACCGCGTGCCCGACCGGCATCGCCCACACCTACATGGCCGCCGACTCCCTCGCCCAGGCCGCGCAGGCCCGCGGCGTCGACCTGCAGGTCGAGACCCAGGGCTCGGCCGGCGCCACGCCGCTCGACCCGGGCGTCATCGAGGCGGCCGACGCGGTCGTGTTCGCCACCGACGTCGGCGTCCGCGACCGCGGCCGATTCGCGGGCAAACCCGTCGTCGAGTACGGCGTGAAGAAGGCCATCGACGCCCCCGACCGCGTCCTCGACGAGGCCCTGGCCGCCGCGCGCGACCCCCGCGCCCGGCGCGTGTCCGCCGACTCCGGGGATGGCGCGGGCACCGGCTCGGGCGGGTCGGGCACGTCCGGCGCCGACGAGCACTGGGCCCGCGGCCTGCAGCGCGCCGTCATGACGGGCGTGTCCTACATGATCCCGTTCGTCGCCGCGGGCGGCCTGCTCCTCGCGCTGGGCTTCCTCTTCGCCGGCTACGACGTCGCGTTCGTGTGGCAGGAGCTGTCCACCTCGTTCACCCTCACCGACCTGCCCGGCGAGGTCTGGTACCTCGACGGTGAGATCGTCTCCGCCGGCACCGCCGGCGCCGAGGTGCTCACCCACACCGGACTACGCCTCTACCTCGGTGCGGTGCTGTTCGCGATCGGGCAGGCCGCGATGGGCTTCATGATCGCCGTCCTGTCCGGCTACATCGCCTACGGCCTGGCCGACCGCCCCGGCATCGCGCCCGGCTTCGTCGGCGGCGCACTGTCCGCGACCCTCGGTGCCGGCTTCATCGGTGCCCTGGTCACCGGCATCCTCGCCGGCTACCTCGTGCGCTGGATGACCACGTGGAAGACCCCGCGCTGGCTCTCCGGACTCATGCCCGTCGTGCTCATCCCGCTCATCGGCTCGCTGGCGATCGGCCTGCTCATGTTCCTGCTGCTCGGCCGCCCGCTGGCCGCGCTCACCGAGGCCATGGAGTCGTGGCTCGGCGGCATGACCGGCTCCTCGGTGATCCTGCTCGGCGTCATCCTGGGCCTCATGATGTGCTTCGACCTCGGCGGGCCCGTCAACAAGGCCGCCTACACCTTCGCCACCGCCGGCCTCGTGGCCGACAACCCGGCCACCCTGCGGATCATGGCCGCCGTCATGGCCGCGGGCATGGTGCCGCCGCTGGCGATGGGCCTGGCCACGGTCGTGCGCAAGCGCCTGTTCAGCCCGGCCGAGCAGGAGAACGGCCGCGCCGCGTTCCTGCTGGGCGCCAGCTTCATCACCGAGGGCGCCATCCCGTTCGCCGCCGCCGATCCGCTCCGCGTCATTCCGTCGATGATGGCCGGCGGCGCCGTCACCGGCGCGCTCATCATGGCGTTCTCCGTGGAGTCGTACGCGCCGCACGGTGGACTGTTCGTGGTGTTCGCGATCAGCCCGGTGTGGGGCTACCTCGTGGCCATCCTCGCCGGCACGCTCGTCGCCTGCGCGGCCGTGGTCACCGCCAAGTCCGCCCGCCGCACCCCGGCTGCGGCGCCGACCGCCGCGGCCGAGCCGGTCGCGGCCTGACCGACCGCACTGCACGATGGCGGGAGAGACCGGCCCCCGTGCCCCCGCCACCCACCCCACAGGAGGAGCCATCATGGCCAGCAAGACCGTCATCGTCGGATCGGCCGAGGGCCTGCACGCCCGCCCGGCCGGCGTCATCGCCGAGGCCGCCGAGAAGTACGACACGGACATCGAGATCACCTTCGACGGCGAGGAGGCCGACGCCGCCTCCGCCATGCTCATCATGGCGCTCGGCGCGGAGAAGGGCGCCGAGGTCACGGTGAGCGGCGACGACGCCGACGCCGTGGCCGCGATCGCCGCCCTCATCGAGCAGGACCTCGACGCCGACTGACGGCCCTGCGGGCGGGGCGCAGGGCGTCGTGCTCAGACGTCCACGGTCTCCGAGGCGCCCGAGCGGGCCAGGGCCGCGAGCTGGCGGGTCGTCGCGCCCGGCAGGTACGCCCGGCCGATCGCCACACCGATCCGCGGCAGGTCCGCCTCGTCGCGGAAACACAGGTAGACGGGCTCGATCCTCGGATTGAACTTCGCCTTGAAGTGGTGCAGCGACCGGAACCCGTAGTAGGGCTCGAGCGCCTGACCCAGCAGATCGAGTCCGCGGTCGAGAACGGCCACCTCGTCGTCGTCGCCACTACGCGCCAACGGGGCGCCGGACAACGAGACGAAGTCCGCCCCCTCGTCCTTGAACTCCAGCGCCGAACGGGCGATGAGGAACTCGACCATGTTGTTCGCGCCCGGGCCGTTGCGCTTGCGCATGAGGTCCAGCGTCCAGCCGCGCACGCCACCGTCGGGCCCGCCGCGGTACACCGGCAGCCACGACAGCGCGGCCTGAACGACCCCGTCGGAGTCCACGGCCAGGGCGATGCGGACGTCGTCGTCGAGCGCCTCCTCCACCGTGCCCAGCGTGAAGCCCATCTCCGGCAGTTCCTTGTCCCCGACCCACTGCTCGGAGATGGCCCGCACCTGCGCCACCACGGACGCCGGTTGCTCGCGCAGCAGGCCGGAGACGAACGTCGTGCCGCTCTTGGTGGCCTTGTTCATGGCGGTGCGGATCTTCTGCCACTTCTTCCCGCTGAACTCCAGGTCGGGCAGGTCCATGAGGGTGTCCTCGGCGATCTGCAGCGCCCGCCAGCCGTGCGCGCGCATCCGCTCCGCGGTCTCGCCCGAGACCGAGAACAGGCACGGCACCGCGGCCTGGGACTCGGCGAAGTCGACGAACGAGGCGAGGAGCGTGTCACGGTCCGCGGGGTCCGCCACCGGGTCGGCCAGCGCGATGATGGTGCCCACGTGCATGCGGTAGCCCACGACGCCGGTGGGCTCGGCGGACGCGCCGTCGCGGCCACCGCCGAAGAAGTAGTTCATCGGCTGCCACGTGATCATCCACGACATCGTGCTGCCGCCGTGGCGCCGGATGAGCGTGCGGACCCGCTCCACCACGTCGTCCGAGTGCAGGGCGGAGCCGGTGACACGCCGCCGGATCCGCACCCCGAACGCGCCGCGGCCCACGACCAGCAGGACGGCCTCGCCCGCCCACAACAGGCCGGTGCCGAGGGTGACCGCGCCGAGCGACTCGACGTCGGCCGCGATGACGAGGGCGACGACGACGAGCGTGGCGGTCGCGGTGACCACCGCATACGCCAGGGCCACGCCCCACGCGATCCGGTACCCGCGGCGGAGCAGCTCGGCGGTCGCCGCGGCGATGAGGACGGACGCGAGCATGCCGACCAGGCTCACGTCGTCGGCCTCCGTCGGGCCGAGGGGGCCGTCGGACGGCAGGACGTACACCACCACGTGGACCGCGGCGATGAACCACATGCCCGCCGAGACCACCAGCCGGGTCTCCCGCCGCGTGCGGGGCGCCAGACCCCGCTCGGAGCGGGAGAAGAACCGCTCGCCGACGAACAGGAACACCACGAAGGCGATGAGGTGGGTGAGGTCGGCGAGACTGCCGATGAACAGGAACGACACGATCACGTAGCCGTACAGCACCGCGCGGGCCCGGAGCCGCCACGGCGAGACGAGGGTGGCGGTCGCGGCGGTGAGGACCGCGATCACCGCGGTCGTACAGCCGACGTCCAGGAGCACGGACAACTCGGTGGCCCACTCCCACCCCGCGGCGTTCCCGGGCACGATCACCGCGACCGCGCCGAGCACGCCGACGAGCTGGCCGGCCGCGGCGACCATCGCCGTGCGGGCGGGGCCGAGCCGCCATTCGCCCACACCGATCCCCGCCGCCACCAGGACGAGCAGCGAGATGTGCTGCAGCGGCGTGAGCCCGAACCAGGGCCCGGTGACCAGCGTCCACCACCGGCCGCCCTCCAGCGCGGGGACGCCGTAGGCGACATCGGGGAACCACGGCGCGTGCCGGGCGCTGCGCCACAGGGTCTCGAACACCACGCCGGTGACCAGCAGGGCCGCGACGATCGCCGCCGTGACGGGCAGGCGCCGCGCGGCGGTGGCGACCGCGTGGCCCGCGGTGGCCAGCGGAGAGCGGGCGGCGGGTTCGTCGGTCTTCTCGGTGATCTGTTCGGCGCTCACAGTCGCAGCACCCGCCCGCACACCACGAGGTGCACCTCGTCGCAGCACTCGGCGACGGTCTGGTTGAGGGCGCCGAGCAGGTCGCGGAACACCGCGCCGGAGCGGTAGGGCGGGACGACCCCCGAGCCGACCTCGTTGGTCACCAGCACCACGTCGGTCCGCGCCTCGAGCGCCGCGCAGAGGACGTCGGTCCGCTCGTCGACGGCGGCGCGGGCCTCGTCGACGGGGGCGTCCCACAGGCCGAGGTCGTCCACGGTCGCGGTGAGCCAGGTGCCCAGGCAGTCCACGAGGACCGGCCCCGGCGCCTCGCGCAGGGCGGTGGCCACGTCGGGGGACTCCACCGTGCGCCACGACGAGGGCCGGTGGGCGCGGTGGTGGGCTACGCGCTTGGCCCAGTCGGGGTCGTCGAGCTCGTCGGCGGGGCGGCCCGGGGCCACGAACGTCACGGGCGTCGCTCCGGTGCCCGCGGCACCCGTGGCGGCGTCGGCCTCGCCGCCGGCGAGCAGCCGCACTGCGTGCCGGGACTTGCCGGACCGGACGCCTCCGGTCACCAGGACACGCATCAGCGTCGCCGGGCCGACCCGCGCGCGGGCACTATCGCCGTCCGCGGGTGAAGTAGAGGAGCGGACCGATGAAGTTGATCACGATGATCGCGGCCCACTTGCCCTTGGAGCCGTTGACCTGCGCGGCGGGCCGCGCGGCCAGGTCCGCCCACGCGGACACCGCGAGGGACACCTGGAGGGCGACCAGCGCCCACAGGCCCGCCCGCTGGGCGTCACTCAGTTCGCTGATGCGCTTCTTCCGGGCCATGCCGGTCTCCTCACGTCGATTCGGTGATCCGACTCTAGAGGGTCCCGGGGCGGCGCGACCGGCCGATCGCGGTGTCCGTGTGCGGGATTTCCGGGCAGGAGCCGAGACCGGAAGCGCGAGCCGGGGTACCACCCGGCGAACAGCAGCACGAGGATCGCCAGGTCCACGACGTCGCCGCCGTAGTACATGAGCTGGGCGCCGACGCGGGCGTCCGCCGGGTCGACCCCGGCCGGCGGGTGGGCGTACAGCCACTTGCCCAGGATCGAGTGGGCGCCGATGAACAGGACGAGCACGGTGGCTCTCGCGCGGAGAGTCGCGCGGTGCGGGTTCGGGTCGGGGCCGATCACGGCGACGGTGAAGGCGATACCCGCGAGCAGCACGTGGGCGTGGACGGCCGCGTGCACCGCCGGGGAGGCGTGCATGTGTGCGAACAGGTCGGTGGCGTAGAGCAGCCACAGGCCGCCCGCGTTGAGGACGGCCGCGACGACCGGGTGGGTCACCACGCGCGCGGGCGGCGAGCGCAGGACCGTCGAGAGGGTCCGCGCGCCGCCGGCCGGCAGCGTCCGCAGGGCCAGCGTGACCGGCGCGGCGAGGACCACCAGCAGCGGGCCGATCATGCCGAGCAGCAGGTGGCCGGCCATGTGGGCGGTGAAATCGTGGCGTGCGGCCTCGGCGAGCGGGCCGGCCCAGGCCAGGCCCACGCACGAGAGCCCGGCGATCCACGCGGCGGTGCGCCACCGGGCCCACGGTCCGCGTACGCGGTGCCGCCGGACGCCGAGCAGATAGGCGGCCAGGGCGACGGCGAGCACGGCCGGGCCGGCGGCCTCGACCACCCACCACGCCGCCGACTCCGCGGCACCCGTCTCGAACCCCTCGTGTCCTGTGTGGCCCCCGTGCCCGGCGGGGTCGTGTCCGGACTCCACCGCCGCTCAGCCCCCGGGACGACGGGCGGCGGGGGAGCGCAGCGCAGCGGCGCGTGTCCGGCGCAGCAGGACGAGGCCGACGAGCAGGAGCAGCACCGCGGAGAGGATCCACACGACGTCGTACACGAGCAGGTCCACTCCGTAGCGGATCTGGTGGATGCCGAGGACCTTGTGGAACACGATGCCGTCGAACAGCTGGAAGAAGCCGACCCCGGTGAGTACCGCGCCGGCCCATCGCATCCAGGGGACGGCGATCTCCCGGCGGACGTCGGCGAACATGAACAGGCCCCACACGGTGATGAGCCAGGTGGCGCCGTGGAAGAGCCCGTCGGCCAGGAGGGCGACCGTGGTGGTGGACAGGTCGTAGAAGTGATGCCACTGCAGGAGCAGGTGGAAGATGAACAGGTCGATGACCGACCCCGCGATCCCGCAGCCGAAGAGGAAGCCCGACAGGACGAGTCGCCGCCCCACGGTTCGGGAGGGCGCGGGTCCGGCACCGTGGTCGGCATCGCGGGCGGGGCTGGACGGGGTGGGCATCGGCGAACTCCTCCGGCGGTGGATCGTCGTGCTCACGACAGGGTAGGACCGGCCGCCGGGCCGGGCCACCGGACGACACCGGGGTGCGCGATCCGCCTCGCGGCCACCGGGTCCCGCACTAGCGTGACGACCACACCTAATTCTCCAGGAGGGTCGGCATGGCCGGAAGGCTCGAGGGCAGGGTCGCGTTCATCACCGGGGTCGCGCGCGGGCAGGGCAGGACCCACGCGGTCCGACTGGCGTCGGAGGGTGCGGACATCATCGGCCTCGACCTGGCGGGTCCGCTGGCGGACGCCGTGCCCTACGACCCGGCCACCCCCGAGGACCTGGAGGAGACCCGCCGTCTGGTCGAGGAGCAGGGCCGTCGCGCCCTGCTCTCGGTGGGGGACGTGCGTGACCTGGCGGGGATGACGACGATCGTCGACGACGGGGTAGCGGAGCTCGGCCGCCTGGACGTCGTGGTGGCCAACGCCGGCATCTGCACGCCGCAGATCTGGGACAGCATCAGCCCGGAGGACTTCGCCGCCACCATCGACACCAACGTCACCGGCGTGTGGAACACCGTCATGGCGACCGCGCACCACGTCATCGCGGCCGGAGGGGGCTCGATCATCCTCACCAGCTCGTACGCGGGCAAGAAGATCCAGCCGTTCATGGTCCACTACACGACCTCCAAGCACGCGCTGGTCGGGATGACGCGCGCGTTCGCCGCGGAGCTGGGTCCCAGGAACGTGCGGGTGAACAGCATCCACCCGGGTGGCGTCGCGACCCCGATGGGCGGCGGCGACATGGTGAGCACCCTGGAGAAGGTCGGCGAGTCGAACCCGCCGCTCAACCTCATGGGGTCGACGTTCCTCGAGCAGACCTGGGCCGAGCCCGAGGAGATCTCGAACGTCGTGGCGTTCCTGGCCTCCGACGAGTCGAAGTTCATCACCGCCGAGCACATCAGCATCGACGGCGGCGCGCAGTACTTCTGACCCGGACGCCGGTCGACGGCGTCCGTGGCGCCGGGTCAGCTGATCCGGACCCCGGCGAACATCTCCGCCACGTCCCGCTCGTAGGCGGGGTCGAGCGGCTCGGTGGCCTGCGCCGTCATCGTGTACGTGACGGTCTCGGCGCCCGCGGGGACCACGATGATCTGCACGACCGCCGGTCGTTGCGGGACGGTGCCCATCTCGGGGAGCACGTGCCGGACCGTCATCGACTCGAACCCGCACACCTGCCCGCGTTCGAGGGCGGGCTCGGACGCCCCGGACGCCCGCATGGCGGCGATCTGGCGATCGAAAGCGGCTTCCACGTCCGCGGGCGAGGGCTCGGCGGTCACCACCACGTTCGGAGCGAACCCCGACGCGGCCAGCCCGGGGTTGACCAGCGCCTGACGCACCAGCTCGGAGTCCAGTTGGGAGTTGCGCTCCCACCCGGCCGGCTGCGGGACCTCCAGGGTCGGCTCGCCCGCCGCGGAGACGACCGCCATCTCGGCGTCCGACGCCCCGCACCGCCCCGGGGCTCCCTCGTCACCGCCCGCGGTCCCGGCCGGGGAGGCGGATGACTCCACGGCGGCCGCCGATGCCTCGGTGGTGGTGGCCCCGTCCTGGGCGGTCTGGTCGGCCGAGCACCCGGCGAGGACGACCAGGGGGACCACGAGGGCGGCGAGGCGGTGGCGATGCGACATGATCGGCGACGTTAACGGACCCGGCGCGGCCGCGGGGGTGTCACCGATCGGGTGATCGGTGCCCGCGCGCCGGGGCCACGCGTCCGTATCGTCGGGGTATGACTCCGCAGGCCGCATCCCCAGTCTCGCTCGGCACGCGCTACGCCACCGAGTTGTCCGAACTCGTCGTGCCGTGGAAGGCCGCCGAGGCGTCGGATCCGCGACTGCTCATGCTCAACGAACCGCTGGCCGCCGAGCTCGGGCTCGACGCCGACCACCTGCGCGGCGAGGAGGGCGTCCGGTTGCTCACCGGCACCGCCGTCCCCGAGGGCGCCACGCCCGTCGCCCAGGCCTATGCCGGCCACCAGTTCGGTGGGTACTCGCCGCGACTGGGCGACGGGCGGGCGCTGCTGCTGGGCGAACTGCCCGACGGTCGCGACCTGCACCTCAAGGGTTCCGGCCGGACACCCTTCGCGCGGGGCGGGGACGGCCTGGCGGCGGTGGGGCCGATGCTGCGTGAGTACCTCATCAGCGAGGCCATGCACGCCCTCGGCGTCCCCACCACCCGCTCGCTCGCCGTGGTGGCCACCGGCAACACCGTGTACCGCGAGACGCCGCTGCCCGGCGCCGTGCTCGCGCGGGTCGCCGCGAGCCACCTGAGGGTGGGCACGTTCCAGTTCGCGCGGTCGACCGGCGACGACGAGGTGCTGCGCCGGCTGGCCGACCACGCGATCGCGCGGCACCACCCGCACGCCGCGGACGCCGAGAACCCGTACCTGGAGCTGTACGCCTCCGTCGTCCGCGACCAGGCCCGGCTCGTGGCCCGCTGGATGCTGCTCGGGTTCATCCACGGCGTGATGAACACGGACAACACCACCATCTCCGGCGAGACCATCGACTACGGCCCGTGCGCGTTCATGGACGCCTTCGACCCGGCGACCGTGTTCAGCTCCATCGACACCGGGGGCCGCTACGCCTACGCCAACCAGCCGCCGGTGCTGCAATGGAACCTCGCCCGGTTCGCCGAGACCCTCGTCCCGCTCGTCGCCCCCGACCAGGACGAGGCGGTCCGGCTGCTCACCGAGGTGCTGGGCACCTTCCCGGAGCTCTACCAGCGGGCGTGGACCGCGGGCATGCGCGACAAGCTGGGACTGCCCGCCGACACCCCGGACGCGCAGGCCAACGAACTCATCGAGGACCTGTCCCGGCTGCTCAACGCGACCCGCCCGGATTACACCGGCTTCTTCCGCGCCCTCGGCGCCGCCGCGGACGGGGACACCGCGCCGGTACGGGAGCACGTCGGCGTCCTGGCGGAGGACTGGCTGACGAGATGGCGGGCCCTGGGACCCGCCCGGGGATCGATGGACCGGGTCAACCCGCTCTACATCCCGCGCAACCATCTCGTGGAGGAGGCCCTGGACGCGGCCACGGCGGGGGACATGGGCCCGTTCACCGAACTCCTCGTCGTCGTCACCGACCCCTACACCGAGCGCCCGGGGCGCGAGCGCTACTCCCGCCCCGCCCCGCCGGACGCCGCGCCGCACGTCACCTATTGCGGAACATGAGGCGAAACTCGTAACAGTACAAACGTATTGACAGGCAAAATTTACTTATGAACGCTGCCGTTTGTCAGGTGAACGTACGACACTGAGGTTGTCACATCAATCTCGTGGTGCGTCGGTGGGCGCCCGGGAGGGGCCAGGACGTGCGGATATTCATCGCGGACAGCGACGGCGGGTACCGGAAGCCGTCGAGGATCCTCGGACGGTTCGTCAGCGAGCTCTCGGACTGGACAGGTGCCCGGGAGGCTGTCAAGGTGCAGTGGCCCGCCCCCGGCGGGTTCGGCAGACGCCGCTCCCACACCTGGGAATCGGCCGCCGCCGCGGGCGTCGCGGACCTGAACCGGCTGGTCAGGCTGCATCCCTCCGACCCGATCATCCTCATCGGCGTGTGCAGCGGCACCCGCGTCATCCACGACTGGATGGACGCCCACCCCGAGGACCTGGACCGCGTCGCGGCGGTCGGCATGATCGCGGACCCGTACCGCCCCCGCGACCAGTGGCTCGACGGCATGCCCGACCCCGGCGGCCAGGGCGTGGCCGGCCTGCGCCGCGGAGCCGTCCCCGACCGCACCTACTGGGTGTCCGTCCCGGGTGACCCCCTCAGCGGCGTGCGGCCCAACTGCCTCCTGCGCGGCGTCGTGCGGACCTCACCGCTCGCGCCCGACCAGGTCTACGACGAACTGCTCGAGGACCTGCCCGACACCCGGCCGCGGATGGCCGCCCGCCTGAAGCTGGCGCAGCAGCCCGCGCAGTGGTCACCGCACCTGCTGCAGCAACTCGACGACGCCGCAGAGGTCCTGGCCCGGTACCGCGACAAGGAGTCCGTCGCCCTCTACGAGTCCGACGCGCACGGGGTCTCGCCGCTGACCCGCCTGGCCGCGCTCATCGCCGACCGGGTCGACAGCGAGCACGGCGTCCTCCTCGGCGGGCCCGACGTGATCGGTCTCGACGCGGTCGGCGCCGACACGGCGGGCCGGGACGCCGGCCGCCTCAGCGAGTGCCGCTCGGCGTCGGCGTAGCGAGCAGACCGGCGTTCGCGTCGGCGAGCAGCGAGTTCACGGTCTCCCGCGCGCACGTCTTGTTGGAGCCGATGAACCCGCGCGGGCCGCGCTTGATCCACCCCACCACGTACGCCCCCGGCACCACACGGCCGCCGACGCCGTCCAGCACCCGACCCTCGCGACTGGGGATCGTCGCGGTGACCGGGTCGAACGGCACGCCCGGCACCTCGACACCGCGGTACCCGACCGACCCCAACACCAGACCGGCCGGGAGGGTCTCCTCCGTACCGGCCCGCGGCACCGCGCCGACCCGCCCCGACCCGTCGGGGGCGAGATCGGTGCGCACCACCCGCAGGCCCTCGGCCCGAACCGTGCCGACGACCTCCACCGGCGCGGTCCGGAAACGCAGGACGATCCGGCGGCGCCCCGACCTCTCCGGGCGGGCGGCGACACGGGCCAGGTGCTCGAGCTTCAGGCGGTCCTGCCGGGAGTCCGCGGCCCCGGGGTCGATCCCGGCGGGGGCGTCCACCCGCAGGTCGATGTCCTCGCGCGCGGCGAGCCCGACCAGCTCGGGAAGCGTGAACGCGGCGTGCTCGGGACCGCGGCGACCGAGCACCACCACCTCGCGGACCCGGCTGCGCCGCAGCGCCTCCAGGGCGTGGCGGGCGATCGAGGTGTCGGCGAGCCGGTCGGGGTCGGTCGCGAGGATCCGCGCCACGTCGAGCGCCACGTTGCCGTTGCCCACGATCACGGCGCGCTCGTGATCCAGCGGCACGTACTCGTCGGCGTGGTCGGGGTGATCGTTGTACCAGGCCACCACCCGCGTGGCCGACGTGCTGCCGGGCAGGTCGACGCCCGGGATGCCGAGCGGGCGGTCCGTGCCCGCGCCGGTCGCGTACACGACCGCGTCGTACTCGGCGGCCAGCTCCGCCGCGGTGACGTCCGTCCCCACGTCCACCCCGAGCCGGTACCGGAAGCCGGGCTGGGTCTCGATGGCCGCGAACAGGTCGGCCACCGCGCGGGTACTGGTGTGATCGGGCGCGACGCCGTGGCGGGCCAGGCCGTGGGCCACCGGCAGCCGGTCGAACACGGTCACCTCGACCCCGGGCTGGCGGAGCAGTTCGTCGGCGGCGTACAGGGCGGCCGGCCCGGCGCCCACCACGGCCACCCGCAGGGTCCTGCGCGTGGGGCCCAGGCGCACGAGGGTGGGGACCCGCGCCTGCGGCCGGGAGGGGCGGTCGTCACCGGTCAACTCCGCGTTGATCTGCAGGAAGTCCTGCTGCTCCGGGGCCAGCTCGGTGTGCGGCACGATCGCCCCGACCGGGCACGCCCCCACGCAGGCCCCGCAGTCCACGCAGGAGACCGGGTCGATGTAGAGCATGTCCGCCGTGCTGAAATCCGGCTCGTCCGGCGTGGGGTGGATGCAGTTGACCGGGCACGCGTGGACGCACGAGGCGTCCGCGCAGCAGGCCTGGGTGACGACGTGGGGCATGGGCTCGTTCCCTGTCCGGGCGGGGTGCGGGGCGCGGGTCGCGGCGGGGTCAGTCGCGGAAGGCCACGGGCGGCTCGCCGCGGTACCGGGAGGGGCGACCGTCGATCTTCAGCGCCTTCCACAGACGGCGCGACGTCCGGTTCATCAGCCCCGACTCCTCGGCGAGCAGCCGCACGTCGCCGAACAGGTCGGACAGGAACCGCCGCGACTCGGGGCTGTCCCAGTACAGCTCCTTGACGACGTGGTCCGGGATGTCGAAGGCCTCGCGGAACTCGCGCGTCGGCTTGAGGATCGCGTCGCACAGGACCCGCATGATCACCGGGAACAGCAGGGAGACCAGGAACGCGTCGCGGCGCGAGAGCCTGGGCGCGTTGCGGGCGACGTAGGTGTGCGCGAACGAGATGTGCCGCGCCTCCTCGGCGACGTGGATCTCCATGATCCGTGACAGCACGGGCGGCAGGGAGTCCGAGTTGCGCAGGACCTGCTTCTGCGTGTGGTCGATCGGCTCCTCGCCGGCCAGGACGCCGATGAAGAACGCGACCGGGAAGCGGCCGGCGGCCAGCGGGAGGAGGGGGGAGAGGCGACGCATCCATCGCGGCATGCCCGGCACGTCGGCGCCGATCTGGTTGACGCCCTGCTGGAACATCTGGGTGTGGTGGCACTCCTCGGTGGCCTCGTGGGTGAGGTACCGGAACTCCGCCGAGCCGTTCTCGGCCGTGAAGACGTACTGCATGATCCCGCGGATGAGGATGTTCTCGAACTGCAGGCCGACCTTCATGACGTTGGCCTGGCGCCACAGGCCGATCTCGATCTGCTTCTCGAGCGGCAGCGATTTGTACCAGGGGTGGCCGCCGAGCGGATCGATGCCGGCGGGCAGGACCCAGCGCTCGTCCGTGGGGTCCACCGCGAAGTCCGGGTGGTCCCAGGCGATGTCCTTGAAGGGGTCGAAGCTGCGGTGCACGGAGGCGTGCGACAGGCGGCGGAGCGTGTCCTCGTACTCGTCTGTGCTGGCCGTGGGGGCGGGTGCGGCTGCGGACATGATCTTCCTTCCGGTCACCGGCCCTGCGGGGGCCGGGAGCGTGGAATCCTGCGGATGGGACAGAGAGACATCCGCGATCTATTTGTCCCTGACGCTAGACAGACGGGGCCGATTCGTCAAGCAATGTTGAGGAGTCCGTCAGTTCCGCGTGGGCGCGCCGAGCAACGGGCCGAGGTGGTTCCGGGCGAAGGCGCGGGCGACCGCGGGGTCGTCGAGGTCGATGGTCGTCGACGGGGTGAGGACGAAGGACACGACGAGGCGCGCGGTCAGTTCGGCCACGACCAGCACCTCCTCGTCACTGCGCGGGTCGGGCGCGGCGCGGCTGATCTCCCCGGCCAGGAAGTGTGCGGCGGCGGTGATGAGCGGCGCGCCCTGCACGGTGAAGTGCGGGACCGTCGACTCGGGCTCGGTCTCGAGCAGGCGGTTGAGCAGGTCGTGGTCGCGCAGGGTCTGCACGGTGAACGCGAAGCCCTCCGTGAGCTTGTCCTCGATGGTGTCGTGGGCGTCGAGCTCGCGGCGCAGGTCCTCGAGGAACCACGCCGCCTCCCGCAGGAGCGTCGCCTCGACCAGTTCCTGCTTGTTGGCGAACCGCCGGTACAGGGTCATCCGCGCGAGGCCCGCCCGGCGGGTGATGTCGTTCATGGTCGAGCGGGAGATGCCTACGCTCTCGAACTGCGCGGCGGCGGCGTCGAGGAGCTGTTCCCGGATCGGGTCGTCGACCCCGGCGGCTTCCGGCAGGCCGCGCCCCGACCGGAGCATCGCCAGCGGGTCGGACGACGGGTTCTCGCTCATGGGACCGATTGTCCCACCCCGGCCCGGCCGAGCCGGACCTCGCGCGCGGTCATGCCCCACCAGCGGCGCGCGTACTGGCTGAAGGTGGTCGCGTCGCCCAGGTCGAGGGCCGAGGCGATCTGGTAGAGCGGGATCTCCGTGGTGGTGAGCAGGCGTGCGGCCACCTCGCGGCGGACCTCGTCCCGGACCGCGGAGAAGCTCGTGCCCTCGCCGGCGAGTCCGCGCTGCAGCGTCCGGGGCGACATGGCCAGCAGTGCCGCGACCCGGGGCAGGGAGGAGGCGCCGGCGTCGAGGGACTGGTGGAGCGCCGCGCGGGTCCGGTCGGCCAGGCTGCGGCGGTCGGCCGGTACGTGCTGCTCGAGGTAGCGCAGGGCCAGCTGCTGCACGGCGTCGTCCCCGCCCGAGATCTCCCGACCCAGCAGGGCGGAGGGCACGCGCAGGACCGCGGACGGGGTGGACGGGGACACGGGCGCCCCGAACAGGGCCTCGTACCGCGCGGCGTCGGTGTTGAGCGGGCCCGGGAGCTCGACGGAGAGCAGGCCGTAGTCACCGCCGAGCACGGTGCGCATCGCCCGGTGCAGGAACAGCAGCACCAGGTCCACGGCCTGTGGCGGGATGAGCTGGCCGGGGTCCCGGTACCCGAACCGCACGCCCAGTACGTCCGGCTCGCCGCGCGGGTCGGCGATCACGGTGATCTCGATGGACCTCGAGTGGAAGAAGAGGTACTTGGACGTCATCTCCAGCGCCTCGGTGGTGGTGCGCGCGTTCTTCACCACCACCGCGACCGGACCGAGCATGTCGAGGTCCTGGTGCTCGGCCACCCGGAGGCCGAGGTCGGGGCAGTCCAGTTCGGCGGCCGCCGTCTCCAGCAGGAGGGCGATGGACAGGTCCTCCACCAGCATCTCGTCGCTGTCCAGCGCGCCGTGGGGCAGGCCGGCGCGCCGGGCGAGGTCGTCCGGGTCCCCGCCGAGGCCGCTGACCACGGCCCGGACGCCGCGCAGACCCGCCGATCGGATGAACGCCATGAGGGCACTCTGGGCGATGTGGCGCGAAAGAGCAAGTTGTTGGCGCGTTACGGAAACCACCGGTCGCGGCGGGCGGTTACGGTACGGGGCATGACTGGTAGCACGCACCGCCCGGGCGAGCCGGGCGCCGAGCCCACCGACCCGCTGGACCTGCTCATCGTGGGGGCGGGCATGTCGGGGGTCGACCTGGCCCACCACGTCCACCACGCCTTCCCGGACTGGCGTTGGGAGATCCACGACGCCCACGACGACCTGGGCGGGACCTGGCACACCTTCCGCTACCCGGGAATCCGCTCGGACTCGGACATGGCGACGTTCGGGTTCCCGTTTCGTCCCTGGCCCCACGACTCGACCCTGGGCAACGGTGCGGACATCAAGGAGTACATCCGTGACACCGCCCGCGAGGCCGGCGCGCTCGACCGCCTCCGGCTGGGCTCGTGGGTGGCCGACGCGGACTGGCGCAGCGACCTGGACCTCTACCGGGTCACCTGCCGCACCGCGGAGGGCGAGCGGATCGTGTGGACCCGCCGCGTGCACTTCGGCTCGGGCTACTACTCGCACTCCCAGGGTTTCCGCCCGGACTTCCCCGGCGAGGAGGACTTCCGCGGGCGGATCATCCACCCGCAGCAGTGGCCGGAGGACCTCGAGTACGCGGGCCGGCGGTTCGTGGTGATCGGCTCGGGCGCCACGGCGGTGACCCTGGTCCCGGCGCTGGCGGACCTCGGCGCCGACGTGACCATGCTGCAGCGCACCCCGAGCTACATCGGTCCGCTGCCGGAGAAGGACGTCATCAGCGCGGTGTGGCGGCGCCTGCTGCCGGCGCCGTGGGACCACCGGGCGGCGCGACTCAACCACGGTGCCCGCGACACGGCGCAGTTCGTGATCGCCCAGCGCCTGCCCTGGCTGTTCAAGGCGGGCCTGCGGGCGATGCAGCGCCGCTACCTTCCGGCCGAGGAGATCGACCGGCACTTCACGCCGCCGTACCGGCCGTGGGACCAGCGCGTGTGCAAGGCCCCCGACGGCGACATCTTCCGCGCCATGCGGCGGGGCGCCGCGCGGGTCGTGACCGGGACGATCGACCGGTTCACCGCCGACGGCATCCGCCTGACGTCGGGCGAGCACGTCGAGGCCGACGTCATCATCACTGCCACGGGCCTGCGCCTGCAGGTCTTCGGCGGCGGCACGCTGAGTATCGACGGGCAGGAACTCGACGTCCCCGCCCTGGCCACCTACCGCGGGATGATGCTGGCCGGGGTGCCCAACGCGAGCTTCACGGTGGGGTACATCAACTCGTCGTGGACGCTGCGCGCGGACATGGTCTCGCGCTACATGGTGAGGTTGTGGCGGACGGGGGAGCGGGTCTACGCGCCGCGGGTGCCCGACGAGCCGGCGGATCAGCTCCTGCTCGACTTCGACGCCGGGTACATCCGGCGCGACGGGCACCTGTTCCCCAAGCAGGGGGCCTCGCGTCCGTGGCGGTACGTGCAGAACTTCCTGATGGAGATCCCCGAGCTCGCGTTCGGTGACCTGCGTCGCGAGATGGCGTTCGGGCGGGACGTGGTCCTGACCGGCGCCCGCCGCGCGCCGGGTGGCGGCGCCGCCGTGGGGGACGCGACCGAGATGGACGACGACGAGGTGGCCCGAGCATGACCCGTTTCCTTTCACGCCGTGGTGCCGAACGGTCGGGGACGGCCGTCTCCGGGGGGCCGGGCAGGCGCGTGCTCATCACCGGGGCTGCCTCCGGGCTGGGCCTGGCGCTGGCCCGGGAGTACCTGGCGCTCGGCGACGAGGTGATCCTCACCGACGTCCACGCGGACCCGCCGCCGGCCGTGCGGGAGCTGCCCGGGCGGTGGACGTATCGGCGGCTCGACGTGACCTCCGATGCGGACTGGGCGTCGGCGGCCGAGGAGATCGACTCACTGGACATCCTGGTCAACAACGCCGGTATCGCGGTGGGCGGGTCGCTGGAGACCACCACCATGGAGTCGTGGCAGCGGATCGTGGACATCAACCTGCTCGGCGTGGTGCGGGGCTGCCGCGCGCTCGCGCCGAAGCTCGGTCGGGGTGGCCGACTCGTCATCACCGCGTCGGCGGCGGGGCTGGTGCACGCGCCCAAGATGGGGGCCTACAACGCGACCAAGGCCGCCGCGGTCGCGCTGGGGGAGACCCTCGACGCGGAGCTCCGGCCCCGCGGGGTGTCCACGTCGGTGATCTGCCCCCAGTTCTTCCGGTCCGGCCTGGCGGACTCGCTCTCCGGTGACGACCCGCAGGCGGACGAGATGGCGCGGAAGCTGCTCACCCGGACGCACCTGACATCGGAGATCATCGCCCGGCGGTCGGTGCGCGGCATCGAGGCCCGGCGGGTGGTCATCACGCCCGACGCCCTGGCCACGGTCTTCTGGTACTCCAAGCGGTTCTCGCGGGTGCCGTTCCTCGCCTCGACGCGGCTCATCGGCCGGGCGGTGGCGCGGAAGGGCTGACGCCGGGCGGCGGGCCCCGCACCGAGACAGGTGCGGCGGCTCCGCCCGCGCCGGGGTTCAGGCCTTCGGGTAGATCACGCCGCGCCGGACGTCGACCCCCACGGCCTCGCCCACCCGGCCGGGTACCGCGGCCCCGGCGGGCGCCAGGACCCGAAGCTCGGTCTCGCCGTGCCGGCAGATGACGGTCCTGCCGCCGCGGCCGTAGAGGGAGGTGACGAACTCCGCCCCGATGCGCCCCGGCGCCGGTCCGGGCGTGGCGAGCTCGAGCCCGGAGGGCAGGAGCGCGAGGGTGGCGGGGCCGGTCACCGGGCCGGCGGGCCCGGTGAGGACGTCGGGTGCGAGCGTGATCCCGCCGACGTCGGAGCGGAAGCCGTCGGGGCCCACGGTCCCGTCGACGAGCGTGGCGTCGTGCAGGAACCCGGCGACGAACGCGCTGTTCGGTGCGGCGTCCAGCCGGTCGGGCACGTCGCACTGCGCCAGCGTCCCGCGGTGCAGGACGGCCACCTCGTCGCCCAGTGCGAGGGCCTCCCCGCGGTCGTGGGTCACGTGGATCATGGTGAGGTCGTGCTCCGCGGCGAGCCGGCGCAGCACGAGGCGCAGGGAGGCGCGCAGGGGCTCGTCGAGGGCGGACAGGGCCTCGTCGAGCAGCAGGACCCCTGGCCGCGCGACGATCGCCCGGGCGAGCGAGACGCGCTGGCGTTGCCCGCCGGAGAGGGTGTCGGGCCGGCGCCGGGCGAACTCGCCCAGCTCGACGGTCTCGAGGGCCTCCGCGACGAGGGTGCGGCGGCGGGCGGCCGGCACCTTCGCGCGGCGCAGCGGGTAGGCGACGTTGTCGGCCACGGAGAGGTGGGGCCACACGGCGTGGTGCTGGAAGACCATCCCGAGGCCGCGTTCCTCGGGCGGGAGGTGCACCCCGTCGCCCACGAGGACGCGGTCCCCGACCCGGATCGTGCCGGCGGAGGGCTGCTCGAACCCGGCGACGGCGCGCAGGAAGGTGGACTTCCCGGAGCCGGACGGGCCCACGAGGGCGAGGATGCGGCCGGAGTCCACGTGGACGTCGAGGTCCTGAAGGGCGACGGTGTCGCCGAAGCGGACGGAGACGCCGCGGGCGTCGAGTTCAGGCACGGATCCTCCCGGATGCGGCGTCGGACCCGGTGTCGGGTCGGGTGTAGCGGGCGCCGAAGGCGGCCAGGACGAGCAGGCCCACCGCCATGAGCACCACGGACAGCGCGGACGAGGCGTTGTAGTCCCCGGCGCGCTGGTACTGGAAGATCACCACGCCGAGCGTCTGGGTGCCGGGGGCGACGAGCAGGACGGAGAGCGTGAGCTCCCGCACCGCGGTCACCGCGACCATGACCATGCCGATGCCGGCGGCGGGCAGGGCCATGCGCACGCTCGTGTCGAACCGTGAGCGCAGCGCCCTGGCGCCGCCGATCCGGGCGGCCTCCTCCATCGACGAGTGGATCCCCGCCAGCGGGCCGCGGACGGTCTGGACGACGATCGCGGTGAAGGCTGTGACGTACGCGCCGAGGATCACCCAGCGGGTGTTGAACAGCCCGGTGTAGCGGCCGAGGATGAGCCACCCGGTGGCGATGACCAGGCCGGGGACGGCCTGCGGCAGCAGCACCGACATGAGCAGCGACTCGCGGTCGCGCCCGGCCAGGCGGGTGGTGAACAGCCCGACGAGCAGTCCGAGGACGCCGCAGATGAGGGCCGCGCCGACGGCGAGGATCACGGAGTTGGTGACGCCGTCGATCGTGGTCGAGGCGGTGAGCGCGCGCCGGAAGTTGTCCAGGGTCGCCGTCTCGAGGGTGAGGGGCACGCCCGGCGCGGGCAGCAGGGCCCGCACCGCGAGGCCCACGAGCGGGGCGAGGGTGACGAGGACGCTGACGGTCCACGCGGCCACCGCCAGGGGCAGCCGCGCCCGGCCGAGCGCCTGGGGCGCGGCGGGGCGTCCGGTGCCGCCGAACTCGACCGACCCCTTGGTGACCTGCCGGTCGAGCAGCGTCCCCAACACGCCGATGAGCAGTAGGACCACCCCGATCTGCGAGACGGTCTGCAGTGGTGACGCGACGGAGCCGGACTCGAGGAACCGGTAGACCATCGTCGAGAGCGTCTCGTAGCCGGCGGGAAGGCCCACGATCACGGGGATGCCGAAGTCACCGATCCCGCTGACGAAGGTCAGGGTGAACGCCGCCGCCATGGCCGGGCGGATGAGGGGCAGGGTCACGTCGAGGTGCGTGCGCGTCGGCCGGGCGCCGGACAGGCGTGAGGCCTCCTCGAGTTCCGCGGGGATGCGCCGCAGGGCGGCCGCCACGACGAAGTAGGCCATGGGGTAGGCGTGCAGCGTGAGCAGGAAGACCACGCCGGGCCCGCCGTAGAAGTTCCACGGCGCGACACCGAAGACGCGGTCCAGCAGTCCGCCGTCGGTGAGCAGGCCGCTCCACGCGATGGCGCCGATGAAGGGCGGGATGAACAGCGGCGTGAGCAGCAGCAGGCGCAGGGCCCCGCGGCCCGGCAGGTCGGTGCGGTCGAGGCCGAACGCCATCAGCGTGCCGATGAGGACGGCACCGACCGCGGAGAGCAGGGAGCTGACGAGGCTGTTGGCGGTGGCCGTGAGCAGCCCCTGCTCGATGAGTTCGGGCAGGTGGTTGGCCCCCAGCCCCAGTGAGACGACCAGGGCCAGGGGCAGCACCATGACGCCCGCGAGGGACGCCCACAGGGCCAGCCTGAGCGGGAGGGTCACCTACCTGACGGCCGCGTTGAACGCGGCCACGGCGTCGTCGCGGGAGGCGGCGATCGCGTCGAGGTCCTGGTCGAAGAGGGTGATGTCGGCCAGCGCGGGGGCGCCCTCCGGGCTGCCGGCGTCCTCGCGCACGGGCAGGTAGCTCTGCGACACCGCGATCTCCTGACCCTTCTGGGACACGAGGAAGTCGAGGAACAGCTTGGCGGCCTCGGGGTTGGGCGCGTCGGCGAACACGGCGCCGGGCTGCGTGATGTAGGGGACGCCCTCGCTCGGGTAGCTCACGGCGATGGGCGAACCCTGGGCCGCGAGGTCGCGCACGAGGTAGTCCACGACGATCCCGACGGGCCGCGAGCCCTCGGCGACGGCCTGCGCCACGGGCCCGTTGGATTCGGCGACCTGCGGGTTGTTTGCGCCGAGCTGCTCGATCCACTCCTCGCCCAGGTCGGGCTGCAGACTCCAGGCCGCGGCGTTGAAGGCGGCGGCACCGGAGACGTCCGGGTTGGGCAGGATGATGCGGTCGCGGTAGGCGGGGTCGGTGAGGTCGGCCCACGAGGTCGGCGGGTCGGTGACCTCGCCCGTGTTGTAGGCGATGACGGTGGGGATGATGCGGGTGCCCACGAAGTAGCCGTCGGGGTCGACCGCCACCTCGGACAGGGCGTCGGGCTCGCTCGGCTCGAACGGCTGGAAGAGGTCCTGGTCCTTGTAGTCCTCGAACGTGGGCACGTCGGCGGCGAGCAGGATGTCGGCGGCGACCCCGCCGGTGGACTTCTCGGCCTCGATGCGTGCCTTGAGGTCTCCGGTGCCGGCCCGGAAGACCTTCACCTCGATGTCCGGCTGCTCCTCGTTGAACGCGGCGATGATCTCGTCGATCTTGGCCTGCGGCTCCGAGGTGTAGAGCGTGACCTCGCCGGAGGCCTCGGAGGACGTGGCACCCTCACCGGATCCGGAACCGGGAGCGGCGGGCTCGGAGCACCCCGCGAGCCCCAGGGCACCGGCGGCGAAGACCGCCACCGACGCCAGTACCGTCCGACGACCAATAGACCTCGACACGAGACCACTTCCCATCTGCACCATGAAACGGACACACCATCCTGGCACCTCCGTCGGCCCGGGGCGCCGGTGACGAGATGAACCTGTGGTGAATTCGGAGCCGGGGGCCACCCGGATGCGTCCCGTGCTGACTGGACGCGAACCGTGCCGACCGGATGCATCCCGGCGCCGCGGCGGGCACGGTGGGGACATGAGTGATTCCACTGCCATCACCGTCGAGCGCGTGATCGACCACTCGGCGGCCGAGATCTTCGACTTCCTGTCCAACCCGGAGAACCACGCCCGCCTGGACGGCTCGGGCTTCGTGCGGGGCGACTACAAGTCCGACCGCATCCAGCAGGTCGGGGACGTGTTCGCCATGGACATGGAGGGCGAGCACATGGGCGGTGAGTACCGCACCGAGAACCACGTCACCGGCTTCGCCAAGGACAAGCTGCTGGCCTGGCAGACCGCGCCGGCCGGCACCGAGCCCAAGGGCTGGGAGTGGGTCTGGGAGCTCGAGCCCCAGGGGCCGGACTCCACGCTCGTGCGGCACACGTACGACTGGGGCAAGGTCACCGACAAGGACCTGCTCAAGAAGGTGTCGTTCCCGCTGGTGTCGGAGAAGCAGCTCGAGGATTCCCTGGGCAATCTCGCCTCGGCCGTCGCCGGCTGAGCGAGCCGCGCGCCGACCCGCGTCTCCGCCCCCGCGGCGCCGCCTATCCGAACCCGCGCCACCCATCTGATCCCGCGCCGCCTGTCCGATTCCGCTCCACCTAGCGGGTCCCGCAGGCGGCGCGGGATCGGATAGGCGAGTTTTCTCGCGTGCGCGTAGGACCGGGCGTCCCGCCGACGTGATCGCGGAAGCGCCCCCGCTCGGGCGCGGCCCGCGCCGGCCCGCGCCCGCCCTAGTCGATCTTCTTCAGCGCCGAGCCCTTGTGCATCGCCATGTGCCCGGTCTTGTCGCTCTCGATCTCGTACTGCGGTTCGTCCTCGCTGCAGCGCCGCATGCGCCCCTTGAACTCGACGTCCTCGGTGTGGATCTTCCGGATCACCCCGCGCACCATCCCGGCCTCGGAGTTCCACTCGACGTGGTCGCCCTTGTTGAAGTCGCTCATGCGGCCAGTATGGAGGGTCCACGACGGCGAGGTGAGCCATCTCACCCACCCGATCCCGCCCGCCGCGTCACCCGCGGAACCGGCGCTCTGAGCAGCGGTGATTCGCACCCGCCGCGACCACTGCCGCCCGTCCGGGCCGCGGAGGATCCCGCGTCGGGGGTTGCCAGGCCCCTCCCGCGCCTTCGTAGTGTCGGCCGCTGTCCGACGAACTCGTCGAATCAAAAGTCACGAGACATGCACGACACGAGACCCTGAGGAGGTCACGAGGGATGCAGAAGAAGCTTGTCCGAACCCTGACCGGCGCGATGATGGCGGGCGGTATCGCCGCCGCGGGCGCCTCGCTGGCGACGCCCGCCGCGAACGCGGCCCCGCCGAGCGCCTGGGACCAGGTGGCCCAGTGCGAGTCCGGTGGCAACTGGCAGATCAACACCGGCAACGGGTACTACGGCGGTCTGCAGTTCTCCGCCCAGACGTGGAGCGGCTTCGGCGGCGGCGAGTACGCCGCGACCGCCGACCAGGCCACCCGTGAGCAGCAGATCGACATCGGCGAGCGTGTGCTCGCGGGCCAGGGCGCCGGCGCCTGGCCGAACTGTGGCGGTCCGCTCGCCTGATCCGAGCGACCTCACACGACAGACGCGTGACCGGCGTCGGGGGCGATCCTCCGGCGCCGGTCGTCGTCTGTCCGGGCGCGGGCGGCTAGGCTCCTGAACGGTGACCACCGCCGAGCGCCTCTACTCCCGTCTAGTCACCCGATCGCAGGACGCGGAGGACGAGCTCCCCGATCCCGTGCAGCGCGATCTGCCGCGCAACGGGTTGAGGCTCGTCGCCGCCAACACCCTGCAGTCCTCGGGAGACCAGACGGTCAACGCCTCCACGGTCCTGCCGTGGTTGTTCCACGTCCTCGGGGTGCCCGCGGCGTTCGTGGGCCTGCTGGTACCGATCCGCGAGTCCGGGTCGATGTTGCCGCAGGCCTTTCTCACCCCGCTGGTGGTGCGGGTGCGCCGCCGCAAGTGGGTCTTCGTCATCGGCGCGGCGGTGCAGGCGGTCTCGGTCGCGGTGATGGCCGCCATCGCCGCGCTGGGCAGCGGGGTCGCGGCCGGCGTCGGCATCCTCGTCGCGCTCGTCGTGTTCTCGTTGGGCCGCTGCCTGTGCTCGATCGCGTCGAAGGACGTGCAGGGCCGCACGATCCCGTCCGGCGAGCGCGGGCAGATCGTCGGCCTGGCGACGTCGGCGGCCGGGCTGGTCGCCATCACGCTCGGCGTGCTCATCCGCGTGCTGGGCGGGGAGGACCTCGACGCGGCCGCCCTGGCGCTGCTGCTCGCGGTGGGCGCCGTGCTGTGGGTGCTCTCGGCGGTGGTGTGCGCGCGGGTCCGCGAACCGGCGGGCGAGGGCGATGACGCCGGGGCCGGCGACGGCCGCGAATCGGCGGCGGAGGACTCCTCGCCCTCGTGGTTCGCCGAGGCGGCGCAGTTGTTCCGCGACGACGCCACGTTCCGGAAGTTCATCACCGTCCGCGGCCTGCTGCTGGTGTCCTCGCTGAGCCCGCCGTTCATCGTGACCCTCTCGATCGCCTCGGGGACGGGTGCGTTGGCCGGGCTCGGCGGCTTCATCCTCGCGTCCGGTGTGGCGTCGCTGATCGGGGGACGGGTCTTCGGCAAGCTGGCCGACCGGTCGAGCCGGCTGCTCATGGCGGGTGCGGCCACGGCGGCGTCGCTGGTGGCGTTCGCACTCGTGCTCATCGAGGCGCTCCCCGGCTTCGACGGGGGCGCCCCGCTCGGTGCGGCGGTCTTCGTGGGCGCGTACTTCCTGCTCACCCTCCTGCACTCCGGCGTACGGGTGGGGCGCAAGACCTACGTGGTGGACGTGGCCGAGGGCGACACCCGCACCGCGTACGTGGCGGTCGGCAACACCGCGATGGGGGTCATCCTGCTCGTCGTGGGCGGCATCAGTTCGGCGCTCGCGGTGCTGGGGGTGCAGTGGGCGCTGGTGTTCCTCGCCGTGCTCGGCCTGGTGGGGGCGGCGTCGGCGTTCTCGATGCCCGAGGTCTCGCGCGGCGCGGGCGACTGAGCACCGGCCCGGTCGGGCCCGGCGACGCCGGCGGCCGGCCACGTCAGACCTCGGGGTCGAACCCCACCACGTCGTAGATCAGCTTCTGCACGCCGTTGCCGTAGGCCTCGCTCTCGACCAGTTCGAGCTTCTGCCGCGGCTTGTCGGTGTCGCTCCACATGCGCTTGCCGGCGCCGAGGACCCACGGGAACACCAGCAGGTGATAGCGGTCGATGAGCCCGGCGTCGGAGAGGTCCCGGGCCAGCGTCGCCGATCCCTGGAGCAGGATCGGAGCCCCTTCCGCCTGCTTCAGAGCCGCCACCTCGTCGAGATTGCGCAGGATCGTCGTCGTCCCCCATCCCTCCACGAGGTCCCCCTCGCCCAACGTCCTCGACACCACGTACTTCGGCATGGCGTTGTACTTGGGGAACTCGTCGACCATCTGCGGCCACACGGCGGAGAACGACTGGTAGCTGACGCGGCCCAGCAGCATGGACCCGGCCTCGTCCTGCTCGCGGGCCTTGAGGCCGTAGACCTCCTCGAGGAAGTCCACGGCGAACGTCCAGCCGGTGTTGCGGTATCCGGGCTCGCCGCCCGGGGCCTCGACGACGCCGTCGAGCGAGACGAACGCGGTATAGATCAGCTGACTCACGGTGACCTCCGGGCGCGGGACTGCCAGGGTACCCCGCCACCCGCGGCCGGGAAATGGTCACAATGGCGGTCGGTACGGCGTGGGACGTGACCGCGCGGGTACCACGACGAGGACGACGACGAGGAGTTCCCATGCCCGACCAGAAGACCACCCTCGCGGATTTCGAGGCGAGCCTGCTCGACGGGAGCGAGAAGGACCTCGCCGACTACACCGGGCAGGTCGTCCTGGTGGTCAACACCGCGAGCAAGTGCGGGTTCACCCCGCAGTACAAGGGGCTGCAGGCGCTGTACGAGGAGTTCCGCGGCCGCGGGTTCGTGGTGCTGGGCTTCCCGTGCGACCAGTTCGCGCACCAGGAGCCGGGGAGCGACGAGGAGATCGGCGCGTTCTGCGAGCGCAACTTCGGCGTGGAGTTCCCGCTGTTCTCCAAGATCGAGGTCAACGGATCCGGCGCGCACCCGCTCTACGAGTGGCTCAAGTCTGAGAAATCGGGCGTTCTGGGCGGGCGTATCAAGTGGAACTTCACCAAGTTCCTCGTGGGCCGCGACGGCCGGGTGATCGACCGCTTCGGCCCCCACCGCAAGCCGGAGGACCTGCGTGACGCGATCGAGGCGGCGCTCGCGGAGGTGTGACGAAGCGCCCCCGAGTTCCGATTTGAGCTGAGAACTGATTAAGCTCCGTAAGTCACCTCTTACAACATCATCACCTGGAGCTTCATGTCCCTCGGACTCCGCCGCCTCGCGGCCGCCACCGCCGGCGCACTCGCCGTCGCCCTCACGATCGGCTCGACCGCCCCCGCCGTCGCTCAGACCGGCAGCATCGATCCCTCGACGCTCATCGACCCGTCGACGCTGGGCCCGGAGGACCTCGAGGCGATCATCGACGCCGTCGGGTCCGTGCCGGTCGGGTCGACCGCCGGTCTCCTCGGCTCGGTCGGCTCTTCCGACGTCCCGCTGGACGGCGCGGGCTCGTCTGCCCCGGTCGGCACGCCGACGCCGGTCGATCCCACGATCACCGAGACCGAGTTCCGTGGCATCGAGCGCTACCGCGCCGACCAGGACGGGAACGCTCAGGCCTACCAGTACTGGACCATCGCCTCGAAGGCCATGCAGCGACTGATCACCGTCGAGGTCGTCCCGTCACGCGGCACGGGCGACGCGCCCGTCCTGTACATGCTCGACGGGGTCGGGGCGCCGATCAGCAGCACCGGGTGGGCACACCAGGCGGAGATCGCCGACCGGATGAAGGACGAGAACGTCCACGTGGTGAACCCGGCCGGCGCCTACGCTTCGTACTACACCGACTGGGAAGAGATCGACCCGGTCCTGGGGAACAACAAGTGGGAGACGTTCCTCACCGAGGAGCTCCCGGCGATCGTCGACGAGCGTCTCAACACGAACGGCAAGGCGGCAGTCGGCGGCATCTCCATGGGTGGCCAGGCGGCCATGCACCTGGCGGCCGCGCACCCGGACGTCTATGACGCCGTGATGTCGTTCAGCGGTTTCTACTCCACGATGGACGCCCTCGGCTACCAGACGATTCGCCTGAGCGTGGAGACGCGTGGCGGTGACGTCGAGAACATGTGGGGCCCGCACCGCAGTGCGCGGTGGGCGGAGAACGACACCATCTCGCGGCCCCAGGGTCTGCGTGGCAAGGCCGTGTACTTCTCGGCCGGTGGCTCCGAGATCGGTGCCGACGACATCGGCGAGTACAAGCTCGCCACGGCGACCCCGAAGTTCCAGGACCTGCTCATCGGACTGGTCCTGGAGAAGGGCGTGCGCGAGAACTCCGAGGCGTTCGAGAAGGCGCTGAAGCGTGCGGGCATCGAGCACAAGGTCGACTACTCGCAGACCGGCCTGCACAACTGGCCGAACTTCCTCAAGAACTTCGATTCCGGCTGGGACTACATCAAGCCCGCCCTGTACGGCGGCGTCACCGAGCCCGGAACGGGCACCCCGGGCGCCGACGACTCCACCGGTTCGGGCGGCTCGAGCGGTTCCACGGGTTCGACCGGCTCGAGCGGTTCGACCGGCTCCGCGGGTTCGACCGGATCTGCGGGTTCGACCGGTTCGACCGGTTCCTGATCGACCACCTGGCAAGCGGTCCCGCGCACCCCACAACCGGGCGCGGGGCCGCTTTCCGTATCTGCTGGCCCCACTCCAGGGAGATTCCATGAACACCCGACTCCGTCGCGGCGCCGTCGCCGGCGCTCTCGCCACCGCGATCGTCCTGGGAGCATCCGCCCCCGCCTCGGCCCAGATCGGCGGCGATATCGACACCTCGTCCCTCGGGCTCGAGGAGGTCGAGCTGATCGGCTCCGCGGCGGGCTCGCTCCCGCTGGGCTCGACACTCGGGTCCGTCGGGTCCGCGGGCTCCACGAACATCCCGCTCGGCGGCACCGGATCGTACGTCGAGCTCCCCAACCCGCCCCGGGCGCGGGACGCGTCTATCGAGACGACCGAACTCCTGGGGATCACGCGGCACGGGGACTACGAACACTGGCTCGTCACCTCCGCGGCGATGCAACGCGAGATCGTGCTCGAAGTGCTGCCCTCCCGGGTCAGGGACCAGGGGCCCGCGCCCGTGCTCTACCTGCTCGACGGTGTCGACTCGGTGGAGGGCAACTCGGGATGGAAGCGGGCCGGGAACATGCCCACGCGCATGGCCGGGGAGAACGTCCACCTGGTCACCCCGACCGGCGGGCCCTCCACGTACTGGTCCGACTGGAACAGCGAGGACGAGGTCTTCGGCTACAACAAGTGGGAGACGTTCCTCACCGAGGAGCTGCCCGGCCTCGTCGAGGCGGAGTTGAACACCCGCGACACCGGCCACAACGGCAGGAATGGCATCGCCGGCGCGTCGATGGGGGCACAGGCGGCCATGCATCTGGCGGCCACGTACCCCGAGCTCTACCGGGGCGTCATGGGCCTGTCGGGTTACTACTCCAGCACCGACGAACTGGGTTACCAGTCGATCCGCGGCGCGGTGGAGGGCCGCGGCGGGGACACCGCCAACATGTGGGGCCCGCGCGGAAGCGCACAGTGGAAGTACCACGACACGATCGCGCACGTCGAGGGCCTGGCGGACACCGCCGTGTACTTTGCGACCGGCGGCCTGACGGTCTCGGAGGCGGACATCCGGAACTACGGCGGGGACCACTTCGACATGCTGCAGGGCCTGATCCTGGAAAAGGGGGTCATCGAGGGCGCCCGGAGCTTCTCCCGCGAGCTGGACCGACACGGCATCGTGCATCGCGTCGACTACGGCGACGAGGGTTTCCACGGGTGGCAGACGTTCGTCGACTACATCACGCCCGGCTGGGAGTACATCAAGCCGGCCCTGCAGGACTGAGCCCGTCGAGCTCACACCCCGGCGGCGACGCGCGAGGCCGCGACCATCAACCGGCTCTCCAGATGTCGGGCGATGGCGTCGATCGCGCGGTCCAACACGTCGGCCTCGGGCAGGCAGACGATCCGGAAGTGATCCGGTTCCGGCCAGTTGAAGCCCGTGCCGTGCGTGACGAGCACATGCTCTGAGCGCAGCAGGTCGAGGACGAACTCCTCGTCGTCGTCGATCCCGTACCTCTCCCGGTCGATCCGCGGGAAGCAGTACAACGCTCCGCGCGGTGGCACGCAGCTCACGCCCGGGATCGCGTTCAGCTTCTGCGCGGCCAGTGCCAGCTGCCGCTCGATCCGCCCGTCGGGGTCCACGACCTCCGGGCCCCACGGGGAATCCTCGGCCAGGGCGACGGGGATCGCGTACTGACCGGGGACGCCGGGACACACCCGCATGTTGGACAGCAGCGTGAGCCCCTCGAGCAGGTCGGCGGCCCGGTCGAGCGGCCCGGTGGCCACGACCCAGCCGGCCCGGTACCCGCACACCCGGTAGGCCTTGGACAGGCCGCCGAAGGTCAGGCACAGGACGTCGTCCCCGGCCGCGCGGGCCGCGAGGTGATGGACGGCGTCGCCGAACACGAGCTTCTCGTAGATCTCGTCCGACAACAGGATCAACCCGTGCCGGCGCGCGATGTCCGCCATCCCGCGCACGGTCTGTTCGCTGTACACCGCGCCCGTCGGGTTGTTGGGGTTGATCATCACCAGTGCGGTGGTGCGCGGGGTGATCTTCGATTCGATGTCGGCCAGTGACGGGTTCCAGCCGTCGGACTCGTCGGCCAGGTAGTGCACGGGCACCCCGCCGGTCAGGTTCACCGCCCCGGTCCACGTGGGGTAGTCGGGCGCGGGGACCAGGATCTCGTCGCCGGGGTCGACCATCGCCTGCAGGACCAGGGTGATGAGCTCGCTGACCCCGTTGCCGCAGAACACGTCCTCGGGCGCGACCCCGCTGACGCCGCACCGCCGGTAGTACTCGGCGACCGCCCGGCGGGCGGCCGGGATGCCGCGCGAGTCCGAGTACGCCTGCCCGTCCCCGAGGCCCCGCGCCACCGCCTCCACCAGCTCGGGCCGGGCGTCGAGCCCGAACGGGCGCATGTTGCCCAGGTTGAGCCGGAGGATGTCGTGGCCCTCGGCCTCGAGGCGCATCGCCTCGGTGAGGATGGGTCCGCGGACGTCGTACCGGACGTCGCGGAGGCGGCGGGACTGGCGGTAGGTCTGCATGGCCCCACCCAACCGGGTAAGTGGCGCTCCCGGAAGGTCCACTTTGTCCACTTTTCAGGGACCACTTCGGTGGTCTGTCGTCTACGCTGGACTCATGGCACGCTCGGCCCGTTCCGTCTCGCTCGTCGTGGGGCAGGTGAGCGGCGCCGCCGGCCTCGTGGACGCGATCATCGACCGGATCGCCGAGGGCGCGTTGGCGGACGGGGACCGGCTGCCCTCGACCCGGTCGCTCGCCGCGCTGACCGGCCTCTCGCGGGGCACGGTGGTCAGGGCGTTCGACGAGCTCGCCGCGGCCGGCTTCGTCGAGTCCGCGCACGGGTCGGGCACCACGGTCAGCGCTGGTGCCGGGCTGGCGGCGAGGGCCGGCGCGCGTACCCGCGGGCACACCGACCCCGCCGGGCAGCAGGCCCCCGAACCCCGTCGTGGCCGCTCCCCGCGGGACCTGCGGCCGGGGATCCCGGACGCGACGCTGGTGGACCAGCGGGCGTGGCGCGCCGCGATGCGCGCGGCGGGCACGCAGGGGCTCGCGGGACTCAACCCGTGGGAGGAGCCGAGTCCCGCGCTCCGGCACGCGCTGGCCGGGCACCTGCGCCGCCGCCGTGGCGTCGCGGCAGCGGATCCCCTGTTGTTCGACAGTTCCCGCTCGGCGATCGCCGCCCTGTGCGCGGCGTTCACGGCCGCCTCGCGCCCCGCGGACCCGGCCGCCTCGCCCGCCTCCGGGACAGGGCGCCCGCCGGTGGTGTTCCACATGGAGGACCCCGGCTACCGGGGTGCGCGACTCATGGCCCGCGAGCAGGGCCTGGAGGTGCGCCTGCATCCCGCCGAGCCGGGTGGCCTGGACGCGGCGCGTCTGGGGGAGGAGCGGGCGATCGTGTTCACGACGCCCGCGCACCAGTTCCCCCTGGGGTATCGGATGAGCGTGGACCGGCGGGTCGCGTTGGTGGAGTGGGCCCGCAGGACGGGGTCGCTGGTGATCGAGGACGACTACGACGGCGAGTTCCGCTACGGCGTTGCGCCGCTCCCGGCGCTGGCGACACTGCCGGGCGCGGCGGATCACGTCGCGTACGTGGGCACGTCGTCCAAGTCGGTGGCGCCGGATCTGCGGGTGGCGTGGTGCCTGTCGCCGGCGGCGTTGCGGCGCGGGGTGGAGCGGTGGTTGGTGGTCCACCGGCGCGGCCCGTCGTCGCTGCCGGCCGAGGCGCTCGCGGCGTTCATCGGGTCGGGCGCGATGGACCGGCACCTGGCGCGCGCCGCGCGGGTCTACGCCGACCGCCGGAGCCGCCTGGTGGCGGCGCTCGCGCGCGAGTGTCCGGACCTGGAGGTCACGGGTGTGGAGGCGGGCCTGCACCTGTGCGTGGTGCTGCCCGGATATGACGACGACGAGGTGGTCCGGTCGCTCGAGGAGAGGGGGTGGCGCACCCGCTCGCTCGGCGCGCAGGCGGAGGGTCACGTGGTGCCGGGTCTCGTGCTGAGCTACTCGCGGCTGTCGGGGCGGGACGCGGCGGAGTTCGCCGCGGAGCTGCGACGGGTGCTCGACCGGCTCGCTCCGGCTGACACCTGAACTCGGGCCGGGTCCGGCCCGCTCCCCGTCGAGCGGGTGCGAGCCTCCCCGCGCGGTCTTACAGTGAGCGCGCGAGCAATCCGAGGCGAGGACGCAGAGGAGACGCACGATGGGCACTTCATTCTGGCGGCGCACGACGATCGATCCCCCGGCGGCCGAGTTCCCCGCGGGCGAGCACGTGGACCTGGTGATCGCGGGCGCGGGCTTCACCGGCCTCATCACCGCGATGATGGCGGCCGCGCGCGGATGCTCGGTGGTGGTGCTCGAGGCGCACACCGTCGGCGCCGGGGCGAGTGGCGCGACGACGGCCAAAGTGTCGGTCCTGCAGGGCACGCGCCTGTCGAGCATCCGCTCCAAGCACGGGCTGGAGACGGCGCGGCAGTACGCCGAGGCCAGCCGGTACGGCCTGGACTGGTGGGCCGAGTTCTGCGAGTCGCACGGCGTGGACTCGCAGCGCCGTCGGGCGGTGACGTTCTCCCGCGGCCTCATGGGCACGTCGACGCTGCGCAAGGAGATGCGCACGATGATCGACCTGGGGCTGCCCGCCCGGTGGTACGACCGGATCGACGTCCCGTTCCCGGCCCGCTCGGCGGTGGAACTGCCGGATCAGATGCAGATCGACCCGGTGCAGGCGCTCGCGGCGCTGGCCCGTGCGGCCTCGGCGCTGGGCGTGCGCATCGTCGAGCACGCGCGCGTCACCGGCCTCAAGGCGCAGGGCACGGGTGACGACGCGCTGGTCACCGTCACCGCCGACCCCGGCACGATGACCGCCCGCGACGTGGTCCTGGCGACCGCGTCCCCGGCGCTGGACCGCGGGCCCACGGTGGCGACGATGGAACCGGAGCGCTCCTACCTCGCGTCGTTCGAGTACTCCGGCGGGCTGCCGGAGGGGATGTACGGCTCGGTGGAGAGCCCGGTGCGATCGCTGCGGACCGTGCCGACGCCGGACGGCGAGATCCTGTTCGTCGGCGGCAACGGCCACCGCACGGGCACCGCGACCGGCACGGCCTCCAAGCTCGACTCCCTCCGCGAGTACGCGGAGAAGTACTTCCCCGGCGCCACCATGACGCACGGCTGGTCGGCGCAGGATTTCCACCCCGTGACGATGCTGCCCAAGTCCGGTCCGCTGCCGTGGGGCCGCGGCCGGGTCCACTTCGCGGGTGGCTACAGCAAGTGGGGTCTGACGGGCGCGCCGGCGGCGGCCGGGATCATGGTCGACCGGCTGGAGGGCCGGGACCCGCGGGTGTCGTTCGGCAAGCCCAGCATCTCCGGTTCGGTGCGCAACGCGGTGCCGTTGTTCGCCGACCTGCCGCTGCAGTTGGCGGCGACCGCGGCGCAGTCGGTGGTCCGGCCTCCGCGGCCGAGCGTCCGCCCGGTCGCGGAGGCCACGGGCGACGACGGCGAGACCTGCCGCGTCGGGCTGCTGTGCCCCCACATGGGCGCCGTGCTGTCGTGGAACGAGGTCGAGCGGTCGTGGGACTGCCCCTGGCACGGGTCCCGCTTCTCGGCGTGTGGTGAACTCATCGAGGGCCCGGCCACGAGCGACCTGAAGCGCCACGACACCGCCTGACCGCCCGGCCGTCGCGGTGGCGGAGCCCGCCGCCGGCCCCGACAGCCCCACCCATCGAGGAAAGAGGATCATCCATGAGCCCCACCGACCAGGGTCCGCACCCGTTCGTCGTCGACATCGAGAAGGCCACCCTCGACAACGACACGTACCGGACCACCCTCTGGACGGGCTCGCACATGCAGCTCACCGTCATGAGCATCAAGCCCGGCGACGACATCGGCCTGGAGGTCCACGCCGACCACGACCAGTTCCTGCGCGTCGAGTCCGGCCGGGGCCGGGTCGAGATGGGTCCGGCGGAGGACCAGCTGGACTTCGTGCGCGAGGTCTCCGACGACTGGGCCATCCTCGTCCCCGCCGGGAGCTGGCACAACGTCACCAACATCGGCGAGGACGACCTCAAGGTCTACTCGCTGTACGGCCCGCCCGAGCACGAGCACGGCACCGTCCACCCCACCAAGGCGGACGACGACCACCACTGAGCCCAGGGCGGGGCGGTTCCGTCCCCGGCCCGGCGGGGACGGTTCCTCCCTCCCGGGCGGGGACCCGGCCGTGCATGACACGCTGGTGACGTGAAGACGCCGGTACCTGACTATCTGCTCGAGATCCGCGACGCCTGCTCGGACGGCGGGGACGGCCGGCTCGCCGACTACATCCCCGAACTCGCGGCCGTCGACCCGGACCGGTTCGCGGTGGCCGCCTGCACGATGGACGGGGTCGTGTACACGGCCGGGGACGCGGACGCGGAGTTCACGATCCAGTCCATGAGCAAGCCGTTCGCCTACGCGCTCGCCCTGCGCGACCGCGGGATCGAGGCGGTGCTGGAGAAGGTCGAGGTGGAGCCGTCCGGCGATGCCTTCAACCAGATCTCGCTCAACCGCGACACGGGCCGGCCCCGCAATCCGATGATCAACATCGGGGCCATCACCACGCACACGCTCGTCGGCCCGCCCGGCGCGTCGGAGGAGGAACGCGGCGCGGCGATCGCGGACGGGCTCTCGGCGTTCGCGGGACGGCGCCTGGAGGTCGACGGCGCGGTGTGTGAGTCCGAGCTGCGCACGGCGTTCCGCAACCGCGCGATGGCCAATCTCGTGCGGGCCGGCGGGATCATCGACGGTGATCCGGACGAGGCCGTGCGCGGGTACACGCGGCAGTGCGCCTACCGGGTGACGGTGCGGGACCTCGCCGTCATGGCCGTCACGTTGGCCACCGGCGGCGTCAACCCGGTCACGCGGGAGCGCGTGGTGTCGGCGCCGGTCGCGCGCCAGGTGCTCGCCGTGATGACCACGTGCGGGATGTACGACGCCGCAGGCGACTGGATGTCCACGGTGGGGATCCCCGCCAAGAGCGGGGTGTCCGGCGGGATCCTCGGCGCGCTGCCCGGCCAGGTGGGGCTGGGGGTGTTCTCGCCCCGGCTCGACGAGCACGGGCACAGCGTGGAGGGGGTGCGCACGTTCGAGCGGCTGTCCCGGGACCTCGACCTGCATCTGATGAACACCACGGTCACCGAGGTGGAGGCCGTGCGGTCGGTCCGGTTCGACGAGATCTCCGGGCGCCGGACGTTCCGCCTGCAGGGCCCCATGACGTTCGCCAGCGCCGAGCAGGTGCTGCGGCGCCTCGCGGAGATCCCGGAGGGGCCGGGTGAGGTGACGCTGGACCTCAGCCGGGTGTCCTCGGTCAACACCAGCGCCCGGCGGATGCTGCTCGAGGCGATGCGGCGACTGGCGAACGACGGGCACACCGTGGGCCTGGCGGACCCGGGCCGGCGCCTGCCGGACCCGGATCTCGGGGACGGTACCCGCCCGATCACCCGCCGGGCCGCCCGCTGATCAGAGTTCGGGGATCGCGTCGTGGAATCGGGGCGTGTGATCCACGCGGAGACGGCTGAGACCGCGGTAGCTGATCAGCCACACGCCGTCGACCAGCCGGTACTCCTCGTGGTAGTGCCCGTAGCCGTGCAGGCGCTCCTCCGCACCGTCCGGGTGGGTCCACCACAGCATGTCCTCCATGGCCCAGGTGCCCCTGGCGGTGGTGTCGGAGGTGAACTCGATGAGCGGCGTGTGCCCGTGGTGGACCGACGTGATGGCCTTGCGTTCCATGAACGCCCTGATGGTCTGCGCGAGCCGTTCGTTGCCGACCACCCGGTTGGCGACCCCGTCGGAGGTGGGTTGCCGGTCGACGGGGACCCCGCCCCACGTCTCTGAGACCACGTCGTCGGTGTGCAGGGTGGGGTAGAGGTCCCACTGCTTCATGTCCAGCGCGTGGAGGCGGGCCGCGAAGACGCGTGTGATCTCCTCGAGAGCGTGGAGTCGGTCGGTTCCGGAGAGTGTCACAGGAAAGGTCATGGGGGCGACTCTGCCCGTCTCGTGCCGGTTTCGCCGCCTGGCCTCCCGCTCAGCGGATGCTGACGGGAGCCGGCGCGGGTCTCATCGGTCGACGGACGTGAACTCGTGGCCCTCGCCCGCGGCGAGCTCGCGGAGTTCCGCGAGCTGGTCGCAGTAGTGGGAGGCGTCGCGTGCGGTGATGCTGACCCCGGTGATCGTCGCGCCGGCGCGCGCGACGGCCTCGAGCGCGCGCGCCGTCGCGGCGGGGTCGCCGAGGGGGTCGAGCATGCGGTCGGGGGAGAGGACCACATCGAAGGCCGAAGACGACGAGGACGACGACGAGCGGGCCTCGGCCACCCCGGCCAGCATCGACTCCATGTCCGGGAGGGACAGTCCGAACGGCACCCACCCGTCGCCGTGGTCCAGCGCCCGCCGCAGGGAGCGCCGGGTCCGCCCGCCGATCCACAACGGGACCCGGTCCTGGACGGCGTGCGGCCGCACGATGAATCCCGAGTAGTCGTGAAAGCGGCCGTGATACTCGGGCTCGGACACGGACAGTGAGGCGCGGAGCGCGGCGAGCGCATCGTCCGCCCGGGCCCCGCGGTCGGCGAACGGGGCGCCGAGGAGCTCGAACTCCTGCTCCAGGCTGCCCACACCCAGACCCAGGATCAGCCGGCCCCCGCTGACCGCGTCGAGAGTGCCGTAGCGCTTGGCGATCTCCAGGGGGTGGTGATAACCCAGCACCAGCACCTGGGTGGCCAGCCGGATCCGCGTGGTCAGCGCGGCCACGTAGCCGAGAGTGGCCAATGGATCCCAGTAGGTGCCGCCGCGCACGGCGGCGATGTCGGCGGGGACGGCCACGTGCTCGCTGCATGTGAGGTGGTGGTAGCCGAGTTCGTCCGCGGCCACTGCGATGCGGGCGATGTCCTGAATCCCCGCCGAGGGCTCCCATTCGGAGGCGGTCGGCGGGTACACGGTGACAGCCGGTGTCGAGATTCCCAGACGCATACGTCGAAGTGTGCCTCGTGGCGCCTCCACGTGAACGACCGCTCCCGTCAGACGGGCGGAATCGGGTGACGTGCCCACTGGTCGGAACGGCCCGCGCCGCAGGCCCGGGATCGGTGCGACCGTGGCCACTCACCCTGATCACCAGGAAAAGGAGTCCCTCAGGTGGATATCGACAAGTACGGCCCGTGGGCCGTCATCGCAGGCGGGTCCGAAGGCGTCGGCGCCGAGATGGCCGCGCAGCTGGCCGAGGCGGGGATGAACCTCGTGCTGCTGGCACGCAAGGAAGGGCCGCTCGCCGACACCGCGGAACGGTGCCGGGCGCTGGGGGCAGAGGTGCGCACCCTGTCCGTGGACCTGCTCGCGGAGGGGGCGTTCGACGAGATCGTCGCGGTGACCTCGGATCTCACGGTGGGGTTGTTCGTCTACAACGCGGGTGCCAACACGTACGGCCACGAGTTCGTTACCGGGGACCTCGAGCGCTTCCGGGACGTGATCGATCTCAACATCACCGCGCAGCTGAAGCTCGTCCACCACTTCGGAAACCTGATGCGGGAGCGACGGCGCGGCGGGATCCTGTTGGTCGGTTCGCTGAGCGGGTACCTGGGGTCTGCTCAGATCAGCATCTACTCCGCGGTCAAGTCCTTCTGTCGGACGTTCGCCGAGGGATTGTGGCTGGAGATGCAGGACCACGACGTCGACGTCCTGGAGCTCGTCCTCGGCCTGACCCGAACCCCGGCGATGGCGCGGGCCGGGCTGAACATGGACCGGCCGGGCCTGAAGATCGCCGAGCCGCGTGACGTGGCCGCCCAGGGACTGGCCAGTCTCGCGAACGGCCCCGTCGTCGTCGTCGAGGGCTTCGAGGACGACGTCCTGACCAAGAGCGGCCACAACCGTGCCGAGTTGTTGCTCGCGTCCAGGGCCGCCGCGCAGAAGCTTCTGCCGCCGCCGGACTGAGCACGCCCGCAACAGACACCCAGGAAGAGAAGAACATGAGTGATGAGAAGTACGAGGTCCTGGCGCGCCGTCTCCAGCACCTCGAAGACCATCTGGAGATCACGCGGCTCCTGGCGTCCTACGGGCCCCTGGTCGACCGCGGTGACGCTGACGGCGCCGCAGGATTGTGGACGGAGAACGGTGAGTACGACGTCCCCGGGCTGCACATGCGCTCCCGCGAGGACATCCGGGCGATGGTGTACTCGGAATCGCACCAGAACTTCCTCCGGTCCGGCAGCACTCACTTCATCGGCCCGGCCCACGTGAGCATCGACGGCGACCGGGCCACCGCGGTGTGTGAGTCGATTCTCGTGACGCGTGAGGCCGAGTCGTACCGGATCCTTCTGTCCGGCAGCCACCGCATCCGGTTGGCACGCACCCCTGACGGGTGGCGGGTCGAGCACCGCATCACCCGTGAACTCAACGGCGCTCCCGAAGCGCGGGAGCTGCTGCGGATCGACGGCCCGGCGGCCTGAGGCGGCGGTCGTTCCCACCGGCCCGGCCTCGCCCGGTCTCACCGGACGATGCCGGGCCGGTTCCGTCTCGCCCCCCCCTGTGAGGAGCGGGTCGCGGCCCGCCGGGAAGGCCGCGGTGTCAGGCCCGCGCGGCGGCGATCCCGGCGCGGCGGCCGAAGAAGCTCCCGTCCCCGAGCGAGGTTCCCGAGGCGTACCCGCCCGCACACACACCGGAGGTGCACCGGCCGGCCGCGAACAGACCCGGGATCGGCCGGCCGGAGGCGTGCAGAACGGCCGAGTCGACGTCCGTACGCAGGCCACCCAGGGTGAAGCCGCCGGTACGACCGCGCAGATCGATGGCCCCCAGCGGGGTGCCGAGGGGCCGGACCCACTCGGGGCTCTTGCCGAACAGGGGATCCTTCCCCTCGCTCGCGTGGCGGTTGTACACCTCGACGGTGGACTGCAACGCCCCCTCGGGTAGGCCCATCTCGCGCTCGAGTTCCTCGACGGTCTCCGCGGCCCAGGTCAGCGGCGCGGGGATGCCGGCGCTCGACGACCGGCTCGCCATGCCCTCCTCGTAGGAGGCCTCGTCGATGATGAGGAACGCCTGGTTGTCGTTCTCGATGAGCGTGGCCTGCCCGACGCGGCCCGCGTAGGTGTCCTCGTTGATGTACCGCTGGCCGCGGCCGTTGACCAGGATCCCGCGGACGAAGAGCTGCGGGTTGCAGAAGAAGGCGACCTCCGTGGCGTCCATATGGGCCAGGTCGGCGCCGAGAGCCTGGGCCATCCGGATCGACCGGCCGTCGTGCTCCTCGACGGAGGCCGCCGGGCGATTGACCAGGCGCGGAGCGTAGGACTCGAGCATCGTCTGGTTGTAGGCGAAGCTCCCGCTCGCCAGGACCACCCCGCCGCGGGCGCGGACCGCGATCCGCCGACCGTACCGTGAGGCGACCAGGCCTACGACGCGCCCGTCATCGTCGACGACGAGGCTCTGCGCCCGCACGTCGTATTCGGCCCTGACCCCGAGGCGGTCCGCGAGCTCGGTGAGCGGTTTCATGAGCATGTAGCCTCCGCCCCGTGCCGAGCTGCCGTGCTTCTCCTCGGCGGGCATCTGCGGGACGTGCCCGCGGGGAGCCGGCGGGATGGTCGCGCTGAACGGGGCCGCGTTCTCGCCGCCCGAGTACATCAGCCCCTCGTCGCCGGGGGTCTCCCATCCGGGTTCGCCCCAGAACTCCTCCTTGAAGACGACGCCGCTGTCGACCAGCCAGTGGTAGTGGTCGACGCTGCCCTCGCAGTAGGCGTCGATCTTCTCCTCGTCGACGCCCGGACCGAGCGCGGCCTTCATGAACGCCTTCATCGCGTCGACAGTGTCGTCGAACCCGCACGCCTTCTGCAGCGGCGTGCCGCCTCCCATATAGATGATCCCGCCGGACATCGCGGCGGCCCCACCCCAGCCGCCGGTCCGTTCGAAGACGAGGACGTCCGCTCCGGACTGCGCGGCGCCCACCGCCGCGGCGGCCCCGGCGACCCCGTAACCGGCGATCACCACGTCGGCCTCGTGATCCCACGTGGTGATCTGATCGGCTCGAACCGGACCGAGGTCCTCGGGTGTGGCCATGCGGGTCCTCCAGGGGAGTCGGCTGTAGTCATTCTGGGACGTCGTTGATTGCCAGGTTCCTGAGGCGCGGACTTCCCGGAGCCCGGAACCAGGTACCTCCCGGACTCTCCGGCTTCGCGCCACGCCCGACAAGAAGGTCTCCCGCCGAGCGGGACGGGCGGTGACAGCGAGCACACCTGATCGGATGATCGGGGACCTGCAGGTTGCAGACCATCACCAGCCGTCCCGGCACCGGCCGTCCCAGAAGGAGCCCAGAATGGATCTCGAGATCCTCGCGGCCGAGCGAGAGATCGCTCGTGCACTCGCCCGGTTCGCGCGCGCGATGGACGAGAAGGACTGGCCGGTCCTACACGAGATCATGCTGCCGGGAGCAACAGCAGAGCTCGGCACGGGCACGCTCCACGGCCCGGTGGAAGTCGTGGATGTGATCCGGTCCTTCCTGGACAACTGCGGTCCCACCCAGCACCTGCTGGGCACGATGCTCATCGACGTGGATATCCCGAGCGGCACGGCCACGAGCCGGACGTACGTCGCCGACCTGCACCTCGGGATCGACGACCGGCAGGGGCTGAGCTTCTCCACGTTCGGCGACTACCACGACGAATGGCAACTGGTCGGCGACGCCTGGCGGATGAGCCATCGGACAAAGCACATGAACGGGACCCTCGGTGACATCCGTGTCTTCGGCGGCCAGCCCGACCGGCACGGTAGTGGGTGGGCGCCGGAGGCCCCGGACACCGCAGCCGACGTGGAGGCGATCAGGCAGCTCAAAGCCCGCTACTTCAGGTTCATGGACACCAAGGACTGGGACGGTCTCGCATCCGTCTTCACCGAGGACGTCGAGATCGACATGACCGAATCTGGCGGCGGGATCACCCGGTCCCGTGACGAGTACATACCGTTCCTCCGCGCCAGCATCGAGAACGTCGAGACCGTCCACCACGGCCACACCCCCGAGATCTCGATCAGCTCCCCGGCCTCGGCGATCGGGACGTGGGCGATGGAGGACAAACTGTGGTGGCCGGACGGGTCCGCGAGGCCCGGACTGCGAAGTCTGCACGGCTACGGGCACTACACCGAGGAATATCGAAAGACGGGTGGCGGCTGGAAGATCAGCGCCATGCGCCTGAGCCGTTTACGGGTCGACACAGTCGAGCGCGCAGAGTAGTCATCGCCGCGATGCGGTCGAGCCGGTGACGGTCACGATCCGGCTCACGCCGGATCGATCCGTCGCGGGCAGGACTCCGTGGCGATCGCGCGGGGCCTGCGATGCTCCCACACATCGGGACGACGATCGTCGTACATCACAGCCGTGTCGCATCATGATCGGCACCTCCCACGCACTGGACCCGCGCTGTTCTCGAGGACGTCGCCTCCCGGGCGGTCGGACGAGAGCCGGCGTCACCTGCGGGTCCCACTTCTCGAAGGACCTCGTGATGACCGAATCCACCGTCGACCGCCGCACCGTCTTCGAGCAGGTGCAACTCGGCCCTGTCACCCTCCGTAATCGCACGATCAAGGCGGCGACCTCGGAGGGACGGTCTCCGGAGGGGAGGGTGACCGACGAGCTCATCGCCTTTCATGAGGCCTTCGCCCGCGGCGGGGTGGGGATGACCACGCTCGCGTACTGCGCGACCACCCGCGCGGGGTTCTCCGCGCCCGGGCAGATCCTCATGACCCGCGACGCCGTCCCCGGGCTGCGCGAGTTCACCGACGCGATGCACGCGGCCGACGCCAAGGCCTCGGCCCAGCTCGGACACGCCGGGCCCGTGGGGAGCAAGAAGATCACCGGGCAGCGGCCGATGGCCCCGAGCCGGTTCCTGAGCCCGACGTCCTTCCAGCTCTCCCGCGGTATCTCGGTCGAGGAGATTCGCGAGGCAACGAGGCAGTTCGCCGACGCGGCCGAGCTCGCGGTCGAGGCGGGCTTCGACGCCGTCGAGCTGCACTTCGGGCACCTCTATCTGCCGAGTGCGTTCCTGTCGCCGTGGATCAACAAGCGCACGGACGGCTACGGGGGTTCGATCGAGAACCGCACCCGGTTCGTGCGCGAGATCGCGGAGGCGGTGAAGCAGCGGATCGGCGACTCCGCCGCGATCCTCGCCAAGCTGTCCATGACGGACGGGATCAAGGGGTCGATCCGGCTCGAGGAATCGTTGCAGTCCGCCCGGATGCTCGACGCGGACGGCCACCTCGACGCTCTCGAACTCACCCAGGGATCGAGCGTCTTCCACCAAATGTACCTCTTCCGCGGCGACGTCCCGATCGAGGGTTTCGCGGGCGCGATGAGCGAGCCGTTCAAGACCGGGGTGAAGCTGCTCGGAAAGCCGATCCTCGGCGAGTACGAGTACCACGACCTCTACATGCTCGGCGACGCCCGCCAGTTCGTGCGGAGCATGAAGAACACGAAGCTGATCCTGCTCGGGGGCATCAACAGCCTCGATCACATGCAGACGGGGCTGGACGAGGGCTTCGACTTCGTCGCCATGGGGCGAGCCCTGCTGCGCGAGCCCGACCTGGTCGGCCGGATGCGCGTTGAACCGGGGATCACCGGGCGTTGCGACCACAACAACGGCTGCATGTTCACCGTCTACGGCAAGACCCACTGCGTCTACGAGCCGGATTTCGCGCAGAACAGGTGACACGGGCCCCGCGTCGGCCGCGTCAGTCGTCGCTCCGTCCCGGGGCGAGGGGGCGCGGGGCTGGTCGCAACCCCAGCACCGCGGAGGCGACCATGGCCGCCGCGAGCAACCCCCCGAGGTACAACGACATGCCGTCCCACCCTCCGGTGGTGAACGCGGCCCCGCCGAACACGCTGACGACCGAGCTGCCGAGGTAGTACGCGAGGAGATAGAGCGACGAGGCGCCCGCCCGGTTTCGGACCGCCCGCGCACCGACCCACGCGCTCGCCACCGAGTGCGCGGCGAAGAATCCGACGGTGCAGAGGGCCACACCGACGAGAAGCACCGCGAGCGAGTCGACGAGGCTGATCACCAACCCCCCGGCCATCAGAGAGACTGACGTCAGCAGGACCAGGGCACGCCCGATCCGGTCCGAGCTCCGCCCCGCGAGTGTCGCCGACGCAGCCCCGGTCAGGTACATGGTGAAGACCAGGGCGACGACCATCGGCGGGAGCGAGAACGGTGGGTCGAGGAGCCGGAAAGTCAGGTAGTTGTAGACGGTCACGAATGTGCCCATGACCACGAAGCCGACGCCGAAGAGCGAGACCAGAACCGGGTCGCGGAAATGGGCGCGCAGTTCTCGGACGGTCGAACCGAGACTGATCCTGCGAGTGGTGAAGCGAGCGGACGGCGGGACCTTCCAGGCGAATACCAGCGCGGACAGAAGTGCGAGCACTGTGACCGACTGGAAGGCCAACTCCCACCTGACGAAGTCCACGGACAACGCGGGGAGCAGACGGCCGACGACGCCGCCGATCGACGAGCCGGCGACGTACAGCCCCATGGCCTTGCCGAGCGAGTGGCCCTCGATCTCCTCTGCCAGGTAGGCCATCGCCGCTGCTGGCACACCCGCGCACAGCACTCCCTGCAGCGCTCTGCCCCCCAGCAGCAGCTCGAAGGTGGGGCTCCAGGGCAGGGCCAGGCCGACCACTGTGGCCGACACGGTGGACCACACCATCACTCGGACGCGGCCGAACCGTTCGGACAGCGCGCTGACCGGCACGATCGCGGTCGCGATGCAGACAGTGGTAGCCGAGATCGCGAGCGCGGACACGGTCGGGGACACGGAGAATTCCGCCGCGAGGGCCGGCAGCAACCCCTGGACGTAATACAGCGTCATGAAGGTGGCCATCGCCGCGGCGAACAGGGCGAGCGTGGCCTGGCGGTAGGCGCTGGTGCCCGCACGGTGAGCCGGTGGCGTCGTCGGGGCGGTCGCGTGAGACGGCGGGAGGGGCATGGGTCAATTGGGGCACGAGAGTCGGCGCATCCGGAGAGTGCGTCTCTCACAACGGGAAACCCCGGCTAACCAGGTGTGGTGGTCGGCGTTGCGCTGGCTCGCGAGGCGCGGCGCATTGGCTGGCTATATGAGGTGCAAGTCGGTCTCTGGTTGTTGACGCGCGCACGGCAGAAGCGACGACCCCGCCGCTGGAGGACTCCCCGCCTCCCGCTCACTGGGACGAGGTGTGATCTGCATTACATGACGGCGAGATGATTGCCCTTGATCAATATTCGTAGAGACTTCCGCCACTACGTAAGGGGCATGCATTGCTGCGATTGTCCGCGGGGCCCGTCAGACGCATCGTCGTCCTGTTGACCACCCTCGTGCTCGTCTCGATTATTACCTTCGGGCTCTTGGAGATCGCCGAGGGCGAGCCCGTCGATACGCTCCTCCCGGAGGGTGCCACCGACGAGGAGCGGGCGGCGGTCGCGGCCGCGTACGGGCTCGACGGCCCGGTCGTCGCCCGGTACTTCGAGTGGCTCGGCGGCGCACTCACGGGGGACCTGGGCCGGTCGCTCGCCAGTCGGGTACCGGTATGGGACGAGCTCATGGCCAGACTGCCGGTGACACTGGAACTCGCGGCCCTGTCCACGATCTGCGCGCTGCTCGTGGCCGTGCCGATCGCCGTGTGGGCGGGGTACCGCCCGGGCGGGATCGTCGACCGCGTCAGTGGGGTCCTCGTCTCCGTCACCATGGCAATCCCCAACTTCCTCCTGGGTCTGCTTCTGGTGTTCATCTTCGGTGTCACCCTGCAGGCGTTCCCTGTCAGTGGGTGGCTTCCGCTCGCCGACGGATTCGCCGAGCACTTCTCACGACTGGTCCTCCCCGTCGCGACGCTCGCGGCGAGTCAGTCGGTGCTCTTCGTTCGCATTCTCCGCGGTGACATCGCCGCCACGATCGGAGAGGATTTCATCCTGGCCGCCCGTGCGCGAGGCATACGGACGCCGGCAATCCTCGTCAGGCACGCCCTGCGTCCCTCGGCGTTCGCACTCCTCACCGTGCTCGGTTTGTCTCTCGGTCAACTCATCGGCGGGACCGTGATCGTCGAGCAGCTCTTCGGACTGCCCGGTATGGGGCAGACGCTGATCGCCGCGATCAACGGGCGGGACATCTTCGTCGTCCAGGGCGCCGTTCTGCTCGTCGCCGTCGGGTACGTGCTCATCAACACCCTCGTCGACCTCACCTATCCACTCCTCGATCCAAGGGTGCGCTCATGACGATGACGGAATCAGCGGCCGGAACGGCCGCCACCCTCCCCAGCTCCCCGGCCGCGAAGAAGCGGCGTCGACGCCGACCGACCGCGATCACCATCGCCGCCACGTGCTGGCTGGGGCTCGTCCTCGCCGCCGCGGTGTTCGCCGACCTCCTCCCCCTGGCCGACCCGGACGCGGTTGGTACCGCCTACAGAGCCGAACCAGGAACGGCCGGGGCGATCCTCGGCACCGATGCCCTCGGTCGCGACATGCTCTCCAGAGTCGTCCACGGCGCGCGGCTCTCCCTGTCCGTCGCGTTCGGCGCGACCGCCGTGGCTGCCGTGGTCGGCACAGCCATCGGACTCATCGCCGGCTACCGCCGCGGCCGCGCCGATCTGGCCTCGGACATCCTCACCTCGACGATCCTGGCGTTCCCCCCGTTGATACTCCTTATCGCTCTGGCGGCCGCACTTCAGCCCAGCGTCAGGATGCTCGTGCTCGGCCTCGCCATCGTCGGGACCCCGAGCTTCGTGCGGGTCGCCCGCGCGGCCACGATCGCGAACGCCACCCGCGAATACGTACAGGCCGCCCAGACACTCGGCGCCTCGACCCTGCGGATCATCGTCCGCGAACTCCTCCCCAACGTGATCCGCCCCGCCGCGTCGTTCGCCCTTGTCATCGCGGCGACCCTGGTCGTCGCCGAGGGTTCACTGAGCTTCCTCGGGCTCGGCGTGCCGCCACCCGCTCCGAGCTGGGGCGGAATGATCGCCCAGGGCCAGAACGACCTGGCTCGTGCGCCGCACATCGTCGCGATCCCGGGCCTCTTCTTCTTCCTGACCGTCTACTCGCTCAACACGATGGGCGACGAGCTCGCCGCACGCTTCGGCAAGGGGGACCGCTAGATGATGACGCAGACGACCACCGGAGCCCGGACGGACGCAGAGGCGGCAACCGCTGGCTCGCCGAGTGGGACGGACCGACCGATCCTCCGGATCCGTGATCTGCGGGTCTCCTTCGACACCGCCGCAGGGCCCCTGCGCGCAGTCGACGGGATCGACCTGGATCTCGACCCGGGGACGACGATCGGCATCGTCGGAGAGTCCGGATCCGGAAAGTCCGTTCTGGCCAGGGCTGCAATGGGGCTCCTGCCCAAGACGGCGCGTTTCGGCGCGGAGTCGGTCATCGAGTTCGACGGGCGCCGGCTCCACCCGAACCCGCCCAAGGGCCTTTCCGACCTGTGGGGCAACGAGATGTCCCTGATCTTCCAGGATCCGATGACATCGTTGACCCCGGTGATGACTGTAGGTGGCCAGCTCACCGAAACCCTGCGTAGACATCTCCCCCTGAGCCGCCGGGAGGCTCGGGAGAAGGCGATCGAGCTGCTCCGCCGAGTCGGCATCCCGGACCCGGAAGCCCGCATGCGGACCTACCCCCACCGGATGTCCGGCGGTATGCGACAGCGCGTCATGATCGCCCTGTCTATCGCCTGCGATCCGAGGTTGATCTTCGCCGACGAACCCACGACGGCCCTGGATGTCACAGTCCAGCGCCAGATCCTCGACCTTCTCGCGGATCTGCAGTCCCGTCTCGGAACAGCGATGGTCCTGGTCACGCACGATCTGGGCGTGGTGGCGGGACGAGCGGATCGGATCGCCGTGATGTACGCGGGCCGGATCGTGGAGACCGCGCCCACGCGGGAGTTGTTCCACGACCTCGCACACCCGTACACGGCCGCGCTCCTCGAGTCGATCCCCCGTCTGGAAGCCCCGAGCGGCACCCGCCTCAAGGCGATAGGGGGCCTCCCGCCCCGCGTCGTCGGCGAGCCGAGCGGATGCGCGTTCGCACCTCGCTGCGCGCGGGCGACCGACCGATGTCTCACCGAGGCCCCTGAGCTCGCGCCGGTGTCGGGCACCTCGAGCGCCGCGGAGACAGCGGCCCGGGGCTCCGGCGATCGGCGCGTCGCCGGCACGGACGAACACCTGGTGGCCTGCCACTTCCCGCTGACAGGAGATGACCGATGACAGAGACCGAGCCGGCGCCCGCGACCGCGCTGACCCCGCCGCCCCTCCGTATACGGGACCTGACCGTCCGGTTCAACGACGGTCGGGGCCGGGTGGTCCACGCCGTCAACGGCGTCGATCTCGACGTCCCGGCAGGAACAACCGTGGGCGTCGTAGGCGAATCCGGGTGCGGAAAGTCCACCATCGCGAAGACGGTCGTCGGGTTGGTCGAGGCGACGTCCGGGGCCGTCGAGGTCTTCGGCGACGACATCACCCGGGCCCGCGGCGGTAAGGCGGGTAGGGCGGTACGGCGCCGGTGCCAGATGGTGTTCCAGGACCCCATCTCCAGCCTGAACCCCCGCCGGCGTGTCGGTGACATCGTCGCCGAGGGTCCGCGCATCCATGGGCTGAGCGCTTGCGGAGCCCGCGAGGGCGATTCCCTGGAGGACCACGTCGATCGCATGCTGCGCGCGGTGGGTATCGACCCCGAGGTCGCCCGTGACCGCCGACCGAGTGAATTCTCCGGCGGGCAGTGCCAACGGATCTCCATCGCGCGGGCGCTGGCGGCCGGGCCGGAACTGCTCATCTGCGATGAGCCGGTGTCCGCCCTCGACGTGTCCGTCCAGGCCCAGGTGCTGAACATCCTCGCGGACCTGCGTGAGGAGCTGGGGCTGACGATGCTGTTCATCGCGCATGACCTCGCCGTCGTCAAGAACGTCTCCGACCGCGTCGTGGTCATGCACCTCGGCACGATCTGCGAGGAGGCGGACTCGGACGATCTCTTCGCCCGGCCGCGACACCCGTACACGGTCGGTCTCATGGCGGCCATTCCCCGCCCCGATCCCGACGCCCTGCCCATCGACGTCCCCGTGATCGGCGAGGTCCCCTCGCCCGCCGATCCTCCTCCCGGCTGCACCTACCACCCGCGGTGCCCGCTGGCCACCGAGCGGTGTCGCACCGAGGTACCGGCGCTACGCGAACTCATGCCCGGCCACCGGGTCGCCTGTCATCACCCCGTCGACGTCGGGGCGGGCTCGCCCACCCCTCTCGGCGCCCCCTCCGTCCCCGTCAACGCCCACTAGAAAGGACGCCCAGATGCGTCACACGAAGCTCAAGGGGGTCGCGGCCCTCGCCGCCGTGCTCTCACTCGTCGCGGCCTGCGGCCAAGGCGGCTCCACCGGAGCCGACAACTCCACCGCCCAACAATCCGGCGACGCGGCGTTCGGCACGTCCGGTCCCGCGCCCGAAGGTGATCCGCGCTCCGGGGGGTCGGTCCGGTTCGCCTATGCGGCGGAGCCGGTGTCCGTCGACTCCGCCAACTGCGGGTATTCCATGAGCTGGATGGCCTGCACGGCCGTCTACGGAAGCCTCGTGACATTCGACCCGCGCACATTGGAGTACGGCCCCGGGTTGGCGGAGAGCGTCGAGTCGGAGGACGGGAAGGCGTGGACGATCACGCTTCGTCCCGACCTGACGTTCACCGACGGGACCCCGTTGGACGCGGAGGCGGTCGCGTTCAACTGGGAGCGGGCGAAGGACCCGGTCAACCGCAATGCCGCTCGCCAGACCGCGCAGTCGATGGAGTGGGAGGTCGTCGATGAGCGCACCCTCGAGGTGAGCCTGCCGGAACCGAACTTCCAGTTCCAGACGCTGCTCTACACCGGCTTGGGCATGATCGGCTCGCCGACCGCCATCCGCGAGAAAGGCCAGGACTTCGCTCTCGAGCCGGTCGGTGCCGGACCGTTCAAGCTGGACCGGTGGTCCCGCGGTACGGAGATGAGCTTCGTCCGCAACGACGACTACTGGGACGCCCCGCGCCCCTACCTCGACGAGTTGGTCATCGTGACCATCCAGCAGGAGCAACAACGCGCCAACGCGCTGAACTCCGGGGACGTCGACATCAACGTCACGGAGACGCGGCGCACCATTGACGAGCTCATCGCTGCAGGGCGATCGGAAGCCCATATGGCCACCCTCGTCGGTGCCGGTATGCGGTTCAACTTCGCCTCCGGGCCGACGACGGACCGTCGAATCCGCGAGGCCATCGGCCACGCGGTCGATCTCGCAGCCATCAGGGAAGCGGTCTACTCGGCGGATCCGGGGCCCGGGATCTTCGGGGTGGAGAACAGTGCGCTCTTCGACCCGGACGCGAAGCTCCCTGAGCACGACCCGGTGCGCGCTCAGGAACTGATCGACGAGTACCGCGCGGAGAACGGCGGCGAGGAGGTCGTCGTCGAGTACCAGACGATGGCCGGTGTCTCCCAGATGATGGAGGAGGCCCAGATGCTCAAGGCGCAGATCGACGCCATCGAGGGGCTATCCCTCGATGTCGTCGAGTTGGACCCGGCCACCTACAGCACCAGGGGCCTGGCCGGCGACTACGAAACGGGCATGGCGAACATGGGCGTCACTCTCGACCCCGCCATGTTCTACGACCGCATGCACACCGACGGAGGCGAGAACACTCAGAGCTATTCGAATGAGGACTTCGACCGGGCGATCGAGAGTGCCAGGGCCACACCCGATCCCGGAGAGCAGGTCGAACACTACAAGGAAGCCGTGCGTCACTACGTCGGCGACGTGGCCGCCCTGCCGTGGACCCCGGCCACGACCTACTGGTTCCACAACGGCGACATCGGTGGGATCACACCCGGGTACAACTACTACCTCCGTCCCGAGCTGCTGTGGCGCTCCGAGTGACACCCGCCCCAGCCCCGATCCACATCCGTCCGCGTGAAAAGGAACTAAGAATGCGTCATCCACGAACCGCCGGGGTCGCCGCGCTGGTAGCCGTCGTCTCTCTCCTCGCGTCCTGCGGGCAGGGCGGCGTCTCCGCGACCGGCGACGTCTCCGCCCAGGAGACCTTCGACACGGCGTTCGGAACGTCGGGACCCGCCCCGGAGGGAGAACCGCGTTCCGGCGGAAGCGTTCGGTATGCGTTCTCGACTGAGCCCGTGTCCGTCGACTCGGCGAACTGCGGTTTCTCGCAAAGTTGGATGGCATGCACCGCGGTCTACGGGAGCCTCGTGACGTTCGACCCGCGCACGCTGGAGTACGCCCCCGGGCTGGCGGAGAGCTTCGAGTCGGAGGACGGGAAGGAGTGGACAATTACGCTTCGTCCCGACCTGACGTTCACCGACGGGACCCCGTTGGACGCGGAGGCGGTCGCGTTCAACTGGGAGCGCGCGAAGGACCCGGTCAACCGCAATGCAGCTCGCCAGACCGCGCAGTCCATGGACTGGGAGGTCGTCGACGAGCGCACCCTCCAGGTGAGTTTGCCCGCACCGAACTTCCAGTTCCCGACCCTGCTGTACACGGGTCTCGGCATGATCGGCTCGCCGACCGCCATCCGAGAGAAGGGGCAGGACTTCGGACTCGAGCCGGTCGGTGCCGGACCGTTCGAACTGGACCGGTGGTCCCGGGGCACCGAGATGCGCTTCGTCCGCAACGACGACTATTGGGACGCTCCGCGCCCCTACCTCGACGAGTTGGTCATCGTGACCATCGCCCAGGAACAGCAGAGGGCGAACGCACTGAAGTCGGGGGACATCGACATCAACACCACCGGTGTCCCCCGCACGGTCGAGGAGCTCAAGGCTGCGGGGCAGTCGGAAGCCCACATGCTGAACCTCATCGGAGCGGGGATGCGATTCAACCTCGCGGCAGGCCCGGCGACGGACCAGAGGATCCGCGAAGCCATCGGCCACGCCATCGATTCCGACGCCATCCGCGAGGCGGTCTACTCGGCGGGCCCCGGTCCCGGAGCGTTCGCGATCGAGGGCAGTGTGCTCTTCGATCCCGAGGCGGAGCTGCCAGGACATGACCCGGCCCGCGCCCAGGCTCTCGTCGACGAGTACCGGGCCGAGACCGGCCAGGACGAGGTAGTCCTGGAGTACACCTCCCTCGCCGGCGTCTCGCAGATGGTGGAAGAAGCGCAGATGCTCAAGGCGCAGATCGACGCGATCGACGGACTGACGCTCGAAGTCCTGGAGCTGGACGCGGCGAGTTACAGCTCCCGCGTCCTCGCCGGGGACTATGAGAGTGCCACCGGCAACATGGGCGTCACGCTCGATCCGGCGATGCTCTACGACCGCATGCACACCAACGGGGGCGAGAACAATCAGAGCTACTCGAACCCCGAGTTCGACCGCGCCATCGAACTCGCCCGGGCGACCTCGGACCCGCAGGAGCAGGTGACGAGGTACAAGGAGGCCATCCGAGCCTATGCCGGTGACGTCGCGGCGCTCCCGTGGACGCCGGCGGCGACCTACTGGTTCCACAACGGCGATATCGGCGGAATCGCGCCCGGATACAACTACTACATCCGGCCGGAGCTGATCTGGCGAGCAGAGTGACGCCTACCCGGTAACGCCCCCGCCCGAACATCCGCCCGCTGAGCGGGACGCGAACGGGCGGGGGCGTTCTTCGATCTTATTCTCACTTTCAGGCATTCGTTGTGACGCAGTTCACTGGATCCGCAGTCCGCTCGTCACGATTCGCGTGGCGCACACACCCACATCGAAAGGTTCCGACATGACCACCAACCCGGTCTCCGACACCGCCGACGCCATCTCCGCAGCCGGCGCCGAGGTCCTCGCCCCTCGCCACATCGCCAGCGGCTACTCGTGGCCCGAGTGCCCGCGGTGGCACGAAGGTCGGTTCTGGTTCACCGACATGTACAACTCCGTCCTGCTGACCCTGGACCTGGACGGGAACCAGGAGGTGATGGTCGACGCCACGGGCCGCCGCGCCGGAACCGACGTCCCGATCTGCCTCGGTGGCTTCGGCTGGCTGCCCGACGGTCGCCTGATCGTCACCTCCATGCACGAGCAGCTCGTGCTGGTGCACGGTGGGGGCGCCCCCGATGACCTAGAGGTCTACGCCGACGTCTCCGAGCACTCACTCAAGGCGATCAACGACATGGTCGTGGACGCCGACGGGCGTGCGTACATCACGCAGCTCGGCTTTGACCTGTTCGCGGGCGAGACCCCCGTCACCTCCCCGCTCATCGTGGTGCAGCCGGACGGCTCGACCGGGATCGCGGAGGGGGTCGGCCCGCTCAACTGTGGCAACGGCATCGCGATCAACGCAGAGGGAACGCGGGTGTTCATCGCCGAGGTCATGGCCAACCAGATCACGGTCGTGGACCGGGCCGCGGACGGGACGTTGTCCGACCCCCGGCCGTTCGCCGCCTGCCCGTTCCTCCCCGACGGCATCGGCCTCGACGCCGAGGGCGGGGTCTGGGCGGCCATGCCGGGCAGCGGACACGTCGCCCGGTTCACCGAGGACGGAATGACCCACGCGGTGGAGATCCCGCTCGAGAAGGGCGTCGCCTCGGCGTGCCTGCTCGGCGGCCCCGATCGCTCCACGCTCTACCTCACGGTCGGCACCGAGGTCTTCGACTTCGAGAAGTCCGCGCGCGAGGGCCAGGGGGCCATCTGGGTCGCCGACGTGCCCTTCAGCGGCGGCGACACCCGTCCCTGAGCACCGCCCCAGACCTGACCTGACCCACCCAACGCAAGGACTCCTCTGACATGAGCACTCTGGATTTCTCCGACCGCGTCGTCATCATCACCGGCGCCGGCCGCGGCATCGGCCGCGCGCATGCCGAACTGCTCGCCTCGCGCGGCGCCGCCGTCGTCGTCGGTGACCTCGGTGCCGCCATCGACGGTTCGGGCGTCGACGGCGACGATCCCGCGAGCGAGGTGGCGGAGGCGATCACCGCCGCCGGCGGTCGCGCCGTCGCCGTCCAGTCCGACATCACCACCCAGGAGGGCGTCGACGCCCTCGTCACCGCGGCACTCGACTCGTACGGCCAGCTGGACGCCGTGATCAACAACGCCGGCATCGTCCGCGGGGCGCCGTTCGACCAGGTCCCCGACGAGGAGTACCAGCGGCACCTGGACGTGCACTTCCTCGGGCCGATGCGCCTGACCCGGGCGGCCTGGCCGCACCTGGTCGCCTCCCCGGCCGGGCGCGTGGTCAACACCATCTCGCAGGCCATGCTGGGCAACCCCGACATGTCCCACTACGGCGGGTCGAAGGGCGCGCTGTTCGGGCTCACCCGCAACCTCGCCCTCGAGGGCCTCGCGTCCGGGGTGAAGGTCAATGCCATCGCGCCCGGCGCGGGGACGCGCATGGCCGAGGCGGCCGCAGACACGCTCTCGCCGGAGGTGATGGAGTACATGCGCACCCAGCTCCTGCCGCAGCACGTCTCCCCGGTCGCCGCCTACCTGGTGCACCCGTCCTGTGAGGTCACCGGGGAGGTCTTCAACGTCGCCGGGGGGATCGTCAACCGACTCGCGCTCGTCAACACCGTCGGCTTCATGGATCCGGGCCTGACCATCGAGTCCGTCGCCGAGCGGTTCGACGAGGTCATGGCCATCACGCCCGAGGCGGCCCCGCAGGTCATCGCCCTCGCCCAGGTCCCCACGTCCTGATCCGCGCCATCGTCCGAACTGGAGAATCACAGTGAGTACATCCGTGCCCCCCGCCCCGGCGGAGACGGCCTACCCCTTCGGTCCCGTCGATCCCACGGAGGCGGCGCGCCGCTACGCGGCGATCGCGGCCGACCGCCCCATGACCAAGATGACGATGCCCTTCGGCGGCGACGTCTGGGTGATCCACCGCAACGCCGCTGCCCGGGAGATGCTCGGTGATCCGCGGTTCGTGCGGGAACCGTTCCGCACCGGCGAACGCGTGGTCCCGTACTTCGTGGAGTTCCCCGAGTTCCTGCGGTCGACACTGCAGTTCGAGGATCCGCCGCAGCACACCAAGCTCCGCAAGCTGGTGCAGAAGTCGATCTCGCCCAAGCGCGTCAAGGCCATGCGCGACTCGGCGGTCGAGTTCGCCAACCACCTCATCGACGAGATGATCGCCAAGGGCGCCCCGGCCAACCTGGTGGAGGACTACGCGGTCGCGTTGCCGATCCAGATGCTCGCCAACCTCCTCGGCGTCCCCCCGGAGGACCGGCCCAAGTTCCAGAAGTGGAGCTCGGCCACCCTGGCCGTGGCGAACATGCCGGAGGAGGAGGTCATGGAGAACATGACCGAGCTCTTCGTCTACCTCTCGGCACTGATCGAGCAGCGGCGTCAGGATCCCAAGGAGGACCTGATCAGCGACCTGGCGAACGCCCGTGACAAGGACGAGTCGCTCACCGACGGCGAGATCCTGCCGATCGCGATGGTCCTCATCATCGGCGGGTTCGACAACACGGCGAACTTCATCTGCGCCGGCACCCTCGCTCTGCTCCGTGAACCCGAGCAGCTGGAGATCCTGCTGTCCGATGTCGACGGCGTGGCGCCGACCGCGGTCGAGGAGATCCTGCGCCACGGGCGGATGAGGATCGGACAGACGGTCACCGGCGGCGGCGGGCTCGTGCCGTTCATCGCCACCGAGGACGTCGAGATCGACGGCCAGCTCATCGCCGCCGGCGAGGCGGTCCTCGTCGACCCGGCCGCGGCCAACCACGACGGCATCGCGGTGGAGGCCGGCGAGCAGTTCGACGTCCGCCGCTCCGGCAACCCGCACCTCACCCTGAGCTACGGGCTGCACCACTGCCTCGGGGCGCCGCTGGCCCGGATGGAGCTGCAGGTCGCGATCTCGGAGCTGTTCAGGCGCCTCCCCGGCCTGAAGCTTGCGGGTGAAGCGGTCGTGGACCCGGACAACCTCACGCAGCCGATCGTCGACCTCCCGGTCACCTGGTAGGGGCGCCGATGCCGAAGGTTCATTACGCGAAGCCGGACGGGACCCAGGTGGTCATCGACGGCACGGTCGGCGATTCGGTCATGGTCACCGCGGTGCGCAACGGGGTCACCGGCATCGTCGGCCAGTGCGGTGGCACCCTGTCGTGCGCCACATGTCACGTCTACCTCGCACCGGCCGAGCACGACCTGTTCGACCCACCCGGAGAGGACGAGGACGACATGCTGGAATGCACCGCGAGCGACCGTGAGGACACCTCCCGGCTCTCGTGCCAGCTCGAACTGCGCGAGGGGATGGAGCTCCACGTGACGATCCCCGACGAGCAGGTGTGACGATGGCTCCGATGATCGGGGCGCAGCCCCGTCTCTTCGAATCACTTCTCGTCGTCGGGGCCGGCCAGGCGGCCGTGCAGTTCGCCGACCGCGTGCGGCAGGGCGGCCACCGCGGCCCCGTCACGCTGATCGGCGCGGAGCCGCACCTGCCTTATCAGCGGCCCCCGCTGTCCAAGGCCTGGCTCCGCGGCGAGGCCTCCGCGGCGGACCTGATGCTGCGCGCACCGGACCATTACGACGACCACGGAATCGAACTGATCACCGACGCCGTCGTCGAGCGCCTCGAGCGCGACGGCGACGGCGTCGTGGGCCACTGGCGGAGCCGTTCGACGGGGGCGCACTCGCGGCGGTTCGACCGGGTCGTGCTCGCGACCGGCGCCCGGCCGCGACGCCTCACGATCCCGGGGGCCTATCACCCCGATGTCCTGGAGCTGCGCGACATCGCCGACGCGGGACGGCTCGTGGATCGGCTCCCCGGGCGGGTCGTCGTCATCGGCGGCGGGTTCATCGGGCTCGAGGTGGCGGCCACCGCGCGTGACCTCGGCGCGGAGGTCACGGTCGTCGAGGCCGGTGATCGGCTCATGGGCCGCGCGGTCGACGCCTCGACGGCCGAGTTCCTGACCCGGGGCCACAGGGCAGCCGGGATCGAGATCCTCCTCGGCGCCGTGCCGGACCGGATCGAGGCCGATGGGGCCGGGCTGCGGGCTGTCGTCCTCGCGGACGGGCGGGTGCTGCCCGCGGAGACGGTTCTCGTGGGCGTGGGGGTGACTCCCCGGACCGAACTCGCCGAGCAGCTCGGGCTCGAGTGTGCCGGCGGGATCCGCGTGGACGAACAGTGCCAGACCTCGGACGGACGGACCCTCGCGATCGGCGACTGCACGATCCAGCGCGTCGACGGTGAGTGGCTCCGACTCGAGTCCGTGGACAACGCGGTGGAACAGGCAGGACTCGCCGCCGACGCGGTGACCGGCGCCGCGCCGAGCACACGGCCGACCCCGTGGTTCTGGTCGGACCAGGGCGGGTGGAAGCTGCAGATCGTCGGCCGCTCGGCGGGCCATCGCGAGGTCGTGGTCCGCGAGGACCCGGACAAGCCGCGTCGCCGGGTGGCCCTCTACTTCGGCGAGAACGGCTTTCTCGGTGCGGAGTGCGTGAACGCCCCGGCGGACTTCGTCGCGCTTCGCACGGCACTCGCCCGGGGCGCCCGGCCGACGCCCGACGCGGTCGCCGATCCGGCGGTGCCGCTGCGCAAGGCGCTGGCCGGGCCGCAGCTCAGCTGGTGAGGGCGAAGCGGGCGGCCACGAGTGCGCCGACCTCGGCGACGGCCGCCCGCGCCCGGGCCACCGAGGCCACCTGCATCGCGAAGCCGTGCCCGACACCGGGGTAACGGAGGAGGGCGGTGGGGGACCCGGCCTCTCGCAGCCGGGCCCCGTACTCCTCGACCCCGTCCCGCAGAGGGTCGGCGTGCCCCACGGCGATCACGGCGGCGGGCAGGTCCTCGAGGGAGGCCGCCAGCGCGGGAACGCCGTACTGGTCATCGCCCGACGGGTCCTCGCCGAGGTAGAGGTTCTTCATCCAGTCGATGTCGGCGGCGGTGAGGAAGGGGCTGTCCCCGAACTCCCGCATCGACGGGCGATCGCGGCGACGCTCCAGGCCGGGGTAGAGCAGCACCTGCTGCGCGATCGCCGGGCCACCCTCGTCGCGTGCACGTAGTGCCGTCGCCGCGGCCAGTCCGCCCCCCGCGCTGTCGCCTCCCACGCCGATGCGTCGCGGGTCGATCCCGAGCCGGTCGGCCGAGTCGTGGGTCCAGCACAGCGCCGCGTAGGCTTCGTCGTTGGCGACCGGATAGCGATGCTCCGGGGCGAGGCGGTAGTCGACGTTGACGAGCACCGCGCCCGTGGCATCGGCGACGTCGCGGGCGAGGCGGTCGAATGATGCCAGGGAACCCATGATCATCCCCCCGCCGTGGAACCACACCAGCGCCGGCGCGGAGGGCGAGTCGGAGACCGCCTCGGGCTGGTAGACGCGGACCGGGATCGGCCCGTGCGGCCCCTCGATCACGTGGTCGGTCACCGAGGCCATCTCCGGCCCCGGCGGCCGCACGATCGACTCGAGCGCCTCCCGCGCTCCCTCGACACCGCGCAGGTGCAACGGCCCCACACCCGCGGCCGCCGCACGGCGGACGATCTCCTCCACGTCGGGATCCCATGGCGTACGACGGGTCTGGTTCATCAACAGCTCCTGTGGGGGTCGGGGGTGGACGGCGAGGGGCGCCGGGCACCAGACGCTACGCGGGGAAACGCGCCGTGGACGTTCGTCTCCCGCCACCCGGGACGACCCCCTCCGGAGCCGTCCCCGCTGCGACAGACTCCAACGATCCGACGAGGCAAGGGAGAACACCGATGTTCGAGTTGAACGACAAGATCGCGCTCGTGAGCGGCGCGGGACAGAGTGTCGGAGAGGGGATCGCCAAGGTCCTCGCCCGCCAGGGGGCGGCGGTGATCGTCAACGACCTGCACGCCGACCGCGCGGAGCGCGTGGCGGCCGACATCCGGGCCGAGGGCAACCGCGCCGTCGCCGCCCCGTTCGACGTCACCGACTTCGACGCGACAGAATCCGCCGTCCGCGCGGCCGAGTCCGAGCTGGGCGGACGGACGGCCATCATCGTCAACAACGCGGGCGTGGCGGAACAGCGCGTCACCAAGCCGTTCCGCGAGCTCGACCCCCAGGACTGGCGCGCCCCGATCGACCTGAACATCTTCGGAGCCATGAACTGCATCAAGGTCGTGCTCGACGGGATGTACGAGGCCCGGTGGGGACGGGTCATCCAGATCTCGTCCGGATCGGCCCGCACCGGACAGAACATCAACCAGAGCATGTACGCCACCGGCAAGAGCGGTATCGAGGGCTTCATCCGGCACCTCGCCGCGGAGAACGGGCAGTACGGCATCACGGCGAACATCGTCGCGCTCGGACTACAGAAGAACCTCGAGGAGAAGATGCCGCCCGAGATGATCTCCCGGCTCCTGGAGGGCATCCCGATCGGCCGGCTCGGCGACCCGGAGGAGGTCGGGGCCTTTTGCGCCTACCTCGCCTCCGAGGAGGCCGGGGGCATGACCGGCCAGACCCTCGACTTCAACGGCGGGTCGCAGACCCGATGACCACCACGGAGCTCTCACTCACCGCGCTCAACGTGGCAGACCTCGACCGGGCGGTGCGCTTCTACGTCGACGCGCTCGGCTTCACCGAGGGCGACCGGTTCTCGGCCGGTGAGTTCGACGCCGCGATCGTCCGCGCCGGGGCGGGCGGACTGGAACTCATGCTGCCGACGGGAGAGTCGGCCGGCCGTTCGCGTGAACACGGACAGATGTTCGGCAAGCTCGTCCTGTCCGTCGACGACGTCGAGGCACGAGTGGCGTCCGCCGCGGGCCATGGTGGGGAGGTGGTCATGCCCGCGACCGAGGTCGCACGGTTCGGGATGATCATCGGGATGGTGCGCGACCCGGACGGGTACCTGGTGGAGATGACGCAGCGACTCCGGCACCAGAATGGGCCGGATGAACACTGAGCACACCGCGTTCTTCAGCCTGGACTCCGCCGGTTCGTATGAGCCCACGGAATACGCCCGCAGCGCGTGGTCGCCGACGATGCTCAACGGGCCCTCCGTGGTGGCGGCCGCCGCCCGCTCGCTGGAACGCGAGCAGGGCGGCGGCGACTTCCTCCCGGCGCGGCTGACCGTCGACCTGTTCGCCCCCGTCCGGTTCGCGCCCCTCGAGGTGTCCACCGAGGCGGTGCGCGCGGGCCGACGGATCCGGGTGGCCGACGCCCGGGTGATCCAGGAGGGGCAGACCGTCGCGCGGGCGACACTCGTCATGCTCCGGCTCGGTGAGCAGCCGGCCGGCGAGGTGTGGACCGCCCCGCGGGAGGTGGGCTTCCCCCGACTACTGGCCGACGAGTCACTCGCCTCGGACGCCCACCACTACTTCGTTGGCGACCCCGAGAACCCCGACCGGTGGAGCCGGGACATGGGTGACCACCAGAACAACCGACGCAAGCGGGTATGGAACCACCCGCGCAACGTGGTGGAAGGGGACCGCGCGACGCCGTTCCAGCGCGCAGCCACGCTGGCGGAGTCCACGAGCCTGGCCACCAACTGGGGCACCGAGGGCATCGGCTTCATCAACGCCGATGTCACCGTCGCCCTGTCCCGCCTGCCCCGGTCCGAGGATCTCGGCCTCGAAGCGGATCAGCACCTCAGCACGAACGGGGTCGCGGTGGGCACGGCGACCCTGTACGACCGGGAAGGGCCGTTCGGGACCGGGACGGTCGTCTCGGTGGCCAACGGGGGGCAGCGTATCGACTTCGGTGAGTGACGGCGGTCCGCGGCGCGCCACCTTCTGGTCGCGGCCCGGCCGCACGAGACGCCCCTGAGGCGCGTGCCCGGCACGCGCCTCAGGGGCGTCGTCGTTCGGCGACCGTCGTCAGTCGTTGGCGAGATCGGTGGCCACCGACCGCTCCCAGATCTCCCGAGCGGCGATCCGTAGCGGACCGACCAGCTCGCGGGGCTCGAACGTCCCCACCGCCGCGGACACCGACAGTCCGGCCAGGTTGCCGTAGGGATGATCGGCCGGGCCGATCGACACGCCCACACAGCCGATGCCGGAGAACGCCTCGCCGCGGTCGAACGCCGCACCGCGGCGACGGATTTCCTCCATCTCCTGCGCGAACGCGGTCGCGGGGTGATGGAACGGGGCGACCGGTCGGCCACGGGGTCCGGTGCGGTCGGCCGGCTGGGGCATCGCCATCTGCACCTTTCCGACCGCTGTCAGATGGGCCGGAATCCGTTGGCCGACGGCGGTGGGCGTGGGGCCGGACCGACGCCCACCGGTCTTGGCGAGGTACACGGTGTCCCCGCGGTCCACCACTCCCAGCTGGATGGTGAATCCGGTCCGGTGGGCGAAGGCGCGCATGACCGGGGTGGCGGCCTGGAGGAGGCGATTGTGGCGGAGGGCAGCCTGGCCGACCTCGTAGGCGTGCACCCCCAGCTCGTAGGTCTGTCCAGGACTCTTGGCGAGCCACCCCGCCTGGGCGAGCTGGTCGAGCAGGCGATGCACGGACGAGCGGGGTAGTCCGGTGCGCGCGGTGACCTGCGCAAGGGTCATCGGCCCGGCGGCGCCGAACGTTCTGAGCACGAGCGAGACCCGGTCGACCATCGACACGGGCACCTCCGCGCCGGGTTCGCCGGTTCTGGTTGCCGGGGCCGGCGCCGATCGGGTGCGGTAGCGGGCCTGCGCCTGCTCGACGGACCGATGTAGGCCGGGCTGGTTCCGGGGGATGTTCCGGGGTGGGTTCATCGTGGGCACGCGTTCCTCCGTACCTGTCGTCCTATGTGATGTGTATCACGCCCATGTGACGGTCGCATGTCCGGGCTCCGTCAAAACCCCTTCATCCCGCTGAGCGGGACGGGCGAGCGTCGGCTGGTTCAGGGCGACGTGCAGCGACCGTCCGACCCTCCCGGTGGGCGGGAGACCCACATCACATCGCGGTCCGGGATCGGCAGGCTGAGCCCATCAGCCACCACCGACCAGGAGGCGCAGTGCGATCCACCACCCCCACCCCGTCCGACCCCGCCGACGCGGTCCGCGAGATCGACGCCGGCACCCCGCCGCAGCGCTACGCCCGGGGCTGGCACTGCCTCGGCCTCGCCCGTGACTTCGCGGATGGCCGCCCGCACCAGGTCTCCGCGTTCGGCACCCAGCTCGTCGTGTTCTGCGGGGAGAACGGCCAGATCAACGTGCTGGACGCCTTCTGCCGACACATGGGCGGCAACCTCGCCCGCGGCACCGTCAAGGGCGACACGATCGCGTGCCCGTTCCACGACTGGCGGTGGCGTGGAGACGGCAAGTGCGTGGGCATCCCCTACGCCCGTCGCGTGCCCCCGGTCGCCAAGACCCGGGCCTGGACGACCGCCGTGGTGAGCGGTCAGCTGTTCGTCTGGCACGACCCGCAGAACCGGAAGCCGCCGGAGGAGCAGGCGATCCCCGAGATCCCCACCCACGGCGACCCGGGCTGGACCGACTGGGTGTGGAACTCGATCGACGTCGAGGGGGCGCACTGCCGCGAGATCGTCGACAACGTCGTCGACATGGCGCACTTCTTCTACGTGCACTACGGGATGCCGACCTTCTTCCGGAACGTCTTCGAGGGACACACCGCGACCCAGGTCATGAGGTCCCTGCCCCGGGCGGACGCCACCGGCGTGAGCATGAACCGGACCAACTACAGCACCGAGAGCAGTTCGGACGCCAGCTACTACGGGCCGTCGTACATGATCGACAAGCTCTGGACGGCCGGCACCGACCCGGAGGGCCCGCCGAACGTCTACCTCGTCAACTGCCACTATCCGATCTCGCCCACCTCGTTCCGGCTGCAGTACGGCGTCATCGCGGCCAAGCCCCAGGGCATGCCCGACGAGCAGGCCCAGCAGGTCGCGGAGGCCATCGCCAAGGGCGTGGCGATCGGCTTCGAGCAGGACGTCGAGATCTGGAAGCACAAGTCGCGCATCGACAATCCCCTGCTGTCCGAGGAGGACGGGCCCGTCTACCAGCTGCGCCGCTGGTACGAGCAGTTCTACGTGGACGTCGAGGACATCGAGCCCGAGATGGTCGATCGCTTCGAGTTCGAGATCGACACCGAGCGCGCCCTGACCAACTGGCAGGCCGAGGTCGACGAGAACCTCGCGGCCGGACGCACCGCCTTCGACACGGCCCGCTGAGCGCCCTCCGCGCCGGCCACCCCCCGAACCCCGACACGAGCAGGACACCCATGACCCACGAAGTACTCGACAAGATCGTCGCGATGGCCGACGACATCCGCGCCGAGGCCGACGCCTCCGACTCGCTGGGGCGCCTCACCGACGGCCTGGCCGCCGGCCTCAAACAGGCCGGGATCATCCGCATGCTGCAGCGCAAGAGCCACGGGGGCTACGAGGCGCACCCGCGCGAGTTCGCCGAGACGGTGATGGCCACCGCCGGCTACTACGGCTCCGCCGGGTGGGTGGGCGGCATCGTGGGCGTGCACCCGTGGCAGCTCGCCTTCGCGGACCCGAAGGTCCAGGACGAGGTCCTGGGCGCGGATTGCAACACCTGGCAGGCCTCGCCGTACATGCCCGGTGGCCTGGCCACTCCCGTCGAGGGCGGCTACCGGATGACCGGGCGTTGGCAGTTCTCGTCCGGGACCGACCACTGCGACTGGATCTTCCTCGGCGCGATGGTCGCCAACCCGGACGGGACGCCGGTGATGCCGCCGGTCGGCCTCCACGTCATCCTGCCCCGCTCGGACTACCAGATCATCGAGGACTCCTGGGACGTGGTGGGGCTGCGCGGCACGGGCAGCAAGGACATCGTCGTTACCGACGCCTTCATCCCCGAGTACCGGGTCATGAAGTCGGCGGAGGTCATGGACGGCACCGCGGCCCGCGAGTACGGCGTCACCGAGACCCTGTACAAGATGCCGTGGTCCACCATGTTCCCGCTCGGGATCACCTCGGCGACCATCGGGATCTGCGAGGGGGTCCTGGCCCAGGGCCTGGCCTACCAGCGCGAACGCGTCGGGGCCACCGGCACCAAGATCAAGGACGACCCGTACGTGCTGCACGCCCTCGGCGAGGCGGCCGCCGAGATCGACGCCGCCCGCCAGCAGCTGCTCGGCAACGTCGACCGGATCTACGACATGGTCGACGCGGGCGAGGAGATCAGCTTCGAGATGCGCGCGCAGTCGCGCCGCAATCAGATCCGGTCGGCGTGGCGCGCGGTCCGGGCCGCCGACGAGGTGTTCGACCGTTCCGGCGGTAACGCCCTGCGCATGGACAACCCCCTGCAGCGCTTCTGGAGAGACGCGCACTGCGGACTCCACCACGCCATCCACGTCACCAGCACCCCCTACCACGCCTCCGCCCTGGCCTCCCTCGGCGTCGAGGTCCCGGTGGGACCGCTGCGCGTGATGATCTGACCCCGCGAGGACCAAGGAACCCCCGATGAACAGCACTTTCGAGATGACAGGCGAGCGCCATTACGGGCGCACGGAGATCAGGGGACTCGGCTACGTCCGAGTCCAGGCGACGGACATGGACCGGTGGCGCGAGCTGGGGTTCGAGGTCCTCGGCTTCGCCCCCGGCAGTGGTGTCGAGGAGGACGCGCTGCACTTCCGGATGGACGAGCGGACGTCCCGGCTGACCGTCGAGCGTGGCGACGTCGACCGCGTGACGGCCGTGGGCTGGGAGGTGCGCGACGCCGCCTCGCTGGCCAGGGTCGCCGCCCGGCTCGACGAGGTCGGTCACGAGTACAGCGCCATGCCGTTCGAGCTCTGCGAGGCACGCCGGGTCGAGGGCGGGCTGAGCCTGCGGGACCCCGGTGGCACGCCGCTGGAAATCTTCTACGGCCCCGTCCTCGACCACAGCCCCCTGATCACCCGCTACGGCCAGCGTTTCGTCACCGGGGACCAGGGCATGGGGCACGTGGTCATGCCGACGGCGAACTTCGACGAGTCGTACCGCTTCTACATCGAGGTGCTCGGATTCCTGCCCCGGGGCGCGTTCCGGATGCCCGCCCCGCCCGAGGCGGGCCCGCTGCGGATCCGCTTCCTCGGCATCAACCGCCGTCACCACAGCCTCGCCATCATGCCGAGCCTCGAGGGCCGCGACCCGGGACTCATCCACGTCATGGTCGAGGTCGACTCGCTCGACGCGGTCGGTCGGGCCCTGGATTCGGTTGAGGCGCGGCACTTCCCCGTCTCGTCGACCCTCGGCCGGCACACCAACGACAAGATGGTCTCCTTCTACGTCCGGGTGCCGGGCGGGTGGGACATCGAGTACGGCACCGACGGTCACCCCGTGGACGAGTCCTTCTACACCGCGGAGGAGATCACCGCGGACAGCTACTGGGGTCACGAGTGGCTGTGGGCCAAGGAGATGAAGGCCGCCCAGCACAAGGCCGAGCAGGAGAAGGAGACCGTCTGATGAGCACCACCAGTGACTACGACGCCGTCGTCGTGGGTGCCGGAATCTCCGGCCTGTATGCCGTCCACACCCTCCGCAAGCGCGGCATGACCGTGCTCGGCATCGACTCCGCCGCCGGCGTGGGCGGCACCTGGTTCCACAACCGATACCCGGGAGCCCGCTGCGACGTCGAGAGCATCGACTACTCGTACTCCTTCGACGAGGACCTCCAGCAGGAGTGGACCTGGACGGAACGCTTCGCCACCCAGCCCGAGATCCTGGCCTACCTCGAGCACGTCGCGGAGCGGCACGACCTGACCCGGTCGTTCGAGTTCCTCACCAGGGTCGTCTCGGCCGAGTTCGACGAGGCCGCCTCGCGGTGGACGGTCCGGACCGACACCGGCAAGACCATCACGGCCCGGTACTGCATCATGGCCACCGGCGTGCTCTCCGCCGCCAACCGCCCCGAGATCCCCGGCCGGGACGCCTTCACCGGCGAGAGCTACCACACCGGGGAGTGGCCGCACGAGCCCGTTGACTTCGCGGGTAAGCGCGTCGCGGTGATCGGCACCGGTTCCTCCGGCATCCAGTCGATCCCGGTCATCGCCGAGACGGCCGAGCACGTCTACGTCTACCAGCGCAGCCCCAACTACTCGATCCCCGCCGGCAACCGCCCCCTGACCCCCGAGCAGATCGCCGAGGTCAAGGCGACCTACCCCGAGCGTCGCCGCAAGGCGCGACTCAGCGGGGGCGGGACCCCGTTCACGCCGTACCCCAAGGGGGCGATGGAGGTCGACGACGACGAGCGGCAGCGCGTCTTCGACGAGTGGTGGCATCGCGGCGGATACCTCTTCGCCAAGGCCTTCCCCGACCAGACCGTGAACATGGCCGCCAATGACGCCGCGCGCGAGTACGTCGAGGCGAAGATCCGCCAGATGGTCGACGACCCGGCGATCGCCGACGAGCTCATCCCCACCGACCACCCGATCGGCACCAAGCGCATCGTCACCGACGACGGCTACTTCACGACCTTCAACCGTGAGAACGTCACCCTGGTCAACCTGCGCCGCACCCCGATCGAGGAGATCACCCCCACCGGTATCCGCACGACGGACGGGCACCGTGAACTCGACATGATCGTCTTCGCCACCGGCTTCGACGCCATGACCGGGGCGCTGTCCCGCATCGACATCCGCGGTCGCGACGGCCGCGACCTGCGCGAGGCGTGGTCGGCGGGTCCCCGCACCTACCTCGGCCTCATGACCGACGGTTTTCCCAACATGTTCATCATGGTCGGGCCGGGTAGCCCGAGCGTCCTGGCCAACATGGTCCTCGGTGCCGAGCAGCAGGTGGACTGGATCGCGGCCTGCCTCGACCACCTCCGCCAGAACGGCGCCGCGGCGATCGAGCCCACGCCCGATGCCGTGGACGAGTGGGTGGCCGAGGTCAACAGCAAGGCCGCCGGGACGCTCTTCCCCAGCGCGAACTCCTGGTACATGGGCGCGAACATCCCCGGTAAGCCGCGGGTGTTCATGCCGTACATCGGCGGGTTCGCCGCCTACGGGCAGGTCCTCGACGAGGTCGCGCGGGACGGATACCGCGGCATGACCATCACCTCCGCGCAGAACGCGCTCGTCGGCCACGGGGAGCGCTGAGATGACGAGTACCCGTCGCAGCGACCTGCACCCCGATGTCGAGCAGATGCTCGCGAACCTGGAGGCGGGCTTCCCGGACGTCACCCAGCACCAGCCCGCCGAACTGCGCGAGCTGATCGCCGCGCGGCGGGCCCCCCTCCAGCGGCAGCCGGACATGCTCGCCGTCGTCGATCTCGTCATCGACGGTCCCGGCGGCGACCTACCGCTGCGCGTCTTCACCCCGCATGCCGCCTCCCACTCGTCCACGGACGCTCCGCTGGACGTGATCGTCTTCGCCCACGGCGGCGGCTTCGTGTTCTGCGACCTGGACTCGCACGATGAGTTCTGCCGGTCGATGGCCGAGGCCCTGTCCGTGGTGGTCGTGGCGGTGGACTACCGGCTCGCGCCGGAGCACCCGGCGCCCGCGGCGATGGAGGATGTCTACTCGGCGGTGTGCTGGGCTGCTGAGCACATCGCCGAGCACGGTGGCGACCCCGCCCGGATCGCCGTCGCCGGCGACAGCGCCGGCGGCAACCTCGCCACCACGGTGTGCCTGGCCGCCCGGCAGCGCGGGGGCCCGGAGATCCTCGCGCAGATCCTGCTCTACCCGGTGATCGACGACGACTTCGAGACCGAGTCGTACCGCCTCTACGGCGTCGGGTACTACAACACCACGAAGGCCATGCGCTGGTACTGGGAGCAGTACGCACCGGGCGGAACCGACAGTGAGCTCGTCATCCCCACGAAGGCCGACACTCTCAGCGGCCTCCCGCCCGCGCTCGTCGCGACCGCGGAGCTCGATCCACCGTGCTCGGCGGGTGAGGACTACGCCCGCCGATTGGCCGAAGACGGCGTCCCGGTGCTCGCCCACCGCTTCGACGGGCTGTTCCACGGCTTCCTCACCTTCCCGTCGCTGTCCCTGACCGGGCCCGCCCGCGCGGAGCTCTGGACGCTCATGCGGCGCGTGCTGGACGGGCAGGTGACGTCATGACGGGCCGGTTGGACGGGCGTGTCGCCCTGGTCACGGGTAGCAGTCGGGGGATCGGCCGCGGGATCGCGCGGCGGCTCGCGTCCGAGGGCGCCACCGTGGTGGTCACGGCACGGTCGATGACGCCGTCGGCCTCGATCCGAGATGGCCGCGAGCAGGTCATCGGCGGCTCGCTCGCCGAGACCGTGGACCTCATCACTCGCGCCGGTGGCCGGGCCCTGGCGATCCCGGCGGATCTCGAGAACCCCGAGCAGCGCGACGGCCTGGTCGACGCGGTGATCGAGCAGGCCGGGGCGCTGGACATCCTGGTCAACAACGCCGGCTTCGCCGACTACGCGCCCATCGAGACGATGGGCGCCGACACCTTCGACCGCACGGTCGAGCACTACCTGCGGGTCCCGTTCCTGCTCACCCAGAAGGCGCTGCCCCACATGCGCGCGGCCGGTCGGGGGTGGATCGTCAACATCGGCTCCAGTACGGGCCTGCCGCCGATCCGCCCCTTCCGCGAGTACAACAAGACCTCCGGTGACGTGGTGTACGCGTCGATCAAGGCGGCGCTGCACCGGTTCACCCAGGGCCTGGCGGCCGAGGTCATGGACGACGGGATCTGCGTCAACGCGGTGGGCCCGTCGACCGCGATCCGCACGCCCGGCGCTAGTGACCTCCTCCCGGAGGGATACGAGGCCGAGCCGGTCGACTACCTGGCCCAGACCGTGTTGGAGATGTGCACCGGATCGCCCGCCGAACGGACGGGCCTGGTCACCTTCAGCCTGCACTACCCCTGGTCGCAGGGCGTCCCCGTGTTCGACGTGGAGGGCGAGACCGAACTGCCACCGCTGGAGCCGCCGCAGTGGTGCAACCCGAACATCGCGCCGGCGGGGATCTGAGGTGGCCACGATGAACGACCCGCACGCGGCGATCGACGCCCGGGCCCGCTTCGCCGGGGGCGTCGCCGTGGTGACCGGTGCGGCCGCCGGGGTGGGTGAGGGACTGGTCCGCCACCTCGCGCAGATCGGGATGACTAGCGTCGTCGCGGACATCGACGTCGCCCGCGCCGAGCGGGTCGCCGAGTCGATCCGCGACGGCGGAGGCCGGGCCGAGGCCTGCCACGTCGACGTGGTGGACCCCGCCTCGGTCGACGCGCTCGCCGCGTCGGTGTTCGACCGACACGGGGGCGTCGATCTGCTCATCGCCAACGCCGGCGTCGAATCGGCCGGGCTGCTGTGGGAGATCGACCCCCGGCGCTGGCGCACGGTGATGAACGTCAACGTGGACGGCGTCTTCCACTGCGTGCGGTCGTTCGTGCCCCGGATGATCGCCGCCGGGACGCCGTCGTGCGTCGCGACCGTGTCCTCGGTTGGCGGGATCAACAGCGTCGCTGTTCAATCCCCGTACATCGTGAGCAAGTTCGCGGTGGAGGCCATGACGGAGGCGCTGCACCAGGACCTCGCCGTGGTCGGCGCGCCGATCCAGGTCAGCGTCCTCATCCCGCACTCGATCCGCAGCGAGATCTTCCGCGCCGCCAGGCGTGACGCCCCCACCGAGAACCCGGTCGCCAACGCGGTGTTCGACGCCATGCAGCGCGACAACGAGAGCACGGGCCTGGACCCGCTCGTCGCCGCCGAGCACATGGTCGCCCAGATCGCCCGCGGCGACTTCTGGATCCACTCCGACGACCGGCTGTGCACCGCGGCGCTCGAGCGCCGCGCCCGGCAGCTCCTCGACTCCTCCCCACCGGCAGACCCGCGCGCGATGCTCGACCGCATGGGCGTGCCGCTCCCGAAAGGCTCCTCCTCATGACCAGCACGACCTCCCCCCGCGCGGTAGGCGCGACGGACGCCGACGACGCTGCCCGCCTGCGCGAGGCGATCGACGGGTGTGACCCGGCGCCCCTGCTCATGGCGCTCGTCCACGTCACCGGCGACACCGGCCTGCTCGACGAGTTCGAGCCGCGCCTGACCTACGGCGAGCCGGGCAGCCACTACAAGACCGGCGACGCGCCGGTCGTCCCCCCGGGGCAGTACCCGGACGACGTGGTGGCGGACATCCGGGCCCGCGCCCACGAGCTTCTCGAGCCCGGCATGACCGACGTCCTCGGCGTGCCCGACCCGGAGCTGTTCAACCGGATGGCCCGGATCGCCACCTCGGAGCGCGTGGACGCCGAGTTCGTCCCAATCCTGCGGGAACAGGCCGGCTTCGTGCTCTCGGAGCGCCGCGTCCCCGTCACGGTGGACCCGCCCGCCGACTTCTCCGTGATCGTGATCGGCGCCGGCATCATCGGCATCAACGCCGCCATCAAGCTCGGCGAGGCCGGGTTCTCCTACCGGGTGTTCGAGTCCCGCCACGAGATCGGCGGGACCTGGTCGGCCAACACCTACCCGGGCGCGGCCGTGGACACGCCCAGCCACTACTACTCGTACTCGTTCGAGCTCAATCCCGACTGGTCGCGGTACTACCCGACGGGCGCGGAGTACCAGAAGTACCTGCGCGGAGTGGTGGACAAGTACGACATCGCCCGGAACATCGAGTTCAACACGCGCGTGCGGAGCACCACGTGGCTGGAGGACGAGCACCGCTGGGAGGTGGTCACCGAGGGCTCCGACGGCACGCTGACCACGCACCGGGCCGCCGCGGTGGTCACCGCGCTGGGCATGCTCAACTCGCCCAACATCCCCCGGGTCGAGGGGATGGAGGACTTCGCCGGCCGGATCGTGCACACCGCGCAGTGGGACGACGACGTCGACCTGGACGGCAAGCGCGTCGTGGTGCTCGGCACCGGGTGCACGTCCGTGCAGGTGGTGGCCGCGATCGTGGACCGGGTCAGTGCCATGGACATCGTCGTGCGTACCCCGCACTGGATCGTGCCGGAGAGGGCGGTGCAGAACGACGTCCCGGAGGCGCAGAAGTGGGCGCTGGCGCACATCCCGCGGTTCCACGAGTGGTTCCGCCTGCGGGCCTACTGGTTCGCCTCGGACAACCTCTACCCGCTGCCGCGGATCGACCCCGAGTGGGCCGCGACCCACTTCTCCGCGTCCCCCGCCAACGAGATGGTGCTGCAGAACGCCACCCGCTACCTGCACGACAGCTTCCCCGACCGGCCCGACCTCATCGAGAAGCTGACCCCGGACTTCCGGCCGTACGGCAAGCGGATCGTCAAGGATCCCGGCTTCTACAAGGCCCTGAACCGCGAGCACGTCTCCCTGCACCGGGCCTCGTTCGAGCGCATCATCCCGGACGGCGTCATCACCACCGAGGGCGAGTTCATCCCCGCGGACGTCATCATCCTCGCCACCGGCTTCAAGCTCGAGTTCACCACCGGCATCGAGATCACCGGCCGCCACGGCCGCACGCTCGCCGAAGAGTGGGCCGGAGGGGAGGACCCGCGCGCTTATCTGGGGGTCCAGGCGGCGGGTTTCCCCAACCTGTTCATCACCGCAGGCCCCAACTCCGCACCCAACCACGGCGCGGGACACAACATCACGAGCGAGGAGCAGGTCCACTACGTGATCGAGTGCCTGCAGTACCTGCTCGAGAACGACCTCGACGCGATGGACGTCAGGCCCGAGGCGGTCGCGGAGTACAACCAGCGGGTCGACGAAGCGCTCGAGAAGACCGTGTGGATGCATCCGGGCGGCTCGAACGTCGGCGGCTACTACCGCAACTCGCAGGGCCGGTCGGTCGTGGCGTGCCCGTGGCGACTGGTCGACTACTGGACCATGCTGCGCGAGCCCGACCCGCGGGCGATGGAGTTCCTGTCCCGGGCACCCCGCGACGCCGCGGTCGGGGGCTGAGCGCCGTGGCGATGAGACCGCACCGGTGCCGCACGTGCGAGCGGGAGGTCCGGGTGGAGAAGTTCAGCGAGGCCCACACCTCGATCCAGTGGGTCGGCGGCACCGCGGGCTGCCCGGTCATCGCCGCGGACGGCACCCGGCCGGGTGACCCGGGACGGGAGTGCACGGCGCTGCGCGCGAGCATCGACCGCGCGGTCGCGGACGGGGAGATCACGGTCTCCCACGTCGAGCTGCCGACGGGCGCGGGCATCCCCCGGCTGCACTGAGTGAGGAGACACAGGTGACACGGAACGACTCCGGCGACCGGGCGGGCACGGCGTGGGACGCCGTCGCCGACGTCATCGTGGTCGGCATGGGCGCGGCGGGGTGCGCGGCCGCGGTGGCGGCCCACGACGCCGGCGCGCAGGTGCTGATCCTCGAGAAGGGCGATGCGGATACCGCAGGCGGGAACACCCGGGTGTCCGGCGGGGCCTGGTTCGGCCACGACGACCCCGAGGGCATCGCCACGTACCTGCGCGCGCTCTGCGGGGACCGGCCGGTTCCCGAACCGATCATCCGGGCCTGGGCCCACGGCACCCGGGAGATCACGGAGTGGATGAGCTCGCTCGGGGTCACCGCGCTGCCGCTCCGGCACTTCCCCGTCGAGTACCCGGAGCTGCCCGGCAGCGACGCCTACGACCACCTGCGCTGCGTCGACGGGGCCATGGGTGACGGGCGGCTCTACCGCGCGCTGGAGACGATCGTGCGCGAGCGCGACATCCCCGTGCGGTACGGGTCCCCGGCCACCGAGCTCGTGACGGACCCGGCCGACGGCCGGGTGACCGGTGTCCTCACCGCCGCTGGCGAACGGCTGGCGGCCCGGCGTGGGGTGGTGCTGAGCACCGGGGGTTTCGAGGGGGACGCGGACCTGGTACGCGAGCATCTCGGCCTGGAGGACCCGCCGCTGTGGGGCAGTGCGGCGGCCACGGGGGACGGGCTGCGGATGGCGCAGGACATCGGCGCCGACCTGTGGCACATGGACAACATGATGGCGGTCAACGGGATCCCCCGGCCCGACTCGCGGCACGGGTCCTTCGCGATGCTGATCCACCGCCGCGGGTACCTGTGGGTCGACGACGACGGGCGCCGCTTCGTCGACGAGTGCGTCCCCACCGGGCACGGGCAGGCCCTCATCGACGGGGAGTACCGGCTGCACCCCGAACGCCCCATGCACGTCGTGTTCGACGAACGCACCCGCCTCGCGGGCCCGATCGGCGCCGTCCCCGAGATCCTGCCGGTGGGGTGGAGCCTGCTCGTCGACGGCTACCGGTGGAGCCCCGACAACTCGGTCGAGATCGAGGCCGGGTGGATCCACCGGGCCGACACCCTCGAGGAACTCGCCGACGCCACAGGCGTGCCGGCAGCGGCTCTGGTCGAGTCGGTGGCCCGGTACAACCGCGCCTGCGAGACCGGGCACGATGAGCACTTCGGCCGGGCGCCCGAGACGTTGGTGCCGGTGTCCGAGCCGCCGTTCTACGCCTACCGGAGCGGCCCGATGCTCGGCTGGACGAGCGGCGGGCCGCGTCGCGACGAGCACGCCCGGGTGCTGCGACCCTCCGGGGAGGCGATCGAGGGGCTCTACGCCGCCGGCAGCGTCAGCTCGACCTACAGCTGGGCGAAGGACGGCGGTTTCCACATCGCCGACGCCCTCGTGTTCGGCCGGATCGCGGGCGAGCACGCCGCCGCACGCGGCTGACGCCCGGGCCGTGGCCGGGCGGGTCGATCCCCGCCCGGCCGGGCGTCACTTGGCGTTGAACCCCGCGTCGACCGGGAACGTCACCCCGGTGACGTACTTCCCGGCATCGCCGACGAGGAACAGGATCGCCCGCGAGACGTCGACGGGCTCGATGAACGGCACCGGCATGAGGTTGCTGACGGCGTCGAAGTTGGCGTTCGGGTCGTTGTAGAACTGCTCGATGATCGGGTTCTGGATCATCGGCGTCGCCACGCCCGTCGGGTGGATCGTGTTGACGCGGATGTTCTGTGGGCCCAGCCAGTTGGCGTAGTTGCGCATGAGCCCCACGACGCCGTGCTTGGCCGCGGTGTAGGCGGCGTTGACCCCTCCCAGACCGCCCGTGCCCTTGAGGCCCTGACTCGAGCTGGTGATGACGATCGACCCGCCCCCGTTCTCCAGGAGGCTGGGCACGGCGGCCGACACGGTGTTGTGGACCCCGTTGAGGTTGACGTCGATCACGTCGAGAAACGCCTGGTGGGAGTGGATGTTCACGCTCAGCGGCATGATGCCGGCGTTGGCGAGGACGATGTCCACCCGTCGGCCGAGCCTGGCCTCGCCGTCGGCGAGCGCGGCGGCCACCGCCTCGGGGTCCCGGACGTCGGCGCGGGAGGCGACGATGCGGCGGCCCAGCGCCTCGACCTGCGCGACGGTCTCCGCGAGGTCCTCCGGGGTCGACATGTCGTACTCGACGGTGTCCAACTGCCTACAGATGTCGATCGCGATGATGTCCGCGCCCTCGGCGGCGAGGGTGACCGCGTGGCTCCGGCCCTGGCCGCGTGCGGCCCCGGTGATGAAGACGACTTTTCCGTCGAGTGATCCCATGTGCCTGTTCCTTCGGTGAGGGGGTTACCCCGCGGACATCCCGCGGCGGTGGACCGACCGCGTGGTCGGGAGAACGGGTCAACCGGCGGTGTCGAGCACCGGTGCGTCGATCGCGCAGAACGTGTGGACCACCCGGTCCCGCACGATCCGCCGCGGGCTCTCCGGGTCGAACCACTGGTCGACGTGAGCCCAGTGGATCGGGTGGTTCATGTAGGGGCCCAGCAGTCCGTCGAGCTCGTCGTACTCCTGCTCCCAGACGTGGGTCCACGGGGTGGCACCGCTCGTCTCGGCCGTCCGGCTCAGGCGCCAGGCCCGGATCTGGGGGACGTGTGCGGGCATCCGCAGGAGTGCACGTTCGAAGTCGGCGATCTGCTCGGCGGTGGCGTCGTCCGCGGCGCGGGCCAGGAGCACCCGGTAGACGCCGGGACCGCCGGCACCGGTGCGACGACCGGACCACCCGGCGGATGCGGCGCGCGGGTCGATGACCGCCCCTGAGACCCGCTCGATGTCCGCGGATCGCAGTGCCCCCTCGATCGTCGGCCGGTGCTGCTCCCGTCGTTCCGGGGAGTCGAACCGGAGGCGGACGATGAGGTCCCCTCCGTTGCGCGCCCCCGGGAGGGTCGGTGCGACCACCGGGTCGGTGCCCGGCAGGTCGGCGAGCGTCGCGCGGATCCGGTCGGCCGGGGCCGACGAGCCGCCGGCGGCGTCGGTGAGGAACACGGCGTACACGACGTCAGACATCGCAGAGCGCCTCCACGTCGGCGGCCGCGGCCGCAGAGGAGCGCGTGCGCGTGAGCACCAACGGTGCCATCCGCTCCCACCAGCCGGCCGACTCGGAGTCGTAGCGGGCGTCGATCGCGGCGCGCCACCATCCGGCGGGGCCGGCGGCGGACCAGATCGCGGTGACGACGTTGGGCTCGTCGTCCATCCACACCGGGGGACTGACCAGGATCCGGTCCAGTGTGAGGCCGCGGTCCCGCGCGCGGGGGGCGTAGTCGGCGAGGTAGGCCCCGACGAATTCCCGGCCGTGGCCGGGCCGGACCTCCACCCGGTCGATGATGTGCACGGTCGGTTCGGTCATGCGGCGACGATAATTCCGGCCGCCCACACGCGAACCGCCGTCTCCCGGTGGCCGGGACGCCCTGGGAGCCGGTCCGCGACGGCCGGGTCAGACCCCGGCCTCGTCGGCCGACAGGGCCGCCCGCACGGTCTCGGGTGCGGTGATCATGGAGTGCTCGAACGCGGCCACGCGTTGTGAGCCGTTCATGAAGTGGGGACTCAGCCCGGCGAGGTCGGCGGGGGTCGGCAGGATCGGCACCACGGTGGTGCCGCGCGAGCGGGCGGTGGCGATCTCCGCGTGCAGGACCGCCGACATCGGCCGGCGGATCATCCGGTACTCGATCGTCCCGCCCGCGCCGGGGATCCGCACGCCCGGCGCCGACGCCATGGGGGCGATGACGTAGATCAGGTCCGCCTCGTCGGGGCCGATGAGGTCGACGGAGGCGGTCGAGCCCATCCCGCCGTCGACGAAGATGCGGTCCCCGATCGGCACGGGCGGCATCCACCCGGGGGTGGCCCACGAGGCACGTAGCGCCTCGCCGACGGTCGCGATGGGGGAGCCGGGCGCGCCGAACACGACCCGCTCGCCGGCGCGGACGTCGTAGGCCACCATCCGGGCCGCGGGGTGGGGCAGCCACGCCCCGACCTCGAACTGCTCGGCCAGGCGTTGCAGCCAGCTCGCGTCCGCGCGGCCGGTGGGGGCGATCCCGGTGAGGCCCGCCAGGCCGGAGCGTCTGCGCACCAGGCCCGGGTTGAGCAGCGGGAACCGGGGCAGCGGCGGGACGCTCGCCGGGGTGGAGGCGATGTGGTCGCGCAGCCGGGGGTCGGTCGCCCGTCCGCACTGCATGTCCACCAGTTCGGAGACGGAGACGCCGCCGGCGAGCATGGTGACGAGCTCGGCGCCGGCCGAGGTGCCGAGCAGGACGTCCGCCTCGCGGGGGTCGAGGCCGGCCTGGTCGGAGAGGGCCTGCAGTGCGGCGATCGCCCAGGCGGCCCCGATGGTGCCGCCGCAGCCCAGGACGAGGGCCACGCGGGTCACGCCGCGGCCCCCTCGCGGCGGTGACGCCCGCGTGCCGCCGCTCTACGCACGGGGCTCGGCCACGAACACCGGGATCGTGCGATCGGTCTTCTCCTGGTAGTCGCCGTAGTCCGGGAACACCGACACGGCGCGCGCCCACCACTCGTCCCGCTCGGCGCCGGTGACCTCGCGGGCCGTGTAGTCGCCCACGTGGTCCTTGTCCTGCACCATGACGTGCGGCTCGGCGACGATGTTCCAGTACCAGAAGGGGTGGCTGGGCGCGCCGCCCTGCGAGGCGACGAGCGCGTAGGCGCCGTCGTGCTCGACGCGCATGAGGGGGGTCTTGCGCAGCTTCCCGGACTTGTTGCCCACCGTGGTGACGATGACGACGGGGATGCCGCCGAGGTCCGAGGCCTCGGCCCCGTCGGTGCGTTCGTACTGTTCGACCTGGTCACGCACCCATCGGCTGGGGCTCGGCTCGTACTCTCCGGTCAGCGGCATGGAGTCTCCTCGGGTCGACGATGTCCTGGCCGTCGTCTGGGACATTACGCGGTCGGGGCGCTCAGGCGTATCGGTCCGTGAATCGGGCCACCGCTTCGACCACCGCGAGGTAGCGGGGTGAGCGCACGGCGTCGAACCCGTGCTGCGCACCCGGCAGCTCGGCGTAGACCACCGGGTTCGACGATCCCGCCCGTAGGTGCCGGACCAGCCGGCGGGCGCCCGTGACCGGCGTGTACGTGTCGTGGGTGCCGTGGACGACCAGCACCGGCGGCGCCGCGGACGCCGGGTGGCGCACCGGGTCCGAGACGTCGCGGGTCGCCGCGCCCAGCCGCCCGTAGTACCCGTAGAGGCCCACCGCCCCGGCGAGCGTGGTGTCGACGTCGGTGAAGCCGGGCTGGAATCGCGGGTCGCCCGCGGCCAGGGCGCTCATCATCGCGATGTGTGCTCCGGCCGAGCTGCCGGCCACGACGATCGGCGCGCCCGCCGGGATGCCGTGGGCCGGGCCCTCGACGCGGATCCAGCGGATCAACCGCTTGACGTCCACGAGGTGCTGCGGGAACCCGCCCTCCGGCGTGGGGGACAGGGTGTAGGTGGCGCTGATCGCCGCCCAGCCGCGGCGGGCGTGGTCGAAGAGCATCGCCCGGGACTCCCGGCTCGGTCCGCCGGCGCGGAAGTGGCCGCCGTGGACGTGCACGAGCACGCCACGCACCGCCGGGGCGTCGGCGAACGAGCGCCGGTCCCCCGCCCGATCGGCACGGGTGTAGAGATCGAACCGGTTGGCCCTCGGGTCCGGGCCGTAGACCATGCCCCGGCGGGCCCGCACCCCGCGTGGCGGCAGCGGCCACGGGCGGGTCAGCACGGTCGGCCACGGCGTGCGGTGGCGTGGGGCGGAGCTCGTCGTCGTCGCCGTGTCGTCCCCCTCCGCCCGTGACCCGGCGCCCTCCTGCGGCTCACCCGCGCGCGACCCGGCGCCCTCGCGCAGCGCCCGCTCCAGCGCCGGCCCCGCGGCGAGGTGCCGGGCCAGCACCGTCCCGAGCCCCGCGCAGGTGAGCGCGGCGATCCCCGCGCCCACCAGGTCCGACGGGCGGCGCTGCCCGCGTCCCCACGCGTGCGCGGTCACCGCGCCCACGAGCGCACCGACGTGCAGCGGCAGCTCCTGCGCGGGCAGGCTCGCCACCCACCCCGCCGTGGCGGCGGGGAACGGCCCCCGGACCGGCCGCAACGCGAGCGCGGTCGACGCCGCGGCCGGCGCGACGAGCACGGGCAGCGGGACGCGGGTGGGTCGGTACACGGGTCAGTCCTCCGGCACGGGGGCGCGTTCCCAGGCCGCCACCGGGCCCGGGACCAGGTCGAACATCGGGTGCGGCCGTGGCGCGACGAGCCGGGCCAGCCACGGGGGGTCGCGCTCGACCACCTTCGCGCGCAGGTGCGCCCACTCCAGCGCGAGCTGGCCGTCGGTGAGCGGCAGGCGCTCGGGGCCCGGCGGCAGGACGATGCGCGTGCGGTCGAACCGGTACCCGCGCGCGTCGGCGGCGTCGCCGAGCCCGTGCAGCCACGTGGCGATCCCCGCGACCGGGTCGGGGAGCTCCCGGAATCGTTCGAGCTGCGGGTGCGAGCGATAGCCCTTCGTCAGGCCGCGGAGTACCTTCTGGGCCAAGAGCCCCTCGCGCCACCCGGCGACGAGCGCCGCGCGGTCGAGCAGGTCGGGATGGATGCTCCACAGGCGCACCCCGGCGAGTATAGGGACGCGCCGCGTGGTGGGGGGCCGGCGCGAGTGACGCCGGGCGCGCCCGGGAGGGAGAGGACGAGACGATGACGACGACGACAACGCCGACACTCGACGAGGTGATGGCCGAGCTCTCGGACCTCGAGGACGCACGGATCCGGGAGGTCAACGCCCGGCACGGTGACGACCACGGGGTCAACCTCACCGCGCTGCGGGCCGTGGCCAAACGGGTGAAGAAGAACCAGCCCCTGGCGCTCGAGCTGTGGGGCACGGGCGACTCGGCCGCGCGACTGCTGGCGCTCCTCGTGTGCCGGCCCAGGGAGTTCTCCGCCGACCAGCTCGACGCCATGCTGCGTCAGGCCCGCACCCGGAAGGTCCACGACTGGCTGGTCGGCTACGTGGTGATGAAGGGCCCGCACGCCGAGGAGCTGCGCGTGGCGTGGCTCGACGACGCCGACCCGGTGGTGGCCTCCGCCGGCTGGGCGCTCACCGCCGACCGCGTGGTCAAGAAGCCCGAGGGCCTGGACCTGCCCGGGCTGCTCGACGTCATCGAGGCCGAGATGGCCGACGCGCATGAGCGGCTGCAGTGGGAGATGAACACGTGCCTCGCGCAGATCGGCATCCATCACCCGGAGCTGCGCGGGCGGGCGCTGGAGATCGGCGAGCGGCTGGGGGTGCTGCGCGACTACCCGACGCCGCGCGGCTGCACCTCGCCGTACGTTCCCGAGTGGATCGGCGAGATGGTCCGGCGGCAGGAGCGCTGAACCCCCACTGCGACCCCTACCGATCGCCCGGACCGCGCCCGGACCGCGCCCGGACCGCGCCCGGACCGCGCCCGGACCGCGCCCGGACCGCGCCCGGACCGCGCCCGGACCGCGCCCGGACCGCGCCCGGACCGCGCCCGGACCGCGCCCGGACCGCGCCCGGACCGCGCCCGGACCGCGCCCGGACCGCGCCCGGACCGCGCCCGGACCGCGCCCGGACCGCGCCCGGACCGCGCCCGGACCGCGCCCGGACCGCGCCCGGACCGCGCCCGGACCGCGCCCGGACCGCGCCCGGACCGCGCCCGGACCGCGCCCGGACCGCGCCCGGACCGCGCCCGGACCGCGCCCGGACCGCGCCCGGACCGCGCCCGGACCGCGCCCGGACCGCGCCCGGACCGCGCCCGGACCGCGCCCGGACCGCGCCCGGACCGCGCCCGGACCGCGCCCGGACCGCGCCCGGACCGCGCCCGGACCGCGCCCGGACCGCGCCCGGACCGCGCCCGGACCGCGCCCGGACCGCGCCCGGACCGCGCCCGGACCGCGCCCGGACCGCGCCCGGACCGCGCCCGGACCGCGCCCGGACCGCGCCCGGACCGCGCCCGGACCGCGCCCGGACCGCGCCCGGACCGCGCCCGGACCGCGCCCGGACCGCGCCCGGACCGCGCCCGGACCGCGCCCGGACCGCGCCCGGACCGCGCCCGGACCGCGCCCGGACCGCGCCCGGACCGCGCCCGGACCGCGCCCGGACCGCGCCCGGACCGCGCCCGGACCGCGCCCGGACCGCGCCCGGACCGCGCCCGGACCGCGCCCGGACCGCGCCCGGACCGCGCCCGGACCGCGCCCGGACCGCGCCCGGACCGCGCCCGGACCGCGCCCGGACCGCGCCCGGACCGCGCCCGGACCGCGCGAGCCGTCACTACGGTCAGCGTTTCCCCAGGACGTGCGTCGGCGAACCGTACAGAAGCGACGGCTGACCGGGGGATCGCCGGTGGCGACTCGGCGGCGGGAGCTGATCCGAGAGACCACGAGGCGGGGAAAGGAAGCCAGCGCTGATCGCGGCCGATGCGCGGGGGCCAATCCGGTCTGGGCGATCGAGGTCAATGCGACCGCTGCCAGGGCATCGGCGAGGTAGGACCTCATCTGGTCGTCGCCAAATGCATGTGCGCCCACAGCTCGTCTAGCTGAGCGCGGCCCGGTACACAGCGGCGTGGGCGTCGGCGACCGCGGCGTCCTCGGCGTCCGCCGAGCGCACGGGGACGGGCGGGCCCCCGAACGCGGTGCCCACTGCCTCCCGGAGCTCGGCGGTGTCAGGTGACGCGGGGTCGTACGAGGCGACGTCGTGGCCCCACTGCTCCACCAGGTAACCGATGCGCGGGATGACAGGCGGCAGACCCAGGTCGCGGCACAGTTCCAACCAGCCCGAATGCGTGCCGTGGCGGTGTGGGAGCACGAGGGCGTCGAACCCGGCGAGGGCGGCACACAGATCGGACTCGGGCAGGTGGTCGTGCGCCCGCACCTCGACCTCGGGGCGGGTGGCGAGACGGTCGAGCGCGAGCGCGGCGGCGTGTCGCGGGTGTCCGGGATCGCGGGCGGCGGCGAGGGCGTCGGCGCGGATCATCACGACCAGCCGGGCGTCGGTGGGCAGCGCGTCGGCGAGCGCGGGTAGCAGGTCCTCCGCTGCGACGCCCGCCCGCAGCGAGCCGAGCACCACCCCGACCGTGCGGACGCGTCCGGGGCCCGGGTTGACGTGGCCGCGTGAGGCGCGGGCCGGACGGAGTGGCTCGGTGACCGCGGCCGGCACGAGGCGAGGATGCGGGACGACCTGAGCGTCGACGCCCCACCTCTCGCGGATCTCCGCGGCGGCGCCGGCGGTCAGCGTGAGGACGGCGGAGGCTCCGCGGACCAGATGGCCGGTGCGTTCGAGATGGGCGGCGGGGTCCGGCTCGTGTGGGTTGGTCAGGTCGTGGACGGTCACCACCAGCGGCATCGCCCGCGCCCGCAGGGCCGCGACGAACTCGGCGACCTGTTCGGGCGAGCGGTGCTCGTAGCCGAAGTGCACGTGCACGAGGTCGGCGTCCTCCAGGACCCCGGGCCGCTCGGCTGCCTCCAGCGCAGGGTGCGGCCACCACCGGGCGGGCTCGGCCGGGTCGAGCACCGGGTCGTCCAGCACGGTGACGCCGCGGGCGGGCCCGACGGCGTGGCGGACGTAGTCGTGCCCGGCGGGTACGGAACGCACCCGGATCGACGGCACCGGGGTCGATGGTCGCGCCGGGGTCGTCGGCCGCGCCGGGGACGGGACCGACGGGAGCGGTGGGACGCCAGAGTTCACCCCGCCACCGTGCCATGCGCACCGGTCGCGGGAACCCCGGGGCCTATTACCCTCGACGCCGTGAGCGCCCCCGACCGTCCGACAGTCATGGTGATCGGCAACTGCCAGGCCGACGTCTACCGCGACCTGCTGCGCACCTCCGCCGAGGTCCGGGTGGTGGACGTGCGGCCGGTGTACGAGATGACGGCCGCCGATCTGCCCGCCCTCCACGACGACCTGGCCCGCACCGACGTGCTCATCACCCAGCCCGTCCGGGACGACTACCGCGGCCTGCCGCTCGGCCACCGCCAGCTCGCCGCGCGGCTGCCCGGTTCGGCGACGGTGGTCCTGGTCCCGGTGCTGCGCTACGCGGGCCTGCACCCGTACCAGGTGCTGGTCCGTCCACCCCACGACCGGTCGCTGGTCCCGCCGCTCGCCCCGTACCACGACCTGCGCACGATCGTCGCCGCCGCGACCGGCGACCGCGGGGTGCTCGACGCCGCGCCCACGCCCGAGCAGGCCCGGGCCGCCGCCCGCGAGTCGGTCGAGGCCCTGCGGGTGCGGGAACAGGCACACGGGACGATCACCGCGTCCGACCTGCTCGACGGGTACCCGCGCTGGCACACCATCAACCACCCCGACCGGGACACGCTGGCGACGGTCTTTGGCCGCATCCTCGAGCGCCTGCCCGCGGGGCTGCTCACCGACCCGCCCCGCATCGGAGACCGTGAGCCCCTCGGCGCCACCCGCGCGCCCGTCGAGCCCGCCGTCGCGCGGGCCCTGGGCCTGGACGGGCGGGCGGACCAGGAGTCGGCGGACTGGCTCGTCGACGGTGCGCCGGTGGCCGCGCGCGACATCGTCGAGGCGCATCTGGCCTGGTACGCGGTCACGCCGGGCGTGGTCGAGGAGGGGCTGCGCCGCCATGCCGACCGCCTCGACCTGCTGGGGCTGCGATGACCGCCGCCTGGCCCGGCGCCCCTCGCGGCGTGCCCGTGACGATCGCCCTCGGCCCGCCCGAGCACGGCGTCACCCGCTTCGCCGTGGACAGTGCCCGCGCGGCGGGGACCCCGCTGCTCGAGGTCCCGGACGTGACCGCGCTACCCGCTGCGCTCGCCGACATCGGCCCGGTCCCCGTGCACCTGCACCTCACGGACCCGCTGTTCGGCGCGACACCGGATGAGGCCGCTACAACTGTGGAGGAGCTCGCCGCGGGTCGGCCCGTCGGCGTGACCCTGCACGACGTGCCACAGCCCGCCGAGGGCGCCGAGCGGTGCCGACGCCGCACCGACGCCTACCAGCGCATCGCCCGCGCGGCCGGCCTGGTCGTGGTGAGCTCCGAGCACGAACGGCGGCTGTGCGCGGACGCGGGCATCACGGCCGACGCCGTCATCGGGCTGCCAGTGCCCGAACTCGCGCCACCCGCCGACCTCACCCCCGACACGCGGTCGGTCGGCGTCTTCGGGTTCCTGCACCCGGGCAAGGCCGTCGACGTGGTGGCCGAAGCCGTCGCGGCCCTCGCCGCGCAGGGGGGCACCGACGTGACTTTACGTCTGTTGGGGGCGCCCGCCGACGGGCACGACGACTACGTCCGCGACGCGCTGGACACCGTCCGCGCCGCCGGGGGCCGCGCCGAGCTGACTGGCCGGGTCGACGACGAGGACCTCGCCCGCGTGCTCGGCGAGGTGACGGTGCCCGTCGCCCTGTTCCGCAACGTGTCGGCGTCGGGCTCGCTGGGGACATGGGCCGCGGCCGGGCGCCGCCCCCTGGTCCGGGACTCGGACTACATCCGCGAGATGGAACGGCAGCGGCCCCGCTCCCTGCTCATCACCGACGGCGCCGACCTGGCCCACGACCTGCGGCGACTGCTCGACGACCCGGCACCCACGCGGTTCGCGCCCCCGCCGCCGGGGTGGGACGACGTCGGCCGCGAGTACCGCGCCGCGTGGACGCGGTGGCTCGCGTGAGCGGCGGCGTGCGCCCGGATCCGGCCGCGGCGGGCGGGGTCGACGTGATCATCCCGTACTACCGCGACCAGCGGATGCTCGACAGAATCCTCACCGCGCTGGCCCGCCAGACCGGGCTGGGCCGGGCCGGGCGCGCCCTGCGGGTGATCGTCGCCGACGACGGCTCGCCCACCCCGCCCACAGTTCCCGAGGGCGTCACGGTGGTCCGCCAGGCGGACGACGGGTTCCGCGCCTCCGCCGCCCGGCACCTCGGCGCGCAGACCGGTCGCGGCGAACTCCTGCTCTTCCTCGACGGCGACACCGTCCCCGGGCCGGGGTACGTCGCCGCGATGTGCGACGCGCTCGAGGGCCGGCCCGACCTCCTGGTGGTGGGCAGGCGCCGCTACGGGCGCTTCCCCGACGCCGTGCCCCCCGACGCCGCCACCGAGACAGCCCCGGAGCCGGTCGAGGTGCTGCCCGACCCGCAGTGGCCGGCGGGCTACTACGCCGAGACGGCGAACCTCACCCGCGGCGAGGACCTGTGGCGCGGCGTGCTGTCCGCCGTGTGCGGCCTGCACCGCCGCCTCTACGACCTCGCCGGCGGCTTCGACCCCGACATCGTGGGCTACGGCGGCGAGGACTGGGACCTCGGGTGGCGCTGCGAGCAGGCCGGCGGCCGCCTGCAGTACGTCCCCGAGGCCGTGGCCTGGCACGACGGCCCCGACTGGTCCGGGCGCACCGACGACCCCGACCGCCTCGCCGAGAAGAACCTCGAGACCGCCCGCCTCGCCCCGCTCATCGCCTCCCCGCTCACCCGGCCCGCCGGCGGCATCTACGCGCTGCCCTCGATCGCCGTCCACGTCCACGCCGCCGACCCCGCGTTCGCCGGGACCGGCGCGACCGCCGCCACGGTCGCGTCCCTGCTCACCTGGGGCGACGCCGCGGTGACGATCGACCCCGCCACACCCGACGCCGCCGTGATCGCCCGGCTCTTCGCCGACGACCCACGCGTGGGACTCCGCGAGCGCGGCGGGTGGTGGCGGCCGGGAACGCCGGGGGCGGGTCCTCGTCGTCGTCCCCCCGTCCTGGTCGACCTCCACCGACCGTGCGCGCTCGGCGGGCTCGACCCGCGGCGGTTGCGCGCCCTGTGCCCACCCGAGGGCGGCGTGACCCTGGACGACGACGAGGGCCGCACCCTCGCGCGGATCCGCAGCTCCCGGGCCCTGGCGCGCGAGCAGGAATGGGGTGAGCGGCCCCCGGCGACGCGGTCCGTCGCGGCGTCCGGCGTGGGGGTCCGGGTCCTGCCGGTCGACGGGGACGGCGTGCGGCTCGAGCGGATCGTCGGGGGCTGGTGAGGCCTGTGGTGACGCGGAGCGCCCGAGCGGTGGCGGAAGGGCCCCCGACAGGACACCATTCAAGGTTCTGGCACGCGTCCGGATCCGCCGGGCGCGACGAGACGACGAGGGGGGCTGTGGACGCACGTAGCGGGGAGACTCTGAACATCGCGGTGATCGGGCCGTCCCGGTTCCCCATCCGGGAGCCGTACGCCGGTGGGCTCGAGGTCGTGGTGGCCAAGGAGGTCCGCGCCCTGCGCGCCCGCGGCCACCGGGTGACCCTCTACGCCGCCGCCGGCAGCGAGGGCCACGACCAGCGGTTCGAGTTCACCGCCATGGCCACCGCCACCGGGCGCGGGGACAGCTACTACCCGCCCGGCGGCTACGAGGCGGACTCCGCCGAGTTCGAGCGACTCATGGACCACGTCGCCGTGGCCGGCTACGACGTGGTGCTCAACCACAGCCTCAGCCACGTCCCGCTCGAGCGCGCCGCCGACATGGGCACGCCCATGATCACGACGCTGCACTGCCCCCAACTCGAGCCGATGCAGCGGGCGTTCGACCGCTTCGGGGCCGCCACCGGGCACGTGCTCGCCGTGAGCCGGTCCGTCCTGGGGACCTGGCGCGTGCCGCAGGGGGCCGACGTGTTGCCCAACGGCGTCGACCTCGCCACCTGGCGACCCCGGCGCCCGGCCGGATCGCGGCGCGCTGCGGCGCCCCGCGCCGTGTGGACCGGCCGGATCGTGCCCGAGAAGGGGCCGCACCTGGCCGTCGAGGCGGCCCGGCTCTCGGGGATACCGCTCGACCTGGCCGGCCGCGTCGGCGACGACCGGTACCTGCGTCGCGTCCTGCGGCCCCGGCTGCGGGAGGCCGGGGCGCTGGCGCGACACCACGGCCCGCTGGGCCGCGATGCGCTGGTGCCGCTGGTCGCGAGCGCCGCGGTCGCCCTGGTGACGCCCTGCTGGGAGGAGCCGTTCGGACTGACCGCCGTGGAGGCGCTCGCGTGCGGCACCCCGGTCGTCGCGCTGGCGCGCGGCGGCATCCGCGAGATCCTGCGCGGGCAGCCCGGGGTGATCCTCGTCGACCCCGGTGACGACCCCGCGGCCGCGTTGGCCGCCGGCATCCCCGCCGCACTCACCCTCGACCGCGCCGCGACCGCCCGCGCCGCCGCGGCCGCGTTCTCCCACGACGCCCGCATCGACGCCCTCGAGGAACGACTCCGTTCACTGATGGTGGGCGCCGCGACGTGATCGGGATCTACGCCCATCATCACGGCAGCGGCCACGTGCAGCGGGCGCTGTCGGTGGCCGCCGCGCTCCGCGACGAGGTCACCATCCTCACCTCCGCCCGCATCGGCGACGGAGCCGTCCCCGATCCCGGACGGGTCCGGATCCTCCCGCTGCCGCTGGACTACGACGAGGCCGGGGCCGGACCCGGTGCGGATAACGACCCGACCGCCGGGGGCCGGTTGCACTGGGTCCCGCTGCGCCAGGCCGGGCTGCGCCGCCGGATGGCGATGATCGCCGACTGGATCGACCGTCACGAACCGACCGTGTTCTGGTCCGACATCTCCGTCGAGGTGACGCTCGGCGCCCGGTTGACCGGCACTCCCGTGGTGTCCACCGTGCTTCCCGGCCGCCGCGAGGACGCCCCGCACATCCTCGCCCACGGCGTCTGCTCGGCCCTGGTGGCCGGGTGGCCCCGCGCGGCCGGGGCGCCGGTGCCCGCCGGGGCGACGCGACCGCTGCTGCCCGTCGGCGGCGTCTCGCGGTTCGCCGGGCGTGACCCCCACGACGGCCTCCGGCCGGGAGCGCGACCGCGCGTGCTGCACCTGCGGGGTTCCGGCGGCACGGCGCACGACGCCCGCTGGGACGCGGTGCGCGAGACACTCCGCGAGGCCGACTGGGTCTCCCTCGGCGGCCCCGGCGGCCGCTGGGTGGCCGACCCGTGGGACGACCTGCGTCGCGCCGACGTGGTCATCAGCGCCGCGGGGCAGAGTTCGATCGCCGACCTGGCCGCCGCTGACGCGCACCTCGTCGTCGCGCCGGAGGAGCGCCCCTTCGGCGAGCAGGACGCCACCGCCGCCACCCTCGCCCGACTCGGACTGGCCGAGGTCGTCGGCCGCGACGCCCCCGTCGAGCAGCTCACGGCAGCCGTCCGGCGCACCCTCGAGGCCGCCCGCTCGGCCCCCGGCGCCGGCTCCGGGCTGCGCGAGGCGTGGGAGGTCGACGGCGCCGCCGAGCGGTTGGCCGGCGTGCTCGAGGCGGTCGCCGCGGGGCGCGAGCCGGAGCTCGACGGACTCGGGGCGGGCGCCGCGGGGAGCGCGGAGGCCCTCAGTGGACGCGCGCCGTCGGCGGAGTCGACGGTGGGAGTGGCGCGATGACCACGGCGGCGCCGACCGCCGTGGTGACGGTCTGCACGCCCGGCCGCGCCGATCACCTGCGGTCCCAGCGACGCGCGATGGCCGCGCACCTGCCCGACGCGCGGCACGTGGTGGTCCTGCCCGAACGACCCGGCAGCCGGGAACTGGGCCGCGAACTCCGCGCCGAGGGCGCCGAGATCGTCGAGGTGCCGGCCGGGCCGGACCTGCCGATCGCCCGCAGTCGCAACCTCGGGGGCGACCGGGCGGCCGACCTGGGGGTCGATCTGATCGTCTTCCTCGACGTGGACTGCATGCCCGGTCCCGAGCTGGGCTCGCGCTACGCCGAGCTCCCCGACGGCGTCGTGGGGCTCGGCCCGGTGACCTATCTCCCTGAATCCGCCGGCGCGCCCGACCCCGCCGACCTGCCCGCGTTCACCGACCCCCATCCGGCGCGTCCGTTCCCGGAGACCGGCACCCGGATGTTGGAGCCGGGGGAGTTCGGGATGTTCTGGTCGCTGTCCTTCGCCATGCGCCCGGACCTCTGGCTGCGGCTCCGCACCGACTTCGGTGGGTTCGACGAGACCTTCACCGGCTACGGCGCCGAGGACACCGACTTCGGCCGACGACTGCTCCACCGGCGCGTACCGGTGATCCTGGTGGCCGGGGCGCACGCGTACCACCGCTGGCACCCCGTCGCCGACCCGCCCGTCGACCACCTGCAGGACCTGCTCCGCAACGGCGCGCACTACGCCGAGCGGTGGGGGGAGTGGCCCGCGCCGGGCTGGTTCGCCAAGTTCGAGCAGATGGGGCTGGTACGCAGGAACTGCGACGGCTGGGAGGCCGTGCGCGGCGCGTCGGGCGACTGAGCTGCGGGCGCGGGCGCCGGCGCAGCTCAGTCGCCCGACGGTCAGCCCAGGAACGCCTGGTCCGACAGGGTCGCGCCCTTGATGTTGGTGAACTCGCGCAGCAGGTCCTGCACCGTGAGTTTCGACTTGGTCGCGTCGTCGGCCTCGTACACGATCCGGCCCTCGTGCATCATGATGAGCCGGTTACCCAGCCGGATGGCCTGCTCCATGTTGTGCGTGACCATGAGCGTGGTCAGGCCGCCCTCGCGCACGATGCGCTCGGTGATCGACGTGACCAGCGCCGCCCGCTGCGGGTCCAGGGCCGCGGTGTGCTCGTCGAGCAGCATGATGCGCGGCTGGGTGAACCCGGCCATGAGCAGCGACAGCGCCTGCCGCTGACCGCCCGAGAGCAACCCCACCTTCGCGGTGAGCCGGTCCTCGAGACCCAGTTCGAGCATCGCGAGCTGCTCGCCGAACCGGGCGCGCCGGTTCTTGTTCAACCCGCGTCCGAGGCCCCGACGCCGACCGCGCAGCAGTGCCAGCGACAGGTTCTCCTCGATGGTGAGGTTCGGTGCGGTGCCGGCGAGCGGGTCCTGGAACACGCGGCCGATGTACTTGGCCCGCTTGTGATCGGGCAGCCGGTTGACGCGCACGCCGTCGATATCGATCGCGCCGGCGTCCACCGGCAGCTTGCCCGACACGGCGTTGAGCAGGGTCGACTTGCCCGCGCCGTTCGAGCCGATCACGGTGACGAAGTCGCCCTCGCCGAGCGTCAGCGTGAGGTCGTTGAGCGCCCGGCGCTCGTTGGCGGTGCCCGGGAAGAAGGTCTTGGACACCCCTGTGACGGACAGCATCGTCAGACCTCCTTGGAGCCGGGGGCGGTGGAATCGGGCCCGGCGGACCCGGTCGCGGTGGCCTCGGCGGCCGTGCCCGGCCCCGCGGCGACCGACGCGCCGACCCCGGCGGCCGCCCGCTCGTTGGCCGCGACCGCGGTGGTGGGCTTGCGACCGAAGCGCCCGCCGGCCCCCTTCCACCGGGGCAGCAGCAGCGCCACGACGACGAGGATGGCCGTGACCGCCTTCATGTCGTTGGGGTCCAGGCCGACGCGCAGGGCCGCGAAGATGATGAGCTGGTAGAGCAGGGCGCCCACGATCACGGCGAGCACCGCGAGCAGCAGCTTCCGCTGGCCGAGGATGGCCTGCCCGATGATCACCGAGGCCAGGCCGACCAGGATGAGGCCGATGCCCATCGAGATGTCGGCGAAGCCCCGGTACTGGGCGATGAGTGCGCCGCACATGCCCACGAACCCGTTGGACAGGGCCAGGGTCAGTGTCTTGGTGAAGTCGGTGGACACACCGAACGACGAGATCATCGGCCCGTTGTCGCCGGTCGCCCGGATGGACAGGCCGAGGTCGGTGGTGAGGAACCACAGGACGACCAGGCCGAGCAGCAGGACCACGACCGCGAGGATGCCGACCCCGGGCCACTCGCCCAGCAGGTCCGCGTCCTTCAGGGGCGTGAACACGGTGTCACTGCGCAGCAGCGGGATGTTGGCGCCGTCCATGATCCGCAGGTTGACCGACCACAGCGCGATCATGGTGAGGATCCCGGCGAGCAGACCGTCGATCCTGCCCTTGGTGTGGAGCAGTCCGGTGACCGCTCCGGCCAGGAACCCGGTGCCGAAGCCCGCGAGGGTCGCGAGCACCGGGTTCCAGCCGGCGAGGATACCCATGGCCGCGGTGGCGGCGCCCGTGGTGAAACTGCCGTCGACGGTGAGGTCGGGGAAGTTGAGCACGCGGAAGGTCAGGAAGACCCCCAGGGCCATGACCCCGTAGATCAGACCTACCTCGACGGTCCCGATCACTTCTTCTCAGCCTCGGCGAGGATGTCCTCGGGGATGGTCACGCCCTGGCGCTCCGCGGCGTCCTCGTTGACCACGTAGGTGAACTCGGTGGCGGTCTCCACCGGCATGCCGGCCGGGTCCTCGCCGTCACGCAGGATGCGCAGCGCCATCTCGCCGGTCTGGCGGCCCAGCTCGGTGTAGTCGATGCCCAGGGTCGCGACGGCGCCGCCCTCGACCGTGCCCGACTCGGCGGCGATCACCGGGATCTGCTTGGCCTCGGCGACCTGCACGAGCGAGGAGATGCCCGAGACGACCATGTTGTCCGTGGGCACGTAGATCGCGTCGACATCCCCCAGCGCCTCGACGGCCTGCTGGATCTCGTTGACGGTGGTGACGGTCTGGGTGACGATCTCCAGCCCCAGCGGGCCCGCGGCCTCCTCGGCCTGATCGACCTGGACCTGCGAGTTGACCTCGCCGGAGGCGTAGACGATCCCGACGCGCTCGGCGTCCGGCACGAGCTGCTTGAGCAGCTCCAGCTGATCGGAGATCGGGGCGGCGTCCGAGGTGCCGGTGACGTTGGAGCCCGGCGCCTCCATCGAGTCGACGAGCTCGGCCGAGACCGGGTCGGTCACGGCGGTGAACAGCAGCGGGACGTCGGTGATGTTCTGGGCCATCGCCTGCGCGGCCGGGGTGGCCACGGCCAGGGCCAGATCCAGGTCGTCCGCGGCGAACTGCTGGGCGATGGTCAGGGCCGTGCCCTGCTCGCCGTTGGCGTTCTGCTCGTCGAACTCCACCTCGACGCCGGCCTCGGCGAAGGCCTCCTTGAACCCGGCCGTGGCCGAGTCCAGCGCCGGGTGCTGGACGAGCTGGTTGATGCCGATGCGGTAGGACTCGCCCCCGCCACCGGCGGCGTCGTCCTCACCGCCGCTCGAACAACCTGCCAGGACCAGAGCCGAGGTGGCGACCAGTCCGGTGAAGAGCTTCGCGCGTGAGAATGCCATGTGCCATGCCTTGTCTGTGCCGTCTGGGCCTCACGGGTTGAGAACGCGAGGGGCCGGATGCGTGAACGGTGCTGGCACATGAGGGTACCGGGTCGGCCCGGCACCGTGAGCCCGGACTCACCTGACGGGCTGCGGGGTCTCCTCCGTGTCCGCCAGTTCGCGCTTCCAGACACGGAAGCCCTCCTCCGTGCGACCGCGCCGCCAGTACCCCGAGATCGACGCGCGGGCGGCGGGCACACCGCGCTCGGACCGCAGATACGGCCGCAGGTGCTTCATCACCGTCTCGGCCTCGCCGTGGACGAAGACCTGCACGTCACCGCCCGGCCACGGCAGCCCTCGCACCGCGCCGACCAGCGGGGCGTCGCCGTCGATCAGGTCCGGTCCGGCGTCCGTCGAGGAGGTTCCGCGGTGGACCCAGGTGATCTCCACGCCCGCCGGCGCCGCCAGGTCGAGCTCGTCGTCGTCGCCCCCGACCTCAAGGAACACCGCACCCACGGCGTCCTCCGGCAGCGACTCCAGCGCGGCGGCGACGGCCGGCACCGCCGTCTCGTCCCCGGCCAGCAGGTGGAAGTCGGCCTCGGGATCCGGACGGTAACCCCCGCCCGGCCCACGCACGGCGACCTCCGTGCCGGGCGTCACCGAACGCGCCCACGGTCCGGCGACGCCCTCGTCGCCGTGCACGACGAAGTCGATCCAGATCTCGCGCGCGGCGGCGTCGACCCGACGGACGGTGTACGTGCGCACCACGGTCTCGCCCGCGTGCGGGAGCTCGATCTTGACGTAGCTGTCCGTCTCCGCCCGGGCGGCGAACGACCCGAAACCCTCCCCACCCAGGATGACGCGGACCAGGTGCGGGGTCACCGACTCGGTGCGCAGGACCGTCAGGACGGTCGGGGCGACAGGCTTACGATCGCGGGCCACTCATGCTCCTCAGTGCTGGGGGGTTAGGTGAACCTATCCTTCCCCATTTTCGGGCGACGCGGGAGCGGCCACCGCGACGTGCACCCCCGTGTAAGATATATGTGATCGGATCGGACGGCCGACGACGGGGAGTGGATGATGACCGCAGGGACGCGAACCGGCACCGCGGGAGGCCGGGCCCGGCGGATCCGGACCCTCCCCGACATCTCCACCCACCTCGCGTTCTGGCTGCCCGTCGCCAACGTCGTCATGCAGCTCGCGAACCCCGCCGTGGGCTACGGCGTGGTCGAGAGCCGCGTCGAACGCGGCCGCGGGGACCTGCGGCCCATCAAGCGCGCGCGTACCACCGCGCAGTACCTCGCCGTGGCCACGCTCGGCAGCCGCGAGGACCGGCGGTTCTTCCACGAGTCCGTGCACCGGATCCACGCTCAGGTGACCTCCACCGAGTCCAGCCCCGTGAGCTACAACGCCAACCACGCGGGGTACCAGATGTGGGTGGCGCTGTGTCTCGTGCGCTACTACACCGACCAGTTCGAGATGATCCACGGCCCGCTCACCGAGGCCGAGCTCGACCACATCGTCGACATCGCACGGCCGCTCGGCACCACGCTCAACGTGCCCGACGCCCGCTGGCCGTCGAGCTGGGCCGAGTACGAGAAGCAGTTCGCCGAGGGACTGGAGGACGTCTCGATCGACGACACGGTCCGTGACTACCTGCAGTCCCTGGCGGACTTCCGGGTCCTGGAGATCCGCATGGGCAGGGTCGGCACCCTGGCGAGCAAGATAGTCGGCCCGTGGAACCTGTCGATGAGCAAGTTCGCCGTGCCGCGGCGGATCCGTGAGGAGATGCGCTGGGAGATCACCCCCGCCGACCTGCGCCGCCGCCGGCGGGTGGTGGCGGTGTCCACCGCGCTCGGCACGGTCCTCCCCGCGCCCCTGCGCGTGTACTACGCCCTCAACCTTCTCGACCTGCGGGTCCGGCGCGCCCTCGGGATCAGCGTCTTCTAGCCGGCGCCCGCTGCGCCCCTTCCGCCTGCGCTGCGCGCGCCCGTGGCCGCCGGCGTCACAGGCCGAGCTGCTGCATCCTGGCCGAGATCCGCGGGTCCGTGGACGGCACCGGCGCCTCGACGCCCACCCACGGGTCGCCGCCGAAGTACCGTCCGAAGATCTTCTCCGCCGTCCGGGTCGCGAGCGCCTGCGTCGACAGCGTGGGGTTGGGCCCGCCCAGCGAATTGGCCAGCGCCGAGTTGTCCGCGATGAACAGCCGACGCACCCACCGCGCCTCCGCGTCGGCGTCGAGCACCGAATCGCGGTCCGACTCGCCCATCCGCATGGTCGAGTGCACGTGCAGCAGCAACGGCGCCCAGTCCAGGCGATACACCGTCCGCGCCCCCGCCGCCCGCATGATCTCCGCCGCCCGGGCCACCATGAACTCCCGGTTCTCGCGGGTCCGCGGCACGCGGCCGCGTAACGTCACGTCGATCTTCGCAGGTGCACCGTTCTCGTCGGCGGGGAACAGCGACGGCGTGATGCGGTTGTCCGGCTGCACATGGTCGTCGGTGATGACGAGGAAGTTCAGCAGGTGGTCGATCCCGCCCGCCATGAGGTCCTTGAGCTCGTCCGCGACGAGGCGGCCGGACGGGCCGTCCCACGGGCCGTACAGCCCACGGCCGTTGGTGTAGTGGCCCCGTGTGCCCGAATCCGACAGGCTGAGGGAGAACGCCTGGATGGCCGGACCCAGCCCCACGTTCTCGATCCCGCCCCGGCCCGGCCAGTCCAGCCGCGCCGACGAGTTGGCCCCTTTTGAGTTGCCCGTGTACTCGTCGAAGGCCCCCACCACCCAGTCGAAGTGGTGATCGGTGTGTCCGCGGCCCACCCAGTCGTTGGGATCGGGCAATCCGCTGTTGAACCACAGTCGCGGACTCTCGGTGGCGCCGCCGGCGAGCACCACGACGCGGGCGTCCTCCGAGAAGAGCTCCCCGGTGGCGTTGTTCCTCCACTCCACGCCCCGGGCCACGGTGTGGGCCCCCTGCTGCTCGTGACGGATCCGCCGCACGAAGGAGTCGGTGAGGAGCTCGACCGGTCGGCCCCCGGGGCGGACCGCGTCGGCGGCCAGGCCCAGGGGGACGTAACTGTTGTCGGTCGACCGCTTGGCGAACTGGTTCCGCGGCGCGCGCAGCGGCGCGTAGCAGCCCTGGAAGCAGTGGCCGCAGAACGTGCACCCCGTCGCCTGCGGGTAGACCAGCAGTTCCGAGCGGTCGGTGCGGCCGGCGGTGCCGCCGGGTTGGAGGATCGCGTTCTGCTGCGGCCGGAACGCGGGCCGCGAGATGTCCCGGGAGGTCTGGACCGGCAGGCCCACGGCCTCGCACCCGCGGAACATCAGGGCCTCCTTTGTCCCCATCGCCGCCGTCTCCACCGGCAGGGTGGCCTCGACCCACTCCAGGTAGGGCCGGAACTCGGCGTAGGTGAACGGGAAGCGGTGCGCCGTGTCGTACTCGGCGGCGTCGGGCCCCTCGTACCCGCGGAACACGCCGGGCATGGGCCGGGGGCTGTTGCCGTAGTAGTGCTGGGTCGTCCCGCCGACCCCGGACAGCTGCCAGACGAACATGTTGTTCGTCCACTCGCGGAACCACGCGGGCGCGTCCCGATCCTCGGGCCCGAAGCGCAGGTAGCCGTCGTTGGGGTTGTTGGCGTCGTTCTCCGCGTGCGACCACTGGCTCCCGGGGTCCGCCTGGCGGGGACCGCCCTCGAGGAGCAACACGTCGAGCCCCCGCCCGGCGAGCTCCGCCGCGACCACCGGGCCGCCGCCGCCCGCACCGATGACGATGACGTCACGCATCAGCGGGCACCTCCGTCCGGCCCTGGTAGTAACCGAGGAACTCGGGGTGCCCGTCGACCAGGCCGCCGGGCCGGTAGGCGGTGAGGTCCCACGACACCGGCCGCGGGCGGACCTCGCGCGACGCCGGGTCGTAGGCGTCCATCTCCGAGTAGACGCCGAAGGCCGTGCCCTCCAGGAGGATGCCGCCGGCGAAGCGGAGGAATCCGGACGCGCTGCCCCGCAACGGGACGGGCAGCGCCCCGTCCAGGAGGGCGATGAGCTGCGGGACCGGCCCCTCGACCGCCTCGAGGACGCGGCACTTGTCCGCCAGCGACAACCGGGAGAAGGGGCTGCCCAGCGGTCCGGCGATCGACGCCGGGTTCACGAGCAGCGCGCCGGTGCCCAGCAGGAGCGCCACCGGCAGCGACAGCGGGAGCACGCGGTCGCTGTAGACGTACCCCAGCAGCTCGTCGATGCGCCGGCCGTCGGACTCGGACAGGCCCAGGAACGGTTCGGTCGCGACGCCCAGGTCGGACAGGGCCTGGCCGAACCCCAGGGCGAGCGGCCGCGCGAGCTGATCGCCCATCCCGAGGTAGTTGTCGAACAGGTCCTTCATGAACTCGCCGCCGCCGACCTCGATCGGGCCGGCGTCGGTGCGGAGGGTGCCCTGCTGCCGCGACCACTCGTCGGGCCCGGGCATCACCATCACGCACAGCCCGCGCATCGTGTCGAGCGAGAACGCCTCGACCGCGTCGAGGGCGGCGCTGCCGGTGCCCTGTGCACGCGCCCGGGCGGTCAGCCCCGGCGGGCCGGAGAGCGCACCCGGTAGCGCCGCGCCGACGCCGACCACCGCCCCCACAAGCCACGCGCGCGCGAGAAAAACTCGTCGATCGATCTCGTCCATGGGCCCCCGCCCCCCTACCGAACAGTGAGAGCACTCTAACCATGTGATCGCCGTCACGCCACCGCTGCAGTGGTGCTCCGATCGCGCCGGAGTGTCCCGCAGGGTGTCCTCCGCCACACAACGTTGCACGGGCTGTGCAATCGTGCAGTCGCCGTGCAAAACTGCGAGAGTTCGCGAGACGCACCTATATCACGAGGAGCCCAGCGCATGGCGTCATTTCTCTACCGGATCGGCCGCTCGGCCTACCTGCACAGGTGGAGGTACATCGTCGCGTGGCTGCTCATCATCGCGGGTATGGGCACGGCCGCCGCCACCCTGTCGCAGCAGACCACCAGCAGCTTCGAGATCCCCGGCCTCGAGTCGATCGAGACCCAGGAGGAGATCCAGCAGCGGTTCCCCGGCTCGCCCAGCCAGCTCGACGTGCCCACCGGCACCGTCGTCCTCCGCGCGCCCGAGGGCAGCACCCTCGCCGACCCGGCCGTGGCCGAGGACGTCGACGCCTTCCTGGCCGAGGTCCGTGAACTGGACTTCCTCACCGGCACCGAGGCCATCGTCAGCCCGGTGCTCGCGGCCGAGGGCATGCGCCAGCAGCTGACCGAGGCCAAGGCCGCGCAGGGCATCCCTCAGGAGCAGATCGACGCCGACTTCGCCGCGCTCAGCCCCCTGAGCGAGGACGGGACGACCGGCACGCTCCAGGTGCAGTTCGACGCCGAGACCACGATGAACGTCGAGGCCGAGGACCGCGAGGCCTTCGCCGACCTCGTCGCGGAGCACCAGGACGGTCTGACGATCGCCTACTCGGGCAACGCGTTCCAGACCTCCGAGATCAGCGCGACCGGCGAGATCATCGGTATCGCCGTGGCCGCCGTCATCCTCACCATCACGTTCGGCTCGCTCATCGCGGCGGGCCTGCCCCTGCTCGTCGGCGTGGTGGGCGTGGGCATCGGCATCGCGGGCATCTTCGCCGCGACCTCGTTCACGGACACCATCAGCAACTTCACGCCCACGCTGGCGTCGATGATCGGCCTCGCCGTGGGCATCGACTACGCCCTGTTCATCGTCTCCCGGTTCCGCACCGAGCTGGTCAAGCACATCGGCGGCAACGACCTCGAGCCCAGGGAACTGGCGCAGCAGCTCAAGACGATCCCGTTCCGGGAGCGCGCGCACCTCGCCGGACTCGCGGTCGGCAAGGCCGGGTCGGCCGTGGTCTTCGCGGGCCTGACCGTGCTCATCGCGCTGGCCGCGCTGTCGATCATCAACATCCCGTTCCTCACGGCGATGGCGCTGTCGGCGGCCGCGACCGTCGCCGTGGCGGTCCTCGTGGCCATCACCCTGCTGCCGGCCGTCCTCGGCGCCGTGGGGACGAAGGTCTTCGGCGCGCGCGTGCCGGTGGTCAAGGCCCCGGACCCGGAGGACGAGAAGCCGACGATGGGCCTGACCTGGGTCCGCCGCGTCCGCAAGCATCCGATCCTGCACGCCGTGATCGCGGTGGTCCTGCTGGGTCTGCTCGCGATCCCGGCCGCGCAGCTGCGGCTGGCCATGCCCTCGGACGGCACGATGTCGCCCGGCACCCCCAACCGCACCGCGTACGACCTCACGTCCGAGGCGTTCGGCCCGGGTCGTAACGCGCCGATGATCGCGCTGGTCGATACCCTCGACGTCCCGGCGGAGGAACGCCCGGCCGCGTGGGCGACGGCCGTCGAGGACATCCAGGCGGTGGACGGCGTCCAGAACGCGCAGATCATCGAGACCAACGAGGCGGGGGACGCCGCCCAGGTGCTGGTCACCCCCGAGTACGGGGCGACCGACGAGCAGGCCGCCACGGTGCTGGACAACATCCGCGACGGCATCGGCGAGTTCGAGCAGCAGACCGGCGGCACCTACTCGGTCACCGGCGTCACCCCGATCTACGAGGACATCTCCGAGCGTCTCGCCCAGGTGCTCCTGCCGTACATCGGCATCGTCCTGGCGCTGGCGTTCATCCTGCTCATGCTCGTGTTCCGCTCGATCTGGGTGCCGCTCATCGCCGCGCTGGGCTTCGGCCTGTCGGTGGCGGCCACGTTCGGTCTCACCGTGGCGCTGTGGCAGGAGGGCTGGGGCGGCATCGTCTCCGACCCGCAGCCGATCATCAGCTTCCTGCCGATCATCCTCATCGGCATCGTGTTCGGCCTCGCGATGGACTACCAGGTCTTCCTCGTCACCCGCATGCGCGAGGGCTGGGTCCACGGCAAGACCGCGCAGAACGCCGTGGCCAACGGCTTCAAGCACGGCGCCCGCGTGGTCACCGCGGCGGCGCTCATCATGACCGCCGTGTTCGCGGCCTTCATGACGATCGACGAGCAGTTCATCAAGGTGATGGGCTTCGCGTTGGCGGTGGCGGTGGTGTTCGACGCGTTCGTGGTGCGCATGACGATCATCCCGGCCGTGATGTTCCTGCTCGGGGAGAACGCGTGGAAGATCCCGCGCTGGCTGGACCGGATCCTGCCCTCGGTGGACGTCGAGGGGTCGGCGTTGGAGGGGCTCGAGGAGGCGGGCCCCCGCGATGCGGGAGACCGTGCCGGATCGGGCGACGACGACGAGGTGGTCCACGCCGACACGGTGGCCGCGGGCCGGTCCACGAGGTCCGATGGCTAGCCTGCGCGAGCGGAAGAAGGCCGACACCCGGACCCGCCTCTCGGCGGCCGCAGTGGAACTGCTGGTCGCCGAGGGCGCGGAGGGGGCCACGGTCTCGGCGATCGCCGGGCGGGCCGGGGTGTCGACCCGCACCTTCCACAACTACTTCGCGCACCGCGAGGACGCGTTCGTGCACTTCCTGCGGGAGCAGATCGCCGAGTTCGTGCGGCAGGTGGACCAGGCGCGTCCGGAGCTGACCCCCGTGGACATCTTCCGGACGATGTTCCGGGAGCTGTACGGTCGCTCGGCGGATGACATCGAGGCCGCCGAGAACCTGCTCGTGGCCGGGGAGCAGATCGGCATCATGCTCTCCAGCGAGGCCCGATCGTGCCTTGCCGAGCAGATCCTCGACCCGCTGTACGAGGCGATCGGCCGCCGGGAGCCGCAGCTGAGCGGATTCCGCGTCCGGGTGCTGGTGGACCTGAGCCTGGCCGCCGGTGCCTCGGTGCTGCGGCACCGCCCGCGCGGCGGCGAGCAGGACGCGACGCACGGTCGCGCGGGTTACCTCGACGAGGCGTTCGACCTGCTCGAGCGCGGCGCCGCCGACCTGCTGCGGGGCGACTGACCGTGCCGGGCGCGCGGGGGTAGGTAGCCGCACGCCAACATGGCGTCTCGCGCGCACCGCGGGGGGTGCGAGACGCCATCCCCGGGAGCGGCTGCGGACTCGACGTACGTCCGCGCGGGTAGGTTCGTCACCGATGAGTCCGAAGAGCCCCGCGACCCCGAAGCGTCCCGCCGCCGAGTACGTGACCGGTCCGGTGACCCGCGGCCTGCGGCTCGTCTCGCTGGCCGCGATCGTGGCGGTGAGCGCCTACCTCCTCGTCCGGTACCCCACCCTGCCCGAGACGGTGCCGATCCACTTCACCTTCCGCGGGGAGGCCGACGGGTTCGGCGCCAGGTCCAGCCTGCTGTGGCTGGCCGGCGTCATGCTCGCGATGGGCTCCCTCATCGCGTGGCTGTCCACCAGGCCCCGGGTGCTCAACTACCCGGGCGAGGTCACCGAGGCCAACGCCCAGCGCCTCTACCGCGAGGGCGAACGGATGATGGTGTGGGTGCTGGCCGGGGTGGCGGTCGTCTACCTCGGGATCGTGCTGCAGACCTTCGCGGACGCCGGCTCGGCTGTCCTCGTCGCGGGGTTGGCCGCTCTGATGGCGTCGACACTCGCCGGCCTGGTGCGGATGGTCATCGCGGAGACCCCGAACTAGGACCGGGCCCGGAGGTCGACCACCTCGCCGTCGACCCCGGCCCGGGCGCCGAGTCCGCGCAGGCGCGGGGCCAGGACGTCGGGCGGCGGGTTGTGGTGCCCCAGGTGGACGGCCACCACCTCGGTGTCCTCGACCACCGCACCCGCCTCGCGAAGCCGCGCGAGCATGTCGGCGAACCGGGACAGACCCAGGTGCGCGGGGGAGAGCTCCTCCCGGTCGCCGAGGGTCTCCTCGAGGAACACCGCGTCGTACCGGGCGTCGCGTACCGCCGCGAACCAGTCGTCCTCCCACGGCCCGGTGTCGGTGGCCCAGAGGATGCGCACGCCGTCGGGGCCGGTGAGGTCGTAGAGGACGGCGTCGCCGTCGCGGAAGACCCGGTGCCGGGCCGGCAGCACCCGGACGTCGTAGCGGCCCACGGTGAGGCGGTCCCCCGCACGGACCGGGACGAAGCGCACCGGAACGTCCGGACCGACCCACGGGCGACACACGTCGAGTGCATCGGCGGGGCCGAGGACCTCCAGCTCGCCGGCCTCCGGGACCCACGAGCGGTAGAGCAGCGCCTGGGGGCCGAGATGATCGGCGTGGGCGTGGGTGATCAGCAGATGCCCGACCGACGCCAGGGTGCGCCCGAGCCGTACCGCCGCGCCCGGGGCCTCCGGTCCGCAGTCGATCAGCATGTCGTCGTCGACCATCGCGGAGGTCTGGCCCCGCACCACGTCGAGTCGGCGTGCCGCGCCGCACGAGTCGCACCGGCAGAACGGGTTGGGCCAGCCGTCGGCCGCGCCCGTGCCCAGCAGCACGACCTCCATCAGGGCGCGCCCGCCCCGCGCGTCGAGCCGTCCGCCCGCGAGCCGCCCGGCCCGCGCCGGGGCAGCACCGCCGGGCCGTCGGGCCGCGCCAGGACCTCCACGCGCGCCCCGTACACCTGCGCCACCCGCTCGGCGGTGAGCACCTCGGCCGGCGGGCCGTCGGCCACCACCCGCCCGCCGTCGAGCAGGACCAGTCGCTCGCCGTAGTGCGCGGCCGAGGTGAGGTCGTGCATCGCCGCCACCACCGTCAGCCCGCTCTCGCGGCGCATCGAGTCCACCAGGTCCAGCACCTGCTGCTGGTGGCCGATGTCCAGGGCGCTGGTCGGCTCGTCGAGCAGCAACACCCGCGGCTCCTGCGCCAGGGACCGGGCCAGGACCACCCGCTGCAGCTCGCCGCCGGACAGCGTGGTGGCGGTGCGGGCGGCCAGATCGTGCAGGTCCAGGCGGTCGATCACCCGGTCCACGACCTCGTGGTCGTGGGCGGTCTCCGTGCCGAAGCGGGAGATGTGCGGCGTGCGGCCGAGGCGGATGAGCTCGCGGGCGGTGACCCCCTCGGGGACCACCGGGCGCTGGGGCATCATCGCCACCGTGCGGGCGACCCGGCGGCGCCCCGCCCGGCGCGGCGCGAACCCGTCCACCTCGACCCGCCCCGACGCGGGGATGAGGCCGGCCAGGGCGAACAGCAACGTCGTCTTGCCGGAGCCGTTGGGGCCGACCAGCGACACCCAGGACCCGGCGGGCACCGACAGGTCGATGCCGTGCAGCACCGGCGCGCGGTCGCGCGCGACGTGCAGGTCGCGGCAGGCCAAGGCGGGGTGGCGCGGCGTGGTCGGGTCCGAGGGGGCCCGGCGAACGGGGTCGGTCGGGCTCATATCTGCCCCCGACTGCGACGCAGGACCACCAGGAAGAACGGGGCGCCGATCGCGGCGGTGACCACGCCGATCGGCAGCTCGGCCGGGCTCATGGCGGTACGGGCCACGACGTCGGCCAGGACGAGGAACGTCGCGCCCACCAGCAGGGACGTGGGTAGCAACAGCCGGTGCCCGGGCCCGATGAGCATCCGCACGGCGTGCGGGATGACGATGCCCACGAACCCGATGAGGCCCGAGACCGACACGACCGCCGCCGTGCCGAGGGTGGCCACGCTGATGAGGATGAGCCGCACGCGCGCCGGGGCGATGCCCAGGGTGGCGGCCTCGACGTCGCCGACCGCCATGACGTCGAGCATCCGGCGGAACAGGGCGATCACGGCCACCGAGACCAGCACGTACGGCAGCACGGTCTGCACGTCGGTCCACCCGCTCGTGGTGAGGCGGCCGAGCATCCACGAGTACACCTGCCGCAGCGTCTCGTCGTGACGCTGCATGAAGAACGTCTGGATGGCGCTGGCGAACGCGGCCACCGCGACGCCGGCGAGGATGATGACGACCTCGCTGCGCCCGCCGCCCACGCTGCGCCCCAGCGCGTACGTGGCCATCACCGCGATCATGCCGCCGGCGAACGCGGCGGGCGGCACGAGTCCCGAGCCCGCCGCCCCGCCCACCACGATCGCCAGGGTCGCGCCGAGCCCGGCGCCGCTGGACACGCCCAGCAGGTACGGGTCGGCGAGCGGATTACGGAAGACGCCCTGGTAGGTGGCACCGGCGATCGCGAGCGTCGCACCGACGATCGCCCCCAGCACCACGCGCGGGATCCGGATCTCCCACAGGATCACCTGCTGGCGCTCGGTGAGCCCGGAGTCCACTGCGACCAGCGGCAGACGGTCGACGAGGTCGAGCAGCACCCCGCCCGCGGTGAGCCCGGCCGGACCGATCAGAGTGCCGAGCAGCATCGCCGCGCCGAAGAGCAGCGTCGCCCCGCCCAGCACGAGGGCGTGGCGGGGCGACGGGCGGGTCATGACGCGGGCTGGGTGGCGGGGATCTGCGCGACGATCGCGGCGACCTCGCGCATGAAGTCCACGACGCGCGGGCCCCAGCGGCTGGCCAGGTCCTCGTCCACCACGTGGACGCGGCCCTCGCGCACGGCGGTGAGCCCGCCCCAGCCGGGCCGCTGCGCGACGGTCTCGGCGGTGACGCCGCAGCACTGCCCGTCGGCGAGGAACACCAGGTCCGGGTCGGCCTCGAGGATGAGCTCCTCGGACAGCTGCGGGTAGGTGTCGTCGCCGGTGGCGATCGAGGTCAGGCCGAGCAGGGAGTACACCTCGCCGATGTACGTGTCGTCGGTGACCGTGTAGTACGTGTCGTCCAGCTCGTGGAAGTACGTCAGCGGCGTCTCGCGCTGCGGCACGGACGCGACGATCTCGTCGATCTCACCCTGCATCTTCGACACCAGCTCGGCGGCCTCGCCGATGTTGCCGGTGGCCGCGCCGACCTGCTCGAGCTGGGTGTACGTCTCGTCGAGGGTCTGGGCGGCCGACAGCTGCAGCACCTCGACGCCCGAGCGCTCGAGCCCGGCCACGACGTCGGCGTTGTCGTCGGTCAGCACCACGAGGTCGGGGCCGTAGCCCAGGATCGCCTCGAGGTTGGGCGTGTAGCCGGACAGGTCGGTGACCGGGGCGCCCTCGGGGAAGTCCGAGCGCTCGTCCACCGCCACCACCTGGTCGCCCGCGCCCACGGCGTAGAGCATCTCGGTGGTGGTGGGGCTCAGGGACACGATGGCCTGCGGCTCGCCGGCCGCCGCGCCGGTCTGGTCGGCGGGGGCGGCGTCCTCGCCGTCGGCGCCGCCGCACGCGGTGGCGACGAGCGCCAGCGCGGCCAGGGGCGCGATGAGCAGGGAGCGGGCGCGTCGGGCGCGCGGGCCGTGGTGTGGGCTGGGGTGGTGCACGGCATCCTCCGTGATCCGGAGGACGAGAACAGCTCGGGCCGCGGCGCGGGGCCGCTGCACGCAACCGTCCTTCGTCCGAGGTCGATTCGTACTCGCGCCGAGGATCCGGCCGACCTGGCTTGCCCGTGTGGGGGACGGGATCACAGTTGCGGGACAGCGTCGGATTCCCACCGACTTCCGCCGAGCACCTCGGTCGCCCGGCGCGGGGCCGGACCCCTCGAGGGTAGCCGAGCGGCCGCGACGGGCAGAAGTGGCCGCGTCACCCGCCCAGCACGACCCCCTCGCGCCGGGGATCGGCACCGCCGACCAGGGTGCCGTCGGACTGGCGCAGGATCGCCGAGAGCCCCGAGGACTGCTCCTCGGTGGAGATCTCGTGGCCGCGCTCGGTGAGCCACCGGGTCAGCTCGGAGTCGTCGGTCACCGCCGGGTGCTCGCCGCCGATCGCGGTCTCGGGGGAGTTGATCGCCCCGAACGACGGGGAGCCCACGGCCTGCTGCGGGTCGAGCTCCCAGTCGAGCATCCCGACGAGGGTCTTGACGACGAACTGGATGATCCGCGAGCCGCCGGGCGAGCCGACGACCGCGCGCAGCTCGCCGCGCGCGAGGGGCGTGCCGTCGAACACCAGCGTCGGGGCCATGGACGAGCGGGGTCGCTTGCCGGGTTGGACGCGGTTGGCCTGCAGTTCCCCGCTCTCGTCGCGGGGTTCGGCGGCGAAGTCGGTGAGCTGGTTGTTGAGCAGGAAGCCCTCGACCATCTGGAATGAGCCGAAGGCGGACTCGATGGTGGTGGTGAGGGCGGCGGCGTTGCCCTCGGCGTCGATGATGCTGATGTGGGTGGTGCCGTGTTCGGGGCCGGTGAACACGCCGCGGGCGTCGAAGGCGAACTCGCCGGGTTCGGCCTCGCCCATGGACCGTTCGGTGTCGATGAGACCGGCGCGGTCGGCGAGATAACCGGGCCGCAGCAGGGTCATGGCCGAGCCCAGCGGCGGCGGCACGAAGCGGGGGTCGGCGATGTAGACGTCGCGGTCGGCGTAGGCGAGCCGCTGGGCCTCGGTGACCAGGTGCACGGCCTCGGGGGCGGGCAGGCCACCGTCGGGCCCCACGTCGACCGGCGGGTACGCGGCGAGGTCGTACTCGGCGAGCATGGCGAGGGTGGAGGCCACCGCGGTGCCGCCGGAGGACGGCGGCGCCATGCCGCACACCGCGTGGTCGCGGTAGGGACTGCACACGGGGTCGCGTTCCACGGCCTCGTAGCCGGCGAGGTCGTCGAGCGTCATGGCGCCGGGGGTGATGCCCTCGCGGGCGGTGCTGACCTGCTCGACGATCGCCTCGGCGATCGCGCCGGTGTAGAAGGCGTCGGCGCCCTCGGTGGCGATGGCGGCCAGGGTCTTGGCGTAGGCGGGGTTGGTCAGGCGGGTCCCGGCGGGTTTGCCGGCGTCGCCGTCGAGGAAGTAGGTGGCGGCGTCGGGGTCGCGGGCGAGGTCCTCGGCGGAGGCGGCGATGGACTCGGCCAGGCGGGGGCTGATGTCGAAGCCCTCGTCGGCGAGCCGGGCCGCCGGGTCGAAGAGCTCGCCCCACTCGCGGGCGCCGTGCTCGGTGTGCGCGGTCTCGAGGAGGCGGAGGATGCCGGGGACGCCGACGGACCGGCCGCTGCGCCGCGCGTCGGGCTGCGGTTCGCCTGTGTCCTCGGGGGAGATGTGGCGGAGGTAGTCGGCGGTGGCGGCGGCGGGCGCGGTCTCGCGTCCGTCGTAGGTCTGGACCTGCCGCAGGTCGGCGTCGTAATGGACGAGGAATCCGCCGCCGCCGAGCCCGGAGGACTGGGGTTCGACGAGCCCGAGGACGGCCTGGGCGGTGACGAGGGCGTCGGCGGCGGTGCCGCCGTCGGCGAGGACCTCGCACGCGGCCAGGGTGGACAGCGGGTGTGCGGTGGAGACCGAGTACGACGCGGTGGCCACGGGTCGCATCCCGGTGCGGTACCCGGTCGCGACCTCGGGGTTGAGGGAGATCGGGCCCTCGGGTGCGGCTCCGTCGGCGGTGCGGGCGACGGGCGTGCCGCCGCCGTCCTGGGCGCACGGGGCGGTGTCCTGGACGGGGAGGGGTTCGCCGCCGAGCGCACCCGGGCGCGCGGAGGTGGGACGGTCCGGGGGCGACGACGAGGTGGGCGCGGCCTCCTGCTCGGCGCCTCCGGGGTCGGACGAGCAGGCCGACAGCGCGAGGACGGGCGCGAGTCCCAGGGCGAGGACCGCGCGTGCGATCCGTCGGGAAGTCCGAGAGTGCATGGCGGGCCGCCTTCCGGAGCCGGGTACCTCCTCCCAGGGTGCTCCGGCGGCGCGCGGCGCGGGCGGTTTCGGTCAGGATGGTCGGGAACGGCGCGCAGGAGGGTGACGCCGAGCGCAGGGAGGTAGGACGGGATGACGACGACGAGCGGCGCGGCAGCGGGGCCGGCGGGCGGGGACCTGCGGGCGCAGGGGTTCGCGACCAGACGTGAGGTGATGGGCGACGACTTCGTCGACCGGGCCATGGGTCGGGCCGCCGGGACGGCGTCGGAGGCCCTCCAACACGTGGTGACGGAGAACGTGTGGGGCAACATCTGGGACCGGCCGGGGCTGGGTCGGCGGGATCGCAGCCTGCTCAACATCGGGATGTTGGTGGCGCTGCGGGCGAACGCCGAACTGGCCGGGCATGTGCGCGGCGGGCTGACCAACGGGTTGACCCGCGAGGAGATCGCCGAGGCGGTCATCCACGCCTCGGGCTACTGCGGGGCACCCGCCGCGCTGTCGGCGATGAAGACGATCCAGGAGGTGTTCGACGCCCTCGACGCCGAGCCCTCGCAGGGGTGACCCGCGTGTGTGCGGTGCCCCCGTACACGGTCGCGGTCGATTCCCCCGTGAGCGGGTGGGGTGGCGGTTCCCGCGGGTAGTCTCGCCGCTGAGAGTGACCTGCGGCATATCCACGTTCCCGGCAGGTCATGCCCCGCGAGTAAGGAGCCCCTCCCATGCGCAGCACGATGATGCCGGAGCAGCTGACCATCAGCACGATCCTCCAGTACGGCGCGACGGTCCACAAGGACGCGGTCGTCACCACGTGGACCGGTGAGGAGCCGCGGCGGGTCTCCTTCGGGGAGATGGGTGGGCGGGCCGCGCAGCTGGCCAACGCCCTGCGCTCGCTCGGGATCGACTCGGACCAGCGGGTCGCCACCTTCCAGTGGAACAACGGCGAGCACATGGAGGCCTACCTGGCCATCCCGTCGATGGGGGCCGTGCTGCACCCGCTCAACATCCGGCTGTTCCCGGACCAGCTGGAGTTCGTGGCCAACCACGCCGAGGACAAGGTCGTGATCGTCGACCCCAGCCTGATCCCGCTGCTGCAGCCGCTGCTCCCGCGGTTCTCCACGGTCGAGCACGTCATCGTCACCGGGGGCGCCGCCGACACGCTCGAGGCGCCGGAGGGGATGCAGGTCCACGACTACGACGCGCTGCTCGCCGCGCAGCCGACCGAGTTCGACTGGCCGGAGGTGGACGAGAACTCGGCCGCCGCCATGTGTTACACCTCGGGCACCACGGGTGACCCGAAGGGCGTGGTCTACTCGCACCGGTCGATCTACCTGCACTCCATGCAGGTGTGCATGTCGGACGGGATGAACATCTCGTTGGACGACAACGTGCTGGCGATCGTGCCGATGTTCCACGCCATGTCGTGGGGCCTGCCGTACGCCGCGTTCCTGGTCGGCGCCTCGCTGCTCATGCCGGAGCGCTTCCTCCAGCCCGAGCCGCTCGCCGCGATGATCGCCGCCGAGCGTCCGACCCTGGCGGCCGCGGTGCCGACCATCTGGATGGCCGTCGACGCGTACTCGGTGGACCATCCCGTCGACATGTCGAGCTTCCGCGCGGTCGTGGTGGGTGGCAGCTCCTGCCCGCCGGAGCTGATCCGCAAGTTCAAGGACAACTACGGGATCAACATCATCCACGCCTGGGGGATGACCGAGACCTCGCCCATCGGCACCCTCTCGCGGCCCGCGGCCTCCCTGCCGGAGGAGCGGCAGTTCGAACTGCGCAAGACCCAGGGCCGGTTCCTGGCCGGGGTCAAGGCGCGGATCGTCGACGACGCGGGCAACGAGCTGCCCTGGGACGGGGAGTCCGTGGGCGAGCTGCAGGTCCGCGGGCCGTGGATCACCGGCAGCTACTACAAGGTCGACCAGTCCGACGCGTTCGACGACGGCTGGCTGCGCACCGGCGACGTCGGCTACGTGTTGCCCGAGGGCTTCCTGCAGCTGACCGACCGCGCCAAGGACATCATCAAGTCGGGCGGCGAGTGGATCTCCTCGGTGGAGGTGGAGAACTACCTGCTCGAGCACCCGGCCGTGGCCGAGGCGGCGGTCGTCGGCGTGCCGGATCCCAAGTGGGACGAGCGCCCGCTGGCGACGATCGTCGTCAAGGAGGGCCTCCCCGACCCGGATGTCGAGGAGCTGCGCGCCCACCTGGCCGAGCGGATGGCCAAGTGGCAGGTGCCGGAGCGCTTCGCCTTTGTCGACGAGATCCCCAAGACCTCGGTCGGCAAGCTGGACAAGAAGCGCATCCGCGCCTCGCACTCGGAGGGTGAGCTCGAGGTCATCAACGCCCTCGACAGCTGACCGCACCCCGCCGCCCGGGTCGCCGGGCGGCGGGGTGCCCCGGCCGCACTCGCGGCATCGGATGGGCGGGGTCAGGCGGCGCCGACGCGGCTGAGCGGGCGCAACGAGACGGGCAGGCCGTCGCCGGGGTAGGGCAGGGAGTCGTTCTTCATGGGCGGGGAGTAGTCCAGCGGCACCGACCACTCGAAGTGCCGCAGCAGGGCGCTGAGCACGAGTTTCGACTCGAGGTTGGCGAAGATCATGCCGAGGCACTTGTGCACCCCGCCGCCGAACGGCTCCCACGCGAACCGGTGCGACTTGTCCTCCCGCCGCTCCTCGGAGAACCGCTCGGGGTCGAAGATCTCCGGATCGGTCCAGTACTCGGGCATGTGGTGGGTGTACAGCGGCATGATCGAGGTGAGCCGCCCGGCCGGGATCTCCACGCCGAGGATCTCGGTGTCCTTGACCGTCTTGCGGGCCAGCACCGGCACCGGCGGGTGCAGCCGCAGCGTCTCCTTCATCACCAGCGCCAGGTCGGGCAAGTCCTCCAGCTCGGCCAGCGTCGGGTCGGGGCCCAGCGCCAGGCACTGCCGACGCAGGCGCTCCTGCCACTCGATGTCGCGGCCCAGCTCGTAGACCATCGACGTCACGGTGCTGGTCGTGGTGTCGTGCGCGGCCATCAGCAGGAAGATCATCTGGTTGATGATGTCGTCGTCGCTGATCCCGCCGGAGGCGTCGGCCACCTGGCACAGGGCGGAGAACAGGTCCTCGCCCGGGTTCGCGCGGCGGGCCGGCAGGTGCCGGCGCAGGAAGTCCTCCAGCAGGCGTCGGCCCCGGGTCGCGCGCCCCCACTTGGTGAACGGCACCGGCGCCGTCGACCGGACGTACCCGTTGGCGGCCTGCACGCAGTCGACGAACGCCGTGTTGACCCGGTCCAGCTCGCCGGGCGCGGCGTACTCGGCGCCGCCCATGAACACGTCGGTCGCCAGGTCGAGCGTGTGGGACTTGAGCGCGGGATAGATCTGGAACGCCCGGTCCGGGGACCAGGCGGAGATCCCGGCGTCGACGAGGGGCGCGAGCGTCCGCGTGTAGCCCTCGAGCCGGGGCCGGGTGAAGGCCTCCTGCATGATCATGCGGTAGTGCTTGTGCTCCTCGAAGTCGAGCAGCATCAGCCCGCGGTTGAAGAACGGCCCCACCAGGTATCCCCAGCCGGGGCCGCTCGCGAACGCCTTGTCCCCGTTCTGCAGGGCGGCCTGGCACGCGTCGGGCCCGATGAGGGCGGTCCAGGTGCGGCCGAGCAGGGTGAGATCGGAGACGGGGCCGTGGTCGCGGTAGCGCCGGGCCATGGCGGACAGCGGGTCGTGCACGTACTCGAGCGTCTTGCCCAGCACCGGCAGGTGGGAGCGCAGCGGGGCCGGGTCGGGGCGGAAGATCTTCGGGCGGGGGTCGCCGGGAATGGACATTCTGCACCTCTTTGTCTGCGGGTTGCCCCCAGTGTGTGACACAACTCACGGATTGTCACGCGATTTTCGAAACCGGCGGTGTCGTTTCTCCGTCGCGGCGGCGTCAGGCCCGCTCGACCAGCGCCGCCACGTCGACCCCGTCGGGCAGCGCCCCGTACTCGGCAGAGCGGTCGTCGCCGAGGCGGGCCAGGCAGAACGCCTCCGCCACGGGCGCGGGCGCGTGGTCGAGCAGCACCGCGGCCTGCTGGGCCAGGGCCATCGCCTCGACCAGCCGGCGGGCGATCCCCGGCGCCGCGCCCGGGTCGGCGGCGGCACGGCCGACGAGGCCGCGCACCCGCTCGACGTGCCGGTCGTATAGCTCGTGCGAGCCCAGCTGCGCGGCCAGCTCGGCGTCGAAGGCGGCCACCGACTCCGGCTCCCGCGCCATCGCCCGCAGCACGTCCAGGGCGATGACGTTGCCCGAGCCTTCCCACACGGCCAGCACCGGCTGCTCCCGGTAGCGCCGCGCGAGCGGGAACGCCTCGGTGTACCCGTTCCCGCCGAGGCACTCCAGCGACTCGTAGGCGTGGTTCGGCCCGCGCTTGCACACCCAGTACTTGGCGACCGCGGTGGCGAGCCGGCGGTAGGGGGCGGAGTCCTCGTCGTCGTACGCCGACGCCAACCGCAGGGCGGTCCACGTCGCGGCCTCGGACTCGAGCTGCAGGTCGGCGATCACCGCGGCCATGGCGGGCTGGTCGATCAGGGTCGCGCCGAACGCGGTCCGGTGCCGGGCGTGCCACGCCGCCTCGGCCACTCCCTGGCGCATGCCGGCCGCCGCGCCGAGCACGCAGTCCAGGCGCGTGCGGCCCACCATCTCGATGATCGTGCGCACCCCGCGGCCGGGCTCGCCGACCAGCCACCCCAGGGTGCCGTCGAACTCCACCTCCGAGGACGCGTTGGACTTGTTGCCGAGCTTGTCCTTGAGCCGCTGCACCAGGAACGGGTTGCGTTCCCCGCCGGGCAGGACCCGCGGGACGAGGAAGCAGCTGAGCCCCTCCGGGGCCTGCGCCAGCACGAGGAACGCGTCCGACTGCGGCGCCGAGCAGAACCACTTGTGGCCGCGCAGGACGTGGCACCCCGAGCCCGAGCCGCCCGCGCCCGAGCCCGAGCCGCCCGCAGCCGCGCCGCCCGCGGTGACCGGTTCCGCGGTGGTGGTGTTGGCGCGCACGTCCGAGCCGCCCTGCTTCTCGGTCATGGCCATCCCGAACAGCACGCCCGCCTTGGTGGCGGGGTCGCGCAGCTCGGGATCGTAGACCCGCGAGAGCAGCGCGGGTTCCCACTCGGCGGCCAGCTCCGGGCTCAGCCGCAGCGACGGCACCACGGCGTGCGTCATGGACAGCGGACAACCGTGCCCGGCCTCGACCTGGGAGACCAGCATGAACCCGGCGGCCCGCTCGACGTTCGCGCCCGGCCCGGGGTCGGCCCACGCCGACGTGTGCAGTCCCCGGGAGACCGAGAACTCCATGATCCGGTGGTAGGACGGGTGGAACTCGATCTCGTCGACGCGGTTGCCCCACCGGTCGTGCGAGTGATGGACGGGCGGGTGGGTGTTGGCGAGCTCGGCGTCGTGCTGGAACTCCTCGGTGCCGACGTGGCGGCCGATCTCGTGGAACCGCTCGACCCGCGCGTGCGGCGAGAACACCGCGACCGCCTCCCGCAGCGCCGGGTTGAGCGCGAACTCGTCCACCTCGACCCTCGGCGGCGCCTGGTTGAGCACCTCGTGCGTGGTGTGGTGACGCTGGCTGGTGTGGTCGCGGGTCGGCACGGCCTCTCCTAACTCTTGAAGTACATCAACTGCGTGCCCGTGGCCAGCAGCCTCCCGTCGCGACCCCACAGCCGCGCGGACTCGTCGTGGTAGCTGCCGTGGAAGCGGTGCGAGTGCACGCTCCCCAGCAGGAACTCGCCGCCCTGCGCGGCGATCTCGTCGGCGGTGGCCAGGTAGTGGATCGTCAACGTCACGGTGCCCGCGGGGACCGGCCGACCGAGGCGCAGGAACGCCCGCGGGAAGAACGAATCACACATCGCCGTCAGCGAGAGGTGGTCGAGATCGCGGGAGGGGGCGTCGCGGATCCACATCGTCGTCGTCGACCCCGGATGCTCCTCCCCGGCGGTGACACGGTCCCAGCCCCCCTCGACGAACCGCATGTCGTAGTTCTCCACCCACTTCACACCGCGGTCGGCGCCGGTGGGGGGCACCTCCTCCGGCGCGGGGACGGCCGGCGCGGTGGCCTCGGTCTCCGACCACGTCTCGCGCCGCAGCCCGGTGAGGGCGGTGGCGGTGGTGACGACCTCCTCGCCCTGGCGCATCTCGAGCCACCAGTGCTGGTTGGAGCGGTTGGTGCGCGCGGGGCGCGCCTCGATCACGAACTCGCCCTCGGCGACGGGTCCGGCGTAGTTGAGGGTCAGCGCGATCGGATCACCGTGCCGCTCGGGGTGCCGCAGGACCGCGCCCAGCATCGCCGCCGCCGTGACGCCGCCGAACGGGCCGACCATGTTCGCGTACGCCGGGTGGGTGCGCCCGCGGAAGAGGTTCTCGCCGATCGGCTCCAGCGCCACGGCCTCGTCGAGCGCGTGGGTGGCGGTGTCCTGGCTGGTCACGGGGTCTCCTGGGGGGTGGTGGGGACGGTCGGCGCGGGGGCGCGGGTGGTTGGGGTCACCGTATCGGGATCGGGGGCGACGACGACGAGGAATGCCCGTCGCCGCCCTCGACCGCGGCCCGCCGGGTCCGCGCGCGGGCGGCTCTTGACACCGCCGGGAGGCGGAGAATACTCGGGGGCAGCCAGCATGTCGCCGCACGACGAAGGGCACGGACATGACAGAGCAACCACTGGCCACCGGGGCGGTTCTGCGCCCTGACGACGGCTCCGCGTACTGGTTCCTGGGCAGCCTGGCCACGGTCAAGATCTCCGGGGAGCAGACCCGTGACCGGCTGACGCTGATGGAGTTCGTCAACCCGCCGGGGTTCGCGCCGCCCGCACACCGGCACCTGCGCCAGGACGAGGTCTTCTACATCCTGTCCGGTGCGGCCCGGTTCCGCTGCGACGGCGAGGACTTCGAGGCCCGTGAGGGGGACGTGGTCTTTCTGCCCGTGGGGTCGGTCCACACCTTTCTGGTGCTGGGGGACGAGCCGCTGCGGACCTTGCAGATCACCGTCCCGGCGGGGTTCGAGGACTTCGCGGCCGAGGCCGGGGAGCCGGCCGGGCGCCGCGAGCTCCCGGAGCCCGGGCCCGTCGACCCCGCGGCGCTGCAGGCGGCGGCCGCCCGGCACGACATCGAGATCGTGGGACCGCCGCCCTCCGACCTCTGAGCGGTGACGGGCGCGGTCCGAGCGCTGGTCCGTGTCACCGCCGGCGTGGGCCCCGGACCTAGGATTCGGGGCATGGCGATGATCGATGTGAAGAGTCCCGAGTCCGTCTCCACCGCCGCCGTCGTGGCGACCGGGCTGCTCGGGGGCTGGCTGACCGCGCGGGAGACGGGGATCCGTCCGCTCGGTGGGGTGATCCTGGCCGCCGCCGGGGTGTGGGCCGGGCGCTCGTGGGCGGCCAGGACGGACGTGCCCACCACGGTGGGGCTGTCGGCGCTGTACGTGGCGGCGTTCGGCGCCTCGCACCCGCTGGCCGAGAAGATGGGCTCGTGGCCGGCGGTGCTCACGGTGACGGCGGTGGCCTCGGGCGCGGCGTACGCGCTGTCCGACGCGAGGTGAGCCGAGCCGGGGCCGGGCCGTCAGAGGAACAGGTCCGGCTCCAGCTCCTCCAGCGGTCCGCCGTAGGCCGAGAAGTCGGTGACGCCCTCCTCGGCGAGGACGTCGTCGTCGATGAAGAAGTTGCCCGTGCACGCGCGGGGGTCGCGGGTGAGGATCGCGTGCGCCGCGTCCGCCATGATCTCGGGCGTGCGGCTGCGGGCCACCATCTCCTGCCCGCCGAGCAGGTTGGCCACCGCCGCGGTGGCGATGGTGGTGCGCGGCCACAGGCTGTTCGCGGCGATCCCGCGCCCCTTGAGCTCCTCGGCCAGGCCGAGCGTCACCAGGCTCATCCCGTACTTGGCGATCGTGTAGCCGAGGAAGCTGCCCGCCCACCTGGGGTCCAGGTTGAGCGGCGGCGACAGGGTGAGGATGTGCGCTGCCCGTGACTTCTCGAGGTGCGGCAGCGCCGTCTTGGCCAGCAGGAACGACCCCCGGCAGTTGATGTCCTGCATGAGGTCGTACTTCTTCATGGCGAGGTCGGGCGTGGGCGAGAGGTCGATCGCGCTGGCGTTGTTCACGACGATGTCGATCCCGCCGAACTCGGCGACGGTCGTGTCGACGGCCTGCTGCACGGAGGCCTCGTCGCGGACGTCGCCCACCACCGCGAGCGCCCGGCCACCGGCCTCCTCGACCTCGGCGGCCGCGGTGTGGACGGTGCCCTCGAGCGTGGGGTGGGGCTGGTCCGTCTTGGCGAGCATCGCCACGTTCGCGCCGTCGCGGGCGGCCCGCAGGGCGATGGCCAGGCCGATGCCGCGGCTGCCTCCCGACATGAGGATGGTGCGTCCGGCCAGGGTGCGGGTGGAGTCGTTCATGGGCCGATCCTCTCCGATAACCGGCGCGGGCGGGGCGGGAATCGGCCACCGGTGGGGTCTTGACGCGGTCCTTATAATAAGAGAGACCTCACTAACGGGTGTGGCTCCGACCGTGCAGGAGCACGCGATGACCGGACTACCCAACCTCACGGCCTCCCGGACGGTGACCACCGTCCTGGTCGCCGCCCTCGCCGTGCTCATGGTCGCCGCCGGCGCGTTCGCCCTGACCCGCGTAGGAGCGCCCAGAACGGAACCGGCGGCCGTCGACGCCGCGACGGCCGCCGCCGTCACGTCCCCCGAGTCGCCCCGGATGTCCAGATTGGTGCCGCACGCCGCCGCGCCCGGGGTCTCCGCCGTGCTCGAGGTGACCGGCCCGGACTGCGATCCCGCGGTGATCAACGCCGACCTGCTGTTCCCGAACAGCAGGGCCAGGGTCCTCGACTGCCAGGCGGGGTGGGCGGTCATGGCCAGCGCCGTGTCGGGCGATCCGTACTGGGTCGCGTTCTCGGACGGCAGGTGGCGCAGGGTCCCGGGTGTGGCGGAGTCCCTGGGGACGTGCTCGGACCAGGCGATCGCCAGGGGCGCGCCGGCGTGGATGGCGCGCAAGCACCTGCGGAGCTGCCCGCCTCGTGAGCGGTCAGTCCGGGCGGCACCGCCGCCCGTGCGGGCGCCCGAGGTGAGGACCTCGTCCCCGCCCGCGCCGCCGCCCCTGCCCCCGGACCGACCCACCCGCACCACGACGCGGACGTGGGCCCCGGCCGAGGCGCCCTCGACGCCGGCCACGACCGCGCCGCCGACCAGTGTCCCCACGCCCACGCCCACGCCCACGACTCCCACGACCCCGACGACGCCCACGACGCCCGACACGTCGACGCCGACGAGCGAGACGACCCCGTCCACCGCGGCGGACGACATCCCCGCCGCAGACGGGGAATAGCGGCACGGCCCGCTGCGGACCCCGGGTCCGGGAAATCGGGGCCGCGGACGCCGGGGCCGGGCAGAATCATCGCCATGCAGCCAGTGGCGACCCCGACGTTCACCGAACTCACCGAGGGCCGGCCCGTCCCGCCCATGGCCGCCCGCCCGGGCCCGGACCTCGCCGCGGCGGAGTTCACGGAGTCCGAGTGGGCGTGTGCGGGTGAGGCGGTGTCGTACTCGGTCGGCGAGCTGCCGACGAACGGCCGGGTCGTGCTGGCCGAGGCGGACTCGGCCCCGTATCGCACCCGCGTGCTGGTCCGCCGGCCGGCCGCCGACCGGTTCAGCGGCGTGGTGCTGGTGGAGTGGCTCAACGTCAGCGGTGGCCAGGACGCCGCGCCCGAGTACACCTACCTCGCGGAGGAGATCGTGCGCGCGGGCCACGCGTGGGTCGGGGTGTCGGCGCAGTTCATCGCCGTCGAGGGCGGCGACGCGGCCGTGGGCATGGGCGGCCAGACCGGCGGCCTGCGGGCGCAGCGCAGGGCCCGCTACGGCGACCTGCACCATCCCGGCGATGCGTACTCGTACGACATCGTCACGCAGGTCGGCCGCTACTGTCGCGCGGCGGGCGGGTCGCGCGACGGCGCGGCCCCGCTCGACGCCGGGCCGCTCGCCGGGTTGCAGCCGGAGGTGGTGGTGGCGATCGGGGAGTCGCAGTCGGCCATCGCGCTGACCTCGTACATCGACGGCGTCCACCCGCTGGCCGGTGTGTTCGACGGCTTCCTGCTGCACAGCCGCGGCGGGGGCGCGCTGCCGTTCGGCGATCGCGGGCGCGCGGCCGGGATCGCCGCCGCCGTCTCGTCGCAGACCCTGCTCCTGCGCGACGACCTCGACACGCCCGTGCTGGTGGTGCAGGCCGAGGGCGACCTCGGTGGACTGCTCGACTCGGCCCGCGCCCGCCAGCCCGACTCCGAGAAGATCGTCACCTGGGAGATCGCCGGCCAGGCCCACGCCGACGCCTACCAGCTGGGCGAGCTCGCGGGCATGGTCGACTGCGGCGGCGCGATCAACAGTGGCCAGCAGGTGTTCGTCTGCCGGGCCGCGCTGCGCCACCTCCTCACGTGGATCGACGGGGGAGCGCGCCCGCCGGCCGCGCCGCCGGTGGAGTACGACGACGAGGTGGTCCCCGGCGACCTGGGCATCGGCCGCGGTGGCGTGCGGACCCCGGCCGTGGAGGCGCCGGTCGAGAGGCTGGTCGGTGCGCCCTATCCGCGGTCCGCGCCGTTCTGCATGCTCCTCGGTCGCACGGAGGTGGTGCCCGACGAGCAGCTGCGTCAGCGGTGGTCGGACCGCGACGAGTACCTGCGGGCCTATACCGAGGCCACCGACCGGCTCATCGCCGAGGGCTTCCTCCTGGCCGACGACCGCGAGGAGATCCTCGCCGACGCCCGCCCGGAGCGCATCACCTGGTGAGAGGGCGGGGTCAGATTCCGGGCCTCGCGTTCGACCGCCCCGCGGTGTGCGTCGCTCGTCTCCGACGGCACGGGCCGCCGGATGGCCCTCAAGCCGCGGACCGTCGCCGACTTCCACGCCGAGTGCACGAGGCATCTGGCAGCCCTGGGGGTCACGAGGTCTCGTGCGTGAGGCGACGGCTAAGCGGCGTCCCGCAGGTGGATCGGTGACCGCAGGAGTGTGTGGTCAGGCGAGCGGGTGAACAGGACGACCGCCACGAACAGGGCCTGCGCCGCGACGTAGGTGGCCATCACCATGAGGTCGCGCTCGGGCCAGTCGACGAGGTCGGGCCGGAACGCCCCCAGCGCGATGAGCCCGTCCGACAGGATGAACAGGGCGCCGCCGAGCCCGCCCACCCAGCCGTGGTCGGCCGCGAACCACGCCACCGCGAGCAGGAGCATCCCGTAGGCCAGGACGGCCGGGGCGAGGATCCCGGCCTCCGGCATCGTCACCGCCAGCAACGCCACCGCGACCACCACCAGGAGCAGGGTCCACGCCATGGGCGCCCGACCCCGCTCGACGCGCGTGAACGCCACGATCCACAACACCTGCGCCACCGCGAACCCGCCGACCATGGACAGGAACTGCGCGTCCTCGGGCACCACACGGGGCAGCGAATCGCCCACCCAGCTCGCCGCGAGAGCCCCGCCGGCCCACGGCCACGCCGGGCCGCGGTCGTGGCGCGGCAGCGTCAGCAACACCACCGCGAGCGCGGGCATGAGAAGGACCTGCGACCACGCCGCCACGACCGCGGCGTCCGCCACCAGCGCGACCAGGTGAACCACGGTGACGATCACGATCGGGACCCAGCTCAGCACGCGCATGGGGGAACGGTAGCGCGGGCCACGGGCGGGCGACGGGACTACGGGCGGGCTCGTCGTCGTCGACCCGACACGGCATGGACCACCAACGCCAGCGACACCACCACACAGCACAGCACCCCCACGCCGAACGCCATGGTGATCCCCTCGTCGGTGGAGTAGGTCGACCCGGACGGATGCGCGGCGAGGACCGCCGCCGACAGCGCGGCACCGACCGCGCCACCGACCGTGCGCAGCACCTGGTTGAAGCTCACCGCGCTGCCCAGCTGGTCGACGGCCACACTGCGGGCGATGAGCGCCGGCATCGCCGCGTAGCCCGAGCCGATGCCCGCGCCGAACAGGAACATGCCGATCGCGAGGGTCCAGAAGTCGCTGTGGCGCAGCCACAGCAGGACGGACGCCACCGTCATCACGGCCGCGCCCACCGGCAGGAACATCGCCATGTCCACCCGGCGGGACAGCGCCCGGACGGTGCGGTTGGCCGCGAGGCTGCCCACCGACAGCGGCGCCATCATGAACCCCGCCCACAGCAGCGGCACCGCCAGGCCGAAGCCCGTCTCCCGCGGCGCCTGCGCCACCAGGCTCGCGATCGACAGGCCGATGTACATCGCCGTGCCCAGGCCGATCGCCGTGGCGTTGGCCAGCAGAACCTCCGGCCGCCGCACGACCCGCAGGTTGACCAGGGGATGCCGGGTGCGGACACTGTGCACCACCCACAGCAGCAGCGTGTGCAGCGCCACCACCAGCACGACCAGCGCCGTCGCCGAACCCCAGCCCCACGTCTGCGCTTCCGAGATCCACAACAGCAGCGCCGCCAGCCCGACGCCCAGCAGGATCGCCCCCGTGACGTCGAACGGGGTGCGGGGCGCGAGGGGATCGGGGCCCGCGGGCACGAAGCGCCACACCCCGACCGCGGCGGTGACGACGAAGAGCGCCGCGAACGCGAACGCCGCCCGCAGGTCGAACGTCGAGGCGAGGATGCCGGTGAGGGGATAACCCAGGCCCATCCCCACCGACACCGTCACCGAGAGTGTGGAGATGGTGGGCTGCGACGCGGTGTAGTCGAGGTGGCGGCGGGCCAGCGCGATGGTCACCGGCACCGTGCCGTACAGCAACCCCTGCAGGGCGCGGCCGATGAGGAACACCGTGAAGTCGGGCGCGAGCGTCGCCACGACCGACCCGAGGAAGATAACGCCGAGGCTGGTCAGCAGCAGGCGGCGGGTGTGGGGCCCGTCGGCGAGGCGGCCCATGATCGGCGTCGCCACCGCGCCCACCAGCAGGTTCACGGTGAGCATCCACTGCGCCGTACTGACGGTGACGTCGAACTCCGCGGCGACCGACGGCACGAGCAGCATGCCGAGCGAGCTGACGATCGAACTGGTCAGGGCGGCGTAGACGAGGGCCTGGACGAACCAGCGCGGCGCGGGCCGGCGGTAGGGCGCGGTCACTGCTCGGCCTCGGTGCCGGCGACGTCGTCGAGGCGCCGGAGCACCGGGAGGGCGGCGGCGAGCGCGGCGCGGTCGTCGGCGTCGAGGTGGTCCGCGACCGCGGTGGCCAGCCAGTCCTGCCCCGCCGAGCGCTCGGCGAGGAGTCGGTCGCGGCCGGCGTCGGTGAGCGAGACGAGCGTGCGGCGGCCGTCCTCCGGGTCCGGACTGCGCGAGATCAGCCCCAGGTCCTGCAGCTCGCGCACGGCGTTGGCCACCGCCTGGTGACTGATCCGCTCGAGGCCCGCGAGGTCGGTGGCCGCAAGCGGGCCGTGCTGCTCGAGGTGGAACAGGATCCCGACCTTGCCCATCGACAGCGTCTTGTGCGCGCGGAGCCGGCGCCACAGGGGGCGCAGCGCCTCACGCAGCTCCGCGGCGAGCTGGGCGGGGTCGGGTGAGGCGGGGTCGATCGGGCGGTCGCGGTCGGTCACGCGCCGATCGTACAACCAGATTGCGCAACTTTCTTGCGGAGCCGGGGCAGGCGCGTCCGCCGGCCCCGGCCCCGTCTCATGACCCGAGGCGGGTCAGTAGGTCCCGCAGTTGCTGGGCGCGGGGACGCCCGCCACGCGCTCGTCCAGGTACCGCAGATTGGCGTCGAGGCCCGTGATCATCGGCGCGGCGTGGCCGATCACGAGGCCGGGTGCGACCGCCGGCATCGGGTCGATGGCCATGTCGACCGCCGCGCCCCGGGCGCACCAGTCGCGGCCGAGCTGCTGCGACTGGTGGCCGGGGACCACGTCGTCGTTGACGGGCGAGAGGATCCGCACCGGCGTGGTGGGCGTGAGCCGGCCGATGCGCTGACGCTCGAGGAACGCGAGGATCTCGGGCTCCCCGCGCACGATGTCCCCGGCCGACCGGCCCGAGACGGTGAAGTCGGTGGTGCGCTGCTGGAAGAACTGGATCGCGGTCTCGCCGATGCACTGGTCCGAGGTCGCCGCGAGCATGGCCCGGCCACGGTCGTTGAAGTACGGGTCGATCAGCGGACCCATGTCCGGGTAGGCGTCGAGCAGGCTGTTGAGCGAGTAGCCGATCACGCCGGCGATCGCGGTCCCGTCGACCTGCTCGAGCGTGGCCAGCAGGTCGGCCGGCGGGGAGCCCGCCGCGGTGCCGACCAGGTTGACCTCCGGCGCGTAGCTCGGGTGGAGCTCGGCGGCCGCCGCGACGGCCCCGCCGCCCTGCGAGTAGCCCGTGAACACCGTGCGGGCGTCGGGCCGGATGTCGGCGCCGGGCACCGCCGAGGCGGCGCGCGCGAGGTCGAGCACCGCCCGGGCCTGGGACTCACGGTTCACGTACGAGTGCAGGCCGGGCGTGCCGAGGCCCTCGTAGTCCGTCATCGCCACCGCGTACCCGCGGGCGAGAAGCGCGTACGCCTGGAACAGCTCGTAACCGAAGCCGACCCCGGGCGGATCCGTGCGGACGGTGGCCAGGTTCTGGAAGGTCTTCGAGGGCGCGCAGTGATCGGCCTGCCCCTGCGTGCCCGGCGCGATCACGGCGAGCGGGCGGCTGCCCGGGCCGGTCCACGGGGCACGCGGCTGCAGGTAGGCTCCGGTGACGGCGATCGGCTGGTCGCGGGACCCGACCGAGGTGTACATGAGCCGGTGCGCGTCCGTGGACAGCGGCCCGGCGGCATCCGAGATGGACCCGGCGCCGGGGATCGGCGGGATCGAGGCGGCCAGCGGGAAGGCCTCGGTCTTGACGAGCACGCCCGGGGCGCCGGGCAGCTCGGCGGGCGGCTGGTAGAAGGCGGGCGCCGGATCGTTGGACGATCCCTGCGCGCCGGCGGCGGGCGCGGCGAGCGCCCCTCCCGCGAAAGCAGTGGCGATGGCGGTGGCGAAAGCGGCTGCGCGCATCGCGATACGACGACGTGTCACGGTCCCCCCGGACTCCCTGTGGTGCGGATGACGAGTAAACGGAGCCTAATCGGGATTGTCGTCCCGTGGTGACTCGTCCCGGGGCCGTGGGGCGTGTCCGCTTCCCGTCCGGGCCCGGGCGGCCACGATGCCCGCCAGCGCGGCCCGCCTGCGCGGTCACCGGCTGTGGTCGGCGGGATCCGTCTCGTTGGAGGAGAGCGCCTCCAGGCGCGCCAGGTCCTCCGGGTGCAGGTCCGGCCGCTTCGCGACCGCCTCGAGGGTCAGCCGCATCTGCCGCTCCAGGGCGTCCGCGCGGTCCGGACATCCTTCCCCGTGCACATGGGCGATGAGCATCCGGAGGACCCGCAGCAGCGTGGCGACGACTTCGGGCTGATCCAGGCTGCACTGACGGAGCTGGTCGAAGGCGTGCTCGACGAACTCGTCGGGGTGCAGGTTGTACGGCTGGACCAGGACACGGTCCTGCTCGTCCCGCACCGCCAGGGGAGCCGGCGGCGAGGTGAGGAGCTTGCGCATGAGAGTGCCCAGGCGCAGGAGGATCTCGACGGCGGTCGTGGGGTCGTTGACGGCCGGGCTCAGGGCGCGCAGGCCGATGTCGACCAGCTGTCGGATCGCGAAGTCGACGTCCTGGAGCATCGTCCGCGCGGCGGTGACGTCGATGGCCTCCGCGAGGGCGTGCTGGATTCGTCGGGGTTGGTGCGGGTGGACGGTGTAGAGGGGTTCACCCTCGTGGATGTAGGCGCCCACACGAGTCTCCATCCTCACCGTCGTGCCGGGCGGCACGGCGCGCAGCATCTGCTCGACGCCCACCTGGCTGACCCATCCGCTGCGCCGCGAGTGCACGATCGTGGCGTCGTCGGAGGTGGGGAAGTCGGCCGGGTCCACCTCGTGCAGTCCGGACGGGGTCTGGCCCGCGGCCGACACGATGGCCCGGCCCTCGTCCGAGATGACGCGCGCGAGGGTCCCCACTTGGAGCCCGCGCGCGAGATGGTCGAGGTGGGCGATGATGCCCACCACGGTGACCAGGGTGAGGGCCACCGCGAGGGTGACCGAGATCCGCGGCGCGGGAGCGGTGGCCTCCCCGTTGATGTTGGGCAGGACCAGCACGCAGTAGAAGAACGTGCCCACCAGCAGGCCGATCACGCCCTGGCTGAGGCGGTCGCGGATGAACGAGCGCATGACCCTCGGGGAGAACTGCCCGCTGGCCAGCTGGAGGCTGACGACGGTCAGGGAGAAGACCACGCCCACGGTCGTGATCATCGCGCCCGCCACTGTGGCGACCAGCCAGGTCGCGGCGTTGCTGTTCATCGCCAGCGTCAGCGGCACCTCCGCCTCGTCGCCCAGGGCGTTGTCCGCGGAGGTGGCGGCGATCGCGAGAAGGATCCCCCCGACCATCACCAGGGCCGGGAGGACGAACAGGCTCTCCCGGAACCGGTAGCGCAGCCCGGCGACGCGCAGGCTCCACGCGAGGTGTTCGCGGCGGATCACCGGGCCGCTCCACCCGGCGGCGCCGAGGAGACCGCGTGCCTGCTCGGCCGGCCGCTCACTTGTCGCGGCTCTTCCGCGTCTCCTTGTCGTTGGCCTTGCGCAGCGCGTCGACGAGCTCGTCCTTCGTCATGTCCGAGCGGCCGGGAATATCGAGTTTCCGGGCCTGCTCGTAGAGATGGTCCTTGGTCGCGTTGGCGTCGACGCCGCCCTCGGACTTCCCGGACGGGTTCGGTCCGCCGCTCTCGGAGCGGGAGTCGGACGGGCCCGCGGAGTCCTTGGGCTCCCAGTGGTCGCCGACCTTCTCGTGGGTGTGCTTCACGGCGCTCCACGCCGTGCGGGCCACTCGGGACTCGCTGCTGTACTCCTCCTCGGCGGAGTCGTAGGCCTTGGCGAACGTGTCCTTGGCCTTCTGGTCGCTGCGCTGAAGGGTCGAGGGCAGTTCGCTCTCCTTGGCGTGGCCGTCCTTGCCGGTCTTGGGCATGACTTCTCCTCTGTCGATCTGTGTGGGCCGGGGCGAGACGGCTCAGGTGTCGGCCGGACGGCCGCGGCGGAGGAAGGACAGGGCGATCATGCCGAGGCCCAGGACCAGGTGCAGCCAGTTGTCAGCCGTGTTGAGGGGTACGAAGTTCGCCGGCGAGTCGTGGCCGATGAACAGTCCGTAGACCCACAGGACGAGGTAGATGACGCCGCCCACGAGCAGGAACAGCCTGGCCTGCGCCGGGGTGCGGGACATGAGGATGCCGAGCACGCCGAACGCCAGGTGGACGGCGTTGTGCAGGATCGACACCTGGAAGATCCCCAGGAGCATGGCCTGGGATTCGTGGCCGATGAACTGCATCGTGTCGTAGCCGGTGGTGAGGCCCGGGATGAACCCGGCGATCCCCACCAGTAGGAACACGACGCCCACGACGCGCGAGGCGAGCTGCACCGGGAGACGGGGGCGGGCGGCGTTATCGGGTTGCGCGGTCATGACTGCCATTCCTTTCCCGACGGGTCGACAACGAAAAGCAGGTCTGGCCTCGACCATAGGAAGAACCGCCGGGAAGCGACACCGGTCGGCGCGTACGGCCGGCGGGCGCGACGGGGACAGGGCGCCGACCCTTGCCGTACATACCCTAGGGGGGTACCGTATGTGGCATGGCTGAGCACGGGTACACCCCTCACAAGGACGACCTCCTCAAGCGGCTACGCCGTATCGAGGGGCAGGCCCGGGGGCTGCAGCGGATGGTCGAGGAGGACAAGTACTGCATCGACATCCTCACGCAGATCTCCGCCATGACCCGCGCACTGCAGTCCGTCTCGCTGAGCCTGCTCGAGGAGCACCTCGGCCACTGCGTCGCCGGAGCGATCGAACACGGCGGGCCCGAGGCCGAGGCCAAGCTCGCCGAGGCCAACGCCGCGATCGCCCGACTGGTCCGGTCCTGATCGACGGCGCCCGCCCGACTCACCCCACACACCCCGACCGACAGAGGAGAACCCCATGTCCGCCACCGCCACCTACACCGTCTCCGGCATGACCTGCGGCCACTGCGTCGCCTCCGTCAAGGAGGAGGTCTCCGAGATCTCCGGCGTCTCGGAGGTCGAGGTCGATCTGGAGTCCGGTCGCCTCGTCGTCGTCTCCTCCGACCCGATCGATCCCGCGGCGGTCCGCGCCGCCGTGGACGAGGCCGGGTACACACTCACGGAGGGGTGATCACGGTGACCACCAACGACCCCGCCCGGACCGCCGCCCCCGGACCGGCGACCGGCGCCGCGGGCGCCACCACCCTCGTCGAGCTCCAGATCGAGGGCATGACCTGCGCGGCGTGCGCGAACCGCATCGAGCGCAAGCTCAACAAGCTCGACGCCGTCACGGCGGAGGTCAACTACGCCACCGAGAAGGCGCGGGTGGAGCTCCCGGCGGACATGCAGCCGCAGCTCCTCCTGGACACCGTCGAACAGGCCGGGTACCACGCCCGCCTGCCGAAACCCCGCACGCCGGAGCCCGCCGCGCCCGGAGCCGGCGGGGCGACCGACGCCGGCCGCGCCGCGGGCAGCGCCAACAACCAGACCGACGACTCGGCCGGCCCCGACCGCGTGGACGACCTGCGCCGCCGCGTCCTCATCTCGGCGGTCCTGTCGATCCCCGTCATCGCGATGGCCATGATCCCGGCGCTGCAGTTCACCCACTGGCAGTGGCTGAGTCTCACCCTGGCCGCGCCGGTCATCGTGTGGGGCGCGTGGCCGTTCCACCGCGCGGCCGCGATCAACCTGCGCCACGGCGCGTTCACCATGGACACGCTCGTCTCGCTGGGTACCTCGGCGGCGTTCCTGTGGTCGGTGTACGCCCTGTTCTTCGGCCACGCCGGCATGCCCGGCATGACGCACGGCTTCGAGTTCAGCCTCTCGCCCAGCGACGGCGCGGGCGACATCTACCTCGAGGCCGCCGCGGGCGTGACCACGTTCATCCTGCTCGGCCGCTACTTCGAGGCCCGCTCCAAGCGCTCCGCCGGCGCCGCCCTGCGCTCGCTGCTCGAGCTGGGCGCGAAGGACGTCGCGGTCCTGCGCGGCGGCGTGGAGTCCCGCGTGCCGGTGGAGACGCTGCAGGTGGGCGAGGAGTTCGTCGTGCGGCCCGGCGAGAAGATCGCCACGGACGGCGAGATCGTCGACGGCGCCTCCGCGATCGACACGTCCATGGTCACCGGCGAATCCGTGCCCGCGGAGGTCGGCCCGGGTGACGCCGTGGTGGGCGGCACCGTCAACGCCAGCGGCCGCCTGATCGTGCGCGCGACCCGCGTCGGCGCCGACACCCAGCTCGCGCAGATGGCGCGGATGGTCGAGGACGCCCAGTCCGGCAAGGCCGCCGCGCAGCGCCTGGCCGATCGCATCTCGGGCGTGTTCGTCCCGATCGTGTTGGTCCTGGCCGCGGGCACGTTCGCGTACTGGATGCTCACCGGGGGCGGCGCGTCGATGGCGTTCACCGCGGCCGTGGCGGTGCTCATCATCGCCTGCCCGTGCGCGCTCGGCCTGGCCACGCCGATGGCGCTCATGGTGGGCACCGGGCGCGGCGCGCAGCTGGGGATCCTCATCAAGGGGCCCGAGGTGTTGGAGTCCACGCGCCGCGTCGACACGATCGTGTTGGACAAGACCGGCACCGTCACCACCGGCCGCCACGCGCTGGTCTCGACGACCGTCGCGTCCGGCGAGGACCGCGACGAGGTGCTGCGCCGCGCGGGCGCCGTGGAGGACGCCTCCGAGCATCCCATCGCCCGCGCGATCGCCGCCGGTGCGCGCGAGGAGGTCGGCGCCCTGCCGGCCGTCGAGGGCTTCCGGAACCACGAGGGCCTGGGGGTGTCGGGCCGCGTGGGTGGCGGCGCCGGTGCCCGCCGTGCGGACGGTGCGGACGCCGTGGAGGGTGTCGACGACGACGAGGTGGTCGTGGTGGGCCGGCCCGCGCTGCTGGCAGAGCGGAACATGCCGCTTCCGCAGGAGCTGGAGGCCGCCGTCGCCGAGGCCGCGCAGGGTGGCCGCACGGCGGTGGCCGTGGGCTGGGGCGGGAGGGCCCGCGGGGTTCTGGTGGTGGCCGATCAGATCAAGGACACCTCCGCCGAGGCCATCCGCCGTTTCCGGGACCTCGGCCTCACGCCGATCCTGCTCACCGGCGACAACGCCGCCGTGGCCGCCTCGGTGGCGGCCGAGGTGGGGATCGATCCCGGCCCGGAGACGGTGATCGCCGAAGTCATGCCCGCGGACAAGGTCGAGGTGGTCCGCCGCCTGCAGGGCGAGGGCCGGGTCGTGGCGATGGTGGGCGACGGCGTCAACGACGCCGCGGCCCTCGCCACCGCCGACCTGGGGTTGGCCATCGGCACCGGCACGGACGCGGCGATCGAGGCCTCCGACCTCACGCTGGTCCGCGGCGACCTGCGCTCGGCGGCCGACGCGATCCGCCTGTCGCGGCGCACGCTGGCCACGATCCGGGGCAACCTGTTCTGGGCGTTCGCCTACAACGTCGCGGCGCTGCCGTTGGCCGCGGCGGGACTGCTCAACCCCATGATCGCCGGCGCGGCGATGGCGTTCTCCTCGGTGTTCGTGGTGGCCAACAGCCTGCGCCTGCGGAGGTTCCGCGCCGCCGTCTGACGCCTGCCCCGCCCGATCTCCCCGAATCCGCTACTCCCGCTCCGGATCCGCTACTCCTACCGGGGTAGCGGATCCCGAGGCGGGGTAGCGGATTTCGCGGTTCCGGAGGCCCGAGCGCCCCAGCGACCGGCTGCACTGTCGGGTAGCCCGTGGTTGGGTGGAGTTATGAGGTCACACTCCGATCCCGCGACCGATGCCCCCTCCACCGACCCCGGACGCGCCGGCCACCCCGGCCCGGGCGGACCCGCCGACCGCGGCGCGCCGGGCGGGCCCGCCGACCCCGCCGGGCCGGGCACCCTCGCGACGCCGACCGGTTGGGCGCTGCCGATCATCACCGTGCTGGGCACCGCGGCCGCGATCGTGGCCGCGTTCTTCGGCAGCGGCGCGCTGGGCGGCACCCCGATCGCCGAGGCCGCCGGCGGCGTCCTGTCCGCCGACGCCACCCCCGTCGCCCCGGCCGGATCGGCGTTCAGCATCTGGAGTGTCATCTACATCGGCCTCGCCGCGTACGCCCTGTGGCAGCTCACGCCGACCGCCCGCCGCTCGGTGCGGCAGGCGGCGCTGCGGCCGTGGGCGCTGGCGTCGGTGCTGCTCAACGCGGCGTGGGTCTGGGCGGTGCAGCTCGAGCTGATCCTCGGCTCGGTCATCGTGATCGCGCTGCTGCTGGCCGTGCTCGTGCGGATCATGTACGTCCTCGCCGCGCCGCGGATCGGCGGGGTGCTCGAGTCCGTGGTCACCGACGGCACGTTCGGGCTGTACCTGGGCTGGGTGTCCGTGGCGTTCTTCGCCAACACCTTCGCGTGGCTCGCCAGCGCGGGCGTCGACGTGGTGACCGGCGTGCCGTTCGGCATCGTCGGGATCGTGGTGGCGGCGGCGGTCGGCGTGGCCACCGCGCTCATCAGCGGCGGGCGCATCCCGCCGGCGCTGGCCACCTCGTGGGGCCTGGCGTGGGTCGCCTTCGGCCGCACCTCCGGCGAGCACGAGTCGGCCGCCCTGGTGGGGGCGGCGGCGGTCGCGTCGGTCGTCGTGGTGGCCGTGGCGCTGGTCCGGCGACTGACGGGGCTGCGGCGCGAGCGCGGCCGCGGCGCCGCCGACCGTGGGGCGCGTCAGCCCGTCTAACCCGCGAGGGCCGTCGAGCGCACGGCCCAGTAGGCGGCGCCGAGGACCGCGCCGAGGATCATCGCCGGGCCGAACGCGATCCCGCTCTTGACGGTGACGCGCCGGGCCGCGAGGAGGACGAGCGCCACGGCGGCGTTGAGGACGAACGCCGCCAGCGTCCCAGCCAGCACGGCGGGCCAGCCGAGCCAGCCGAGGAACGCGCCGAGGACGCCGGCGAGCTTCACATCACCCAACCCCAGGCCGGCCGGGTTGATCAGGGCCAACACGAAGTAGAACGCGAGCAGCACCGCGGCGCCCGCCGCGGCCCGGCCCAGCGACCCCCACGCGTCGAAGGTCGCGGCCGTGACGGTGAGGCCGACGGCCGTCAGCGGGTACAGGGGGAGCACGATCGCGTCCGGCAGCCGGAAGACCGCCAGGTCGATCGGGATGAGCAGGGCGCAGGCCACGGCCAGGGCGAGGAAGGTGGTCAGGTCGGCCCAGCCCAGGGCGAGGTAGGGGGCCCCGAACCCGCCCGCGGCGGCGAGCAGGACGTGGAGCCCGCTGCGCAGCCAGCGTGACCGGGAGCCGGCGAGGGCGCGCATCGGCCGGGTGAGTGCGGCAGCGACCACCGCGGACACGACCGCGGAGGCCACGCAGATCACGAAGAGCACCTAGGAGAACGCCTCCATCATGTTGATCACGGTCGGACCGAGCAGCACGATGAACAGTACGGGCAGAATGCACACCAGCAGGGGGAAGATCACCTTGACCGGCACCTGCTGGGCCTTCTCCTCGGCCCGCTGCCGCCGCTTGAGGCGCATCTCGGACGCCTGGGTGCGCAGCACGTCGGCCACGGAGATGCCGTAGGCGTCCGCCTGGTTGATCGCGCGGATGAACCGCCGCAGGTCGGGCACGTCGGTGCGCAGGGCCAGCTGCTCGTAGGCGGTGCGGCGCAGCTGCCCCACCTGGATCTCCTGCAGTGTCCGGATGAGCTCCTGCGCGAGCGGGCCGGTGCCGTTGCGGCCGGCGCGGGCCATCGCGGCGTCGAACCCGAGCCCGGCCTCCACGGCGATCGTCATCTGGTCGAGGGTGTCGGCCAGCTCGAGCGCGATCTCGTCGTTGCGCTCCTGGCCCCGGCTCTGCAGGAGCAGCTCCGGCAGGAAGTAGCACACCGCCGCGGTGCCCAGCATGAGCAGGAGCAGCATCGGTGAGGGGTTGGTGCGCAGCAGCGCCAGGCCCAGCAGCACCACGATGAGCGGCACCACGATCTTGGCCACGACCAGCCGCTGGATGGACCATCCGCGGGGCCGTCCCGCGCGGATGGACAGCGTCTCGAGCCTGCGAATGGTGCCGACCGGCGTCAGGCGGCGGGCGACCTCGTACAGGCGGCTGCGGGAGTCGTCGTCGTCGACCCCGGTCAGGTCGACCTGGGAGGCGAACCCGTCGTCCATGCCGCGGCGGAGGTTGGTGACGGTGCGAGCGCGGACGGTGTCGCGGCCCGCGAAGACGGCGAAGGCCAGCAGGAACACGGACGCGGTCAGGACGAACACGGCCAGTGCGGCGGTCAGCGGCATCGCAGGGGCCTCCTTTCGCGGAGACGGGCAAGAGGGGGGAGGGAAGGGGCGGGGGCTGCGGTGAGGGCCGCTGCCCGGGTCGGGGCGGGGGCGGCGCCCGGGGTCAGAACCGGATGCGCACGACCTTGCTCAGCCAGATCCCGCCGATGGTGAGCATGANGGCGGGGGGGGGGGGGGGGGGGGGGGGGGGGGGGGGGGGGGGGGGGGGGCCGGGGCCGGGGGGGGGGGGGGGGGCGGCGCCCGGGGTCAGAACCGGATGCGCACGACCTTGCTCAGCCAGATCCCGCCGATGGTGAGCATGACCACGCCGGCGGCGATCATCCCCCAGCCGAGCGGGCTCTGCGTGAGCACGGCGATGTAGGACGGGTTGGAGACGAACAGGAAGCCGCCGATGCCGAACGGCAGCGCCATCAGCACGTACGCGGAAAGTTTGCCCTCCGCGGCCAGCGCCTTGACCTGCCGGCGGATCTGGTTGCGCTCGCGGATGGTGTGGCCCACGCCGTCCAGGACCTCGGCGAGGTTGCCGCCGACCTCGCGGTTGATGGCGATGGCCTGGGTGACCCACACGAAGTCCTGGCTGCCCATCCGGGCGGCGGTCTCCTCGAGTGCGGGGGCGAGCTCGCGGCCGACGCGGGTCTCGTTGATGATCCGGGCGAACTCCTCGGAGGTCGGCTGCTCGGCCTCGCGGGCGACGGAGGCCAGCGCCTGCAGGAGGCTGTGCCCGGCGCGCAGGCTCGAGGCCATGAGCTGCAGGGAGTCGTCGAGTTGGTCGGCGAACGCCGCGCGGCGGCGGGCGGCGAGGACCTGGAGCAGGACGTATCCGCCCACGGGCGCGAGGAGCGCGAGGAGCACGCCCATCAGCGGGCCGATGAGGATGAGTCCCAGGGCGAAGCCGACGATGGTGGCGACGACGACGAGGAAGACGTAGTCCTGGAGTCCCATGCGGACGCCGGCGCGTTCGAGCTGGCCGGCTCCCGTGGTCCCGCGGCGGCGCAGGACGGAGTCGATCGCCTCGGTCAGCGCGGTGGCCGTGCGGTTCAGCAGGCCGGGGCCGGCGGCCTGGTCGGGCCTGCGGCGTTCGCGGGGGATGTGCCCGCGCGCGGGGGCCAGCGCGAGGAAGGTGAGGACGGCGACGGCGAGCGCGACGGCGACGATGCCCAGCCCGGCGGGGGAGAGCAGGGCGGCCTGCGCGGACTGGGCGTTCACCGGATCGCCCCCGCCCCGTCGGTGGTGGCCCCGAACACGCGGGGGGACAGGGTGATGCCGAGTTCGGCGAACCGGTCGGTGAACCGCGGGCGGACCCCTGTGGCGACGGGCTTGCCGAGGAACTTGCCGTCGGGTCCGACGCCGGCGGAGTAGTCGAACAGGAACGCGTCCTGCAGGGTGACCGTCTGGCCCTCCATGCCCTGGACCTCGGTCACCGCGGTGATGCGGCGGGTGCCGTCGCGCAGACGGGTGAGCTGGATGATGACGTCGACAGCGGAGGCGATCTGCTCCCGGATGGCCCGCAGTGGCAGGTCCATGCCGGCCATGAGCACGAGGGTCTCGAGGCGGGCGATGGCGTCACGTGGCGAATTGGAGTGCACGGTGGAGAGTGACCCGTCGTGGCCGGTGTTCATGGCCTGGAGCATGTCGAGGGTCTCCCCGCCACGGACCTCGCCCACCACGATCCGGTCGGGCCGCATCCGCAGGGAGTTGCGGACGAGTTCGCGGATGGTGATCTCGCCGCGGCCCTCGATGTTCGCGGGCCTCGACTCGAGCCGCACCACGTGATCCTGCTGCAGCTGCAGCTCGACGGCGTCCTCGATGGTGACGATCCGCTCGCCCTCGGGGATGAACGAGGACAGCACGTTGAGCAGCGTGGTCTTCCCGGAGCCGGTGCCGCCGGAGACGATGATGTTGAGTCGCGCCTGCACGCAGGCCTGCAGGACCTCGGCCATCTCGGGGGTGAGGGTGCCGAACCGGATGAGGTCGTGGACCTGGAAGGGGTCCTTGGAGAACTTCCGGATGGTCAGCGACGAGCCGTTGACCGCGAGCGGCGGGATCACCGCGTTGACGCGGGACCCGTCCGCGAGTCGGGCGTCGACCAGCGGGGACGACTCGTCGACGCGGCGGCCGATGCGGGAGACGATCCGCTCGATCACCTGCCGGAGGTGCTCCTCCGAGGTGAACCGGGACGGGTGTCGGGTGAGCTGACCGGCGCGTTCGACGAAGATCATGTCCGGGCCGTTGACCATGATCTCGGTGATGTCCGGGTCGTCGAGGAGTTTCTCCAGCGGACCGTGGCCCAGGACGTCGGCCTGGACGTCGGCGATCAGGCGCTGGCGCTGGTCGCCGGTGAGGGGGACGGTCTCGTCCTCGACGACCTTGTTGAGCTCGGCGCGCACCATGGCGTGCAGCTGGTCCTCGGTGAGCGAAGGGTTGTTCAGGCGCGCGCCGATGCGCTCGAACAGCGCGCTGGCCGCGCGTTCCTTGAGGGCGATCAGCGGATCGGCCGTGGGATCGTCGGTCACGGGCCCTCCCGCGGTCGCGGGAGCCTGCGGACCGCCCGCGGCGACCGGCTTCGTCGTCGTCATCGTCGAGGTGGCCACCGACGACGGTGCGTCCGACGCGGCGGGGACCTGCGCGGCGGTACCGGCGGGGGGCGCGCCGGCGGTGAGGCCGTCGGCGGCGCGCGCGGCGCGGAGACGTTCGGCCAGGCTCATGCCTTCACCCGCTTCCTACGGAGTCGGTGCCGGCCGCCCACGGTGACGGGCACGGCGGTCGGGGCCGGGCGCATGGGCGCCGGCGTGAAGCGGTCGACGAGCTTGCGCAGCTGCTTGGTCATGGGGTCGCGGGTGTCGCTCTGCAGCAGCGGCAGGCCCTGGTTGACGGAGACCGGCACCGCCTTGCTGCGGGGCAGGACGAGGTCGACGCCGGCACCGATGGTGGCCTCCGCGTCGGCCTTCGTCAGCCCGCTGCGCGGGTCGGCGAAGTTCACCAGGACGTGGCGCCGGTCGACGTCGATGCCCAGGTCACGCAGGACCGTCATCTCCTTGCGCAGGCCGCGTACGCCCGGGACGTCGAGGCTCGTCATGAGGACGAGTTCGTCGGCCTGGTCGATCGCGGCGAGCGCGTGATCGTCGAGGCCCGGGGCGGTGTCCACGACGATGTAGCGGAACTCCGAGGCCAGCGTCTGGAGCAGCCGGGCCACGTCGGCGGAGGTGATGTCGTCGGCGTCCGCGGGGGAGACCGGCGCGCACACGGTGTAGAGGCCGGTCTGGTGCTGGGTGAGGAAGGTCTTGAGCACCATCGAGTCCTGCACGGCCGGGCCGCGGACCACGTCGAGGAGCGTGTGCTCGGGGTCGAGGTTGAGGGCGCTGGCCACGTCGCCGAACTGCACGTCCAGGTCCACCAGCACCGTCGAGTGTGGCGCGGAGCGGGCCAGGCCGACGGCGAGGTTCGTGGCGACGGTCGTCTTGCCGACGCCGCCCTTGGGGGAGACGACGCTGATGACGCGGCCGCGGGAGTCGCCGGCCCCGTTGCTCGTCCCGTCCCCGTGGTGCTGCGGGGCGGAGGCGGCCGCGACCTGGGCCGCGCGCCGCAGGATCGCCGCGACCTCGGGGACCCCGGCCTCGGGGTGCACCACATCGCACGCGCCGGCGCGGAGGGCGGACAGCGCGAGCGTGTCGGGCTCATCGGTCACCAACACCACCGCCAGTCCCGGGCACTCCGCCGCCAGCCGGGACGAGAGCCCCAGGGCGTCGTCGAGTCCCGCGGCGGTGTCGATCACCACGACCTGCGGGATCGGCGCGCCCGCGCCGAGGCGCTGGAACAGTTGCGGCGGGCCGGCGGGCAGCGCGGTGCCGGGGATGACCGAGACGGGTGCGCCGGCCGCGGTGGCGACCTTCCCGCGCAGGTCGGCGGAGTCGGAGGCGATCAGGATGCGGCTCATCAGTAGAAGTCCCTGTACTCGATGGAGGGGGTGCCGTCGTTCGGGACGGAGTCGTCCTCGAGGGAGAGCCAGATCGGGAAGTGCTCGGCGGCATGGACGACGGTCAACGACTGCTCGGTGGTCAGCGCCATGGTGATCAGGGCGCCCCCCTCCGGCTCCGGCGCGGCGTCGGGATCCTCCACGCCCTCGTCCGGCTGAGACGCGCCGAGCCCACCCTGGACGCGCGTGACGAGAATCTTTCGAAGGATCAACCGCGTCGACCCGCCGCCGTTTGTCACGAAGACGCCGACGGTGTCACCGGGGGTGACGGTTCCGCCGACGACCCGGGCAGCGTCGAGCGGGATGGTGACCTGGTGATATCCCTCGGGGACCGGAATGCCGCCGAAACGTTCAAGCGACTGGAGAGTGACAAACCGCGCGCCGAGGAGTTGTTCGCCCGGCTGCAGGTCCGTCGCCGCCACCCGGCCGGAGACCTCCGCGAGCGAGCGGACGGGGTCGGGCCCCACGGCCTTGCGGGGCAGGCTCGTGGTGGTAACCAAGGTCGCGATCTCCTCCGCGGGCGTACCCTGGGCGATCGGCGCCGACACCACCAGCACGTCGACGGGATCCAGGTCCGCCATTGCACGGCTGTCCGCGGTGTTCACGTAACCGACGAGCAGCACCGCGCCGAGGATTGCGAGGACGCCGGCGGCGATCGCCGAGACGAGACGTCGGGTCATGGCTCACTCACTAATCGGGTAGAAGGTAGACGGCGGACGCGCCAAGGTTCGGCGCACCGGGGCCGTAATCGAAGTCGGGATCGGCTAGATGCAATTCGGTGAAGTAGCCACTGATGCAGCGTTCGCTATTGCCGTTGCCGTTGCCGTTGCCGTTGCCGTTCCCGTTTCCGTTTCCGTTTCCGCTGACCCCTATCTCTCCGCTGCATCTCAGGTCTCCCCAGCTCTGGTTGGAGAAGTAGTACCCGGTCACATGGAACGCGGCATAGCCGTACACGATGTACCGGCCGTTCTTTCCTGTGCCGTAGGAATTGGCGGGGTCGGACTCATCGAAAATCGGGACAAGGACGGTCCGGTCACGAATAGGTGAAAGATCGCAGTGCTTTATCGTGTTGCCGGGTTCGCTGCGTGCCTCGCCCCCTATGCGTGTTGTGACATTGCAACTCTTCATGACGTCGGTCTGCAGCCACCCGAATCCTCCCGGGAGAACCTGGTTCTTCCCGTTCGGCGGGCAGCTGGCTGGCGTCGTCACAATCGTCTGCTCAATCCCAGTGGGTCGACCGTAAGGGTCTGCATTCTTCTTAACTTCGCAGAGCGGGAGAATGAGTGGAAGAACTGCGGTCCCGCCGGTTGGCGATCCCCACGCCGCGCTAGAGCGCGCGCGGAGTTCAGTCGAGTCGATGCCCAAGACCGGGGCGAACCAATGATCGCGCACGGCCGAGGTTTCGACAGTTACCCGCCCAGTTTTTGAGCTGGGTATGACCGGCAGAGATGCTGCTACCACGCCAGAGTTGCTATTGGCGATTGCTAATGTGCGTGCGGTCTGTTCAGGATTGCTGCATGCATAGCGGGCGCAGTCCTGCGCAATGGCTAGCGCGGCGGCATCGGCGCCATTCTGAATTTGTAGCCTTTTTTCGTGAGTGGCGGCGATATCGAGGGAGACTGCCGCGAAGCCAATTATCGGGACCATTAGAATCGCGACGATCACAGCGACCGCGCCGCGATCATCAGTTAACCGAAGCATCGCATGGTCCCTTTGCCTGTGAGCGTGATGGCGTCCAGGGGTAGAAACCCGGAGACAAGCTCAAACGGATACTCGATGGTCACCGTCGCCAGTCCGGTAGCGATACCGGGCGCAGTGCATCCATCGGTCGGCTCAACGAGAATTCGTGCGCCGGCGAGGTCGAGGGGCTCGGCTGACGTTTTCGCCGCCTGAATGGCCGCGGATGCGCTGTCCTGTAGGGCCATGACCCGAACCCCGTCGCGAGCAGCGTTGGAAAGGGTCGTCTGGACGTGATAAGCGCGGCCGAATTCGAGAATGCCGATGACCAGCAGCAGAAGTATTGGCAGGACGAGCGCAAATTCAACTGCGGCTGCTCCGCGGTCACGTGAGGGCGTGAACATGCGGTCGTGACGCAAGGAGGGGAGGAGGCGGCGAGCCAAGCCCGGTGAAGGCCTGAACCTTCACCGGGCTCGACCTCTGTCAGGGAGTGCCAGCGTTTCCGCCGGGGAGGGCTGCGACGACCTGATTGAAGAGAGCTGTCAGGTCCGTGCCGATGAAGCCGACGGCGACGATGATCGCGACCGCGATGAGGCCGACCATGAGGCCATACTCGACGGCGGTCGCGCCGCGGTCCTTGCGGTTGTCCAGGCGATCGGAGAAGAAGGCCTGCAGGGTGGCGAGAGCGTAGTACGCCTGGTTCATGACGAACCCTTTCTAGAGGGGGATTGAGCCCGTGGGCTCGAGGGGAGGGGGATGCCCCGCGGAGGGCCAGAGGGAATCTGTGCGGGGACTGAGAAGAGTATGCATCTCGCTCTCAGGTTGCGCAAGCGGTTGGCCAAATTTAGGTAACGAGCATCACACTCTTGATTCTGTCCCGGCCGAGCTCGTGCCCGCGTTATCGAAAGTCATTGCAGGCCAATGGGTCTAGGCGTGCCGCGGGTCGCGGCCCTGTGGCGTGTCAGGGCAAGCGTCCGACTTCGGGGTTGGCAGATCAACAAAACGCCAGCTTATCCAGCCCAGTGGATCCTTACTTTGTGGTAGCGGCGAGGTCTCTGTGCGACCGGCTGAGAAGGGCAGTCGCACAAGGCGGTTGCAGCGCCGGGGCTCGTGGGTAGCGTGACGGCCACGACGCCGTCCGAGGAGGTTCCATGACCGCACGCACCGTGTCCACCGCCCGACTCTCGAGCAGGAAAATGCCACTCGTCGCCCTGGGCGCCTCCGCGATTCTGCTCGCGTCTTGCGGCACCGGAGAGGACTCACCGGCCGCGCAGGGCGACGTCGAACCCCAGGTGACCGCGACGACGACCGTGACCGAAGGCGGCGCCGCTGGCGCGAGCGAGGGCCAGGCCTTCGCGACCGCCGAGCTGGTCGACCCCGAGGGCCAGGCCCGCGGCACCGTCGAGTTCGCCGAGGCGGACGGCGGCACGATCGTCACGGTCGACGCCACCGACCTGACGCCCGGGTTCCACGGCCTGCACATCCACGGCGCGGGACTGTGCGAGCCCGACAGCGAGAACCCGAACGAACCGGGTGAGCGCGGAGCCTTCCTGTCCGCGGGTGGTCACCTCGCCGGCCCCGACGGCGAAGCCGGCCACCCCGAACACGCCGGCGACCTCCCGCCGCTCTTCGTCACCGAGGACGGCTCGGCGCGCATCATGACACTGACCGACCGCCTCGACCGCGACCTGCTCCTGGACGACGACGGCTCGGCCGTGATGATCCACGAGAACTCCGACAACCTCGCCAACATCCCCGAGCGCTACGCGCCCGAAGGGGCTGATGAGGAGACCCGCAACGCCGGCGACGGCGGCAGCCGCATCGCCTGCGGCGTCGTCACCGAGCAGGGCTGACCGGCAGCGCTGCCGATGGCCGGGGCGGCCGCCGTCACTTCTGCCGCGGCACCCGGCCCATCAGGTAGAACTCCGGGTTAGGACGCATGTCCGTGGCGTTTGCGAGGCGGTTGCTCAGCCCGAACAGCCCGGTGATGGCGGCGATGTCCCACGCGTCCTCGTCGTCGAGACCGTGCTCGTGTAGGGCCGCGAAGTCGGCGTCGCACAGCTCGTCCGAGCGCAGGTTGACCTTGGTGGCGAAGTCGCAGATCGCCCGCTCCCGCGGGGTGAGGTCGGCCTTGCGGTAGTTCACGGCCAGCTGGTCGGCGATCTGCGGGGCCTTCTTCACGATGCGCAGGATCGCCCCGTGGGCGACCACGCAGAACAGGCAGTTGTTCTGCCCGGAGATGGTCACCACGATCATCTCCTTGTCCGCCTTGGTGAGGTTTCCCTCTCGCTCCATCAGTGCGTCGTGGTAGGCGAAGAACGCGCGCGACTCGGCCGGGCGACGGCCGAACATCAGGAACACCTCGGGGACGAAGCCCGCCTTCTCCTGCTCGGCGAGGACGCGTTCGCGCAGGTCATCGGGCAGGTCGGCGAGGTCGGCGAGGGGATAGCGCTCAGACATGAGGGGCCTTCCGGACGGTCGAGGGCAGAGGGATTACCGGGAGCGTAGAGCGGGCGGGGGGTTCTGTTCACCGCGCGCGGAACCGTTCCCCCGGGGCGGGGGCCGTTGGTAGACATTCCGTCACCGACCCACCGCCGTACAGGAGTAGAGAATGTCGATCCGTCCCCGACACACCCGCCGTGATGGCCACCGCCCCCGCCTGGCGCTGATGGCCATGGCGATGGCCGCGGTCACCGGCCTCGCGGCGTGCTCCGGGGAGGCCGACGGACTGCAGGCCGACGCGCCGCTGCCCACCGAGATCCCGCCGGGCACGACCCTCGTGGTGGCCGACCAGCAGAACCGACTCACCGTGGCGCTGGAGGCCTCCGGCGAACTGGACAAGCTGCCCTTCGACGTGGAGTTCGGCGCGTTCCAGGGCGCCCCGTCCGTGCTCGAGGCGTTCCGCGCGGACGCGATCGACGTGGGCTACGCCGGCGACATCATGGAGGTCCAGGCCCTCGCGGCCGGCGACGACGTCACCGTGATCGGCGCCGGCGCGACGGACAACTCCGTGGCCCTGGCACTGGCGCCCGGGGTCGAGGCGACGGGCCTCGCGGACCTGCGGGGGAAGAAGCTGGGGTACGCCGAGGGCACCACCCAGCAGATCTTCCTGCTCAACCTGCTGGAGGCGGCCGGGTTGACGACCGAGGACGTCGAGCTGGTCCACATGAGCCTGCCCGACTTCCCCGACGCCCTGCGCTCCGGCGTGATCGACGCGGCGCCGCTGAGCCAGCCCGTGCGCTCGCGCTACCTCAAGACGCCCGGGGCCTCCCAGCTGCCCGAGGACCTCACCGAGGAGTTCGGCTCCGGGCACCTGTACGTCTACTCCAGCGAGACCGCACTGTCGGATCCCGCGACGGCCGCCGCGGCCGCCGAGTTCGTGACCGCCGTCGTGCGCAGCTACCAGTGGATCAACGAGAACCCGCAGGAGTGGATCCGCTCCTACGTGATCGAGTCCGAGGGCCTGACCGCCGAGGACGGCGACGCGATCCTCGCCTCCCAGGGCGAGTTCACCTTCCCGACCTTCGACGAGGTCGAGCAGGTCATCGGCTCCATCGCCGCCGGCCTCGACTCGGTGGGCGGCCTGCCCCGTCCCGTCGACGCCTCCGACGGCGTCGACCGTCGCTTCGACCCGGTCATCGCGGACGCCGTCGCCGCCGTCGGCGCCTCCCGCACCCGCAACTGACACCCACCCGCGACTGACACCCACCCGCGCACATCCCAGGAGAACTCCCGTGCCCGCACCCCGGCAGCTCAGCCTCAACGCGTTCATCTACCCGACCGGTCACCACGAGGCGTCGTGGCGCCACCCCGACTCCCGCCCCGACCGCATCACCGACATCGCCTACTTCCAGGAACTGGCGCAGACGGCGGAGGCGGCCAAGCTCGACGCCGTCTTCTTTGCCGACGGACCGGCCCTGCGCTCGGACGCCCGGTTCAAGCCCGACTACCACCTGGAACCCGTCACCACGCTCACCGCGATGGCTGCCGCCACCAGCCGGATCGGTCTCATAGCCACAGCCTCCACCACCTACTACGAGCCGTACAACCTCGCGCGCCTGTTCTCCTCGCTCGACCACCTGTCCCGCGGGCGGGCCGGATGGAACATCGTGACGACCTCGACCGACGCCGCCGCCGCGAACTTCGGGCTGGACGAGCACCCGCCGGCCGCCGACCGGTACGCGCGGGCCACGGAGTTCGTCGAGGCGACCATCGGGCTGTGGGACAGCTGGGAGGACGACGCCCTCGTCGTCGACAAGTCCTCCGGAACATACGCCGACGCCGCGCGGATCCACCGCGTCGACGCGCGCGGCGAGCACCTCCGCGTGCGGGGTCCGCTCAACTCCCCACGGTCCCCCCAGGGCCGCCCCGTCCTGGTCCAGGCCGGATCCTCCAACGACGGCCGCGAGTTCGCCGGCCGCTACGCCGAGGCCATCTTCACCGCCCACCAGCGCCTCGGCGACGCCCAGGCCTTCTACTCCGACATCAAGGCACGCGCCCTGCGGGTGGGCCGCAACCCCGACCACGTCAAGGTCCTGCCCGGGCTGAGCCCGTTCATCGCCGACTCGCCCGCCGAGGCCCGCGACGCCGAGCGCGAACTCAACGAGCTGACCATCCCCGCGTTCGGCCTCGAACAGGTGCGGAAGATGACCGGCATCGACCTGTCGGGGGTGGGGTACGACGACGAGGTTCCGCAGTCGTGGTTCGAGGGCTTCGGCGACCTGGGCGACACCACCCAGAGCCGACGGTCGGTCGTGGCCGCGATCGTTCTGCGGGAGAAGCCGACCGTCCGGCAACTGCTCTACCGCCTGGCCGGCGCGCGGGGTCACAACGTCGTCGCCGGGACCCCGCACCAGATCGTCACCGTCATCGAGACGTGGTTCCGCACCGGCGCCGCCGACGGGTTCAACATCATGCCGCCCGTCTACCCCACCGGCCTGGACGCGTTCACCGAGCGGGTGGTCCCGATCCTTCAGGACAAGGGCCTGTTCCGCAGCGAGTACACCGGCACCACCCTGCGCGAGCACTACGGACTGCCCCGGCCGGAGAGCCGCTACGCCGCCGAGCCGCTGGCCGGCTCCACCGCCTCCTAGTGGGGCCCGGGCCGGCGCGGGTCCGGCGCGCGGGCGGCCGTCCGGGGCCGCAGCCGGGCCCGACGCTGCCGCGGGGCCTGGCGATGCCGCTGCTGGTGCCGTCCCTGCTGCACGGCCTCGGACAGGGCGCCGCCGCGCCGGTGGTGGTGCTGCTCGCGCTCGAGCACGGCGCGAGCGTGCCGCAGGCCGGACTCGTCGCCGCGACGGCCGGGCTGGGGATGCTCGTCGGCGACGTGCCGTCCGGGTGGATCATCTCCCGCCTCGGGGAGCGCCGGGCCGTGGCCGCATCGACGCTGATCGGGGTGGCCGGCGCGGTGCTCAGCGCACTGGCCACCCGGCCGGACCTCATCGCGGTCGGCGTGGCGCTGGTCGGCCTCGCCACCGCCGTGTCGATGGTCGCCCGGCAGAACTCGGTCGTCGAGGTGGTGGCGTACTCCCACCGCGGGCGGGCGCTGTCGGCGGTGGCGGCCTCGATGCGCGCCGGGCTGCTGCTCGGCCCGTTCCTCGGCGCGGCCCTCGTCGCGGCGGCCGGCCCCGAGGGCGGGCTGTGGCTCCAGGCCGCGGCGCTCGCCGTGGCCGGCGCCCTCATGATGTGCGTCCCCGACGCCACCCCCCGCGGGTCCGGCGGCGAGGGCGTGACGATGGTGGCGGTCCGCCACGCCCGGGTGCTCACCCGCGTCGGCTCCGGCGCGATGGTGCTGGGGGTGTGCCGCACCTGTCGGACCGCGGTGCTGCCGCTGTGGGCCGCACACATCGGACTGGACGCGGTCGCGACGAGCGTGGTGTTCGGGATCGGCGGCGCCGTGGACCTGCTGGTGTCCCTGCCCGCCGGACGGGCGCTCGACACGATCGGGCGCGTCCCCGTCGCCGTGGCCTCGACCACCGTGTTCGCCGCCGGTGCGCTGCTGCTGCCCCTGGCCAACGGGGCCGTGTCGGTGGCCGCGGTGTCCGTGGTGCTCGGCGCGGCCAACGGGCTGAGCAACGGGCTGCTCATGACGCTCGGGGCGGACCTCGCCCCGCCCGGGGACCGGGTGGCGTTCCTCGGCCTGTGGCGGGTCGCGCACGACTCCGGCACGGTCGTCGGCCCGCTGGTTGTCGCCGGCGTGACCGCGACGGCGGGGCTGGCCGCGGCGAGCCTCGCCTCCGGCGGACTGGCCGCGGCCGGCGCGGTGATCTTTGCCCGCGTCGTCCCGCGGTACCTGCCCCGGCGCACATCCGATCACGGTGACGACAACCGTTGCCCCGCGGTGCTTCCGGCCGACACCATTCCCTCCACCACCTGACGGAAAGGACGACCCGTGACCTCCACCATGCGCACCACCAAGAACTCCGAGCCCGCCCGCGCCGCGGGGCCCCACGGCGCCCCCGGCGCGGGGACCCCGGCCGCGCCGGCGGGACCGTCTGCCGCGCCACCGGGCACTGTGGCCGATGACAGGCTCGAGCCGAGGCCCGGCCGCTCCCGCCTCGGCCCGGGCTCCCCGATCCGGTTCGGGCTCGCCATCGGCCCCGCCCTGCTCCTGGCGATCTGGGCCGTCGGCTCCGCCACCGGCCTCATCGACGAGCGGACCCTGTCCGCGCCCTGGACCGTCATTACCACCGCCGGCGACCTCATCGCCGACGGCCGCCTGCAGAGCAACCTGTGGATCTCGGTGCAGCGGGCCCTGATCGGCGGCGTCCTCGGCGTCGCCCTGGGCGTGGTCCTGGCGACCCTGGCCGGCCTGACCCGCATCGGCGAGGCGCTCATCGACGGGCCCGTGCAGATCAAACGCTCCATCCCCACGCTCGCCCTCATCCCGCTCGCGATCGTGTGGTTCGGCATCGGCGAGCAGATGAAGGTGCTGCTCATCGCCCTGGCCGTGTTCGTGCCCGTGTACATCAACACCTTCTCCGCGCTCCGGGGCCTGGACGCCCGCCACGTGGAGCTGGCCGAGTCCCTGCGGCTGTCGCGCACCCAGTTCCTGCGGCACGTCGCGATCCCCGGCGCGCTGCCCGGCTTCTTCTCCGGCCTCCGGCTGGCCGTCACCATCGCGTGGACCTCGCTGGTCGTGGTGGAGCAGGTCAACGCCAGCAGCGGGATCGGGTTCCTCATGTACCAGGCCCGCAACTACGGCCTGACCGACGTGATCATCGTGGGCCTGGTCGTCTACGCGATCCTCGGCACCACCTCCGACCTGCTGGTCCGTTTCCTCGAGCGAAAGGCACTGTCATGGCGCACGACCATCGCGAGCTGAGCGTGAGCGCCCGCGGCCTCACCCGCGGATTCGGCGGGCGGGTGGTGCTCGACGGCATCGACCTCGACATCCGCCGAGGCGAGTTCGTCGCCCTGCTCGGGCGCAGCGGCTCGGGCAAGTCGACCCTGCTGCGGGCGATCGCCGGCCTCGACGCCGGGGTCCCCGGATCCGGGGACCTGCAGGTGCCCGCGAACCGGTCGGTGGTGTTCCAGGACTCCCGCCTGCTGCCGTGGGCCCGCGTGCTGGACAACGTCGTACTGGGCCTGGAGGGGCCGGACCCGCGCGCCCGGGGCCGCGCCGCGTTGGCCGAGGTCGGCCTGGCCGGACGCGAGCGGGCCTGGCCGACCCAGCTGTCCGGCGGCGAGCAGCAGCGGGTGTCCCTGGCGCGATCCCTGGTGCGCGGACCGGAGCTGCTCCTGGCCGACGAGCCCTTCGGGGCCCTCGACGCCCTCACCCGCATCCGCATGCACGCGCTACTGCTCGAACTGTGCCGGGTGCACCGGCCCGCCGTGCTGCTGGTGACCCACGACGTGGACGAGGCCGTCACCCTCGCCGACCGCGTGGTGGTGCTGGACTCGGGGCGGATCGTCCGGGACGTGGACGTGGTGCTGTCCGAGGACCGGGTCGAGCGGGCCGCCGAGCACGCCGCCTACCGGGAGTCGCTCCTCGCCGCGCTCGGCGTGGAGCACACGCCCGCCGGCTGACCTCCGGTCAGGACTCGCGGAGCCGGCCCCACACGTGGACGTGCTCGATCTCCACCCACGCGTCCACGCGCGCCCGGTCGCGGGTGGGGTAGGGCTCGCCGGTGTAGTGGCGCGCGAGGGCGTCGATGCCGGCCAGGTCCGGATCGTCGGTGATCTCGGTGACCCGGCCCTGGATGCTCGCGTGGGTGTACCAGTCCTCCGACTCGATGACGGACAGCGCCACCCGCGGGTCGCGGCGGAGGTGCTGCAGCCGCACGCGGCCCGCGTCCAGGTTGAGGTGGATCCGGTCGCCGTCGACCAGCCGGTACCAGGTGGGCACGGTGACCGGTGAGCCGTCCTTCCGCAGCGTCGCCATCACGGCCGGGTTCGGCGCGAGGAGCAGGTCGCGGACGTCGTCGTCGAGGGGTGTGGCGCTCATGCCGGTGAATTGTGCGGCGTCTGCCCGCGGGTCTCCACCGGACGGGCGGCCGCCGGGCGGGGCGCGACGGTCTCCCCCGAGGGCAGGAAGCGGCCGGCACCGAACTCGCGGCCGTAGCCCGGCGCGAACTCGCCGTCGCTCCAGACCACCCGGCCGCCGATGATCGTCGCCGCGACCGCACGGTCGTTGCGGTTGACCATGCGGCGGATTCCGCCGAACTCGGGCATGGCCTCCTCGTGGTAGTCGAGGGACTCGCCGTCGAGCCCGTCCGGGTCGATCACCACCACGTCGGCGCGCGCGCCCACCTCCAGGCGCCCGGCGTCCAGGCGGTAGAACTCCGCCAACTCACCGGTGAGCTTGTGCACGGCCTGCTCCGTGGACAGGAACGGGCGACCCCTGCGCTGTGCCTGGTGGACCCGCTCGAGCAGGCGCACGCCGAAGTTGTAGAACGCCATGTTGCGCAGGTGCGCGCCCGCGTCGGAGAAGCCGATCGTCACGCCGGGGGTGTTCACCAACCGGTTGGCGACCTTCTCGCGCGCGTTGGCGATGGTGGTGGTCCAGCGGAAGTCGGTGCCGTACTCCACCACCAGGTCCAGGTAGGCGTCGGCGGGGTGCAGTTTCCGGGCCCGCGCCACGTCGCCGACCGTCCGGCCGACCAGCGTCTCGTCGGGGCAGGCCACGATGAGGGCGTCGTCGAAGTCGCGGTGCCACACGCGGGGGCTGAACCGCTTCTCGAAGTCCCGGCGGAACCAGCGGCGGTAGCTCTCCTGCTGCAGCAGCTCGTTGCGGGCGACCTCGTCGGCCAGGTGCAGCGCCTCGCGGCCCGACCCGAACTCCTCGAACACCACGAGGTCGATGCCGTCCGCCCACACCTTGAACGTGGTGGGCAGGTGCTGCCACACGAACCGGCCCCTGCCGACGGTGTTGGCGGCCCAGGCGATGGGGCGGATGATGCGGTTGACCCAGGGCTCGGCGAGGGTGTCGGCGGCCGAGAGCAGCGAGACGCGCAGGGGCTTGCGGAACAGCCCGGTGCTGGTGGCCGCGTAGAAGGCCACGTCCACCTTGGTGTTGAGGTTGGGCACGCCCTGCAGGACGCGGTCGCGGCGGCGGAGGAGGCGGCTGATGCGGCGGAACTCCCCCCACGAGGCGTGGGTGGAGGGCAGGGTCCGCGAGCGGTAGCGGTCGCCGTCCATCTTGTCCCACGGGTTGGTCATGGTGGACACCCCGAGGAAGCCCGCGTCGAGGGCGGCGGTGATCCGGCGGTCGATCTCGCGCAGCTCGTCACGGCCGGGGGAGTGCGCCGGGTCGGTCGAGCGGCCCATGCCCATCACCGACGCGCGGACGTCGGAGTGCCCGATGAACGAGGCGACGTTGGGGCCGAGCGGCAGGTCCTCCACGGCGCGCCGCCAGGCGGCAGGGTCGGACCACGTCTTCTTCTGTTCGAGCGCGGTCAGCACGGACTCGCGGGGCAGGGCCTCGACGCGGCTGAACAGGTCCGCCACGTCGACCGTGCCGGAGTACACGCCGGTGATGGAGCAGTTCCCCACCAGCACGGTGGTCACCCCGTGGCGGACGGACTCGCCCAGTCCCGGGGAGACGAGCAGCTCGACGTCGTAGTGGGTGTGGGTGTCCACGAAGCCCGGTGTCACCCACCGGCCCTCGGCCTCCACCCCGCGCGTGGTGGGGGAGACGGGGAGCGGCGCGGCGCTGATCGCCCCGACCACTCCGTCCCGGATGCCGACGTCCGCGCGCACGCCGGGTGCCCCGGTGCCGTCATAGACCGTGCCGCCGCGGATGACGACGTCGAAGTCGGCCCGCGTGGTGGTGGCCGCGTCGGCGGCCGGATCGGTGATGCCCACGGGGAGCTCCTTCGTTTGTGACGTGCAACACAGTATCCATCAGTCTACTCGGACAACCGTCCATGTCTACCTCGGGAGGCCGCCCGAGGTGTCGGAGCGGCCGAGTAGCGTGACGTACATGACAACCCGTACCGAGCGCCTGGACGGCCTGCCGTTCACCCGCAAGCACCGCAAGCTGCTGTTCGGCTCGGGCATCGGCTGGGCGCTCGACGCCATGGACGTCGGGCTGATCTCGTTCGTCATGGCCGCGCTGGCCGTGCACTGGTCGCTCACCCCCACCGAACTGTCGTGGATCGGGTCCATCGGCTTCGTCGGCATGGCGCTCGGCGCCGCGTTCGGCGGTCTGCTCGCCGACAGGATCGGGCGGCGGCAGGTCTTCGCGGCGACGCTGCTCGTCTACGGCCTGGCCACCGGCGCGGCCGCGCTGTCGACGGGCGTGGCGATGCTCATCGTGCTGCGCTTCATCGTGGGCCTCGGCCTGGGCGCCGAGCTGCCGGTCGCGTCGACGCTGGTCAGCGAGTTCGCGCCCCGCAAGGTCCGCGGCCGGGTGGTGGTGGCGCTCGAGGCGTTCTGGGCCCTGGGCTGGATCATGGCCGCCCTCATCGGCTACTTCGTGGTGCCCACCGGTGACGACGGCTGGCGCTGGGCGCTGGCCGTGGGACTGGTCCCGGCCGCCTACGCCCTCGTCGTGCGCTTCGGCCTGCCCGAGTCGGTGCGCTTCCTCGAGTCCCGGGGCCGGGTCGAGGAGGCCGAGCGGATCGTCCGCGAGTACGAGGCCTCGGCGGGTGTCGAGCCCCCGGCCGGGACCGCGACGACCGCGACCGCGACGGCCGGCGCCGCGACGCCCGGCGAGCCGGTCGGTGAGCCGGCCGGGCCCGGGCAGCCCGCCGAATCCATCTGGTCCCCTCGCCTGCGCGCGCGCACCGGGGCGCTGTGGATCGTGTGGTTCGGGATCAACTTCTCTTACTACGGCGCCTTCATCTGGCTGCCGAGTCTGCTCGTGTCCCAGGGCTTCGACCTGGTGAAGTCGTTCGGCTACACGCTCATCATCACGCTCGCCCAGCTGCCGGGGTACGCCGTGGCGGCCTGGCTCATCGAGGTCTGGGGTCGCCGCGTCACCCTCGCCGTGTTCCTCATCGGCTCGGCCGTGTCGGCCGGACTGTTCGGACTGGCCGATTCGCCGGCCACGATCATCGCCGCCGGCATGGCCCTGTCCTTCTTCAACCTCGGCGCGTGGGGCGCCCTGTACGCGATCGGCCCCGAGCTCTACCCCACCGCCACCCGCGGGTCCGGCACCGGCGCCGCCGCGGCGTTCGGGCGGATCGCCTCCATCATCGCGCCGCTGCTCGTGCCGTTCCTGCTCGATCTGGGTGACACCGCGATGGTGTTCGGGGTCTTCGCCGCGGCCTTCGTCGTCGCCGCCCTGGCCGCCTTCACCCTCCCCGAGCGCAAGGGCGTCGCCCTCGAGAACACCTGACCCGCGGCGCTCAGTCGCGCTTCTCGCGCCCGTCGCCCAGCTCGCGGATCCGCTCGGTCGCCGCGCGCAGGCGTTCCTCGCGGGCCTTCTCGTCGGCCTTCTTGAGCTTCTCGTACGTCTTCTCGTCGGAATCGGTGAACCGCAGCGCCAGCCGCGGGATCCCCAGCGTCAGCACCAGCGACGGCCACACCATCCACGCGTACTGCCAGTCCACCACGATCTGCAGGACGAGGAAGGTGATGAGCGTCAGCCCGATCACCACCCCGTCCAGCGATTCGACCAGCTTGCCGCGCCGGCGCAGGTCCTCCAGGTCGGCATCGGCGTCGCGGGTGGCCGGCGTCCGCGCGCCGGTGACAGGTGTCGCGAGGGACGACGACGGCGACGACGACGACGAGAGCGCGACCTCACCGCCGGCCGCAGTGGCCGACCGGACGATCAGACCGTCCACCGTCGTCAGCGGCATCCCGCCCGGCAGGTCGGCGAACGAGTCGCGCAGCTGGCCGAGGGTGCGGGCCGCGGCCACGTCGCCGGAACGGGAATGGAACTGCGGATCATCGAGCCGGCCCGCCGCGTAGTGATCACCCAGGACGGTGAGGGCATGCAGTCGCTCGGCGTCGGAGAGCAGCAGATCGTCGGGCTCGGCCATGCCCCCAAGGCTATGACCGGCGACGGGGCGATGCCATAGGGAATCGCCCTGATCGGCTGGCGCTGTCACATTCCGGGCGGTTCGTGCGTCGAGTAGACATGAGCACATCACAGAGCACGCACGACCAGCGCAAACAGGTCAGCGCGGCGGCCATGGCCCCCATGCTGGCGCTCGAGGCCTACTCCCGGGCCCGGGTCTCCCGCGACGACTCCCACCTCATCCGACTCCGCGTCTCGGCGGTCAACGGGTGCCGCTACTGCACCGCGATGCACCGTCGCGACGCCCGCAGGGACGGATGGTCCGCCGACCGGATCGCGGCGGTGGAGGACTGGACGGCGAACGTGGCCGAGATGAGCCCGGCGGAGCAGGCCGTCCTGCGATTCGCGGACGCGCTCACCCACGTCGACGGCGAGGACTCGGTCCCCGACGAGCTCTGGGCCGACGTCGTCCGCCACCGGGGTGACACAGGTGCTGGACAGCTGGTCATGGAGGTCGTCACCATCAACGCATGGAACCGGATCGCGATCGCCACCCGCAAGGATCCGGGATCGCTGCGCGGTCTCGTCCCGGGCGACCTGGAGCCGGTGAGCCGGGGTTGACGACAGGCGCGCCCGCCGGTTCGAAACCGACGGCCGGCGGAGTCGCCCCCGCCACGATCGAGGTGTTGCCCGACCGGGCGGCGCTCGAGCGGGTCCGCGGTCGACTGCTGGGGATCGGCTACCGCATCACCGGAACCTGGGCCGACGCCGAGGACGCCGCCGACGAGGCCCTGGCCCGCCTCGTGGCCCTCGACCCGGCGGACGCGCCGCGCAACGCCGAGGCGTGGCTCACCACCGTCACCACCCGGCTGTGCCTGGACCGCCTCCGGCGACGCAAGCGCGAGGACTACATCGGTGCCTGGCTGCCCGAGCCCGTCGACACCGCGCTGCTGCCCGCGGACCGCGCCGAACGCCGCGACGACCTGCGCATCGCCGTGTTGCTCGCGTACGAGAAGCTCGGCCCGGACGAGCGCGCGGCCTTCGTCCTGCGCGAGGCGTACGAGCTGCCCTACGCCGAGATCGCCGACACGCTCGGCGCGGCCGTGGCCACGGTGCGGCAATGGGTCAGCCGGGCCCGACACCGCCTCGCGACCGACCTGCGCCCGCCCGAGCCGGCCCCGGACGCGCTCATCACGCAGCTCGTGGAGGCCGTGCTCTCCGGAGACCTGGAGCAGACGGTCGCCGCCCTCACGGCGGACGCCCGCGTGACGTCGGACGGCAACGGGAAGGTCAACGCCGCCCGCCGCGACATCGTGGGCGCCCGCAAGTGCGCCTACTTCCTGGTCAAGGGCATGGAGCTGGCCGACGGGATGGTCGCGCCCGTGGAGGTCAACGGCGAACTGGGATTGGCGATGGTCACCCGCGGGGTGCTGCGTGTGGCGCAGGTCGGAATGGTCGATGGCCGCGTGGACCGACTGTACTTCCACTGCAACCCGGACAAACTCACCCGATTGGCGCTCCCGGAGGGGTTCACGGGGCCGGTATGACGAGCGCCGGCCTCACCGGCGTCGGGGTGACCGCCACGCCACCCGACCGCACGCGTCCCGGGAAGTCGGGCGCGCCCCGGTGACCGGGAGGACAGTGGTCGGGGAAGGGGAGGTGCCGTGATCGACCACCGGGTACCACCTGCGGCGGATGTTCTCGTCGCTGGCGGGGATGCCGGTGTCCGAGTACGTCCGCAGGCGCCGGATGGCCGTCGCCGCCGGGGACCTGCTCGGCGAGGACGACCTGCTCACCATCGCCGTGCGGTACGGCTACGGATCCGTCGAGGCGTTCGGCCGGGCGTTCCGCGCCGTGCACGGCGTGAGCCACGGCGACGTCCGTCGCGACGGCGGCCCCCTCCGCAGCCAGTCCGTCCTCAGGTTCCGCCTGACCGTTGAAGGGAGCCATCCCATGGATGTCCGCATCATCGACCGCCCCGTCCTGCGCCTGGTCGGCCACGCCACCCGCGTACCGCTGATCTTCGAGGGGGTCAACCACCACATCCGCGCCCACGTCGAGTCGATCCCGGCCGCCGAGAACGCGCGGCTCAAGGCCCTGTCCAGCGGAGAGCCCACCGGGCTCCTGCAGATCACCCACGGGACGGGCCCCGGCGACCCCGAGGGCACCGACCTGACCTATCTCCACGGCGTCGCCACCGACCCGGACACGCCGGTCCCCGCCGACCTCGACGTGATGGACGTCCCCGCCGGCGCCTGGGCCGTCTTCCGCTCCTCCGGCGACCACCCGTCCGCCCTGCAGCAGATGTGGGCCGCCACGGCCTCCGAGTGGTTCCCGTCCAACCCGTGGCGACTGCGGCCGGGCCCCTCGGTCCTGGCCGTCCTCGACCACTCCGCGGACTTCACCCGGGCGACCTGCGAACTGTGGCTGCCCGTCGAACCCCAGGGCGCGCCCGGGCGGTGAACGCTGAGGTCAGGCCGGCACCCACATGGCCATCTCGTTGCCGCCGGGCTCGCGGAAGTGGAAGCGGCGGCCGCCGGGGAAGTCGAACGGCCCGAACGTCACCTCGCCGCCGGCCTCCTCCACGCGCCGACGCGCGACCTCGAGGTCGCCCACCCGGATCACCATGAGCGGAGTGGGGGACTGCTCGTCGGCGTCGCCCTGGACGCCCACGTCGATGCCGCCGCCGAGCATGCACGCGTACGAGGACCCGTACACCGTGGGCGTCCAGCCGCAGACCGCCTCGAGGAACTCGGCGGTCGCGGTCATCGACGTGCTGGGGAACTCGACGAGGGTGATCTCGAGAGGCGTCCTGTCGTCCATTCGTATGACGCTACGCGCGCGGCCGCCCTGGCGAGGACGATTTCCCGTCCTCCCACCGCGCGAGCAGATCGGCGGCGGCAGCGCGCGGGTCCGCGGCGGCCATGATCGCCGACACCACGCAGACCCCGTCCAGATCGGTCGCCGCCAGCTGCCCGACGGTCGCGGGCGTGACCCCGCCGATCCCCACCGCCCGGACCCCGTGCGCGTGGGCGGCGCGGGCGATCCGGTCGGCACCGGCCGGACCCAGCGCCGCGGCCGTGTCGGTCTTGGTGGCCGTGGCCCACACCGGGCTCACCCCGATCACATCCGGCGCGGGACCCGGGCCCGCCACCGCGGCCGCCAACTGCCCGTCCGACTCGATCGACAGTCCCAGCATCAGCTCGACCGGCAACGCCGCGCGGGCCCGGGCCAGCGGCACATCCCGCTGCCCGACGTGCAGGTGCAGCCCGAGCTCCCGCGCGACGTCGAGCCGGTCGTTGACGAACACCGGCACGTCGCGGCGGCCCGTCTCCGTGCACGCCCGCGCGACCGCCCCGGCGACGGCGGCGGCGTGGGTGGCGAACTCGTCGTCGTCGCACTCCTTGTCGCGGACCTGGACCACCCCCACCCCGCCGAGCACGGCCTCGTACACGATGTCCGGCACGGCGCCGCGCCCGCCGCCGAGGTGGGGATCGGTGACCAGGTACAGGCGCCAGTCGACCCCGGGGCCCCGCGCGGGGAGGGCGGCGTCCCCGCCGGGCCGCGCGGCGCTCACGCGCCGGTCACCGTGACCAGGCCCGCGATGTCCTCCCCGGACAGGGTGTACAGGGCGTCGAGCCACGCCACCGCGAAACTCCCCGGCCCCGCCGACGTGCGCCCCGCGACCGTCCCCGCGGCGCCGGCGTGGGCGTGCGCGGCGACCACCGCGTCATGATCGTCGAGCCCCGCCGCCCGGGCCGCCCCCAGATACGCCGCGGTGAGCGCGCCCAGTGCGCACCCGGTGCCGATGACCTTCTGCAGCAACGGGTGACCCGACTCGACCCACGTCGTGCGGAACCCGCCGTCGCGACGGGTGACAACCAGGTCCCGGGGTCCCGTCACCGCCACCACCGCCCCGGACCGCGCCGCCAGGTCGCGGGCGGCGGGCTCCGCGGCGGCCACCTCCTCGGTCGAGTCCACGCCCCGGCCGCCCGCCCCCGAGCCGGCCAGCGCGGTGGTCTCCGACGCGTTGGCGCGGATGGCGGCCGGCCCGGACTCCAGCCAGTCGGTCGCCAGGCCCGTACGCATCACCAGCCCGCCCACCGCCACCGGATCGAGCACCCACGGCGTGCCGTGCTCCCGGGCCGAGGCGATCGCCGCGCGCATGCCCTCCACCTGTTCGGCGGTCGGGTTACCCACGTTGATCAGCACCCCGGAGGCGATCGCGGCGAAGTCCCCCGCCTCGTCCGGGTGGTCCACCATCGCCGGCGCCGCCCCTGCCGCGAGCAGCACGTCGGCCGTGATCTGCCGGACCACGGAGTTGGTGAGGCAGTGCACGAGCGGGCCGTCGGCGCGCATCGCGTCCACCAGTCGGGCGAGGTCTACGGGGGTGTCAGCGGTGGTGGCCATGTCCCCCAGTGTGCCCCCGGGCGCCCCTCGACAGGAATAGTGCGCCGGCGGCCCGGGTTGCACCCGGCATGACGTCCCCCGACTCCGGTTCCCCCGACTCCCGCGCCCTGCCCCTGTCCGTGATCGACTTCGCCAGCGTCCGCCCCGGGCAGTCGGTGGGGGAGGCGCTGCAGGACTCGCTTGCCCTGGCGCGCAAGGCGGAGGAGCTGGGGTACGAGCGGGTCTGGTACTCCGAGCACCACAACGTGCCCTCGATCGCGTCCTCGGCGCCGGCGGTGCTCATGGCGCACATCGCCGCGCACACCTCGTCGATCCGGCTCGGCTCCGGCGGCGTCATGCTGCCCAACCACTCACCCCTCGTGATCGCCGAGCAGTTCGGCACCCTCGCCGAGCTCCACCCCGGCCGCATCGACCTGGGCCTCGGCCGCGCCCCCGGCACCGACCCGCAGACGCTGCGCGCCCTGCGCCGCGAGCCGTCGGCGGCCGAGAACTTCCCCGACGACGTCCGCGAGCTCCAGGCCTTCCTCGGCGACTCGCCGTCGGACTTCGCCCGCACCCGCGGGATCGCCGCCATCCCCGGGCGCGGGACCAGGATCCCGCTGTACATCCTCGGCTCCTCCCTGTTCGGCGCGCAGCTCGCCGCCGCCTACGGGCTGCCGTACGCGTTCGCCTCCCACTTCGCGCCCGACGCCCTGGAGCAGGCCTCCGCGGTGTACCGCGAGCGGTTCCAGCCGAGCGAGCAGCTGGCCGAGCCGTTCATGATCGCCGCCGTCAACGTGGTGGCCGACGACGACACCGAGCGCGCCCAGCGGGAGATGCACTGGTACCGCCGTCAGCGCGTCAAGCTCATGGCCGGCCGCGGGCGCGACTTCTCCGACGAGGAGCTCGACATGATCATGGAGTCCGCCGGCGGGCGGCAGATCCTCCACATGATCAGCTACACCGCGTGCGGCGACGGGCCCACGGTCCGCGACTACCTCACCGACTTCGCGCGGCGCGCGGGCGCCGACGAGCTGATGATCGCCCCGATCGGGTCGACGGTCGAGCGCGTCCACGGGACGCTGGAGGTGTTGCGCCGAGCCTGGAGTGACTGACGGGGCGGCGGGGCGTGCGCTTGGTCACGATGAGGGGGCGACCCGGGCCCGAGCCGTAGCCGCGCCCGTGGAGACCGGCCTACCCTGGGGTCATGGCGATCTCCGACGTCGGCGAATACGCCCACCTCACTCCCGACCAGATCTCCGAGCTGGGACGGGAGCTCGACGCGATCCGCGCCGAGGTCATCGACTCCCGCGGTGAGCGCGACTACCGCTACATCCACAGCATCATCAAGCTGCAGCGCGGCCTCGAGCTGGGCGCGCGCGCCCTGCTCTACCTCGGCGCCCGCAACCGCACCGTGTGGGCGCTCGGCACCGGGACCCTCGCGGTGGCCAAGATCCTCGAGAACATGGAACTCGGCCACAACGTCATGCACGGCCAGTGGGACTGGATGAACGACCCGGAGATCCACTCCACCAACTGGGAGTGGGACCTCGTCGGCAGCTCCGCGGACTGGAAGCACACCCACAACCACCTGCACCACAAGTTCACCAACATCGTGGGGATGGACGACGACGTGGGGTTCGGCGTCCTCCGCGTGACGCGCGACGTGCCGTGGGAGCCCCGGTTCCTCGCCAACACGGCCGTCAACGCCGCCCTCATGGCGGGCTTCGAGTGGGGGATCGGGCTGCAGGCCGTCACCGTCAGCGCCGCGTTCGACCGGGACGCCGCGCCCGAGGACCGGCGCCGGGCCCGCGCGTTCCTGCGCAAGGCGGGCCAGCAGGTCCTCAAGGACTACATCCTGTTCCCCGTCCTGGCCGGGCCGAGCGGGCCCCAGGCACTCACCGCCGCCGTCACGGCCAACATCATCCGCAACGTGTGGACCAACGCGGTGATCTTCTGCGGGCACTTCCCCGACGGCGCCGAGAAGTTCACCATGACGGATGTAGAGACCGAGACGCAGGCGGAGTGGTACCTGCGGCAGATGCTCGGCAGCGCCAACCTCGACGGCGGGCCGGCCATGAACCTCATGACCGGCAACCTGTCGTTCCAGATCGAGCACCACATGTTCCCGGACCTGCCGTCCAACCGGTACGCGGAGATCTCGCTCAAGGTGCGCGACCTGTGCGCCCGGTACGACCTGCCGTACGTCTCCGGCCCGCTGTGGAAGCAGTACCTCCAGTCCTGGCGCACCATCGCCCGCCTCTCGCTGCCGGACCGCTACCTGCGCCGCACCGCCGACGACGCCGCCGAGACCCGCAGCGAGAAGATGTTCGGCCACGGCCCCCGCACCTCCGGCCTGGCCACCGCGCTGGCCGGCGTCCGGGCGGCCCGGGCGCGGGCGCGGCGCGGCCGGAGGGGCAGCACCGCGCAGACCCGCTGAGCGGCGGTGGCAGACTGGGCCGCATGTCGCTGACGAGCATGCTGCAGTCCGCCGCCGACGGCGGGACCGTCGAGGTGGAAGAGGGCTGGACGCAGGGCCGGGCCATCTACGGAGGACTCACCGGGGCCCTGCTCCTGGCCGCGATGAAGGGCTGCCTGCGCGCGCGGGACACCGGCGACGGCTCGCCCGCGGTGGTCCACCCGCTGCGCTCGCTCACCGTCTCCTTCGTCGGCCCCGCCGCCACCGGCCCGGTCGACATCTCGGCGGAGATCCTGCGGGTGGGCTCCAACGTCGTCCAGTGTCAGGCCACCGTGCGGCAGGAGGGCGCGATCGTCGCGACCGCGCTCGCCGCCTTCGGCCGGCACCGCGAGTCCTCTATCTCCGTGCCGCCCGTGCACCCCATGCCCGGGTTCCCCGACCCGGCGACGATCGAGCCGTTCCCGTACATCAAGGACTTCACGCCGGAGTTCTACCGGTTCGTCGAGCTGCGCCAGGTGAGCGGCCAGCTGCCGTTCAGCGGCGCCGACACGGCCGACCTGTCCGGGTGGACGTCCCTGCGCGAGGCGCCCGAGCGGTTCGAGGAGGAGCACCTCGTGCTGCTCACGGACGCGTGGCCGCCGGCGCCCATCCAGATGCTCGACGGGTTCGCGCCCGGCAGCAGCCTGACGTGGACGATCGAGTTCGTCGCCGAGGTCGGGCCGGACACGTTCGCGGCGGACTCGACGCTCGCGTACGCCGCCACCACCGACGCCGCCCGAGACGGGTACGCGCACACGCACGCGATGGTGTGGCGGGCCGACGGCGCGTTGGCCGCGATCAGCCGGCAGACGATCACCGTCTTCGGCTGAGCCCCGGCCCGGTTACGGGCTGAACCCCGGCTCGGTTGCGGGCGGGGCCCCGGCCCGGTTACGGGCTGAACCCCGGCTCGGCAACGCCACCTATACGAATGCGCGCCACCGCCCGGGCCCGGTAGGTGGCGCGCAGTCAGATGTGTGGCGTGTACGCCCGGCCGGGCGGACCCGGCCGGACGAGCTCAGCTGCTCAGCCGGCGGTGCGGGTGGCCCGTCGCCGCTGATCGCTGCGGGGGCGTCCGGCGGCCTGGCCGACCGACTGCCGCGCGCCCGAGGCCCGCGTGCCGGTGCCGGCGCCGTGACCGCCCGAGCGCTGGCCACCCGATCCCTGGCCGCCGGAGCGCTGCCCGCCGGAGCCCTGACGCGCGGCGCCGGGGGTGCCGCCGTTCTGGGGGCGACGACGACGAGCGCCGCTGCCGCCGGAACCCTGCTGGTCGCGGCCACCGCGCTCCGCGCCGTCGCGGTCGGAACGGGCCCGGACCTGGCGGTCCTGGTCGCCGCCACGCCGCCCGTCACCGCGGCGGGAGTCGACACGGCGGTGCTCGCCCTCCTGACGCTGGCCCTGACGGCCTTCGCCCTGCTGACGCTGGCCCTGACGGCCCTCGCCCTGCTGGCGCTGGCGGTTCTGGCTCTGCCGGTCGCGACCGCGGCTGCGCCGGGCCTGCCCGCGGACGGACTGGCCCTCGGCGCCGTCGTCGGAGGGGACGTGCGGGGGCGGCTCGGGGGCGTCGGCCAGCGCGGCGGCCGCGTCGGCGCCCACGGGCAGGGCGATCTCCCCGGCGGTCACGCCGGCCGCGCGCAGCAGCGAGCGGACCTCGCCCACCTGGTCGACGGTGGCCACGGTGACCACCGTGCCCACGGCGCCGGCGCGGGCGGTGCGGCCCGAGCGGTGGACGTAGGCCTTGTGCTCGGCCGGCGGGTCGGCGTGGACGACCAGCCCGACGTCGTCGACGTGGATGCCGCGGGCGGCGATGTCGGTCGCCACCAGCACGGTCGCCTCGCCGGAGGAGAACGCGTCGAGGTTCCGCACGCGCGCGTTCTGCGAGAGGTTGCCGTGCAGGTCCACGCTGGACACGCCGCGGCCGGTGAGCTGCTTGGCCAGCCGCTTGGCGCCGTGCTTGGTGCGGGTGAACATCACCGTCCGCGGGTGTGCACCGGCGAGGTCGGCCAGGGCACGGACGCGGTCGTCGGCGTCGACGTGGAACACGTGGTGCGCGGTCGGGCCGGCGGTCGCGGTGCCGTCGTCGACCGAGTGGTCGACCGGGTCCGTGAGGAACTTCGTCACGAGCTTCTGCACGCCCGAATCGAGGGTCGCGGAGAACAGCAGACGCTGGGCGCCGGCCGGGGTCGCGGACAGGATGCGGGTGACGCCGGGCAGGAAGCCCAGGTCGGCCATGTGGTCGGCCTCGTCGAGGACGCTGATCTCGATCGCGTCCATCCGGCAGTGCTTCTGGCCCATGAGGTCCTCGAGGCGGCCGGGGCAGGCCACGACGATGTCGACCCCGCGGTTGAGCGCGTCGACCTGACGGCCCTGGGAGACGCCGCCGAAGATGACGGTGGTCCTGAGGCCCACGGCGTGGGCGAGCGGCGCGAGGGTCTCGTCGATCTGACGGGCGAGCTCACGGGTCGGCGCGAGGATCAGCCCGCGCGGCGCGTTGCGGGTGCGGCGGCCGCCGGACGCCGCGAGGCGCGCGACGAGGGGCAGGCAGAACGCGTAGGTCTTGCCCGAGCCGGTGCGGCCGCGGCCGAGGACGTCACGACCGGACAGGGCGTCGGGCAGCGTGGCGCTCTGGATGGGCGTCGGGGTGGTGATGCCCGCAGCGTCGAGGACGGCGAGCAGGGGAGAAGGAACGCCGAGGTCGGCGAAGGAACGTGACAAGGGAGATGGCTCCGTACATAGAGGATGGCGTCTTGCCCGGCGCGCTCTCGAATAAACCGCCCCACCGCGTGAGGTGCTGCGTCCGGTGCGCGACCACGGGATGGTCGACAGGCCGCGGCCCGAGGCAAGAGTGGTGCGGGCCGTCCTGGGACCACCCTACGCGCTGACGCCGCACGCGTCCCATTCCCGGCGGTAGGTGTGACGAGGGCATCACGCGTGTCGGACCGTGGTGGCACCATACGAGGCGTGCGACTCGACCTGTCCCTGCTGCGCCGGCCCGAGCTCGGGTCGGTGCTGCTCGGACGTGAGCGCGAGTCCGCGCGCGTGCGCGCCTGGCGCGTCCGGATCCTGCTGGTCCTGTCACTGCTCGGCTCCAATCTGGTGGGCGTCGCGGTGGCCGTGGTGCTCATCCTGTTCGTCCTGCCCGGCCCGGCCCTGCTGTCGCGGGAGTTCCTCGTCCCCACCGTGATCGTCGTGCCGGTGTACGTCACCCTCGCGGTGATCGTGGGCACGGTGTGGGTGACGCGCGCCGTCTACCGGCGGGTCCGCTGGTTCCTCGACGGTCGCGACCCCACGGAGCGCGACCGCGTCCGGACCCTGCGCCTGCCCGGGCGCATCACCCTCATCCAGGCCTTCCTGTGGATGCTCGGCGCGGCGGTCGTGGCCCCGGCGTACGGGGTGGTCGACCCCTCGTCGATCCCGGTCGTCGGGTTCACCATCGTGTTCTCCGGCCTCGTCGTGTGCGGTGTGGCGTTCCTGCTGGCCGACTTCGGGCTGCGTCCCGTCGCGGCCGTCGCGCTGTCCACGGGACGCGCCCCGCGGGCCCGCTTCCTCGGCGCCATGACGCGGCTCCGGGTGGCGTGGGCCCTGGGCAGCGGGGTGCCCGTCACAGGCTTGCTCATCGTGGCGATCTACACCCTCGCGGGCCGCGCCCTGTCACTGGAACGCCTCGCCGTCGTCGTCCTCGTCCTGGGCGGCACGTCGCTGCTGGCGGGGTTCCTCCTCATCTCCCTCGCCACGGGCTCGATGATCGGGCCGCTGCGCAGCGTGCGGTGGGCGATGGAGGACATCACCGCGGGCACACTGTCGCGGCGGGTGGTGGTCTACGACGGCACCGAGCTCGGGGAGTTGCAGCGCGGGTTCAACCAGATGGCCGCGGGGCTGCAGGAGCGGGAACGGCTGCGCGACCTGTTCGGGCGCCACGTCGGCCGGGACGTCGCCGAGGCGGCGGAACTGCACGAGCCGGAACTGGGCGGTCGGGACTCGCGGGTCGGGGTGGTGTTCGTGGACCTCATCGGATCCACCGAGATGGCGGTGCGCTCGGAGGCCGCGGAGGTGGTGGACGTGCTCAACCAGTTCTTCTCCGTGGTGGTGGAGACGGTCGAGGAGTACGACGGCATCGTGGACAGCTTCCTGGGCGACGCCGCGCTCGTGGTGTTCGGGGCGCCCCGGTCGATGGCGGACCCGGCGACCGCGGCCCTGACCTGCGCGCGCGTGCTCGCCGAGCGGTTGCAGCAGCGGGTGCCCGACTGTCGGGCCGGCATCGGGGCGTCCTACGGCGACGTGGTGGCCGGATACGTCGGATCCGACGACCGCTTCGAGTACACGGTGATTGGCGACGCGGTCAACGAGGCCGCCCGGTTGTGCGAGCTGGCCAAGGACCGGCCCGGCCTCGTGCTGGCCTCGGGGGTGGCGGCCGACGCCGCGGCGGAACCGGAGCGTGCGCGCTGGCACGAGGTGGGCGCCGAGGTCGTGCGCGGGCGAGACGAACCCACTCGCCTGTGCGTCCCGGCCGGCGCCGGGTAGGCGACGGTCGGCACCGCTACCGCAGCACCACGTCGCGTCCGCCGAGCGCCACCTCGAGTCCCTCCGGGACCACGCGTGCGCCCTCGATCACCACGCCCTCGGGCAGCGACGCGACGGTCGAGTCGACCGTGCCGGTGATGCCGGAGAACAGGCCGCCCGGCAGCTCGAATCCCAGGAGCGAGGTCTGCTGCGGCGTGAGGGTGAGCTGGCCGTCGGTCACTCCCGGCGCGACACCGATCTCGGCGATGCCGCCGATGTCCGCGCGCAGGAGCCCGGCGGCGGGGTCGGGCCGGACCGAGCGGACCTCCGTCAGGCCCGCGACGGGCGAGCCCTCCGCCGGGTTGCCCTGCGCCGCGGCGGCCGCGAGCTGCTCGCCGCTGAGAGTGGCGGTGCCGTCGGCGGTGTCGGCGCGGATGCCGCCGTCGACCAGTCGCACGGCGTTGCCGGTCACGTCGATCCGGGGCACGGTCGCGTTGCCGGGGGAGGTGAGGTGGACGGTTCCCACGGCCTGCGCGGTGGCCAGGTCCCACAGCACTGAAGTGCTGCCGAACCCCACCGAGACGGGCGCGCCGAGCCGGGCCGACGCCTCGCTCTCGGCCCGCTCGGACAGGTACCACCGGGCGCCGAACTCCGCGGCCACCACCAGTCCCACCAACAGCAGGAGCAGCACGAACAGCGAGCAGCCACAGCCGCGGCGGGCGCCGCGTCCGCCGCCGCGACGTCCGGTGTGTGCCATGCGATCTCGACGAGCCATGGGGGTATGGTGCCCGACTCGTGGACGCCGGTCCACCGCCCGCGGGACCGGTTGCGGCGGGTCGGTGCCGCCCTCACGATCGGGGCATGACCGAGACACAGGATGCACGAACCGAGACACGTACCGTCGCTTTCCTGGCGGCCGCCGAGGGCATCGAGCGGGTCGAGCTCACCGAGCCGTGGGAGGCCGTGGTCGGTGCCGGCCACACCGCGGTCCTCGTCAGCACGGACAGCGGCGAGGTGGGACTCGTCGACCACCTCGACCCCGCCGGGACGCAGGCGGTCGACCGGACGAGCGCGGAGACCGACGTCGCGGACATCGACGTCCTGGTGCTGCCGGGCGGCGTCGCCAACCCGGACGCGCTGCGTCAGGACGAGCACGCCGTGAACCTGGTGCGCGGGATGGTCGACGCCGGGAAGCCGGTGTTCGCGATCTGTCACGCCCCGTGGGTGCTCGTCGAGGCCGACGTGGTCCGCGGTCGCCGGGTGACGTCCTACCCGAGCGTGCGCACCGACCTGGTCAACGCCGGCGCGGAGTGGGTCGACGAGGAACTGGTCCGCGACGGCGGGATCACCACCAGCCGCCGGCCCGACGACCTGCCGGCCTTCTGCGACGCGCTCCTCGGGACTCTCCGGGGCGGCGCCTGAGGGCGGTGCCCTCGTGATCGGCGTCTACGTCCACAATCGCGGTCGCGGGCACCTGCACCGGGTGCTGCCGGTCGTCTCCGCGCTGCGGGACAGGGGTGAGGAGGTCACGATCCTCCTCGTCGGGCCGCTGGACGAGACCGTCCGCCCGCCGGGGACCCGGGTGGTCCACCTGCCCGCGGACGAGCCGGTCGGGGGCGGCGTCGGCCTGGCCACGCGCCTGCGTGCCGTCTCGTGGATCGAGGAGGCGGGCCCGGAGGCGTTCTGGGTGGACTCCTCGCCCGCGATGACTCTGGCCGCGCGCATGACGGGCGTGCCCGTGGTGAGCACCCTGCAGCCGGGCGGGCGGGACGACGAACCGCACCTGCTCGGGTGCCGCTCGGCCGCGCGACTGATCGGGGCGTGGCCGCCGGGGGCGCACCGCGAGACCGTCGCCAGGGCGGGGGGCCACGTCAGCGAGATCGGCGGGGTGTCCCGTTTCGAGCGGCGTGACCCCGAGCCGCGGGATCGGCGTCGTGTCCCGCGGGTGGTCCATCTCAACGGCGCCGCCGAGGTGGGAGACCACCGCTTCTGGCGCGCCGTCCGCACCACGGCCGGGGACCTGGGGGTCGCGGAGTGGCTCGAGGTGGGCGGTCCGGACGGGGTGTGGCACGAGGATCCGTGGCCCGAACTGTGCTCGGCGGACGTCGTGGTGACGGGTGGCGGGCAGGCGTCGGTGGCGGACGCGGCGTGCGCTGACGTGCCACTGGTGGTGGTCCCGGGTCGCCGTGAGCACGGGGAGCAGGACGCCACCGCCGGGGCGTTGGAGGAGATCCCGGGGGCGGCCGTGATGCGCTACGGCGACGGCCCCACGGCGGTCGCGCACGCCGTCTCGGCGCAGGTCGACAGGTCCCTGTCCGGTGAGACGTCCGGGATCCGGGCGCGGTGGGGGATCGACGGCGCGGCGGCCCGTGCGGCCGAGGTGATCCGGACGACGACGAGGGCGACCGTCCCGGGATGACCCGCCGGGGCCGGGAACGCCGAACCGGCGGGCGGTGGGCAACTTCTCACGTACGTGAGATTTCTGCCATAGACCCAGCGCAACCTCTTGACAGCATCGTGAGCGTCTCGATATAGGACCGCAGTCCGCCCGCGGGCGCCGATTTTGCTGACAGGATGGCTGTAGTAACCGCCAGGCGAACCTTCAGTGCTCAACTCGGGTACTTCGCGACGGCGGGATCGGAGGGCAGATGCCCAGATATAGAAACCTTCTGCCGACCGCGGACTTCTGGTCGTGGCGTGACAACGCGGCGTGCATCGGGCACGAGGACCTGTTCTACAGCCTCGAGGAGGAGTCGAAGGGCGAGCGCCGCAAGAAGGAGGACAAGGCCAAGGCGGTCTGCGCGACCTGCCCGGTGTTCGACACGTGCCGCACGTTCGCGCTCGAGACCAAGGAGTTGTACGGCGTGTGGGGCGGCCTCACCGAGGCCGAGAGGCACCGGATCTCCGGCCGCCACCGCACCGGTTGACCCGGTGATCCGCGCGATCGAGCGTGCGGGTCCTAGTTCTGATCCCCAGGGGTCGCCTCGTGTCCGGGGCGGCCCTTCGTCCTGTTGGCCTCTTTCATCTCCGCCTCGTGGACGTGTCGGCGACCGCCGGTGAGTTCCTCGCGCACCGCGCGGTCGACCTCGCGCGCGGTGGTCCAGAAGCCGTCGTCGAACTCCTCCACCATCTGGAACGTCCACCGGCCGTGGAGGACGTTGACGCCCACGACCTCGGTGCGGATCCGTTCGGCGAGCTCCGTCCGTCCGATCTCGTCGAGCTTGTCGGCGGCCTCCTGCAGGAGGATGTCCGCGCGCCCGATGAGCTGGTGCAGGTCGTACAGGCGCCCACGGGCCCGCTCGATGTACTCGATCGCCTCGCCGACGGTGCCGGCCGCCTCGATCTCGGCGTCCGTCGCGCCCTCCGGGCGGCTGTGTGTCCGGTCGACGCTGGGGGTCCCGGTGTCCGGTCCCGCGGCGGTGTCGTCGGTCTTGTCGTCATTGTCGTCGTGTCCCACGGTCACACCGTCCGGGTGATGCGCCGCAGCTGACGCGGATCGGTGTGGTGCTTGAGGGCGGTCACCAGGCCGGAGCGTCGCCCGTCGCGCGTCTCGTAGGTCCGGGGCTCCCCCGCGAACATCTTCTCGGACCGCGTCTCCGGGGCGTCGTCGGCCGTGGCCTTGAGGAACCGGTTCGGCAGCGACAGCTTGGCGATGGTCCGCCACGACTGCCAGTACTGCATGTACAGCGGGCCCGTGGTGTACGGCAGGTCCCAGCGCCGGCAGACGTCCTGCACCTTCTCCGAGACCTCCGCGTACCGGTTGGACGGGATGGTGGGGAAGAGGTGGTGCTCGATCTGGAACGACAGGTTGCCGGACATGAAATGGGTGAGCTTGCTGCCGGTGAAGTTGGCCGAGCCCAGCATCTGCCGCAGGTACCACTGCGCCTGCGTCTCGTTCTCCAGGTCCTCGAGCGTGAACTTGTCGGCACCGTCCGGGAAGTGCCCGCAGAAGATCACCGCGTTGGACCACAGGTTCCGGATGACGTTCGCGGTGGCGTTGGCCGTCAGGGTGGTCTTCCAGTCCGACCCGGACAGGATCGGCCACCACACGTAGTCCTTGCCCACCTGCTTGCGGGCCTTGCGCAGGAACTGCCCAATGCGCTTCTTCTGCTCGGGCCACCCGGAGGAGTTGATCGTGCCGGGGGCGATCTCGAGGTGCTGGACGCCCACGCCCCACTGGAACGCGAACGCGAGCATGGTGTTCCACACCAGGTTGAGCGAGTTCGCGGGGTGCCACGGCTGGTCGCGCGTCACCCGCACGACGCCGTACCCGACGTCGTCGTCCATCCCGACGATGTTGGTGTACTTGTGGTGGTGGTAGTTGTGCGTGGCCTTCCAGTGCTCGGACGTGCCGACGATGTCCCACTCCCACGTACTGGAGTGGATGACCGGGTCGTTCATCCAGTCCCACTGGCCGTGCATGACGTTGTGGCCGAGCTCCATGTTCTCGATGATCTTCCCGGCGGCCAGCATCCCGGTGCCGAGCACCCACGCGGGCCGGTAGCCGGAGAACAGCAGGACGGCGCGGCCGCCGGCCACGAGGCCGCGCTGCAGTCTGATGGTGTTCTGGACGTAACGCCGGTCGCGGTCGCCGAGCGAGTCCACGACCTCCTGGCGGATCGCCTCGAGCTCCTCGCCGATGGCCTCTACGTCGTCGGCGCTGAGATGGGCGTACTCCCTGACATCTGATATCGCCATGTGGGCACGGTACGCACCGGTGTGGCCCGTGTCGACCGGTCCGATGCGCCGTCGCGGACACGTCCGCGGTCTTGGGGTGGAGGAGGCCCCGAGACCTCTATAGTTCTTCACATGGCTCTCGTCGAGATCTCAGGCGTCAACAAGCACTTCGGTGACTTCCACGCGCTCAAGGACATCAATCTGTCCATCGAGCAGGGGGAGGTCGTCGTGGTGATCGGGCCCTCGGGCTCCGGTAAGTCGACGTTGTGCCGCACCATCAACCGGTTAGAGACCTTTGAATCGGGGTCCATCACCATCGACGGCAAGGAGCTGCCGGAGGAGGGCAAGGCCCTCGCCAAGCTGCGGGCCGACGTGGGGATGGTGTTCCAGTCCTTCAACCTCTTCGCCCACAAGACGATCCTCGAGAACGTCACGCTGGGGCCGATCAAGGTGCGGAAGCAGTCCAAGGCCGAGGCGGAGAAGCGGGCGATGGAACTCCTCGCCCGCGTCGGTGTGGACCACCAGGCGTCCAAGTACCCCGCCCAGCTCTCGGGCGGTCAGCAGCAGCGTGTGGCGATCGCCCGGTCGCTCGCGATGGACCCCAAGGTCATGCTCTTCGACGAGCCGACCTCCGCGCTGGACCCGGAGATGATCAACGAGGTCCTCGACGTCATGACCGGCCTGGCCAAGACGGGCATGACGATGGTCGTGGTGACCCACGAGATGGGCTTCGCCCGCAAGGCCGCCGACCGCGTGATCTTCATGGCGGACGGCGAGCTGGTCGAGCAGGCCACGCCGGACGAGTTCTTCACCAATCCGCAGAGCGCCCGGGCCAAGGACTTCCTGTCCAAGATCCTGTCGAACTAGAAGGGGCCGTCCGCGGACCCGTACGAGACCCATCCATCCCACCCACGAGGAGTACTCATGAACATCCGACGGATCGGAGCGGCCGCCGCGGCCGTGTCCCTGGCGCTCGGTCTGAGCGCGTGCGGCAGCGACGACGGCGGGGACGGGGGCAACCAGCTGAAGGTCGGCATCAAGTTCGACCAGCCGGGTCTCGGCCTCAAGGAGGGCAACGACTACACCGGCTTCGACGTGGACGTCGCCCGCTACGTGGCGGAGAAGCTCGGCACCTCCGAAGGTGACATCGAGTGGGTGCAGGCCCCGAGCGCCCAGCGCGAGACCCTGCTGGAGACGGGCCAGGTCGACATGATCGTCGCCACCTACTCCATCACCGACTCCCGCAAGGAGAAGGTCGGCTTCGCCGGTCCGTACTTCATCGCAGGCCAGGACCTCCTGGTCCGCGCGGACGACGACTCGATCACCGGGCCGGACTCCCTCGACGGCAAGCGCCTGTGCTCGGTCACCGGCTCGACCTCGGCCCAGACGGTCAAGGAGCAGGTGCCCGGCGTGAACCTCCAGGAGTTCGGCACCTACTCCGAGTGCGTCTCGGCGCTGGTGTCCAACGCGGTCGACGCCCTGACCACGGACGACACGATCCTGGCCGGCTACGCCTCCCAGGACCAGTACCAGGGTCAGCTCAAGGTCGTCGGCGCGCCGTTCACCGAGGAGCGGTACGGCATCGGCATCGCCAAGGGCGACACGGAGAAGTGCGAGCAGATCAACGAGGCCATCCGCGAGATGATCTCCGACGGCAGCTGGGACTCCGCGGTCGAGGAGAACCTCGGCGCCGCCGGGTTCACCCCGGGCGAGGGTAACCCGCCGGAGCCGGACGCCTGCGCCTGATCTGAACTGATCCGAGCCGGCCGGGTCGACTCCCGACCCGGCCGGCACCCGTCCCCTCCACCCCGCCGCACGCGGCGGGGGCGGGGGACCGGCACCCCATCACGGAAGGTGGACCATGGGCGACATCTTCGCCGACTACGACGTCCTCGGGGCGGTCTGGGTGACGATCCAGCTCTCGGTCCTGGGCACCATCGGCGCTCTGATCCTGGGAACGATCGTGGCCGTCCTGCGCGTGTCCCCGGTGGCGGTGCTGCGCGGGCTGGGCACCTCCTACGTCAACACGTTCCGGAACCTGCCGCTGACGCTGCTCATGGTCTTCAGCATCCTGGGACTGTCCTTCATCCTGCAGCTCTCGGTCTCCGACGACTTCGCCCGCAACGCGTTCTGGTGGGCGGCGATCATGCTGGCGATCTACCACGCGGCCTACATCTGCGAAGCCCTGCGCTCCGGCGTCAACACCGTGCCGGTGGGGCAGGCGGAGGCCGCGCGCTCCATCGGCCTGGGCTTCGGGCAGTCGCTGCGTGAGGTCATCCTGCCGCAGGCGTTCCGCGGCGCGATCGCCCCGCTCGGCTCGGTGATCATCGCCCTCATCAAGAACTCCACCGTCGCGGCCGTCATCGGCGTCGGCGACTCGGCCGGCCTGCTCCAGGTCATCACCGAGAACGAGGGCGCGAGCCTGCCGACGTTCTTCTTCTTCGCGATGGTCTTCGTGGTCCTCACCCTGCCGATCGGCCTGTGGACGACCTCCCTCTCCCGGAAGCTGGCGGTGAAGCGATGAGCACCCAGGCAGTCCTGTTCGACGCGCCCGGCCCCAAGGCCCGGCTGCGGCACAAGATCCTCACGGTGATCGGCGCGATCATCGCGCTGGGCATCGCCTACGTCATCTACCTCCAGTTCGAGAGGGCCGGCCAGCTCAAGGCCTTCATGTGGGAGCCGTTCGTCACGGACCCCGAGGTGTGGACGTCGTACCTCATCCCCGGCCTGCGGGGCACGTTCACCGCGGCCGCGATCTCGATCGTGCTCGCAGTGGTGTTCGGCCTGCTGTTCGGCATGGGCCGGCTCTCGCCGTTCGCCCCGCTGCGGTGGTTCTGCAGCGTGATCGTCGAGTTCTTCCGCGCCGTGCCCGTGCTGCTGATGATGGTGTTCGCCTACTTCGGCTACTTCGCCACGTCCAACCTCGTGCCCAACCAGCACGCGCCGCTCGCCGCGGTCGTCACCGCGCTGACGCTCTACAACGGTGCCGTCATCGCCGAACTCGTGCGATCAGGTGTGCATGGTCTGCCCAAGGGGCAGTCCGAGGCGGGACTGTCGGTGGGACTCACCTCCGGGCAGGTGCTCCGGTCGATCCAGCTCCCCCAGGCCCTCACGGCGATGCTCCCGGCCCTCGTCGGCCAACTCGTCGTCATCCTCAAAGACTCCGCACTGGGCTACGGCATCACCTACCTGGAGCTGCTCAACTGGTCCAAGACCCTGGGCTCCGCGTACGCGAACACGGTCCCCGCGTACATCGTGGCGGGTCTGTTGTTCATCCTCATCAACTACTCGCTGACCAAGTTCGCGGTGTACCTCGAGGGCCGGATGAAGAAGCGGCGCGCCAAGGCCTGACCCGCCGGACGCGCCGCTACGCCCGGGCGCGACGAGAGGGGCCCCGCCGGATTCGATCCGGCGGGGCCCCTCTCGTCGTGAGCGGACCTGGTCAGGTCACTTGGGTGGCATCCGGATGCCGCCGTCGACGCGGATGGTCTCGGCGTTCATGTACGGGTTGGTGAGCAGTTCCATGACCATGGACGCCAGCTCGTCGCCCGAGCCGAGGCGCTTGGGGAACAGGACGCTCTCGCCCAGCTTCGCCTTGAAGGCGTCCGAGTCCGGGCCCTCGCCGTAGATCGGGGTGTCGATCAGGCCCGGCGCCACGGTGTTGAGTCGGATGCCGGCGGCGGACAGGTCGCGGGCGACCGGGAGGGTGAGGCCGACGATGCCGCCCTTCGAGGCGGAGTACGCGGCCTGACCGATCTGCCCGTCGAACGCGGCGACGGAGGCCATGTTGACGATCGCGCCCCGCTGGCCGTCCTCGTCGGCCTCCTGGGTGCTCATCTTGGTGGCGGCCAGGCGCAGCATGTCGAACGAACCGATGAGGTTGATGTCGATCACCTTGCGGAACGAGTCCAGGTCGAAGGCCGACGAGTACTCGCCATCGCGGCCGATCGTGCGCTGCGCCCAGCCGATGCCGGCCGAGTTGACGAGGAAGCGCAGGGGACCCAACTCGAGGGCCGCGGCGACGGCCTTCTCGTTGTCCTCGGTCCGGGTGACGTCGACGGCGACGAAGGTGCCCCCGACCTCCTTCGCGAGGGCCTCTCCCTTCTCCGCGTTGAGGTCGGCGACGACCACCTTGGCGCCCTTGGCGGCGAGTTGACGGACGACGGCGGCACCGATTCCCGACGCCCCGCCCGTGACGATGGCACTAGCTCCAGAGATCTCCATGCGTGCACCGTAACAAGCGCGGGCGATGGATACGGGTGTCTTCCGCCGGGCGCCGCCGCGATCGGGCTCGCGGGCCGGTCAGTCGCCGGTGCCGGGGACCACCACGTCCCAGCGGATGCCGAACCGGTCGTGGACCTGCCCGTAGCGATCGCCCCACGGCGCGACCTCGAACGGCATCGCCATCTGCCCGCCGGTGTCGGTGACCTTGCCGAGGAAGGCGCGGGCCTCGTCCTCCGTGTCGAATCCGAGGAGGAACGAGTAGACGTCGTTACGCGGCTCGGGGAGGGCCTCGCCCATGGCGTCGCCGCCCGTGAGGGTGATCCCCGGGGCCTCGAGGGTCGCGTGGGCCACCGAACCGTGCGGGGGATCGAAGGGGAAGTCCTCGGTCGAGGGGAACTGGTCGTAGGTCATCAGGTTGAGCTCTCCGCCGAAAAGCTCCCGGTAGTACGGGAACGCCTCGGCGGCGTTGCCCGGGAAGGAGATGTACGGGGCGCAGGTCATGGACATCTGACGCGGCCTCTCGTCGTGGGCGCCCCCTGCCGGTGCGGCCCGGTACCGACCACGCTAGACCCGGGGTGTGCGGCGCGTCACGTTAAATCTCGCGGCCGGACAGGGCGAGGAGCCGGGCGCGGGCGTCCGCCCCGATCGGCACCGGTCGTGCCTCGGCGAACACGTCGAACTGCCGCATCAGCTCGACCACGTCCCGGGCGTGCGCGACGGTCCAGGCCGCGAGTTCCTCGGCCTCCTCCGACTCCCACGTGGCCGGGTCGAGATCGTGGGCGTGGACCAGGAGCTCGAACACGCGCAGCGCGAGCAGGTCGCGCACGGGGATCTCCGCCAGCCGGTGCTGGACGAGGGCGTCCGCGTCGCGCGCCCGCGCGAGTTCCTTCCGCAGGCCCGCCGCGGTGCGGTGGAGCGCGGGGACGGGCTTGTCGCCCGCGTGGTCTGCGGTGCGGGTCCAGCCGATCTCGGACTCCGGCAGCCTCGGGAAGTAGGCGGCGTACCGCAGCCCGCCGCCCAGGACGTGGTTGGCGACGTCGCGGCGGGACCAACCGGGGCAGGCGGCGCAGTCGCCGTCGAGCGGGGACGCCAGCGCGCGTCCGAACAGGGTCGTGGCCCGGTCGAGGACGTCGAGGTCCTCCGCGGGCAGTGGGGACGGGGTCATGGGCGGCACCTCACGTCGAGGAATGTCAGAGGCCCACACTAGGTTGATCCTGACGGCGTGAACAGGCGCACCGACCGCGTGCCGCCGCCCGCGCCCGATGCGACGTGACGAGAAAGGACCGATACCCGACATGAGCCCGCAGACCTCCGGTGCCGCCGAGACCCGGGAGTTCCAGGCCGAGACCCGGCAGCTGCTGGATCTGATGATCCACTCGATCTACTCGAACCCGGACACCTTCCTTCGTGAGGTCATCTCCAACTCCTCCGACGCGCTGGACAAGCTCCGCCTCGCGGCGTTGCAGGACTCCTCGCTCGGGGTGGACACCTCGGACCTGCACATCGAGCTGATCCCGGACGCGGCCGCGCGCACGCTGACCATCCGGGACAACGGCATCGGCATGTCCCGTGACGAGGTGGTGGACCTCATCGGCACGCTCGCCAGGTCGGGCACCGGCCAGATGCGGGAGGCGCTCGCGGCGGCCCGGGCCGCCCAGGAGTCCGGTGAGGTGTCCGAGCAGGCCACCGCGGACCTCATCGGCCAGTTCGGCATCGGCTTCTACTCGACGTTCATGGTGGCGGACACGGTCACGCTCGTCACCCGCAAGGCCGGGGAGACCGTGGGGACGCGGTGGACCTCGAGCGGCGAGGACACGTACACCATCGAGGAGGCCCCGGACGCCCCGCAGGGCACCTCGGTCATCCTGCAGCTCAAGCCCGCGGGCGGGGACGCGGCGCTGCCGGACTACGCCGAGGAACACACGCTGCGCCGCGTGGTGCGCACCTACTCGGACTTCATCGCGTGGCCCATCCGGATGGATGTCGAGCGCCCGGCGCCGGAGGCCGGGGAGGACGAGGAGGGCGCGGCCGACGGGGAGTCCGGCGACGCCCCGGCGGGTGGCATCGTCACCGAGACGGTCACGCTGAACTCGCAGAAGGCCCTGTGGACCCGGCCGAAGTCGGAGGTCACGGACGAGGAGTACGCGGAGTTCTACCGCCACATCTCGCACGCGTGGGACGAGCCGCTGGAGACCATCACCCTCAAGGCCGAGGGCACGTTCGAGTACCAGGCGCTGCTGTTCCTGCCCACCCAGGTGCCGTTCGACCTGTTCTCCCCGGACACCAAGCGCGGCGTGCAGCTGTATGTCCGCCGGGTGTTCATCATGGACGACTGTGAGGAGCTGGTCCCGCCGTTCCTCCGCTTCGTCAAGGGCATCGTCGACGCGCAGGACCTGTCCCTCAACGTCTCCCGGGAGATCCTGCAGCAGGACCGGCAGATCCGGGCGATCCGCAAGCGTCTGGTCAAGCGCGTCCTGCAGACCATCGAGCAGATCAAGGCGGACCGGCCCGAGGAGTTCCGCAGCTTCTGGGCCAACTTCGGGGCGGTCCTCAAGGAGGGCCTGATCTCGGACGTCGACGCGCGCGAGCAGCTGCTCGCGGTGAGCACGTTCGCCTCCACGCGTCCCGCCGGCGCGTCGGAGGACGTGTCGGCGGGCGAGGGCGAGGCGACGGGCGACGACGCCGAGGTGGGCACCACCATCGCCGAGTACATCTCCCGGATGGTCGACGGGCAGGAGGAGATCTACTACCTCACCGGCACGTCCCGCGCGGCGGTGGAGAACTCCCCGCACCTGGAGGCGTTCCGTGCCCGCGGCGTCGAGGTCCTCATCCTCACCGACCCGGTCGACGAGGTGTGGGTGGACGCGGTCGGCCAGGTCGAGGGCAAGCGCCTGCGGTCGGTGGCCAAGGGCGACGTGGACCTGTCCGGCATCGGCTCGGAGGTCGAGGAGGGCAAGGACGAGCCCGACGCCGCCGAGTTCGCCGACCTGGTCACCTGGCTGGGCGAGGAGCTGTCCGACGAGGTCAAGCAGGTGCGTCTGTCCCAGCGCCTCACCGAGTCAGCGGCGTGCATGGTCGGCGACGAGTTCGACATGACTCCGCAGCTGGAGGCCATGTACCGCGCCTCGGGCATGGAGCTGCCGGTGAGCAAGCGGATCCTCGAGCTCAACCCCACGCACCCGCTGGTGGAGCGGCTGCGCGCGCAGCACGCCGAGGACCCGGCGGCGCCCGGGCTCAAGGACACCGCCCGGCTGGTCGCCGGCGCCGCGGTCCTCGCCGAGGGCGGCACGCTGTCCGACCCGGCCGCGTTCGCCAAGCTGCTGGTCGACCGCATCTGACCGCCCCCGCCGCCCCGCAGGTCCGCACCACGGATCCTGCGGGGCGGCGGTGTCCGCCTCGGTCCCGCCCCGCGCGTCGGTCAGGGGGTGCGCGCGGACACCGGGACCGTGGACGCCTCGACCCGGGTGCCGCGGCGGCCGCCGCCGAGGTAGCCGCAGGCCAGCCCGATCGCCGCGCCCGCCGCGGTCTCCAGGGGCGTGTGATGACTGATCCGCACCCGGGCCCACGCGACCGGCGGCACCAGCGTCAACAGTCGCCAGTATCGGGGCGACAGCTCGCGGGCCAGGACCGCCACCACCCCGGACAGCACCGCCGTGTGGAACGAGACCTTCACCCGCAGCGTCGCCGCCCCGGCCACACCCAGGGCGATCAGGGCGGCCCGCGTCATCCGGCGCAGCTCATCGGGGGCGCCGCGTCGGTGCTGGGCGGCGAGCAGCGTCGCCACCGACACGGCGATCCCGGCGATCACCAGCGGCCGGTCCTCCCGCCGTGTGACGTGATGATCGGATAACGCCCTGCGCCGCACCCGCCACGCGATCGCCGACTGCGGCAGCACGCCCAGCCCGGCCGCGGTCGCGGCGCCCCACGCGGTCGAACCCACCCGCCGGCCGAGATGGACCGACCCGACCGTCAGCACGACCCACGGGGCGCAGATCTCCGTCAGCACCACCGCCGGCAGGGCGCCGCGAGCCGGGCCGTCCACCCGGTCCGCCGGAATCCGTGTCCCGCCCGCGTCCACAGCCATCCCGCCCCCGAATCCGCTACTCCGCCTCGACATCCGCTACTCCCACAGGGGTAGCGAATCCGGAGGGAGAGTAGCGGATCCGGGGTGGGGCGGGGATGCGCGGGCGGCGCCGGGGTGGGGCGGGGGAGTGCGCGGCGGAGCTGGGCGGGGATGCGCGGGCGGCGGGGCCGGTCAGGTGAGCAGCGACTCGGCCAGGCGCAGGGCCTCGGCGTCGAAGAGCACCAGCGTCGCGGTCTCGACCCCGGTCCCGGTGGCGGTCAACGTGTCGAGCGCCGTGCGGATCGCGTCCTGGCGCGGCCAGCCGTAGGCCCCCGCGGAGATCAGCGGGAACGCCACCGTTCGCGCGCCGAGCTCGTCGGCCACCGCCAGCGAATTCCGGTAGCAGTCGGCCAGCAGCCGGGCCCCGTCCTGATCGCGGCCGTGGATCGGACCGACCGTGTGGATGACCCATCTCGCGGGCAGATCACCGGCGCCGGTCGCGACGGCCCGGCCGGTCGGCAACCCGTCCGGCAACCGGCGGGACCGGAGCTCACGGCACTGCGCCAGGATCGTCGGCCCGCCCGCGCGGTGGATCGCCCCGTCCACCCCACCGCCCCCGAGAAGGGAACTGTTCGCCGCGTTGACCACCGCGTCCACGTCCATCCGCGTGATGTCGCCGCGGCACATGTCGATGCGGGCGCGCCTCGTCGTCGTCATACTCTCCCCCTACGGAGGGCCCCCGGCTCCGGCGTCCGGTCGAGGCGGTCCATCAACCACATGATCGTGGCCACCTCACCCACCCACGCCAGGCTCACACACCACCCCGCCAGGATGTCGCTCGGGAAGTGCACCCCCAGATACATCCGGGTCCCGCCCACGGTCGGCACGTACACCGCGGACCCGGCGATCACCGCGGCGCGCCACCGCGTCGGCCACGCCAGGACACACGCGCAACCCGCCAGGGCGGCGCTCGCCATGGCGTGACCGCTCGGGAACGAATAGCTCTTCTCCTGCACGATGTGCGTGAAGAACGTTGGCCGGTCGCGGCGGTAGAGGGCCTTGAGCACCGTGTTGATGATCGTCGAGCCCACCAGCGACACCGTGAGCAACGCCGCCGGGCGACGGCTGCCCCGCACCGACACCAGATACGCCGACGTCGCCAACGCGAACAACGGCACCGCCGTCACGCCACCGAGCTCGGTCAGCACCCGCACGACCCGCGTGGTGCGCGGCGAGTGCTGCCGCTGCACCCACATCATCACCGGCTGGTCGAACGGCAGCTTGGCGCCGCTGCGGATCCGCTCCGCCAACTCCACGAACCCGATCACCGGCGTCGCGAACCCCACGAACGCCACCCCGAAGATCGCCCACGTCCCGCGCGGCAGCGGCACGTCCTGCCGGTCGACGATGCTGCCCAGCACCCCGTCCGACGGATACAGGCGACGCAACACGTCCCTCGCCGAGGACAGGGCCCGGGCGCCACGGGTGGTCGTCGTGAGCGACATGTCCCCCAGACTAGGCGGGCCCGCGGCCTCCTCGCGCGCGGATCGCGACGAGGCCCCGCCCCGCGCGGTTAGTGTGGGCCGCAGGCGACCCGAGAGGCGGAGGACGAATGACCCAGACCCGTGTGGAAGAAGACCTGCTCGGCACCAAGGAGGTCCCGGCGGACGCGTATTACGGCATCCACACGGTCCGGGCGGTGGAGAACTTCCCCATCGCCTCCACCACCGTCAGCGACATCCCCGACTTCGTCCGCGGAATGGTCATGGTGAAGAAGGCCGCCGCGCTGGCGAACCTCGAGATGGGCGTGCTCGACCAGACGGTGGCCGACGCGATCGTCGGGGCCTGCGACGAGATCCTCGTCGACGGCCGCTGCATGGACCAGTTCCCCTCCTGCGTCTACCAGGGCGGCGCGGGCACCTCGGTCAACATGAACACCAACGAGGTCGTGGCCAACCTCGCGCTCGAACGACTCGGCCACCCCAAGGGCTCCTACGACATCATCAGCCCGAACGACGACGTCAACCGCTCGCAGTCCACCAACGACGCCTACCCGACGGGCTTCCGCATCGCCCTGTGGCACGCCCTCGAACGGCTCGAGCCGGCGCTCGTCGCACTGCGGGAGGCCTGCTACGACAAGTCCGAGGAGTTCCGCGAGGTCCTCAAGATGGGCCGCACCCAGCTCCAGGACGCCGTCCCCATGTCGCTCGGCCAGGAGTTCGGCGGATTCGCCGTGAACCTCGACGAGGAACTCCACGTCCTCGGCGCCGCCGCCCGCATGCTGCTCGACGTCAACCTCGGCGCCACCGCGATCGGCACCGGCGTCAACACCCCGCCCGACTACCGCCGCGCCGTCATCAACCACCTCCGCACCGTCACCGGGCTCCCGGTCACCGGCGCGATGAACCTCATCGAGGCCACCAGCGACACCGGCGACTACGTCAACGTCCACGCCGCCCTCAAGCGGACCGCGGTCAAGCTGTCCAAGATCTGCAACGACCTGCGACTGCTCTCCTCCGGGCCGCGCGCCGGCCTCAACGAGATCAACCTGCCGGAACTGCAGGCCGGATCGTCGATCATGCCGGCCAAGGTCAACCCGGTGATCCCCGAGGTCGTCAACCAGGTGTGCTTCAAGGTGATCGGCAACGACATGACCGTCACCATGGCCGCCGAGGCCGGGCAGCTCCAGCTCAACGTCATGGAGCCGGTGATCGCCCAGGCGATGTTCGAGTCCATCTCCCTGCTCACCCGGGCCATGGAGACGCTCACCGAGAAGTGCGTCCGCGGCATCACCGCCAACGCCGAGATCTGCCGCGCCAACGTCATGAACTCGATCGGGATCGTCACCTACCTCAACCCGATCATCGGCCACCACAACGGCGACATCGTGGGCCGCGAGTGCGCCCGCTCCGGCCGCGGGGTGCGGGAGGTCGTGCTGGAGATGGGCCTGCTGTCCGCGGAGGAGCTCGACGACATCCTGTCCCCGGCCAACCTGCTGCGTCCCCAGTACAAGGGGCGCCCGGTCAAGAACGTCGTCGCGCAACCGGGACAGGACACGTCCGGCCCCACGGGCTGAACCCGGCCCCACGGGCTGAGCCCGGCCGCCGGTCGTCGCGGTGCGTGCGGAGGCCGGGTGGATGGTTAGCGTGCCAAGGGGCTGATTCCGGCGGCCGGGGGCGCTACCGTCGGTCCATGACCTCTCCCACCTCGCGCGTCGTCGCCGGACGCGAGATCACCTTCCCCGTCCCCGTCGTGGCCGCCTCGGTCTCCGGGGCCGCCTTCCTCGCCCGGTCGGCCGTCGTGCGCGAGCTCATCGCCGGCGGCCGCCAGTCCGCCGTCATCGACACCGCCGGCGCGGAACCGGTCTCGCTGCCCGGTGGGCGCACCCCGGCCATCATGATCCACGTCCGCTACCACGACGTTCCCGGCAACGTCCTGGGCGCGTACCACGAGATCGGCCTGGCCTTCCAGCTCACCGTGCCCGGCGCCGGCACCCTGGTGCACATCCACGAGCTGCCGGTCGACCAGGACTTCACCCTGGCGGCGGGCAACGAGCTCTGGGGATTCCCCAAGTGGAAGGGTGACATGGTCGGCACGGCCGGCGGCGCGCTCGACGACGCCCGACTGGGGGCCGTCGGCTCGGCCGGCGCCGGGGGAGTCGACCTCCGCCTGGACACCCGCGTGGGTATGCCGATCCCGGGTCGGCAGACCCTGGGGATGAACTGCGTCCAGGTCCTCGACGGCGCACCCGTGCTGGTCCGCGCGCAGGCCACCGCGACCGGCGGGCGGATGCGCCCGCTCAGCGGGGCGCGCGTGACGATCGCGCCCGGTGCCCGGGACGCCGGCGGTGACGTGGCCCGGTTCGCCGAGGCCGTCCGCGAGTTGGGGCTGGACCGCGCCCGCGCGCTCGGCACGTTCTCCTACGAGAAGTTCGAGGCCGAGTTCCAGGCACCCGCCCCGATCGGCTGAGGGCTCAGCCGGCCGCTCAGTGCCCCTCGCCGAGGTTGCCGGACAACTTCTCCAGCCGATCCCGGCTGGCGCCGTCCAGTCCGATGATCTCGACGGTCTTGCCCTTGGCCGCGTACTTGTGGGTGATCGCGTCCAGCGTGGCGACGGTGGAGGCGTCCCAGATGTCCGCCTCGGTCAGGTCGATCACCACGTGCCGCGGGTCGCCCGAGTAGTCGAACTGGTACACGAGGTCGTTGCTGGACGCCCAGAACAGCTCGCCCCGCACCCGGTAGGTGCGGACGTCGACCGTGCCGTCGTGATCGGTGTCGCGCTCGGAGACCGTCTCCAGGCTCGTCATGTGGGCCACCCGGCGGGCGAACAGCACCATCGCGGTGAGGACACCGAGGACGACGCCGATGGCGAGGTTCTCGGTGAGCAGCGTCGCCGCCACCGTGACCACCATGACGAGGGTCTCGCTGATCGGCATCAGGCGCAGTGTGCGCGGGTGTACCGAGTGCCAGTCCAGGGTCGCCACCGACACCATGATCATCACGGCCACGAGGGCGGCCATGGGGATCAGCCCCACGACGTCGCCGAGCGCCACCACCAGGATGAGGAGGAGGACGCCGGCCAGGAGGGTCGACAGGCGGGTACGGGCGCCGGACTGCTTGACGTTGATCATCGTCTGCCCGATCATCGCGCAGCCACCCATGCCGCCGAAGACGCCGGTGACGATGTTGGCCACGCCCTGCCCCCAGCCCTCGCGGGTCTTGTCCGAGCGGACCTCGGTGATGTCGTCGACGAGCTTGGCCGTCATCAACGACTCCATGAGCCCGACGAGCGCGGCCGCCAACGCGTAGGGGGCGATGATCCGGAGGGTCTCGATCGTCCACGGGATGTCGGGGAAGAACAACGCGGGTAGGGACGAGGGCAGTTCGCCCTGGTCGCCGACGTTCGGCACGGACCACCCGAACAGCAGGACGACCGCGGTGATGGCGACGATCGCGATCAGCGGGGCCGGGACGGCCGTGGTCAGGCGCGGGAAGAACACCATGATGGCGATGCCGGCCGCGACCATCGGGTAGACGAGCCAGGGAACGCCGATCAGGTGGGGGATCTGGGCGGCGAAGACGAGGATCGCCAGGGCGTTGACGAAGCCGATCATCACGCTGCGGGGGATGAATCGCATGAGTTTGCCCACACCGAGCAGGCTCAGCACCACCTGGAAGACGCCCGCGAGGAGCACGGTGGCGACGAGGTGGTCCATGCCGTGATCGCGCACGACCGGGGCCACCACGAGCGCGATCGCGCCGGTGGCCGCGGAGATCATGGCGGGACGCCCGCCGGTGAAGGCGATCGTCACCGCCATGGTGAACGACGCGAACAGGCCGACCCGCGGATCGACGCCGGCGAGGATCGAGAACGAGATGGCCTCGGGGATCAGCGCGAGCGCGACGACGAGTCCCGCGAGCACCTCGGTCCGCAGCCGCCGCGCCGACGAGAAGGCGTACCGGAACGAGGGCAGGACGCCGATCGGGGCCGGCCCCGCGTCGTCCCCGGCGGGTGTCGGGGAGGACGCCCCGTGTGTGGTGGCGGGTGCTGACATCGCGAGTGTCCTGACGGAATGGGAGCGTGACACACTCTCCCGTGACGAGAGATTAAGAAGCTACCGTAACGGTAGATTTCGGACCGGGGCGAATCCGCGTCCTCGAAGTGTGAGCAAGCCCACAGGGAGGGCCATGTCGGAGGGTGCCGTACGGAAGGTCGGCGAGGTCGCCGAGGCCACGGGGTTGTCGATCCGTACGCTCCGCCACTACGACGAACTCGGGCTGGTGGTCCCCTCCGGCCACACCGCCGGGGGCTTCCGGCTCTACACCGACGAGGACGTCGAGCGGCTCCTGCTGGTGCGGCGCATGAAGCCCCTGGGGTTCTCGCTCGAGCGGATGAAGGAGTTCCTGCAGGCCACGGACGTGCTGGCCGCGGACCGGCGCGCCGGCGAGGCGGGGCCGGGCCGGGGCGGGATCGACGCGGCGAGGGCGACCGTCGAGGAGATCCGCGCGGAGGCCGAGGCCCGGTACCGCGATCTGCAGGTCCAGCTCGACTACGCGACCGAGTTCCTGCATCTGGTCCGCCAGCAGCTCGACTGAGCGCCGGTTCGCGCCCGACGGGGTCGTTCCGCGAACTGGCCGTGCGTCCGGCCGAGGCGGCCACTCCAGTCACATAGGTAACTCGAATACGTGCAGGTCACAGTGGTAACGCCTCACCGTGCCCTGCTCGTTATCCGATCGCCCAAACGGTTCGCGTCAGGCGCGCCCAGACGGCATCATCACCATCATGCGCACAAGGCTCACCGCGTCACTCGCGACGATCGCCGTCACCTCCGCCACCCTCCTCGGCGGCGGGGCGGCCACGGCGTCGGCACAGGCTCTGCCGTCCTTCGTCCCCCAGCACCTCATCCCGGCGCACCTCCTGCCGCAGGCGGAAGGTCTCGTCTCCCAGGTCCGTGCCGCCCTGCCGCCCGAGGTGTGGGCGGCGGTCGGGTCCAGCGAGATGGCCTACCAGGACGTCGCCGCCTTCGGCGTGACCGGAGGTCTGCGCGAGGGGATCGTCCGCGAGATCGACGCGTACCGCGTCGCCAACGGCCGCGGGGCCCTCGCGCCCAACGGCGATCTGGACCGCGAGGCCCAGGCGTGGGCCGACCGTCTCGCCGCCCGCGACGAGGTCGTCCACAACACGGGATTGATCAACCGTGGTTACGGCGAGAACATCGTCGCCGCGGGCACCCACTGTGGCGCGACGTGCCTGGTGGACCTGTGGAAGAACTCGCCCGGGCACAACGACAACCTCCTCGATCCGGGCTACCGTTCGGCCGGCATGGGCATCGCCTACTCCGGCAACGGGAAAGTTTTCGTGGTACACAACTTCTCGTACTGACTTGTGAACTCTGACTGAGCTACTCGATCCGGCAGCGGTGCTCTGAGGGGTCTGGGAAGACAGGAGAGAACATGTCCGAACGGATACTGCGAGCGCTGAGGCTCAAGACCGATCCGGGGGTGTTCCTCACGACTGTCGGGGTGATCCTCGCCTTCGTCCTCATCACCTTCGTCGCCGGCGAGTGGGTGGGGCAGGTCTTCGGCACCGCCTCCGGGTGGATCATGACCAACCTCGGGTGGTTCTACATCTTCGGCGTCACGTCGTTCCTGGCATTTCTCATCTGGATCGCCGTCAGCCGGTTCGGGCACGTCCGCCTCGGCGGGGACGGCGAGGAGCCGGAGCACTCCACCGTCACCTGGTTCGCGATGCTGTTCGCGGCCGGTATCGGCTCGATCCTCATGTTCTGGGGCGTGGCCGAGCCGATCTCGCACTTCGCGACCCCGCCCCGGGGCGGCGTCGAGCCGGGCAGTGCGGACGCCGCCCGCGAGGCCATGGCGTTCACGCTGTATCACTTCGGTCTGCACACGTGGACGATCTTCGCCCTGCCGTCCCTGGCGTTCGCGTACTTCATCTACAAGCGCAAGATGCCGCCGCGGGTCAGCTCGATCTTCGCGCCGATCCTGGGCGACAAGGTCTTCGGGCCCCTCGGCAAGACGATCGACATCGTCGCGCTCATCGGCACCGTCTTCGGCGTGGCCACGTCGGTCGGGCTCGGCACGCTGCAGATCAACGCCGGCCTGGGCGAGCTGTTCGGCATCGAGATGTCGGCACTCGTGCAGGTGGCGATCATCGCGATCGTCACGACCGTCGCCTGCATCTCCGTGGCGCTCGGCCTGGAGAAGGGCATCAAGCGGCTGTCCAACCTCAACATCGCGATGGCGATCGGCCTGCTGATCTTCATCCTGGCGACCGGTCCGACCCTGTTCCTGCTCAAGGGCACGGTCGAGTCGCTCGGCGTGTACCTCTCGGCGCTGCCCGAGCTCGCGCTGTGGAACAACGTCTTCCCGGCCGACGACGATCTGGCGTCGTGGCAGAACACGTGGACCGTCTTCTACTGGGCGTGGACCATCACGTGGTCGCCGTTCGTCGGCATCTTCATCGCCCGCATCAGCCGCGGCCGCACCATCCGCCAGTTCGTGTTCGGCGTGTTGGGGCTGCCGGTGGCGTTCTCGGTCCTGTGGTTCGGCATCTTCGGCATGGCCTCGTTCCACATCGAGCTCTTCGGGACGGGTGGCCTGAGCGAGACGGTGGTCGAGGAGGGCGACATCCCGGGCGCGCTCTTCGCGTTCCTGTCGAACTACCCGCTCGCCACGTTCCTGTCCGGCCTCGCGGTGGTGCTGGTCGTCATCTTCTTCACGACGTCGGTGGACTCGGCGGCGATGGTGGTGGACATGATGGCGTCGGGCAAGGACGACCAGGTCCAGGCCTCCCCGGCGCATCAGCGCGTGATCTGGGGTGTGCTCATGGGCGCGGTGGGCGCGGCCATCCTGGTGGGTGCCGGCGAGGGTGGCCTGACCGCCCTGCAGGAGGTCATCACGGTGGTCGGGTTGCCGTTCTTCGTGATGGGCTACGTGATGATGTACAGCCTGGTCAAGGGGATCGGTGACGATATGGGCGACCCGCCGCCGACCGTCACGCGCCAGTGGGACCGGGCGTACTCCGCCGAGGAGCTCGAGAAGAACGAGCACTCCCCGTCGCCGGAGCCGGTGCATCCGCTGCATCACATCCCGGAGGCCGAGCAGGACGACGGTGCCCCCTCGGCCGCGACCCACGACGAGGGGTCGTCGGGGGCGCCGGGGCGCGCCGGACGGGCGACGTCCGTCGAGGCGGCCGTCCCCGGCGAGGACGCCGACGACAAGGGGTAGCCGCCCCCCGCGTGGGAGGGTACGTGCGGCGCGGCCGGTGCCCGGGGCGCAGGGGAACGACGACGACGAGGTGTTCCCCTGGTCACGGGCGCCGGTCGCGGCGTGTTCGCGCCCGCCGCCTCCCCGACCGGTGGCGGGCGGCGGGGTGGGTGCCTACTCTGCCGGGGCGGCCGTTCAGAACGGCTGTCCAGGTAATTGCTGACGCTTCACACGGTCACCATGCCCCGGGGTATAGTGACGGGCATCACACCGCTCGGCAGGAGGGTTGACGATGTTGCAGAACGCTCTGATCGCCACTGTGCGGGTGGGCGTGGCCACCTACGCCGGTGTCACGCAGATCCTCGTGGACAACACCCTGGGTCGGGTGCTCGACACGAACCCTGACAAGGTCCGCTGACCGCACCGCACCGCACGTGCCGGGCGGGCGGTTCGTCAGTCGGCGCCCGGGGTGGCGTCGCGGACCTCCCCGACCAGACGGGCGAGCACGTCCTCGAGGACGAGCAGCCCGACCGGGGCGGCCCCGTCCCCGCCACCGTCGACGATCGCCAGGTGCGCACGGGCGCGCTGCATGGCGGACAGGACGTCGTCGAGCGGGGTGTCCGGCGAGACCGTCCCGAGCCGGCGGATGCGCTCGGTCCGGAGCGCCGCGGACGGGTCGTCGTGCAGCACGTCCTTGACGTGGACGTAGCCGATGTAGCGGCCGTCGTCGCGCACGGGGAATCGTGAGTGGCCCGTGCGGACACACAACTGGTGCACGTGCCCGGTCGTGCGGTCCGCGTCGACCGCGTCCACCTCGTCGAGGGGCCGGAGCACGTCCCTGGCGGTCACGTGGTCGAACTCCAGGGCGCCCACGAGGAGCGTCGTCTCGTCCTCGTCGAGCAGCCCGGAGTCCCCGGCCTCGGCGACCAGCCCCCGCATCTGGTCCACCGTGACGGTGGTGTCGACCTCGGACCTCGGCTCGACGCGCAGGACGTACCGCACGACCGCGTCGGCGGACCTGTTCATCAGCCAGATGGCGGGATGGAACACCACCACGAACACGCGCAGCACCGGACCCAGGAGGAGAGCCGCGGCGGCGGGCCGGGCGATCGCCATGTTCTTGGGGACCATCTCGCCGATCACCATGTGCAGGAAGGTCACCACGAGCAGGGCGATCACCAGCGCGATCGGGTGCGCGAAGCCGGTGGAGACCCCGAGCGCCTCCAGGGGTCGTTCGACGAGGTGGGCGATCGCCGGTTCCCCGACCGCGCCGATGAGCAGCGAACACACCGTGATCCCCAGCTGGGTGGCGGCCAGCGAGATCGAGACGTTCTCCATGCCGCGCAGCGACCACCGGGCGCGGGTGCTGCCCTCGGCCGCGTGCGGCTCGAGCAGGTCGCGGCGCGCGGAGACCATGGCGAACTCGGCGGCCACGAAGAACCCGTTGCCCAGCAGCAGGGCGGCGAGCACGAGGATCGCGGCGCCGTCACTCATCGTCGTCCTCCGGGGCCTCACGCAGGACGGTCGCCCGGACCCGGCCGGCCCTGAACCGCCCCACGGTCTCGACGCGCAGGCGGACGCGGGCCCGGGTCGGTAGGTCGTCGCGGTCGCGGTTCTCGTGGTCGTGGGCGTCGAGTTCGGTCTCGTCGCCGACGCGGGGCAGTCGGTCCACCGCCTCGGACAGCACTCCCGAGAGGGTGGAGGAGGCCCCGTCCCGCGGGATCTCCAACCGCAGGATCGCCCCCAGTTCGTCGGGCCTGGTCATCCCGCCCACGAGCACCGTGTCGTCGTCGACCCACTCGTGCGTCCGGGAGGCGCGGTCCTGTTCGTCGTCGATCTCCCCGACGATCTCCTCCACCAGGTCCTCCAGGGTGACGATCCCGGCGGTCCCGCCGAACTCGTCCACGACCACCGCCATCTGCAGGTCGGTCTGGCGGAGCAGCCGCATGAGCGGATCGAGGGTCATCATCTCCGAGACGACGGTGGGCTCGGCGGCGATGTCGCGCACCGGGGTGCGGTCCCGGGCGGCGGGCTCCACCGCGAGCGCCTGGCGGTAGTGGACGACGCCCACCACGTCGTCGACGGTGTCGCCCAGGACCGGGAAGCGGGAGTGGCCGGTGTCGGCGACGGTGTCCAACAGGTCCTGCGCGCTGTGCTCGCGCAGGAACGTCACGAGCGGCCGGGGCAGCATCACGTCGGCGGCCCGGTGTTCACCGAAGGAGATGGAGCGGGTCACGAGCTCGGCGGTGTGGGGGTCCATCACGCCCTCGCGCCCCGACCGCGCGGCCGACGCCCGCAGCTCCTCGGGGGAGCGGGCCTCGCCGGGTTCCTCCCGCGGGGTGAACCCGAGCAGGCGCAGCACCTGGTTGGCGCACGCGTTGAGGGCCGCGACCAGCCAGCCGAACCCGGTCATGAAGACCCGCTGCGGGATCACGACCAGCCGCGCGACCCGCATGGGTGCGGCGATGGCCCAGTTCTTGGGGACCAGCTCGCCGAAGACCATCTGGAGGAAGGTGACGACGACGAAGGCCGCGGTCATCGCGATGCCGCGGGCGGCGGCCTCCGGCATCCCGGACAGGCCGAGGGCCCCGGTGATCAGCTCCCCGACGGAGGGGCCCGTCAGGTAGCCCGCCACGAGGCTGGAGACCGTGATGCCCAGTTGGGCCCCCGACAGGTTCGTCGAGGTCCGCGTGAGTGACTCGTCGAGGGCCGCGGCGATGCGGTCCCCCTCCGAGCCGGCCGCGCGCACGTCCTCCCGGTTGACGGTGAGGAAGCCGAACTCGACGCCCACGAACAGGGCGTTCGCGGCGATGAGCAGGATCACCGCCAGCGTGAGCAGGAGCGCGACGGCCACGGGCGGCGGGTGTTACTGGCCGTCGGCGGTGCCGTCGGAGCCCCCGACGGCGTGGTCGGGCTGCTCCGGCGTCCGGTACACCCGGGCCTGTTCGGCGCGGTCGGCGGACGTCTCCCCGGATCCGCCGGAGGGGGCCTCGCCGGCGGCGTGCCCGGTGTCCCCGGCGGTCGCGGGGCGGGACGCCGGCGCCCGGTCGTCGTCCGCGGCGCCGCGGGTGGTGCTGCCGTCTCCCGCGCCGGAGCCGTCGACGGTGTTGCCGAGTTCCTCGGGGGTCCCCTCCGGTACGTGGGCGGAGTCCTCGGGTCGGGTCGGGTCGCTCATGGTCGCCTCCGGGGCGTCGTGTGGTCGTCGTGTGGTCGTAGTCGGGTAGGGGTGGTGACGACCCTAACCGTGTGCGCGTCCGCCCGTCGGGCTCTCGCGGCGGCGTAGGTGTGCCTTAGTCTGTTCCGCATGTCGGACAATCCCTTCGGTCGGGTCATCACCGCGATGGTGACCCCCATGCATGACGACGGCTCGGTCGACTTCGACGGGCTGCAACGACTCGCGGTCCACCTCGCCGATCACGGGCACGACGGGCTGCTGGTCAACGGCACGACCGGTGAGTCCGCGACGACGACCGACGACGAGGACTACGACTGCGTGGCCGCGGTCGTCGAGGCGGTCGGCGACCGGGTGAAGGTCATGGCGGGCTGCGGCACCAACGACACCGAGCACTCCATGCGGGCTGCGCGCGAGATGGTGGCCCGCGGGGCGGATTCGCTGCTCGTGGTGACCCCGTACTACAACAAGCCCACCCAGCACGGGATCGTCGAGCACTTCCGGATGATCTGCGAGGCCGCCGACCGGCCGGTCATGGCCTACGACATCCCGGGCCGCACCGGCACCGCGCTGTCCACCGACACCATCCGTCGGCTCGCGGAGATCCCCCGGGTGCGCGCCGTGAAGGACGCGAAGGGCGACCTCTTCGAGGCCAGCCGCCTCATGGCCGAGACCGACCTGCTGTGGTTCTCCGGGGACGACGTGCTCAACTTGGCGTTCCTCGCGCTGGGGGCGACGGGCATCGTCTCGGTGGTGGGACACGTCGCGGGGGACGACTACCGGGCGATGATCGACGCGGTGGACGCGGGCGATCTGCCGCGGGCCCGCGAGATCCACACCCGCCTCATCCCGGCGGTGGACGCGATCATGCACACCTCCCAGGGCGCGATCCAGGTCAAGGCCGCGCTGAAGCAGGCCGGCCTCATCGGCTCGGACCGCCTGCGCATGCCGCTGCTGCAGGGGCCGCCGGAGCACCAGCAGAAGCTGCGGGACGGACTGGCGGCCGCCGGGCTGGCCTGACGGGGTCGCGCCTAGCGGAACGCGGCCATCTCCGAACACCGCCGCCACAGCGCGGCGGCGGTGGCCCGGTCGTACGAGCGCCGGTTCGACCGGGTGACGTGCGGGTGGCCGCGCAGGCCGCCGAGGCGGTCCGGCCCGACGAACGCCCCGCCCACCAAGCCGGGGACGGTCGCGGCGTAGAGGACGGAGAGCGCCCCCATCTCCGGCGTCAGTCCCGCCCAGGTCAGGGAGTTGCCGAGCGCGAAGAAGCGGTCGGCGACCGGGTTGCCGCTCTGCCGGATGAGTTCGGTGGCGGTGTAGCCGGGGTGCGCGGCGACCGACCGGAGTCCGCTGCCGGCCCGCTCGAAGTGTCGCTGCCACTCGTACGCGAGCATGATGCACGCGAGCTTGGAGTTCGCGTACGCGGCCATCGGCTTGTAGCCGCGGGTATCCATCCCGAGGTCGTCGACGTCGATCCGGCCCGCCAGGTGGGCGAGCGATCCCAGCCACACCACGCGGTCGGTGAGGACCGGTTCCAGCCCGAGCGTGAGGGCGTGGTGGCCCAGGGCGTTGACGCCGAACTGCATCTCGTGGCCCTGTGCCGTGCGGGCGTGCGGGATGTTCATCACGCCCGCGTTGTTGACGAGGACGTCGACCCGCCCGGCGGCGCGCAGGTCGGCCGCGAAGGCCTCGACCGAGTCCAGGTCGGCCATGTCGAGCCGCCGGATCTCGGCGCGCTCCCGTGAGGCCTCGGGAAGGCTCGCGCGGGCGGCCCGGGCCTTCTCGGTGTTCCGGCAGGCCATGACCACCCGGGCCCCCCGGGCGGACAGGGCGGCGGTGGTGGCCAGGCCGATGCCGCCGTTGGCGCCGGTGACCACGAACGTCCGCCCCGTCTGGTCCGGGATGTCGCCGGCGGACCATCTACGCGATCGAGTCATGGTCAGCAGTCAACCAGCCGCGCCTGCCCCGCGGTGGTCCTCTCCTGTGGTAACGCGGGGATATCCTCCGCGATCTCCATGTGACACACTCGTCGGGGTGCGTCGGCCCCACAGGCCACACGCCTCCCTCACCATTCGAGACCCCGGAGCACCTCCATGACGTTCGACCGCCGAACCTTCCTCCGCCGCGCGGGCCTCAGCGCGGCCGGGGCCGGCGCCATCGCCGCGGGTCTGACCCCCGCGGTGGGCGCGCAGTCCTCCATCCCCGCCGGGCTCGGCGCCCTGCCGGGCGCGGGGGCAGGGATCCCCGTCGGCACCCTGCTCGACTACGCCTCCGGCCCGCCGTCGGCGGCGTCGATCCGGGCGGCCGGCCACATGGGCGCCGTGCGGTACTGCTCCAATCAGCGCCCGAACTCGGCCTGGATGACGGGCAAGCCGTTGCGGCGTCGCGAGGTGGACGACTTCCGGGCCCACGGCCTCAACATGGTCTCGTGCTACCAGTACGGTCGCGCCGAGACCGCGGACTGGCACGGTGGCGCCGGCGCCGGCGATCACCACGCGCCCATCGGCATCCGCATCCACCGCGACGCGGGCGGCCCGTCGGGCGTGCCGATGTACGTCGCGATCGACGACAACCCCAGCCGGTGGCAGTTCGACAACCAGATCCGCCCGTACCTCGAGCGGTGGCGCGCCCACCTGCACGGCGCGGGTATGAAGCTGGGCGTGTACGCCAACGCCCCGACCATTGACTGGTGCCGTCAGATCGGCCTCGGGCAGTACTTCTGGCAGCACGACTGGGGCTCGGGCGGGCGCCTCAACCCGGCCGCGACCATCCACCAGCTGCCGGTCCGCCAGCAGGTCACCGTCGGCGGCGTCGTGTCCGACCTCAACCGTGTCTACGCGCTGGACTACGGCCAGTGGTGGCCGATCGATCCGCTGACGCTCGCGCAGTCGGCGCTCGGCAGTTCCTGATCAACCCCCGGCGCTGACCCGCCCCGCAGCCGCCCTCCCGCATCACGATCGCGGAGGGCGGCTGCGCGCGGTCATTCGACGGTGATCTCGCCCATCGTGCCCCACTCGTCGCCCTCGGCCGTCGTGTTGATGATCCGGGGCGTCCGCTCGAGGTACCGGGCCGCCGACGCGGTGAACTGCTGGAAGTGCTCCGAGCGCACGTGCCGGGCCGGCGCGTCGCCCTCACGGAACGCCTCGCACAGCAGGTAGGTGGAGGGGGCCTCCGGCGAGCGGTACCAGTCGAACCACAGGTTGCCCGCCTCGGCGCGGGTGGCCTCGGTGAACTCCCGGGTGATCTCGAGCCAGGAGTCGGCGAATTCTTCCTTGACGTCGAAGCGCACGTTGATGAGGATCATGGCCCCATCCTGCCGCGCCCGTCACGGCCCGTCGAGGCGCCCGGGCACCGGCTCGTCGCGGAGCGTCCCGCCACCGGCCGATACCGCCGCGACTCGCCCCGCTCCGTGACACACGCCTACGCTGTATCAGGTGACCATCGAGCTGAGCATCGAGAACCCGTGCGTCCCGCAGGCGGAGGCCGACTCCTCCGTTCGCGCAGTCTGGAACCGCTTGTCGCTCGACGCGACCTCGAGCCGGAACGAGCCGCTGATCGCGGGCCTCGTCCTGGACCTCATCGACGGGTGCGACGACCTGGGAGAATCCCTCGCGCGGCTCGCCGCGTCCCGCATCGCGACGCCCGAGATCGGGCGCCACGTGCTGGAGAAGGAGATCCGCGCGGTCCTGGCCGAGAACCCGCACGTCCTCGAGGCGGTCGCCGCCGACCTCGTGGTGAGTTACGAGCGCAACCCGGCCTACCCCAACTACCTGGTGCCGTACCTGTTCGCGAAGGGCTTCCTGGGCCTGCAGGTGCACCGCGTGGCACACGAGATGTGGAACTCCGGCCGCGTCATGGCCGCGTCGTTCCTGCAGAGCCGCATCTCCGAGGTGTTCGCGATGGACATCCACCCCGCCGCGCGCGTGGGCTCGGGCATCCTCGTCGACCACGCCACCGGCATCGTCGTGGGGGAGACCTGCGTGATCGGTGACGGGGTCTCAATCCTCCAGGGCGTCACGCTCGGGGGCACGGGGAACGAGGACGGCGACCGGCACCCCAAGATCGGATCGGGCGTGCTGCTGTCCGCGGGCTCCATCGTGCTGGGCAACGTCCGGGTCGGCGACTGCTCGAAGGTCGCCGCCGGCTCGGTCGTCCTGCACGAGGTGCCGCCGCACACCACCGTGGCGGGGGTGCCCGCGAAGGTCGTCCGCCGGCACTCGGACACCCTGGTCCCCGCGGAGCGGATGGACCAGGAGATCGACCCGCAGGCCTAGGGGCGCACCGATGCGGGTCCTCGTGGTCGACGACGAGCCGGCGCTGCGCGAGAGTCTGCGTCGCGGCCTGGCGGCCGGCGGGTGGGCGGTGGAGACCGCACCCGACGGCGAGGTGGGCCTCGAGCTGGCCTGCGGCGACGACTTCGACGTGGTGGTGCTGGACATCATGATGCCGCGCCGCAGCGGCTACGAGGTGGTCCGCGAGATGCGTCGCCGCGGCGTCTGGACCCCGGTGCTCATGCTCACCGCCAAGGACGGCGAGTACGACGAGGCCGACGCGTTCGACCTGGGGGCCGACGACTACCTGGTCAAGCCGTTCTCGTTCGTCGTCCTGGAGGCGCGCCTGCGGGCCCTCGTCCGCCGTGGCGCCCCCGAACGTCCCGCCACCTTCCAGGCGGGGGACCTGGTCGTGGACCCCGCCGCCCGGGAGGTGCGGCGGGGTGAGACCAGGATCAGCGTGACCGCGCGGGAGTACGCGGTGCTCGAGTACCTCATCCGCAACCGCAACCAGGTGGTGTCCAAGACGCAGATCATGCGGGCGGTGTGGGACTCGGCCTACGACGGCGACGACAACATCGTCGAGGTCTACGTCGGGTACCTGCGGCGCAAGATCGACGCCCCGTTCGGGGCCCGCGCCATCGAGACCGTCCGCGGCCAGGGGTACCGGCTGGTGGACAGCGAGGTCACTCCGTCAACGACAGCGCCTCACGGTAGGTGAGCTTGCGGCCGGTCTGCATGATCGACCGGCGGTACAACCGCTCCGCGACCCGGATGATCACGGCGGCGGCCAGGAGCGTCAGGAGCGTGGCGACGGCCGGTTCCCACCACGCCGCCGTGCCCGCCACGAGGCGGATCGGCATCGTCACGGTCGACATGACGGGCACGTAGGAGCCGATGACCTGCCAGGTGTCCTGGAGGAACAGTCCGCCGAAGAACACCACCATGATGATCGTGAGCAGCGGGGACGTGGTGGTCTGGACGTCCTCGGCGCGGGTGGCCAGCGCGCCCGCCACGGCGAACAGGCAGGCCAGGGCCACGAAGCCGATGACGAAGAGCACCAGGTACCACGCCGCCGCCCCGGCGAGCGCCGGCAGCAGGGTGGCGTAGTCGGTGACGCTCAGGCCGATCAGGCCGATGGCCACGAAGATCACCATCTGTCCCAGGGCGAGCACGGTCGCGCCGACGACCTTCCCCACGAGGAGTTGGCGCAGGGGGATCGCGGCGGCGAGGATCTCGACGATCCGTGACTGCTTCTCCTCCACGACGCTGTTGGCGATGGCGTAGCCGAAGAGGATCGCGGCCATGTAGAAGAGGAAGACGAAGACGAAGCCGGCGACCACCCGGACCCCCTCGTCGGACGTGCCGTCGGAGTCGAGGAGACGCTCCTGCACCACCGACCCCGCGGTGAGGTCGGCGACGGTGGTCCCGGCGGCCGCCGCGTTGCGTTCGAGCGCGTCGGTCGCCACCGTCGCGCTGACGGCCGCGGCGATGCCGGGGTCGACGCCCTCGTCGCCGACGAGCGCCCACTCGCCCGGCCGGCCCACGAGAGCGGCGTCGGCGTCGCCGTCGCGCACCGCCTGCTCCGCGGCCGCCTCGTCGGCGACCTGTTCGGTGGTCAGCCGCACGGTGGGTGCGCCCGCCACCGCCGTCTCGTCGGCGCCCCCGGTCTCGGCGGCCTCCGCCCGCGCGTCCGTCTGCTGCACGATCGCCGCGGCGTCCGGCGAGACGACGGCGATCCTCTTCTCGTCGTCGTCCCCACCCAGCAGGAACGACACGCCGAACGCGACGACGAAGATCGCGATGGTGGTGAGCGTGGAGATGATGAAGTTCCGATCGCGGAGCTTGACCGTGATCTCGCGGCCCGCGACGATCCGCCAGGCCGCCTCGGTCTCGTGGGCGTCGGCGTCGTCCCCGGGCGTGGCCGCCGCCGCGGGCCGGGTGAGGGGGGTGGTGGTCATGAGGTCACCTCGCGGTAGATGTCGGACAGGCTGGGGACGACGCGGGCGAGCTCGCGGACGTCACCGCGGGCCATCGCCTCGCGCAGGACGAGGTCCGTGTGCTGGGGATCGCCCAGTTCGAGCAGGGCGGTGGGGCCGTCGACGTCGACGACGTGGAGGCCCGGCAGCGCCCGCACCCAGCCGGCGTCCCCGCCCACGACGAGGCGGTGCAGGACCCGGCCCCGGTCACGCAACTCGGTCACCGTGCCGGCCGAGACGACCCGCCCCCGGGACAGGACGACGAGCTGGTCGCAGAGTCGCTCGACCAGGTCGAGCTGGTGGGAGGAGAACAGGACGGGCACGCCCCGGGTGGTGTGCTCGCGGAGCAGGTCGACCATCGAGTCGACGGCGGCCGGGTCCAGGCCCGAGAACGGCTCGTCCAGGACGAGGAATTCCGGCTCGCCGATGACGGCGGCCGCGATCTGCACGCGCTGCTGGTTGCCGAGCGAGAGGGACTCGAGCTTGTCGGTGGTGCGCTCCCCGAGGCCGAACCGGTCGAGGAGGTCGAGCGCGGTCCGCCTGGCCCCGGCCGCGCTGCGGCCCTGCAACCGACCGAGGTAGACGAGCTGGTCGAGGAGCGGCTGCTTGGGGTACAGGCCCCGCTCCTCCGGCATGTAACCGAACGTGCGGCGGTCGGCGACGGTGACCTCGCGGCCCGCCCACGTCACGGTGCCGGCGGTGGGCTGCAGGACGCCCATGATCATGCGCATCGTCGTGGTCTTGCCGGCGCCGTTGCCGCCGACGAAGCCGGTCATGGCCCCCGCCGGGACCTCGAAGGTGACGCCGTCGACGGCGAGGTTGTCGCCGAAGCGTCTGGTGAGTCCGTTGACCCCGAGCATCGTTTCCCTCCCTGGTGCACTCCCTGGTGCAGGTGTACCGACCACGCTAGGGCGGGCGGTGCCCGGGCGGATCAGCCCACGGGGGGATTTCGTGCGGGAGGAGGGGGTGGCGTCTCCGCCTCGAGGGGGAGGGGGTCAGTCCCCGGGGTGGACCAGGCCGACCTCGTAGGCCAGGACCACCGCCTGGACGCGGTCGCGCAGGTGGAGCTTGGCCAGGCAGGACGAGACGTGGGTCTTGACCGTGGCCTCGCCCACGACGAGACGGTCGGCGATCTCGGCGTTGGACAGTCCCCGCGCGACCAGGCCCAGGACCTCGGTCTCACGCGCCGTGAGACCGGCCAGCTCGGGCGCGCGTGCCCCCGACCGGTCGGGGCCGGGTCGCTCCTCGGTCGGGGGCGGCGTGGCGAGGCGTTCGATGACGCGGCGGGTCACCTCGGGCGCGAGCAGGGCGTGGCCGTGGCCCACGGCCCGGATGCCGTCCACCAGGTCCTCGGGGTCGGAGTTCTTCAGCAGGAACCCGCTCGCCCCGGCGCGCAGGGCGTCGAACAGGTAGTCGTCGCGGTCGAAGGTGGTGAGGATGAGGACCTTGGCGAGGTGCTCGCCGGTGATGACCTCGGTGGCCGCGATGCCGTCGGTCCCCGGCATCTGGACGTCCATGAGCACGACGTCCGGGCGGTGGCGGCGGCACATCTCGATCGCGGCGGCGCCGTCCGCCGCGTCGCCGATGACGTCGATGTCCGGTTCGACGCCCAGCATCATCGAGAACCCCGACCGCATGAGCGCCTGGTCGTCCACGACGAGGACCCGGAGCGCCCCCGCGGTGCCCTCGCCGGTCATGTGCCCTCCCCGTGGCCGTGGTGGTCTGTGCCCGGCCGGTAGGGCAACCGGACCCGGACACGGTATCCGCCGGTCACCCGGGGGCCGATCTCGCATTCCCCGCCGTGCGACCGGACGCGCTCCCGCATGCCGAGCAGCCCGAGGCCGCTGCCCGAGGTCCCGGTGCGGGGCCGCCCGTCGTCGAGGACCTCGACCTCCGCGTACGGGGTGCGGTCGGGGTTCTCCCCGGTGCGCAGGACGATCCCGGCGTGGTGCGCGGTGGAGTGGCGCCGGGTGTTGGCCAGCGCCTCCTGCACGGTGCGGTACAGCGAGAGCCCGACGAGGGCCGGGACCTCCTCGAGGGGATGCCCGGGGGCGGCGGCCACGGTGACGGTGGTGGAGAACCCGGCCGTGTCGTGCGCGGCGGCCAGCCGGGCGACGTCCGCGAGCCCGTGGCCGGAGGACCGCGCCCCGACGGGCGGGATGTCGGGGCCGCCGCTGCGGAGCGCACCGAGCAGGGACCGCATCTCCGCGACTGCCGAGCGCGAGGACTCCTCGATCGTGCGCAGGGCCCCCGCGGCGGCGTCGGGGTCGCGGTCCATGACCCGGCGCGCGGCGGCGGCCTGGACCCCGATCGCCGCGACGTGGTGGGCGATCACGTCGTGCAGCTCGCGGGCGATACGCAGGCGCTCCTCCACCACGGCGCTATCGCGCAGGGCCTCGGACTGGTGCTCGATCGTCCGCGCCTGCTCGGCGAGCTCGTGACGACGCCGGGCCCCGCGCCACGAGGAGACCCCGAGCGCGGCCGCGCCGCCGAAGTACGCGACGTTGATGAGGACCGCGTAGGCGAGGAAGGCGGGGACCGGGGGGAGCAGACCGCTCGAATGGTCGACGTCCTCCACGGCGTCGAGGATCTGCTGCAACCCGGAGCCGAGGGCGACGTACCAGACCATCCAGACCGCCAGGGCCGCGGTGATCCCCACGGCGACGCCGACGAGTGCCCGCCGGTCGCGCGCCCAGGCGACCGCGGAGTACACGGCGACGAAGTACAGCACCTGCTGGGACACCTGGCCCATCACCAACGGCATGATGCTGCCGATCACCAGCAGGTGCGCGGTCGCCCCGAGACCGGTGGTGAGCGGGAACCGGCGGCGGACCGCCAGCAGCGGCGCCACGCTGGCCATGGCGAGATACTGCGCCCAGACCGGTGAGCCCTCGCCGGCGAGGGCACCGGTACTCCGGAGGATCTCCACGCCGACCGCCGAACAGGCGAACACCGCCAGGGCGAGGATCGCGTCCGCGCGGAGGTAGTTCTCCGGCAGTGGGCGGATCCAGGGGTCCTCGGCGTCGAAGAGGCGGTTCAGGCGGGCCCACACGAGAGGCGAGCCTATCCGGTGCTCAGTCGCCCGTGTCCTCGAGCGCTTCCACGGGCAACTCGACCACGAACCGGGCGCCTCCGCCGGGCGCGTCCTCCGCCCGCACCGCGCCCCCGTGGGTGCGGGTGATCTCGGAGACGATCGCCAGGCCCAGGCCCGATCCGCCGCTGCCCCGCGCGCGGTCCGCGTCCAGGCGGGCGAAGCGGTCGAACACCGATTCCCGCTGATCAGGGGGAACGCCCTCGCCGTCGTCGTCGACCGTGATCACCGCGCGCGGGGATCCGGCGCCGGACCGGTCGACCGTCAGGCTCAACGCCACGCGCGCGCGGGCGTGGCGGCGGGCGTTGTCGACGAGGTTGCGCACCACCCGTTGCAGGGCGTCGGGGTCCCCGACGAGGCGGGCCGGTTCGACGGAGACGGACACCTCGAGCCCGCCCGCGTCACCGGACGCGTCACCGGACGCGGCGAGGCCGCGCAGCCGCGCCGCCTCCGACAGGACCAGGTCGTCGAGGTCCACGTCGTCCCGCCGCAACGGCCGCCCGCGCTCGTCGCTCTTGGCCAGCAGCAGCAGGTCCTCGACCATGGTGCGCATCCGCTCCACCTCGGGCAGGAGCAGTTCGTCGACCGTCTCCACGTCGACCGGCGTGCCGGAGGTGGAGGACAGCTCGAGCATCGTCGACAGGGTCGACAGGGGACTGCGCAGCTCGTGGGAGGCGTCGCCGACGAACGCCACCTGGGCGGTGCGGGCGGCGTCGAGGCGGGCGAGCATCGCGTTCATCGTGCGGGCCAGGCGCGCGATCTCGTCCTCCGCCTCGGGCACGGGCACCCGCTCGCCGCGGCCGGAGGCGGAGATCTCGGCGACGCGGGAGCGGATCGACTCGACGGGGCGCAGGACCCGGCCCATGGCGTAGTGGACGAACCCGGCGGTCGCGAGCCCCGCGACGGGCACGAAGGACAGGAACAGGACCGCGCCGGCGGCCAGGACGGTGTCGTACCGGTCGGTGTCGGTGCCCACCTCCACGGCCAGGAGCACCCCGCGCATGTCCACGCCGACGGAGGTGACCCGCAGGTCGGAGCCGTCGGGGGCGTCGACCTGTCGCCGGAGGATCTCACCGGGGCCGGGAGCGGGCAGCGCGGGGAGGGTCTCGAGTCCGCGGGTGACCTGCCCGGCGAGGATGCGTCCGTCGGGGGCGACGATCCGGACGAGATCCACCCCGGACAGCGGTTCGGAGACCAGCTCGAGGGAGGCCTGCGGGCCGGCGGCGGCGAGCCGGGTCGCCACGTCCACGGCGCGGTCGCGGCCCGTCGAGTCGATCGCGTCGTGCACCGCCGAGCGCAGCAGCAGCCAGGCGCCGCCCGCGGCGACGGCCAGCACCAGCATCACGATCGCGGTGGCGATCACGGTGGTGGCGACGCGGATGGGCCAGCGGCGGGGGGTGGGGAGGGCCTCGCGGGTCAGCGGCACGCCCCCATTGTGCGGTGCCACCGGCCGCGCGGGCGGCCGCGACGAGGTGTCGGGCCGGAATGAGAACACGTGTTAGCGTCGCCGGGTGAGAGAATCGCAGCACACCGGCCCCGAGCCCCGCCTGGGCCTGACGTTCAGTGAGAACCCGGACGGCACGGTGAGCTGGCACCAACCGGTCGCCGGGCAGTTCGTGGACCCGTCCGGTCGTTTCGCCACCGGCGGTCTGGCCGTGATGGTGGATTCGGGGCTGGGTGCGGAGAACCACCGGCGCCGCCCCAGCGGGAAGTGGACCGTCACCACCGAGCTGCGCCTGGACCTCATCGCCACGCCGCGGACGGGGTCCACGGGACTGGGGATCCGCGCGGACCACCTGGGACACGACGGTCACTGCCTCACGACGCGCGGTGAGGTCGTGGACGACGACGGCGAGGTGATCGCCTCGGGACTGGTCAAGACCATGGAGTTCGCGGCGGGCGTGGACGCGGAGGGGTACGACGACGAGCCGCCGTGGCCGTCCGCGCTCGAGCCCGGCACGCTGGCCGAGGTGCTGTGCCTGTCGCTGACCGAGCGCGGCGACGGCCCGGGCGGCGCGGACGGGCCGGGCGGCGGTCGCGTGGTGGAGGGCGTGATCGCGCCGGAGCCGACGCTGGCCAACCCGCTGGGGAACCTGCACGGCGGCGTCTTCGCGGCGGCGGCGGAGGTCGTGGGGTCCGCGGTGTTCCCGCACGAGCGCGAGGTGAGTTCGTCCTCGTTGGACGTGCGGTACGTCCGGCAGATCCCGCTGGTGGGGCCGGTGACGGTGCGGGCCGAGGTGCTGCACGACGGGCGGAGCTGGGGGATCTCGCAGGTCACCACCCGGGACGAGCGGGGTCGGGTCTGTGCGGTGGCGACGGTCACCGTGTACGGACGCCGGTGAATGGTTGTCACGTCACTCACGTAGGATCGGGACGGTCAGAGTCCAGATTTCGTACGACGAGAGGGGACCGCGTGAAGATCGGGATCATCCTGGGCAGCATCCGTGAGGAACGTTCCGGCAAGTCCGTGGCCGAGTGGGTCGCGCAGCAGGCGCGCCGACGCCCGGACGCGACCTACGAGCTGATCGACCTCAAGTCCTTCGACGTCCCGCTGCTCACCTCGGCCACCGTGCCGGGCGCGGCGGCCAAGCAGTACGAGGACGAGCGGGTGCAGCGCTGGAGCGAGACGATCGACGGCTACGACGCCTTCGTCTTTGTCACCCCCGAGTACAACCACAGCGTCCCCGGCGGCCTGAAGAACGCCTTCGACTCGCTCGGCGACGAGTGGGCGGACAAGCCCGTGGCCTTTGTCTCCTACGGTGCCGAGGGTGGTGTGCGTGCGGTCGAGCACTGGCGGCAGATAGTGGCCAACTTCCGCATGTTCGGCGTGCGCCAGCAGATCTCGCTGAGCCTGTTCAGCGAGTTCGGGCCGGAGGGCGTGCAGCCCGCCGAGCGACGCGCCGAGGAGATCGCGACCCTGTTCGATCAGCTCGAGGAGGCCACCCGGCGCTTCTCCCTGGTGGACGCCGACGCCTGAGTCGCCCCCGCGGGCGACCGAGAACCGCGGCCCGCCCCCGATCGTCGGGGGCGGGCCGCGGTTCGTGTGCGGGTTCGGATCAGTTCACGGCGGCGAGCGCGGAGTCGTAGTCCGGCTCGGTGGTGATCTCGTCGACGAGCTGGGTGTGGACGACCTTGCCCTGGGCGTCCACCACGACGACCGAGCGGGCGCACAGGCCGGCCATCGGTCCGTCGGTCATCTTGACGCCGTAGTCGGTGGCGAAGTCGCTGCGGAAGGTCGAGCCGGCGGTGGCGTTCTCGATGTCCTCGGAGGCGCAGAACCGCTTGTGCGCGAACGGCAGGTCGGCCGAGATGTTGACGACCACGGTGTCGGCGAGGCCGCTGGCCTTCTCGTGGAAGGTGCGGACCGACTGGGCGCACACGCCGGTGTCCACGCTCGGGAAGATGTTGAGGATGAGCTTCTTGCCGGCCAGCGACTCGGAGGTGACCGGGCCCAGGTCGGTGCCGACCAGCTCGAACGCCGGAGCGGTGGTGCCGACGGCGGGGAGCTCGCCGGAGGTCGTGACGGGATTGCCCTTGAATGCGGTGGTTGCCATGTGTCCGTTCTACCGGACGCCGCCCGACTCAGGGCGCCCGGTCAGCGGGGCGTCGCCACGTGGACCGCGATCTGGTCGGGCACCCCCTTGACCCCGCCCCACCGGAAGCCACGCTTGGGGCGGGTCGCGACCCGGTCCGGGTCCAGCCCGGCGCGCGTGGCCTCACTGACGAGGATCTCCCCGGCGCCCGCCTTCTCGGCGAGCCGCGCCGCGATGTTGACGTCCATGCCCAGGTAGTCGTCCCCGATCCTGCGGGGCCGCCCGGTGTGCACGCCCACCCGCAGCCGCGGCCGCCACCCGGCCACCTCGACCCCGGCCACCCCGTCCAGGCACGCCGCCACCGCCTCGAGCGCCAGCTGCGGCGACGGGAAGGCCGCCATGAGGCCGTCGCCGAGCCGCTTGACGACCACACCGCGGTGCCGCGTCACCTCCGGTTCGGTGGCCCGGGCGACGTCGCGCAGCAGGCGCAGTGCGTCCTCGTCGCCGGCCCGCATCGCCCAGTCGGAGAACCCGACGATGTCGGTGAACACGATCGTCACCTCGGCGCCGACCCCGGCCCGGCCGGTGCGTTCGCGCAGGACCTGCCACACCTGGAGCGCCCCGAGCGTCATCTCGCGGCTCGCGGTGGTCCGGTCGTCGAACAGTCGCCCGGCCAGCCGCGCGATCGTCCCGGCGCCGTCGCGGCCCGCGGCCGAGAGCGGGTCGCCGAACCCCGAGTCCCCCGGTAGCGCCCGACGTGCGCGTCGCATCCACTCGACCGAGGCGGGGTCGGAGTTGACCTCCCGCGCCCTCGCCGCGGCGCGGGCCGCCGCCGCCCGCGTCCGCTCCCAGTACAGGTTCGCCATGCGCCGAGCCTAGGACGCCGCCGTGGGTGCGGGCACCGCCTCGCCGGACTGGTCCACCGCGCGCCACAGGTACCAGGAGGCCACCGACCGGTACGGGGCCCACCGCCGTGCCCGCTCGAGCATCAGGTCGGGGGAGGCCTTCTCCTCGAGGCCCAGCACCCGCTCGAAACCCCGCCGCACCCCGACGTCGGACACGGGGAAGACGTCGGGTCTGTCCAACAGGAAGATCAACTGCATCTCCACGGTCCACCGGCCTATCCCGCGGACCGTGGTCAGGGCGTCGACGACCTCCTCGTCGTCGTACTCCCTCAGCGCGGCGAGGGAGGGGATCCGCCCGGTGCGCACCGCGTCGGCGAGATCGCGCAGGGCGGCCACCTTCGGGCGCGAGATGCCGCACGCCCGCAGCTCCTCGTCGGACAGCAGGGCCACCCGGACGGGGTCGAGCTGCCCGGCGCCCGTCGCGCGCTCGCGTAGGCGTCCGGCGATCGTCGCCGCCGCCTTGACCGACAGCTGCTGGGACATGATCGACGAGGCCAGGCGGTCGAACAGGGTGTGCGGCCCCGCGTCCGGCGCTGCGGCGAGGGTGCACGGCCCCACCGCCCCGATGTGCGCACCGAGCTCCGGATCCGCGTCACGGAGGTACCGCACGGCCGTTACTCTGTCGTATCCTTCCGGCATGCCGTGCAGGGTACGCGGCGGCGTCGTGATCGCCCCGTGCTATAGGTAACGGCCGCTCCGTGACCGGCGATAACCATGAGGTCACGACACTGCTTGGGAGAGGACACTTCTCGTGCGTAGGACACACACGCGTCTCGCCGCGGTCGCGGCCGCCGCGGCGCTCGCGCTGGGCCTCGGCGCCGGCTCCGCCTCCGCCGGGTCGGCGGAGATGCCCACGCCCGTCGCGCTGTACAGCGGGCTGACGTCGCTCGGCTGCCAGCAGGTGAACGCCTCGCTGCTGCCGCTGTGCGGCGACTTCGAGGTGCTCACCTCCGACGATCCGGCGATGCTCACCCTCAACCCGTTCACGACCGACATCGTGATCCTGGGCGCGGGCCTGTTCCCCGACGGCGGCATCCGGCCCGTGCTCGAGGAGCGGCTGCGCACCGGCTTCCGGCTGGCGCAGGCGTACCCGACGGCGCGGATCATCGTCACCGGCGGTATGCCGCAGAACGGGCGCACCGAGGCGCGTGCGATGGGCGACTGGCTCCGCGGCGCCGGCATCTCGCCGCTGCGGATCACCGAGGAGGGCAACTCCGCCTCCACGGTGCAGAACGCCCAGTTCACCGACCGGATCTTCCGTGACCGCGGTACCACCGGTGCGGTCGTGGTGACCACCGGCGACCACGTCAAGCGCGCGGTGCTCAACTTCCGGCAGGCCGTGGGCGGGCGCATCCCGGTCACGGGCGTCGTCGCGCGGGGCTGAGCCCGCCGCCGGGCGCGGCGCGCCCGCTCACGAGCCCGACTCGGGCCAGGCTCCCGTCCGCAGCAGCTCCAGGCTGGCCTGCTGGTCGACGATCGGCTGGCGCATCTGGTCGGCGCAGAAGTCCAGCAGCGCCTCCGACAGCGCCGCGTTGTCCGAGGAGATCGCGCCGCGGGCGATCGCCACGTGCAGGTTCTCGGCGAACCCGTCGATCGCGGTCTGCGCCACACAGCTGTGCGTGGACACCCCGCACACCAGCAGGTGGTCCACGCCCAGCGCCTCCAGCCGCGCCGTGAGGTCGGTGTCGAAGAACGCGCTGTCGCGGGTCTTCACCACCTCGATGTGGTTCCCGGTGGCCAGCTCGTCGAGGAACTGCGCCTGCTCGGTGCCGGGGTAGGCGAAGCCCTGGTCGTCCTCGCACATGTTGAGAGTCCACGTGGACCGGTCGCGGGCGTGCTCGGTCCGCACCAGGACCACCGGTCGGCCCGCCTCGTGGGCGGCCTCGATGAGCTCGTTGACCGAGGCCACCAGCTCCTCGCGGACGGACGCCAGGTCGGGGAACTCGAAGTACGAGTTCTGCATGTCGATCACCACGAGCGCCGTCTGCTCCCCGGGGCGCCACCAGGTGTCGGACACCTCGACCGGGGTGGTGCGCTTGTGCCGGTTGCGGTGCCACACGGACTCGATGGTCTCGGCGACCTGCTCGGGGACGTCGCGGCCCTCGAGGTAGTCGTCGATGTCGTCATAACGTAGGCCGAGCTCGTCCTCGTCGGTCTGCCCGGCCTTCTCATCGAGCAGGTCGGCGGTGGGGACCTTGTTCCACAGCTGCTCCGGGGCACCGAGGTGGCGCAGCAGGGCGCGGCCCTGCCGCTTGTTCAGGCCCGCCAGGGGGAGGACGTCGGCGGCGCCGTCGCCGAACTTGGTGAAGAACCCGGTGACGTTCTCCGCGGCGTGGTCGGCGCCGATCACCAGCAGACCGCGATCCCCGGCGAGTGCGTACTGGGCGACCATGCGGTGGCGCGCCTTGGCGTTGCCCTTGGTGAAGTCGGTGAGCTCGCTCCCGGTGGCCTCGCGGATCTCGGAGTTGAGCGCGTCCACACCGGGCGCGATGTTCACCGTCACGGCCTCGTCGGCGTCCACGAACTCCACGGCCGCGGCAGCGTCGGCCTCGTCGTGCTGCACCCGGTAGGGCAGGCGCATCCCCACGAACACCGCGTCGCCGCCCTCGGCGCGGATCCGCTCCACCGCGAGCTGGGCCAGGCGTCCGGCCAGGGTCGAGTCGACCCCGCCGGACAGGCCGAGGACGTAGCCCGCGGCGCCGCTGGCCCGCAGGTAGTCCACGAGGAACCGCACCCGCCGCTCGACCTCGGCGGCGGGGTCGATCTCGGGCTTCACCCCGAGGTGGTCGATGATCGTCCTCTGAAGTTCACGCATGGACCCATTGTGCGAAGCCCGCGCGCCGATGCCACCGCTGGTCCGGCTCCGCGCCGATGCGGGCGCGCCGGACCTACCCGCCGCAGCCCTCCACGAACTCGCCGACGAGCCGCGGCCACCCGGCCACCTCGGCCGGGGTGCGCGCCACCTCCAGCCGGGCGTCCGGCAGCAGGTCACGCAGGTGCTCGGCCACCTCGAGCGGATGCGAGGCGTCCTGCGGCCACGCCAGCAGCAGCACCGGCATGCCCAGCCGGGCGATCTCGGACTCCGGCGGCAGGTCCGTGGCGGCGGCGCCGCGGAACGCCGCGGGCAGCCACTCGTCGGCCACGTCCGGAGCGGTGTGCGGCCGTCCCGGGTCGATCGCCGGCGAGGTCGGCGGCGTCCGCGTCAGCTCCGACCACCGCGCGCCGCCCCACCGCGCCACCTGCCGGGCGGCCAGCTCGTACAGTCGCGACTGCTCACGCCGCCACCCCCACACCGTCGGCGGGATGCCCAGCGTGAGCGAGGCGAACCGGTCGGGCTCGGCGGCCGCCGCGGTGAGCAGCGTGGCCGATCCCATCGACTGGCCGACACCGTGCACCCGCTGACCCGGGAACTCCTCGTTGAGCAGCGCCAGCAGGTCGCGGGCCAGCACCGGCCACGTGTAGTCCCCGGGCTCGGTGGTGCCGGGCGACTCCCCGTGCCCCCGGGCGTCGTAGCGGACCACGTGCAGTCCGTCGCGGCCCGCCGTGAGATCGAGCCCGAACACCTCGTCGCGGCGCCGGCTCGAGCTCAGGCCGTGCAGCTGCACCACCGGCAGCCCCGCCCCCCTGCGGTCCCGGGCCAGGGCCCGCCCGTTCCCGCCGGGTCGGGTCGCGGACCGTCTCGTCGTCGTCACACTCCAGGCCTTTCCCCGTAACACGCCGGCCCTACCGTGCGGGCCATGAGGCTCACCACGGTAACCCGGATGGACCTGCCGGACGGCGTCGTGCACCGGTATGTGACGAAGATCAGTCCAGCTCAGGGCCGCGATCTGACGCCGTCGTTCGACCAGGCGCGGCATGCGTCGCTCGGGCCGCGCGCCGGGTCGTGGATGGCGCTGGCGTTCACCCTGCCGCTCGCGGCCGACCGCGAGCAGGTCGCCCGCGCGTGGCTGCGGGTCATCGCGCGGCACGGGACGCTGCGCACGGTGCTGGTGGGCGGGGCCGGGCGCCGGCCGGTCGGGGAGGAGGGTGGGCGCGGCGGGGCCGACGACGGTAGCGGTCGGGTCGGCGGCGAGGTCGACGACGGCGAGGTCGACGGCGAGCTGCGCCTGCGGCCGGTGACCGTGCAACCCCTCGGGTGGCGGATCCCGCCGGCCGGGCCGGAGGAGGACCCGAGGGCCGTGATCCGCCGGGTGTTCGACGAGGCGTGCTGTCCGTTCGCGCGGCCGGCGCACGCGTTGTGCCTGGTGCAGCCGCGGGACGAGCGCGAGCGTCCGGTGGTGGTGATCGGGTTCGACCACAGTCACGTGGACGCCTGGTCGCTGCTGGTGGTGATGCGTGACTTCTGCGCGGGCCTGGGGGATCGGCCCCGCGGTCCCGGGCCGGGCGGGGGTCCGGGGTGGGTCGGGGCCGGTCCGGGGTGGGCCGGGGCCGCGCTGCCGGCGGCGTTCTCCGAGCACACCGCCGAGCTGGCCGCCCGACCCCCTGCGCCGGGCCGGGTGCACTCGCGGTGGGCGCAGATCATGGCGCGCGGCGACGGCGGGATGCCGGTCTTCCCGCTCGACCTGGGCGACATCTCCACCCCGCGCGAGCAGGTGGTGGAGGTGCGCGATGTCCTCGACTGGGACGGGGTCGCCGCGCTGGAGACGGCGGCCGCAGCGGCCGGGGTGCGGATGATCGCGCTGGCGGTGGCGGAGATGACCGAGGTCCTGCGCCGCCGCGCCGGGGTGGGGCTGCGCGCCGTGCTGCCGGTGCACTCGCGGCACGACGTGGAGCGGCCGCACCACTGGGACGACTCGGTGGGCTGGTTCATCACCAACTCGGTCATCGAGTGCGCCGACCCCGACCCCGCGGCCTGCGCGGCGGCGGTGCGCGAGGCGATCGAGCTGGGCTCGCACCCGCTGGGGCCGATCCTCGCCCCGTACGGCGGGATGCCGCACACGCCCGGCATGTTCGCGGTGTCGTGGCTCGACCACCGGCGCCTGCCCGTCGACGTGGACCTGGGCCTGCGTCCGCAGCACGTGTCGGCGGTGATCCGCACCGACGGGGTCATGGTGTGGTTCGTGGTCAACGGCTCGGGCCTGCACGTGCGGTGCCGGTACCCCGACACGGCCGCCGCGCGAGCCTCGGTGGGCGGGTGGCTCGACGACCTGTGCACCGGCCTGGTGCGCCGCGCCCTCAGTCCGGCGGTGCCGGAGGTGCCAGCGGATCCGGGCCCAGGTCTGCCTGCATCCACGTCACGTCCAGCCACCGCCCGTGCTTGAACCCGATCCGTTCGAGTCGCCCCGACTCGCGGAACCCGAGCGCCCGGTGCAGCGCGACACTGGCCTCGTTGGGCAGGGTGATGATCGCCAGCAGGCGCCGGAAACCCCGCGCCTCGAGGCGGGTGAACAGCTCGCGGTAGAGCGCCCGACCCAGGCCGTTCCCGCGGGCCTCGGGGGCCAGGTAGACGCTGACCTCGCAGGACCAGCGGTACGCGGCGCGCTCCTTGACGGGCCCGGCGTAGGCGTAGCCGAGGACGCGTCCGTCGAGCTCCGCGACCAGCCAGTCGTGGTGCTCGAGGGCCCGCGTGATCCGCCCGGCGAACTCCTCGACGTCCGGCACCTCGGTCTCGAACGTCACCGTCGTCTCCCGCACGTACGGCGCGTACACGTCGCGGCATCCGGCGGCGTCCTCGGGAGTGGCGGGGCGGGTCACCGGCTCTTGCCGGGCACTGCTCATACCTCCGGCCCTCCCGGGTTGCACCCCTCGGCCAGCATCCGCTCCGGCGACACGACCGGCCGCCACGGTTCGACGTTCCACGTGGGCTTGTCCGGTTCGAGCAGCCGCGCCCACGTCCAGTGACAGTCGAACTGCTCCCACATGCCCGGGGCGTCGGCGTCGGGGGCGAGCGCGAGCACCTCCCGCCAGGCCGCCTCGGCGTCGCCGGCGCCCGTGGCGCGGCGCCCGGCGTCGGTGGGCGCCACCTCGAGGGTGACGCCGTAGTCGGAATCGGCCCAGGTCGCCGTGGCGATGAACGGCGGTGCGGGCGGTGCGGGCGGTGCCGGCGGGGTCAGCGGGGACGACGGCGACGGCGGTGAGGACGGCGACGGCGAGGGGGCCCGGTGCCCGGACGGCGTCGTGAGGGTGCTGGTGGCGGGCCCGGCCGAATCGTCGGGGTCGGTCGCACACCCGCCGGCGACGGCGATCGCGACCAGCGCCGCGAGGGCGGCGGGGCGACGGGTCGGGCGGTGGCGCATCGCACGCAGTCTGCCACGAGGGAGGGGTTGCGCCCGGGTGTGACTGCAGAGGATCCTGGGAATCGAGGGATACCGGTGCCCGCGGAGAGCCCGCCCGCCGCCCTCGTCCGAGAAGGAGCGTGACAGATGCCCCCGTTCGACCTCTCCCAGCTCCAGGCCATGTGGGATGGGATCTTCCCCGCGATCTTCGGGCCGCTCGCTGCCGTGGTCGACACCATCGGAGCGTCCGTCCAGGGTCCCTGATCGCCCGATCGAGCGGGGTTCAGCCCAGGGCGAGGACCTTGCGCAGCGTTCTGATGTTCCGCATGGTCAGGTGCCGGCCGTGCGATCTGTCGGCGGTCACCTTGGCGGCGGCGGAGCTCAGCGTGAGCCCCCTGGGCACCCGCCAGTAGACGCACACCGATCCGGCCGCGACCTCCTCGGTGCCGGCCGGATCGACGGCCGCCGCCATCGCCTCGGCCACCACGGCGGTCACCTCCGGATCGTCGGAGAAGACCAGGTAGTCGTGGTGGTCGTCCAGGGTGGCGAACGGGTACCGCGCGACCGCGTCCTCGACGGCTTCGCGGGCGAGCACCTGGACCACCGCGTCGTAACCGAAGCGGCCTGCGTAGGCCGTCTCCAGCACCGAGCGCAGTTCGGCCTCGGGGCGCGGGTCGGTGAGCACCACGTTGCCGGTGGCCAGCACCGTCCTCACCTCCGCGCACCCGGCGGCCTCGGTGCACGCCCGGAGATCCGCCATGGCGATGCGCCCGGACTTTCCCACGTTGATCCCCCGCAGGAGGGCGATCTTGCGATCGGTGGCCGCGTTCACGGTTCGATCGTCCCACCGCATCCGCTCGTGGGGGTAACTTCTCGGCCATGGCAGTGTCAGTGCAGTCGGTGACCACGATCGAGGCCGGGGTGCCCGAGATCATGTCGGTTCTGGCCGACGTCGAGTCCCTGGTCGACTGGTCGGAGTCCCACCGGGAGGTGGAGGTGCGGGAGGCCGACGACGAGGGCTGGCCCATCGTGGTGTGGGAGCGGATCTCGCAGTACGGCATGACCGAGGAGATGGTCGTGCGCTACGAGTGGTACGACGGCGAGGTGAGCTGGTCGCTGGTCTCCTCGACCAACCAGAAGGTCCAGAACGCGCGGTACGTGCTCACCGACAACGGCGACGGCACCACCCGCGTCGTGTTTGACCTCGAGGTGGAACTCAAGGTCAAGCTGCCGGGCATGGTCGTGAAGAAGGCCCAGAAGCACATCGCCGACGTGGCGACGGCCGGCCTGCGCGAGGAGGTCCTGCGCCGCTACGGCTGACCGCTACCCGGGTGCAGGAGGTCGAGCGCCTCGCGCACCCGCGCCGCGGGGAGCTGGCCCGGCGCGGACGCCTCGCCCACGGTGGCGAAGGTGGCCGCCGACCCGAACGCGCCCCCGCCGATGCGGGTCACCGCGCCCAGCGCCCCCATCGACATGGTGATTAGCGGGATCCGCGCGTCCCGGTGGCGACGCTCTGTGGCGGCCAGCAGGGTCACCACGTCGGCCGCCGAGCGCGGCATCACCGCGATCTTGGCCACGTCCGCGCCCGCGTCCTCCATCGCGGTCAGCCGGGCGACGATCTCGTCCGCCGACGGGGTCGCGTCGAAATCGTGGTTGGACGCCACCACCGGGACCCCCTGGTCGTGCGCGGCCGCGATCGCCTCCGCCGCACGCGGGTGTCGGTACTCCACGTCCACGGCCGCGGCCAGGCCGCTCCCCGCCAGCAGCTCGACGAGCCGGGCGTAGGTCTCGTCCGCCAGCGGGGCGCCCCCGCCCTCGGCGGTGGTACGGAACGTCGCCAGGACGGGGATGTCCGGCAGGGCCGCGGCGATCGCGCCGAGTGCGGCCACCACCGGGACGGGGTCGATCCCCGTCCCGGCGGCGCCGGCCCCGGAGGGGTCCACGCCGGCGGTGAACGGCTCGTAGAGGTCCACCCGCCACTCGACCAGGTCGAACGGCAGGCCGCCGGCGGGGGCGTCGCCGCCCTCCTCGGCGGCCCTCACCTCCTCGCCGGCGCGGACCCGCGCAAGGGAGTCGACCTGGTGGCCGAGCTCGACGCGGTCCCGCGCGGTGACCGGCACGATGATCGACGGTGAGCTCGCGGCCAGGCGCAGCTGAGGGTGGGGCATGCCTAGACCCTACGACGAGCCCCGCCCGGCCCCGTCCGTCAGTCGCACACCTCGCACGGGCACGGGCGCCGGGCGGGGATCAGCTCCAGCGCGGCCAGCCCGCCGGTTCCGGCGGTGCGGTAGTAGCGACCGGCCCACAGCAACGTGCGCGACGGGCGCCGGACCGGCACGAGTTCCCAGGTGGTCCCCCCGGCGCCCTCGCACAACAGGTGTCCGGCGTCGAGGACCTCCCCGTCCAGGACGGCGTCTCCCCAGCGGTTGAGCAGGCCCGCGGTCTCCCGCGCCGACAGCCCGCGCACGAGCAGTTCGGGATGGCCCACGTCGGTGAGCCCGATCGTGTAGCCGTACCTCTGGTCCGGTGGTAGCGGCGCGGCGGCGCAGTCGCCGCAGTCGCAGCTCTCCCCGACGTGGATGACGTGCATCCCGTGGCGGTCGATGGCGGCGGCGACCCGGAGCATGGCGGGATCGACGGTCGCGGTGGCTGCGGAACGGGCGTAGGGCGGGACCGCGGTGCGGGACATGGTTTCTCCTGTGGTGATCGGTTCGGGCGGTGGCCCGGCATCGAACGTGCGCTCGATACGGTGCTGACGGTAGATCGTGACTACGACACGAACCGGTGACCGTGACGGCCGTGGCCGGGCGGCGCCCGGTGCACACTGGTCACGACCGCGGCGGGGCCGCGCGGGGAGCGCACGGGCGACAGGGCAGGAGGGCCGTCGATGAGAGTGGCGTTGGCACTGGGGTCCGGAGGAGCGCGCGGTTACACGCACATCGGTGTGATCCGCGAGCTCGAGGCCCGCGGTCACGAGGTCGTGGGCGTCTCCGGTGCGTCGATGGGCGCGGTGGTGGGAGCCCTCTACGCGGCCGGGAAGCTCGACGACTTCGAGGAGTGGGTGCGCGGGCTGACCCAGCGTGACGTCCTGCGGCTGCTCGACGTGTCCTTCGCCGGCGGCGGGGCGATCCGGGCGAACCGCATCATGGGCGTGATCGGCAGGATGCTCGACGACGTCCGGATCGAGGATCTGAACATCCCGTTCACCGCGGTGGCCACCGACCTGCGGGCCCGCCGCGAGGTGTGGTTCACCCGGGGCCCCGCCGATGTCGCGGTGCGCGCGTCCTTCGCGATCCCCAGCGTCATCACGCCGGCACTGGTCGGCGGGCGCCTCATCATCGACGGCGGCGTGACCAACCCCGTTCCCCTGGAGCCGCTCGCCCCGGTGAGCAGCGACCTGCTGCTGGCCGTGTCCCTGACGGGGCGCCGGACCGGGATCCGCGGGTCGACCTTCCAGGAGAGCTCGGATCCCGAGGAGGCGTCATCCGACGCGGAACCGCGGATCTCCCGCAGGGGCACGGGGGGCGGTGCCCGGCCCGCGGGCAGGCTCACGGGCCGCATCCGCACCGCCGCCGCGGACGTCCGCGACGCCGACCTGGTCCGGCTCATCGCCGCCCGCTTCGGGCAGGACTCCCACCCCGACGACGACCCGCGGGCGGACGGCGGCGACCGCGGGACGGACGGCGAGGACCGCGACACGGAGGCGGTGGGCCGCGCGCTGCTCGGCGACGACGCGGGCGACCAGCCCTCGCACGAGGTGGAGGAGGCCGTGGAGCACGGCGAGGAGGAGGTCGCCGACGACGACGGCGAGGAGGCGCTGCCCGGCACCCTGCGCATCTTCGACGTGGTCACCCACTCCATCGAGGCGATGGAGAGCATCGTCACGGCCTACCGGATGGCCGGGAACCGTCCCGACGTGCTGGTCGAGGTGCCCTCCGACGCGTGTTCGACCTTCGACTTCCACCGCGCCGACGAACTGATCGCCCTGGGTCGCCGGTTGACCGCGGAGGAGCTCGACCGGGCCGGGGTGTGAGCGGGCGCCTCCGTTGGGTGGGGGAGGTCAGGCTCCGCCCTCGTCCCCGCCGCCCTCGCCGACCTGCGGCAGGTGCTGTGAGCACAGCGCCTTGACCGCGGCCGCCACCACGACCGGCGCCTCGGTGATCGGCGCGTCGGGGTGCGCGTCGTTGTACCGGCGCAGGACGTCGACGTAGCCGATGCCCTCGTCGAGTGAGGCACACGCGTCGCGTCCGCGGGCGAGGTAGTCCTGCTCGTCGCCGGCGTCCACGCCCACCCGCCGGATGTCGTCGAGGAACTCCTCGTCCGGGTTCGCGGACCCGTCGCCGCCGTCCGTGGTGTCCTCGGGCTGGGGTTGGTCGCCGGTCGGGGCGCCGGAGCCGCCCTCGCCGTCGTCGTTCATCGCCTCACCCACCGCGCTGGTGGCCTCGGCGGCGACGGACCCCGCAGCGCTGGTGGCCTCGCCCACCGCCCGCTCCGCGGTGCCCTCCTCACCGCACGCCGCGAGTACCAGTGCGAGCGCGGCGAGACCCGACGCGGCCGCGACGGTGTGGCCCCGGGCGGGGCGGGAGCGGCCGGTGCGTCGGCGCGCGGGGCGGGAGGGGCCGGGTCGGACGGGTCGGGACGAGAGGGACACGGGATCCTCCAGACGGCCGGGACGCCGGGGCGGGCCACCGCCGGTGTGCGGGACCGGGCCTCGGTGCCGATGTGACGGGAAGGCTACGGGCCGCGCCGCGGCCGGAAGGGGGAGACGGGCCGATTGTCTGTGAGAGGTGTCACAATCGAGACGTGAACGAGATGGGATTCGTGGAGTCGCTGTCCCGCGCGCTGGCCGCGTTGGCGGATCCGTTGCACGAGCCCGTGCTGCTGGCCATCCCCGTCTTCGTGCTGTTCGTGGCGATCGAGTGGGTCTCGGCCCGCGTGCTCGAGGCCCGCGAGCCGGGCGGGTACCACCCCCGCGACGCCGTCACGTCCCTCGTCATGGGCGCGAGCTCGCAGGCGTTCTGGCTGATCGGCAAGCTCGTCGGGCTGGTCCTCTACGCGGCCGTGTGGGTGTACCTCGCGCCGTGGCACCTGCCCTCGAACGCCTGGTACACGTGGGTGCTCGCGATCCTCGGCACCGATTTCCTCTACTACTGGTACCACCGCGGCGCGCACCGCATCCGGCTCGTGTGGGCCACCCACCAGGCCCACCACTCGAGCGAGTACTACAACTTCGCCACCGCCCTGCGCCAGAAGTGGAACAACTCCGGCGAGATCATCGCGTGGCTGCCTCTACCACTGTTGGGGGTGCCGCCGTGGATGGTCTTCACCGGCTTCTCCGTCTCGCTCGTCTATCAGTTCTTCGTCCACACCGAGCGCGTCGGCCGCCTGCCCGCGCCGATCGAATTCGTCTTCAACACCCCGTCCCACCACCGAGTCCACCACGGCAGCGACGCCGAGTACCTCGACCGCAACTACGGCGGCATCCTCATCCTCTGGGACCGCCTCTTCGGCACCTTCCGGGCCGAGACCCACAGGCCGACCTACGGGCTCACCACGCCCGTGAACTCGCACAACCCGTTCTGGCTGCAACTGCACGAGTACGTCGCCATCGGCCGGGACGTCCGCCGTTCGGCCACCTGGCGCGAGCGGCTGGGGTACGTGTTCGGCCCGCCCGGCTGGACGCCCGCCGCCCCCGCCCCGGCGGTCGCCACACCGGGTGTGCCGGCGGCCACCGATCCGGGTGCGCCGGCGGCGGATCCCGCGCACCGATCGTCGGCGGGGGTTCCCGGGCGTCGTTAAGGTGTGACGCATGGGAACCGCCGTGAGTCTCGCCGAACCACTCGTCGTCGGATCCGAGAGCCACGCCCGGGGCGTGCGGACGTTGGTCGACAGCTTCCGTGCCGTGCCCGCCGGTGAGCCGGTTCGGCTGGCCAAGCGCACGTCCAACCTCTTCCGGCCGCGCGCCTCGTCGTCGTCGCCCGGTCTCGACACCTCCGGTCTCACCCGCGTCATCTCCGTCGACCCCGACGCCCGCACCGCCGACGTCCAGGGCATGTGCACCTACGAGGACCTCGTCGACGCCACGCTGCCGTACGGCCTCATGCCCTACGTCGTGCCGCAGCTCAAGACCATCACCCTCGGCGGCGCCGTCACCGGACTGGGCATCGAGTCCACCTCCTTCCGACTCGGGCTGCCGCACGAATCCGTCCTCGAGATGGACGTCCTCACCGGCACCGGCGAGATCGTCACCGCCCGCCCCGACGGCACCGAGCGCGAACGCGCCCTCTTCCGCGGCTTCCCCAATTCCTACGGCTCGCTCGGATACGCGGTGCGGCTGCGCATCGCCCTCGAACCGGTGGCGCGCTACGTGGAACTGCGCCACGTCCGGTTCGACTCCCTCGCCGCGCTCACCGAGACCCTGGGGCGGATCAGCGAGGAGGGGAGGTACGACGACGAGGAGGTCGACTTCCTGGACGGGATCGTCTTCTCGGCCGACGAGTCCTACCTCTGCCTGGGGCGGCGGACCGACGAGCCGGGACCCGTCTCCGACTATTCGGGTGTGGCCGACAAGCAGGCGATCTACTACCGCTCCGTGCAGCACGGCGGTCCCGCCGGATCCGTGCGGCGCGATCGCCTGACGACCCGCGACTACCTGTGGCGGTGGGACACCGACTGGTTCTGGTGCTCCCGTGCGTTCGGGGTGCAGAACCCGAGGATCCGCCGGCTCTGGCCGCAGCAGCTGCTGCGCTCGTCGGCGTACTGGAAGATCATCGGCCTGGACCACAAGTACGACCTCGGCAACAAGATCGGCGCGCTCAAGGGCGAGGGGCCGCGCGAGCGGGTCGTGCAGGACGTCGAGGTGACGATCGACCGCACCGCCGAGTTCCTCGACTGGTTCCTGCGCGAGGTGCCGATCGAGCCGCTGTGGATCTGCCCGCTGCGGCTGCGCGAGTCCAGCCCGTCGCCCGGGGTGGGCGGCGGACCCGGCTCCGACCGGCCCTGGCCCCTGTACCCGCTGGCCCCGGAGACCACCTACGTCAACATCGGCTTCTGGTCCTCGGCGCCCATCGCACCCGGCATGGCCGAGGGCGCGTGGAACCGGCGCATCGAGGAGGAGGTCTCCCGGCTCGGCGGCCACAAGTCGCTGTACTCGGAGGTCTTCTACTCTCGGGAGGAGTTCGCGCAGCTCTACGGCGGTGACCACGCGGGCAGGGTGAAGGCGGAATTCGATCCACAGGGCCGGTTCGCGACCCTCTACGACAAGGCGGTGGGTGCACGGTGACCACGAGAAGCGCGGGGACAGCGGGAGCCCCGGACGCCGCGGGCAGGATGACGATCGGCGAGATCATCGGGGCGTTCGCCACGGGCGAGCCGCCCCTGCGGATCGAGGCCTACGACGGGTCCGCGATCGGTCCGACGGACAGCCGACTGGTGCTACGTCTGAAGAGCGAGAAGGCGTTGCAGTACTTCGTCACCGCCCCCGGCGACCTCGGCCTGGCCCGCGCCTACCTCATGGGCGAGATCGAGATCGACGGCGTGCACCCCGGCGCCCCGCACGACGTGTTCGGCGCCCTCGAGGTGTTCCGCAAACACATGACGCGCACCCCCGACGCGCGCACCCTCGCCCGGATCGCCCGCTCCCTGGGCCCGGAGAGCGTGGCGTTCCTGCCCACCCCGCCGATGGAGGTCAAGCCCGCCTGGAAGCGCGTCCTGTCCGGGATGCGGCGGCACTCCAAGGAACGCGACTCCGAGGTCGTCAGCTACCACTACGACGTCTCGAACCTCTTCTACTCGTGGATCCTCGGGCCCTCCATGACGTACACCTGCGCCTGCTATCCCGACGCCGACGCCTCACTCGAGGTGGCGCAGGAGAACAAGTACCGGCTGGTGTTCGACAAGCTCGGCCTCGAGGCGGGCGACCGGCTGCTCGACGTGGGCTGCGGCTGGGGCGGCATGGTCCGCTACGCCGCCAGCCGCGGCGTGAAGGTGATCGGCGTGACCCTGTCCAAGGAGCAGGTCGAGTGGGGCCGTGCCGCGATCGAGGCCGACGGTCTGGGCGACCTCGCCGAGATCCGGCTGCAGGACTACCGCGACGTCCCCGAGCGGGACTTCGACGCCATCTCCTCGATCGGCATCACCGAACACATCGGTCGGAAGAACTACCACGCCTACTTCACCACGCTGCACGGGTACCTCAAGCCGGGCGGGCGGCTGCTCAACCACTGCATCACCCGGCCCGACAACGTCGGCAAGGTCAAGGCCGGCCAGTTCATCGACCGCTACATCTTCCCGGACGGTGAGCTCGCCGGCGCCGGGACCGTCCACCTCGAGGCGGAGAACGCCGGGTTCGAGGTGGTGCACGAGGAGAACCTGCGCCAGCACTACGCCTTCACCCTGCGCGACTGGTGCGCTAACCTCGTCGAGCACTGGGATGAGGCCGTCGAGGAGGTCGGCGAGCCCATGGCCAAGCTGTGGGGGTTGTACATGGGCGCGTGCCAGTACGGGTTCGAGCACAACAAGATCCAGCTCCACCAGATCCTCGCCGTGCGCCTGGACGAGCGGCAGACCTGGGACGTGCCGCTGCGGCAGTGGTGGCAGGCCTGACAGGCTGACAGGCGCGGCGGGTCTGGCCGCACGTGCCCGGCCAGCCGGTCAGGCCGCCCGGCGGGCAGGCCGCACTGACCCGCCGGGCGGGGCGCCTCTCGCGCGAGGCACCCCGCCGCGTCAGTCGATGTCGAGCGCCAGCAGGACCTGCCCGGTCGGCGCGGGCGACCCGCCGGCGGGCTCCTCGGTGATACCGATCTGCTCGGAGTTGCGGATGCCGTCGATCTGCGCCGAAGGCGACGGGCCCACCTGACCGGCCTCCATCGTGCCGGCCGAGATCGGCTCGTGGTCACCCATCAGCCACAGCTGGTACGCGCGGCCCTCGGCCGGCTCGGGCAGGTCGGTCATCGAGATGACCGCCATGTCCGCGGTCTTGGACGCGAGCACCGTCGCGGTGCCGGTCCCGGCGACCTGACCGCGCACCACCGCGAGGTCGTCGGCCGCGAGCAGCGAGGTGACCTTGCCGGGCATCGATCCGGCGGGGGGCGAGGCGACAGGGAGCTCGCCTCCGCCGGAACCGGATCCGTCGGTGATGCGGCCGATGGTCACGCCGCCGACGAGCAACGCCACGGCGGCCGCCGCGACGGCGAGGAAGGTCAGCGGCCCGGGCCGTCGACGCTCACGCTCACGACTCAGGTCGATGACGTCCGCCCCACCCCGGGCGTCGTCGCCCGAACCGTCGCGTCCGGGTGACCCGACGGGGCCGGTCGGGCCCGACGGCGTGTCGGCGGCGACCAGGTCGAGGACGCGGTCCCGCAGGTGCGGCGGCGGCGCGGTGTCGAGGCCGGCGTCCGCGACGAGGTCGGAGACGACCTCGCGGGTCGACGCGATGTGCGCCAGCATCGACGACCGGTCCTCGGGGGCGGCGCTGACCAGTGCGGCCTCGACGGCGTCGGCCTCGTCCTCGGGCAGGGCGTCCAGGGCGTAGAGGTCGAGGTCCTCGGGGCGGACGCTGTCCGGCCTCGACGGGTGATCGTGGTGACGAACGCTCATGACAGCTCACCTCCCAGGCAGTTCTTCAGGCGACGCAGTCCGTCGCGGATTCTCGATTTGATGGTCGGTAGCGCGGCACCCAGTTCCTCGGCGACCTCGCGGTAGGTCAGTCCGGAGAAGTAGGCCATCTCGATGGACTGCCGCTGGTTCCCGGTCAGCGTCTCCAGGCACCTGCGTACCTCTGCGGCGTCCTCGTCGCGGGAGATCTGCTCCGTGACCTGCTCGGCGATGTCGCCGCTGTGGACGGAGCCGGTGGCGGCGTCGACCTCGTCCCGTCGCGCCGCGGAGCTCTCGGACCGGACCCGGTCGACCGCTCTACGGTGCGTGATCGTCAGCACCCAGGACTGCACGGATCCCAACGAGGGCCGGTAGTCGGCCGCCTGTTTCCAGACCTGCAGGAACACCTCCTGCACCGTCTCCTCCGCATATCCCGGGTCGCGGAGGACCCGCAGGGCGAGCCCGTAGACGCGGGGGGACATGAGGTCGTAGAAACGACCGAAGGCCTGTAGATCACCGGATGCGGCCAGCTCGAGCAGCCTCCCCGGGTCGGTCAGTGGCGGGGCGACTGGCTCGGACACGGGGTCCAGTCTAGTGGGAACCGGGTCCGTGGCGCGCGACGGTCGTGTCGGTCTCCTGCGGGTGTCCATGAGAGTCATGCCGCCACCACCCGGAACGTGCGGTTGTGCCAGCCGGTCGACCCGCTCGGGACGGGTGGTCTGCGCTCCTCCGGCTGCACCCGGCCGGTCGAGTCGGTCGCCCGGACGTGCAGCGTGTGCAGGCCCGGTTCGGCGTCCCACACCCACGACCACATCCGCCAGGTATCGACCGAGTACTCGTCTGCCAGCCGGGCGTCCCGCCACGGCCCGTCGTCGACCCGGACCTCCACGCGGTCGATCCCGCGGCGCTGGGCCCACGCCGTGCCGGCGACCACGGTCGGCCCCGGCGGGAGCTCCGCGAGCGGGGCGGGGCGGTCGATGCGGCTCGCGGTCCGGATGGGGCCCCTCTCGGCCCAGCCGCGGTCGGTCCAGTACGCGCTGGCCCGGTCGAAGCGGGTGACCTCCCAGTCCACCACCCACTTGGTGGCCGAGACGTATCCGTACAGGCCGGGGACGACCTGGCGGACGGGGTAGCCGTGTTCGAACGGCAGCGGCTCGCCGTTCATGCCCACCGCCAGCAGCGCGTCGCGGCCGTCCGTCAGGGCGTCGAGCGGGGTTCCCGCCGTCCACCCGTCGACGGAGGTCGACAGCAGCATGTCGGCACCGGGGAGCGGTCCCGCCTCGGCGAGCAGCTCGGCGATGGGGAACCCGGTCCAGGTGGCGGTGCCCACCAGGTCGCCGCCGACCTCGTTGGACACGCAGGTCAGGGTGACGATGCGCTCGCGCGCCTCGCGGTCGACCAGCGCCTGCCAGTCGAGTTCGATCTCCCGCTCGACCATCCCGTGGATGCGCAGCCGCCAGTCCGCGGTGCTCAGTGCGGGCACGCGCAGGGCCGTGTCGATCCGGTAGAAGTCGGCGTTGTCGGTGAGGAACGGGGTCACGCCCGGCGCGTCGGGCACCACCCCCGCGGGGACGGGCGCCGCCGCCTCGCGGGCGGCCACCCGGGGTAGGCGCAGGCCGGTGCGCTCGGCCACGGCGTCGGCGGCGCGCCGGGTCAGCGCGACGCCCACCGTGCCGGCGGCGGCGATGGCGGCCACGGCGGAGCCGGCCAGGACGAGGAAGCGTCGGCGGTCGGGTGCGCGCTGATCGCGGTCCCGGGGGTCGATCGCGACGACGGCGCCGTAGGGGCGGACCGGCGCGGAGGGCGCGGGCAGGAGCGCGGTGATCATCGCTCGCAGGGCCGCGATCGCGGTGATGGCGCCCAGGATCGTCGGGACGGCCCACGCCGGTCCCGCCGTCGGCCTCGAGAGCGCCGCGAGGACGCCGATCAGCCCGAAGGCGGCGAGTACGACCGAACCGGCCGGACGACGCGGGCGTTCGACGAGGCCGACGACAACTCCGGTGCCGACCAGGATCGCCGCCAGTCCGATCATCAAGGCCGGCTTGTCGGCGGTGCCCAGTGCGTCGATGGTGGCCTCGCGGACCGCCGCCGGGGCGCGGTCGACGACCGAGTCGGCCACCGCGAGGAACGGGGATGACCCCGGCGCGACGAATCCGGCGACGGCGTGGCCCACCGCGACGGCGAGACCGGTCGCGAGCAGGCCCGATGCCGCGCGAGCCGCGGCCCGGGGTCGGTGCTCTGTGCTGTCCATGCCAGGAGTTCGGAGCCGGGACGCGAGCGGACCGGTGCGAAAAAATGTGGCGTACCGCACCCATCCGGCTCGTCGGGAGTGCCGAAGTACCGGTGACCCACCGCACAGAGCCCCTCCATCCGGACCGGGGCTCCACCGAAAGGACCAGCATCATGGGCATCACGATCTCCCGGCGCGTCGCGTCGATCGCCGCGGCCGCCGCGGTCTCCGGTCTCGTCCTCGCCGGCTGCTCGACCGACGACGGAAGCGACACCGAGAACACCGCCGAGGGCACCGCCACCTCGGTCATGACGACCACGTCCGCCTCCGAGACCTCCGCGATGGAGGCGGAGCCGGCCGGCATGCTCGTGGGCGCGGGCTGCGCGGATTACGCCGAGGCCAACCCCGAGGGGCCCGGCTCGGTCGAGGGCATGGCGATGGAGCCGGTCGCCACGGCCGCCTCGAACAACCCGCTGCTCACCACTCTCACCGCCGCGGTCTCCGGCGGGGTGAACCCCGAGGTCGACCTCGTCGACACCCTGAACAGCGGCGAGTACACCGTGTTCGCCCCGATCGATGACGCGTTCGCGCAGATCGACGAGGCCACCATGCAGGCGCTGCAGACGGACGCCGACCTGCTCACGGGCATCCTGACCTACCACGTCGTGGAGGGCCAGGCCGCCCCCGATCAGGTCGTCGGCGAGCACACCACGCTCAACGGTGCGCAGCTCGAGGTCACCGGCTCCGGCGACGAGCTCATGGTCAACGGCGCGGGCGTCGTCTGCGGCGGCGTCCAGACCGAGAACGCGACCGTGTACCTCATCGACCAGGTCCTCATCCCCGAGGAGTGAGCTGACCTGATCCGCACCGAGCGGAGCTGATACCGACCGCGGGTGCCCTGAACGCCCGCCGAGGACAGCAGCGGGAGCCCTGAACTCCCGTCCGTCGCGAACCGAGCCCGGGCCGACACCACGTCGTCCCGGGCTCAGTCGCGTCCCCGGCATTCAGCCAGCGCGAATGGCCCGACTTACGCTGCCTGGCGTGCGTTGCGGCCGTTGCGGGGCCGGGTTCGGCCGCATTCCGGGCATCCCGCCAGCGCGAGTGGCCTGACTTACGCTGGCTGGCGTGCGTTGCGGCCGTTGCGGGGCCGGGTTCGGCCGCATTCCGGGCATCCCGCCAGCGCGAGTGGCCTGACTTACGCTGGCTGGCGTGCGTTGCGGCCGTTGCGGGGCCGGGTTCGGCCGCATTCCGGGCATCCCGCCAGCGCGCGTGGCCTGACTTACGCTGGCTGGCGTGCGTTGCGGCCGGTGCGGGGCCGGGTTCGGCCGCATTCCGGGCATCCCGCCAGCGCGAGTGCCCTGACTTACGCTGCCGCCGTGACCCGCGCTGGCTCTGTGTACGCATTCACCCCGGTTGTGCTGGGAGGATGGACCATTTTTCCAGCGCGGGTCAAGGAGCCAGCGCATCTGCGGGCCGGTGCGCTGGCTGGGTGCTCGCCCGGCGGTTCGTCGCCGGCCCGGCCCGTCGGCTCCCGGCCCGTCGGCCCGGGCCCGTCAGACGGGCGGCCCGGCGACTGCCGTCAGAACCACTCGTCGCGCATGTCCAGGGTGGTGCGGTCGCCGGAGGCCAGCAGGTCGAACTTGGCGTCGACGATCGGCAACTCCCGGCGCAGGAAGAACTCGGCGGCCTTGACCTTGCCCGCGGCGAACGCGTCGGCCCCGGCCCCGGCGGAATCCCCGGCACCGGCCCCGTCAGCGGCCCCGGCGGAATCCCCGCCCCCGCCCCCGGCCCCGGCCCCGGCCCCGGCGGAGTCCCCGGCCCCGGCCGCGCCCCCGACTCGGTCGCCCAGCGCCAGCAGCTGCTCGACCCAGATCCACGCGATCACCACGTGGCCGGTCGCCTCGAGGTACTCGGTGGCGTCGGCCAGGAACGTCTCCGGGTCGGTGGCGCCGACCTCGGCGAGCGCGGTGGTGACCTCGATGAGCCTGGTCACGCGCGGGCGCAGCAGCGCGGCCAACTCGGCGACGATCCCGCCCGCGGCGGCCGCCCGGTCGCACGTCTGGGTGATCCGCCCGGTGAGCGCGGCCAGCCCGGCACCGCCACCGGCGAGGACCTTGCGCCCGAGCAGATCCTGCCCCTGGATCCCGTGGGTGCCCTCGTGGATGGGGTTGAGGCGGTTGTCGCGGTAGTGCTGCTCGACGTCGTAGTCGATGGTGTAGCCGGCGCCGCCGAGCACCTGGATCGCCAGCTCATTGGCCTTGAGGCACCACTGGGAGGGCCACGACTTGGCGATCGGGGTGAGCACGTCGAGCAGGGTATGTGCGGTGGCGGCCTCGTCGGGGGCGGCGGTCTTGGTGTCGTCGACCAGGCGGGCGCAGAACAGCCCCAGGGCGAGCGCACCCTCGACGTACGACTTCTGGGCCAGCAGCATCCGCCGGACATCGGTGTGACGGGTGAGCATCACCTGCGGCGTCGCGGGGTCGGCGCCGGCGGGCCGGCCCTGCGGGCGGTTGCGGGCGTAGTCCAGCGACTTGAGATACCCGGCGTAGCCGATCGCGGTGGCGCCCAGTCCCACGCCGAGGCGGGCCTCGTTCATCATCGTGAACATCTTCTTGAGGCCGGTGTTCTCCTCTCCCACGAGGTAGCCCACCGCTCCGGGCTGTCCGCCGGGGGTGTGCATGCCCTGCCCGAGGGTGGGCATGGTGTTGACGGTGCCGCGGAAGCCCATCTTGTGGTTGAGGCCGGTGATGACGATGTCGTTGCGCTCGCCGAGCGCCCCGTCCTCGCCCACGAGGAACTTGGGCACGATGAACAGGCTGATGCCCCGAGTGCCGGCCGGCGATCCGGGGACCTTGGCCAGGACGAGGTGGACGATGTTCTCGGCCATCTGGTGCTCGCCGCCGGAGATCCACATCTTCTGGCCGAACAGCCGGTAGGTGCCGTCGGGCTGGGGCTCGGCGCGCGTGGTGATGTCGGCGAGGTTGGAGCCGGCGTGGGGTTCGGACAGACACATCGTCCCGGTGAACCGACCCTCGATCATGGGCCGGACGTACCGATCGATCTGCTCGTCGGAGCCGTGGGTGAGCAGCAGGTTCGCGTTGCCGGTGGTGAGCAGCGGGTAGGCGGCGGTGGAGATGTTGGCCGCGTAGAACCACGCCATGCACGCGAGGTAGGCGGTGTAGGGCAGTTGCATGCCGCCGACCCTGGCGTCCATGGCGGCCCCCACGAGGTCGGCCTCCGCGAACTTCGCGAGGGCCTCGCCGATCTCGGGGATGAGCTCGACCTCCTCGCCCACGAGCCGCGGTTCGGCGAGGTCGGCGGCCCGGAAGTGGGGCGCGAAGTAGCGCTCGGCGAGGTCGGCGGACAGGTCCAGCACCGCGTCGATCGTCTCGCGGGAGTGATCGGCGTAGTGCTCGCGCTCGCACAGGTCGGCCACGGAGAGCCAGTCGTGCAGGAGGAAGTCGAGGTCGGCGCGGGACAACAGGTGGGAGGGGGTCATGCCCCGCAGGTTACTCGCGGGTGGCGCGCGCGAACTTCTGTCCCATCTCGGTCATCGTGCGCTCGTAGGCGGCGGTCAGGAACCGCTTGGCGCGGTAGGACCGGCGTGCCTCGGGGTCGGGGAGGATGAGGAACCGGCCCGCCTCGAGGCCGGTCATGACCTCGGCGGCGATGTCGTCGGCGCCGCGGTCGGCGCGGTCGATGAGCTTTCCCGCGAACGCGCTGGCGGCGGGGTCGGAGGAGTTGAGGCTCGAGGCGAGGTTGGTGCGGAAGAACGACGGGCAGATCACGGACACGTCCACGCCGAACGGTTCGAGTTCCCAGCGCAGGCTCTCGGAGATCGCGACGACCGCGGCCTTGACGGCGGTGTAGGAGGACATCGTGGGCGGGTGCACGAGCCCGGCCAGGGAGGCGGTGTTGACGATCCGCCCGCTGCCCTGCGCCTTGAGCACCGGCACGAAGGTGCGGCACCCGCGGGCCACGCCCAGCAGGTTGATGTCGACGATCTGCCGCCAGTCGTCCTCGGTGAGCATCTCGATGCGGCCGCCCTGGGCGATGCCGGCGTTGTTGACGAGCACGTCGAGGCCGCCCCAGAGGGACTCGACCTCGGCGCGCACCGCCTGCCACTCGTCCTCCGAGCGCACGTCCAGGCGCAGGTAGCGGGCGTCGTCGGGGACGCTCGCGGGCCGGGAGTCGGTGGGGGCGAGGTCGGTGACGATCACCCGGTCGCCGCGTTCGAGGAACGCGGTGACCAGTGCGAGGCCCAGGCCGGAGGCGCCGCCGGTGACGAGGACGCGTCGGTTGGTGTCGCGAGGGGAGGGGGCCGACGACGACGAGAAGGGCAGTCGATCGAGTCCGGGCAGCGGCAGATCGGGCAGGGAGACCTTGGGCAGGCGCATGAGCCGAAACTACCCGTTCAGGCGGCGGGCAGCGGAGCGGGTTGGCCTGCCGCGCTGAGGAAGTCGGCCGCCATCTCCACCGCCGGAGCCGAGGAGTCGGCGCCCTCCATGAGCACGGCCACGGCGATGTCGCCGGTCGATCCCACGAACCAGCCGTGGGAGGGCCCGCTGCCGACCTCGGCGGTACCGGTCTTGCCGCCCAGGCCGGGGACCGGGCGGGCGGCGGTCGCGGTGCCGGACTGCACGGTCTGCACCATGTACCGGCGCAGGGTGTCCACGACGCCCGGCGGCAGCGGCTCGGGGGAGTCGTCGGCCACCGCGGGCATGCCGGCGATCACCTGCGGCGCGATCATGCGTCCGCCGTTCGCGAGCGAAGCGGTCATCACGGCCATGCCGAACGGGCTGGCCAGGACCTCGCCCTGACCGATCGAGGCCTCGACGCGGGCCGGGCCGCGCTCAGTGACGGGCACCGAGCCGGTGAACCACGACGAGCTCATCCCCGGGCCGGTGAAGCCGACCCCCAGACCCAGCTGCGCGGCCGTGTCCTTCATGGCGGTCGGCTCGAGCCGGTCGCTGATGACGGCCTGGCTGGTGTTGCAGGAGCGGGCGAACGCGGTCTCCATGGGCACCGGGCCGAGTTCGAAGTCGTCGTCGTTGGGGATGGTGCGGCCGGAGACGGTGATCGACGCCGGGCACGGCACGATCTCGTCGGGGCCCACGACTCCGGACTGCAGCGCGGCGGCGGTGGTGACCACCTTGAACGTGGAGCCCGGCGGGAAGCGGCCCTCGAGCGACACGGGCCCCTGCTGGTCGGCGGCGGAGTTCTGCGCCACCGTGAGCACGCCGCCGGTCGAGGGCTGGATCGCGACGATCGACGCCGCCAGCCCGGTGCTGTTCACCGCGTCCGCCGCGGCCTGCTGCATCGAGATCTGGACGGTGGAGACGAGGTCCTCGACCTCCCCGACCGGCGCGCTGCCGAGCTCGATCGGCTCGGCGTCGGGGTTGACGATCTCGGCACGCCACCCGCCCTCGGCCTGTAGCGCCTCGAGCCACGCGTCCGGCAGTCCGTCCAGGACAGGGGAGCGGAGTTCGCGGTCGGTGCGGATGAGGTCCCCCTGCTCGGGCAGGCTCACGCCCTCGATCGCGGCGAGCTGCTCACGGATGGGGTCGATGTCGCTGGGGCGCAGGCTCACCACCTGATACGGCTGGTCCGGGGCCTGCGCCATGCCGTCGCGGATCGACTGCCCGGTGATGGTCGGCGCCGCCGCGCTCACCAGGGCCGCCACCGCGTCGGCGCTCCCGGCGGCGTCCGGGGCGAGCGTCACCAGCGTCACCGGCGTCCACTGCAGCAGCGGCGCGCCCGTGCGGTCGAGGACGGACGTGTCGTAGTCGAGGATCTCGGAGAACGCCAGGTAGCCACCCGGGACGAGACGGGTGTCGAGGATGGTCGGCGCCCACTGCACCTTCCACTGGTCGTCCACCTTGGTCGTGGAGGCCTCGCCCGTGGTGGTGACCGTGCGCGGGGCGGGCGACGGCTCACCGCCCCCGCCGGCCGGGTCGGCGCCGCCCTCGTCGTCGTCGCCCTCTCCACTCCCACCTCCGGCGGCGTCACCCTCACCACCACCGACGCCGCCTCCGGCGACCCCCATGTCCCACGTGATCTCCACCGGCACGGGGTCCTTGTCGGGGCGCCGGTCGCCCTCGGGCGTGTCGATCGACAGGGTCGGCGTGAACCCCATCGACTCGATGTTCGCGGCGAGCGTCTCCTGCGCGGCGACCGGGTCGGTGGTCATCGCGGCGGCGCCGGCGACGTCGCCGGACTCGAGCGCGGAGAGGAACTGCTGGAGCTCGTCGGAGCCGGTGTCCCCGGTCAGCGCCGCGCACCCGGAGCCCACCAGGACGACGGCGAGGGCCGCCGCCACGAGGCCGGCGGGCCGGCGGGACCGGGGCCGGGAGGCGCGGACCGGGCGGTCTGGCCGCGACGGGACCGGGCGCGGCGAGGTCGGGGACGGGGCGAGGGGCGTGCGCGGCATCTCTCCACGAAACCAGAGTCGGGGACCGATCGCAGCACCACGGACGCGATCCGGGCGTCGCGGCCACGCCCGCGTCCGCGGTCTCGGCGCCACGGGCACGATCCCGGCGTCGCGCGGGTCGTCGCCCGTCGCGCTACCCTCGGGCGTCATGGCCGATCCCGTCACCCCGCCGAGCCCCGCCGACCGGGCCGCCGACCGGACCGCTGACCGGACCGCCACCGGGCCGGTCGCGCGCCCCTCCGGGTCCCCGGTCACCGCGACGTTGGCCCGCGTGCTCGACGACCTCGTCCGCGTGCCGGGCACCAACTACCGCGTGGGGCTGGATCCGGTGATCGGCCTGGTGCCGGTCGTCGGTGACGCCGTGGGCACCGTGGTCGCCGCCGCGGTGCTCGCGGAGGCCGTGCGCAACCGCGTCCCGGTCCACCTGCTGTTCCGCATGGGGTGGAACTACCTGGTCGACGCGGTCCTCGGCGTGGTCCCCGTCGCCGGCGACGTGGCGGACGTCGCCCACAAGGCCACGTCCAAGAACCTGCGGCTCGTCGACCGCGCGATCGCCGAGGGCCGCCGCGTCGACACCGACGCCCGCGGGTACCTCCTGCGGGCGCTCGGTGCGGTCGGCCTCGTCCTGCTCGCCCTGCTGGCGATCGCCGGGCTGGCCGTGTGGGGGCTGATCCGGCTCATCGGCGTCCTGTTCTGACCTGCGCCTCCTCACCCGCGACGCACGGACGGCGCCGCACGGACGGCAACGCCCCCGGGAGGTCGGTCCTCCCGGGGGCGCGTCGCCGTGGTGCGTGGGTCAGGCCGAGGTGACCGGCAGGAGGCGCCGGACGACGTCGTCGAGGGTGAGGACGCCGCGCACCTCCGAGACGTGGGTGCCCTCGTGCTCGCCGGATTGTTCGACGACGACGAGGTGGGCCCGCGCCTCACGCATCCGGCGGAACGCCTCCGCGACGGTCAGATCGTGCTCGAGGGACAGGCTCGGGCGCATGAGTTCCCGCGCCGTGGCCGTGGACTCGACGTTGATCGCGTCCCGCGCGTGGACCACGCCGACCGCCGTGTCGTCCTCCAGCACCAGCAGTCGCAGGTGGCCGGTGCGACGGGCGGTGTCCCGGATCTCCTCCGGCCCGGCGTCCACCCCGACCGAGGACATCTCCTCGGACGTGGCGGGCTCGTCGACCCCGCGCTCGCCGAGCAGGTCGCCCACGGTGAGTTCCTGCAGTTCGAGCGCGCTGAGCAGCTGACGCTGGTGGGTGTCGTCGAGCGTGCCGGCCTCGCCGGAGTGCCGGACGAGTTCGCGCAGGGAGTCGGCGTCCTGCCCGGCCGCGACCTCGTCGACCGCCTCGACGCCCAGTCGGTGCAGGATCGCGTTGGCGGTGTTGTTGAGGACCAGCAGCAGCGGGCGGGTCAGCCACAGGAACCCGCGCATCGGCAGCGCGAGCAGCGTCGCCGAATACTCCGGGTGGGTGATCGACCACGACTTGGGGGCCATCTCGCCCACCACCAGGTGGAGGAACGTGACGATGAGCAGCGCGAGGATGAACGCGATGACGTCTGCCGACCACAGCGGGAGCCCCCACCCGGCGAACACCGGGGTGAGCCAGTGGTGCACGGCCGGCTTGGTGATCGAGCCCAGCGCGAGCGCACAGAGCGTGATGCCGAGCTGCGCCCCGGCCAGGAGCAGGGTCAGCTCGGAGGCGTTCTTCAGGGCCGCCCGCGCGGCGGCGCTGTGGGCGGCCGCGTCCTCCAGCCGGTGGCGGCGGGCGGAGATGAGCGAGAACTCGACGGCCACGAAGAACGCGGAGGCCACGATGAGAACGACCGTCGCGCCGAGGACGACCCAGGGGTTGCTCATGAGTCCGCCGTCGGCCTCGGCGGCGAGCAGGGTGGTGGTGGGGGTCATCGTGCGGCCTCCTCGACCACGACGTGCAGCTCCGCGGGGACGCGGCGTTCGATCTGGCGGACCTCGGTCCTCAGCACCCGGTCGGCGGAGATCTCCTCGAGGATGTCGGTGTCGGGCAGGGGGATGTCGACGCGGGCGCCGATCTCCGGCAGGTCCCCGAGCGTCTCGATGACCAGACCGCCGAGGGTCTCCGCGTCGACCTCGGGAAGGGTGATGTCGAGCAGACGCTCGACCTCGTCGAGGTGGGTGTCGCCGGAGAGGACCCAGCCCAGGCCCTCGCTGACCGGCGTGGCCGACTCGGCCTGGGGGTCGTGTTCGTCGGCGATCTCACCCACGATCTCCTCGGCCATGTCCTCCATGGTCACGACGCCGGCGAACCCGCCGTACTCGTCCACGACCACGGCCATCTCGGCCTTCTCGGCGCTCAGCCGCGAGGCCACCTCGGGCAGCGGCAGGGAGGTGGGCACGACGATCGGGGCCCGCATCACGCCGGACACCGGCGTCAACGCGCTGTTCTGGTCGTCGTCGCACAGTACGAGCAGGTCGTGCAGGTCCACGATCCCGATCACGTCGTCGGAGTCCTCGCCCACCACCGGGTAGCGGGTGTGGCCGGTGGCCATCTTCGCCAGGACGTCGTCGACCGTGTCCTCCCCGCGGACCACGTCGGTGCGGGACCGCGGGATCATCGCGTGCTCGGCCGGCTGCCCCGGGAAGTCGAGCATCCGGTCCAGCAGTCGGCTGAGCTCGGGGGACAGCTCGCCGGTCTCGCCGGACTCGGCCACGATGTGCTCAAGGTCGCGGGCGGTCGCCGAGTGTTCCTTGTCGTGGACGGGCTCGATGCCGACCGCCTTGAGCAGCGCCTCGGACGCTTTGTCGAACAGGCTGATGAGCCAGCCGAACACCGCGAGGTACACGGTCGTGGAGCGCGCCAGCCAGCGGGCGACGGGCTCGGGCTTGGCGATGGCCAGGTTCTTGGGCACCAGCTCGCCGAACAGCATCTGGACGACGGTGGAGAAGAGCAGTGCCAGCACGGTGCCGACGGCCACGCCGACGGCCTGCGGCACGGAGGCCAGACCGAGGAGATCTCCGAAGGCCCGGCCGATGAGCGGCTCGGCCACGTAACCCACGACGAGGGTGGTGACGGTGATCCCGAGCTGTGCGCCCGAGAGCATGAAGGACGTGCGCCTGGTGACGCCGAGTACCCGCCCGGCGACGGGATCGCCCTTCTCGGCGGCCGCTCCCATCCGGGAGCGGTCCACGGCCATGAAGGCGAATTCCTGGGCGACGAAATAGCCGGTCAGGGCCGTGATCGCCAGGACGACCACTATGCCGATCAAGAGTGAGAGCGCGATGCTCATCCGGTGTTCCCCCTTCCGTGAAGGGGGCTGATAGATCGGGCCGGTGTGTCGGCTCGGCTCACTGGAGGTGCTCCTGCGCGTATCGGGTAACGCCCCGGGCCGGTCGCACGGGGCTCATCCTCCCGATTCTCCCGTGCGATGCGGCGGTTGTCGACTCCCACTGCCGCGGGGAGAGCGACGTCACGGGTTTGTCACATGCAGAAAGCAGGAGTAACACTGACGGAATGACAACTCGGGATGCCGAGGTGGCTCTCGCCGACAAGGACCGCAGGTTCTTCGGCCACCCACTCGGACTGGCGAACCTGTCGGGCATCGAGCTGTGGGAGCGGTTCAGCTTCTACGGCATGCAGGGGCTGCTGGCGTACTACATCTACTACTCGGTCAGTGACGGCGGGCTCGGGTACTCCGAGCAGATCGCCGCCTCGATCGTCGGCGCCTACGGTGGCCTGGTCTACGCCTCGGCGATCCTCGGCGGCTGGATCTCCGACCGGATCTTCGGAGCGGAACGGACGCTCTTCGGCGCGGCCGTCCTCATCATGCTGGGCCACCTGTCCCTGGCACTCGTTCCGGGGGCCGTCGGCCTGGGCATCGGCCTGGTGTTCGTCGGTGTCGGTGCCGGCACGCTCAAGGCGACCACCTCGACGGTGGTCGGCGACATGTACCAGCGGACCGACGACCGCCGGGACGCGGCGTTCTCGATCTACTACATGGCGGTCAACATCGGTGGTCTCACGGGGCCGCTCGTCACCGGCGCCCTGTGGGACACCCAGGGCTTCCACTGGGGCTTCGGCGCCGCGGCGGCGGGCATGGCCGTCGGCCTCGTCCAGTACGTCGCGATGCGGGGCGCCACGCTCAAGGGCGTCGGCGCGGTCGTGCCCGACCCCCTGCCCCGACCGGAGCGGCTCCGCGCCCTGGTGATCGGCGTGGTCGTGGTGGTGCTCGTCGCGGCGGCACTGGCCCTGGGCTGGATCCCGCTCGAGTCCCTGGCCGACATCGTCACCGCGATCGCGGTGATCGGCGCGGTCGCGCTGTTCGCCCTGCTCATCACCAGCCGCAAAACGCTGCCGGAGGAGCGGAGCCGGGTCATCTCGTTCATCCCGATGTTCGTCGCCTCGGTGGCGTTCTGGGCGCTGTTCCAGCAGCAGTTCACGGTGATCGCGATCTACTCGGACCAGCGTCTGGACCGCAACCTCGGTGGCTGGGAGATGCCGGCGAGCTGGGTGCAGTCGATCAACCCGCTGTTCATCATCATCTTCGCCGCCGTCTTCGCGACGCTGTGGGTCAAGCTCGGCAGCCGCCAGCCCTCGAGCCCGATCAAGTTCGCGCTGGCGAACCTCATCATGGGCATCGCCTACCTGGTGTTCCTGTTCTTCGTGGGCACCACCGCGACGCCGCTCCTAGGCATCGTCGGGATCCTGTTCCTGTTCACGATGGCGGAGCTGTTGCTCTCGCCGGTCGGGCAGTCCCTGTCGACCAAGCTGGCACCGGAGGCGTTCAAGACGCAGATGGTCGCGCTGTTCTTCCTCAGCGTCTCCATCGGCAGTGCGCTGTCGGGTGTGCTGGCCGGGTACTACGACCCGAACGACGCCGGCGCCGAGCGCAACTACTTCCTCGTGCTGGGCGTGGGGTCGATCATCCTGGCCGGGATCATCGCCGCGCTGTCGCCGTGGATCAAGAAGAACATGATGGGCGTGCGCTGAGACGTCGCCGCTGACACGACCGCGACCACCGGGCCGAGCCCGGTGGTCGCGGTCATTTCCGGCCCGGCGGCCGCCGGTACAGACGGGCCCGGCGGCCGGATCCGGTCAGTCGGCCGAGCCCGTCTGCCAGACCTCCCACGGCACCGACCAGTCGCCGTTCTGCCAGATCTCCAGCTCGGGTCCGCCCGTGCCGCGGACCTCCACGACGTCCCCGGTGACCGCCTGGTCGAAGTACCACTTGGCGTCGGCCGGGGAGAGGTTGAGGCAGCCGTGCGAGGTGTTGGTGTTGCCCTGGGCCCACATCGACGACTCCAGGGCGTGGAAGTAGACCCCGTCGTTGGAGATCCGCACGCCGTGGTCGACGGTGACCCGGTACCCCGCGGACAGCGGCAGGCCGTAGGTCGAGGAGTCCATCAGCACCGAGCTGGACTTGTCGAGCACGGTGTAGGTGCCCGGCTGGGTCCAGAAATGCATGGTGACGCCGCCGTAGGTGGCCCATCCGCCCTTACCCATAGAGGTGGGCATGGTCTTGAGCAGTTCACCGTTGCGGTACACGGAGACCGTCTTGGTGGCGTCGTCGGCGATCGCGACCCGGCGGTCCCCGATCGTGAAGTCGGCCTCCGCGCCGGCGCCGCCCCACTGGTCGCCGCCGAGATCGCGGCCCTCGGTGTCGAGCTCGACGCTCACCCGGGTGCCGGGCTCGTAGTACTCCCGGGGTCGCCAGTGCGCGGAGGAGTCGTCCACCCAGAACCAGTTGCCCTCCACCTCGGGGGAGGTGGAGACCTTCATGTACTTCTCAGCCTCGTCGCGGTCCGCGATGGGCTGGTCGAACTTCGCGACGATCACGATCCCGACGCCGTATTCGCGGTCCGACTGGAGGGTGCCGCCGCCGGTCGTGAGCAGGGTCGGCGTCACCACGGAGGCGGGGTTGGCCATGGTGAACGTGCGGGTGTCCGTCCTGGCCCCGCCGACCGCGCCCTCGTAGGTGATCTCCAGGGTGTAGGTGCGCCCGAACCCGAGCGTGACGGCCGGCTCCCACCGGGTCCCGTCGGGCGACAGCTCGCCCTCGATCCGCTTGCCCGCGTCGTTGGTGAGCACCGCGTCCGTGATGGTGCCGTTCTCGACCGTGGCCCGGACGCCGTCCACCACGGAGACGTCGGTCGCCCCGTCGGCGGGGACCACCTGCAGAGTGGCAGGGGCGGGTGCCTGGGACGTGGGTTCGGTGGGTGTGGTCTCCCCGGCGGAGCCGGTGGGCACGGGGATGGTGCAGCCGGCGACGACGAGGAGCAGGGCGAGCAGTCCGGCGATCAGGGCGAGGGGGCCCAGCACCGCCGAACGAGAGGGGGTTCCAGACCTGGACACGGGCATGCGGTACTCCGAGAGGAAAAACGTGGGGGAACCGGTGAATCCCGGCTTATGTCGACATGATGCACTCCGGGTCCGACACCGGGCCAATCCGGCACGCCCCGGCGGCCCGGTTGTTGCGTAGTCGTGACCACCGGCGGGCGCCCGGGACGCCCCCTGACCGGGCCCGTGACCGGTCGCGGGGGCCGGGACCGGGCGCGTACAACGGACACATGAGTATCGAACGTCCAGTGACCATCATCGGCGGCCACGGCAAGGTCGCCCTCCGTGCGGCCCGCATCCTGTCGGAGGCCGGGGCGGAGGTCCGCTCGGTGATCCGTAACCCCGACCACGCCGACGACATCCGGGCCGCGGGCGCCACCCCCGTGGTGGCGGACGTGGAGAACCTCGACGTCGAGGGGCTGCGCGACGTCGTCCGGGGCAGCGGGTCGGTCGTCTGGTCCGCGGGGGCCGGCGGCGGAAACCCCGAGCGCACCTACGCCGTCGACAGGGACGCCGCCATCCGGTCGATGGACGCGGCCGTCGCCGAGGGCGTGGAGCGCTACGTCATGGTCTCCTACGACGGTGCGGGCCCGGACCACGGCGTGCCCGAGGACAACTCGTTCTTCCCGTACGCCGAGGCCAAGGCGGCCGCCGACGCCCACCTCCGCGACTCCGATCTGCAGTGGACGATCCTCGGTCCGGGCGCACTGACCGACGAGCCCGGCGGCGAGTCGATCGGGGTCGGGGAGGGCAAGCGGGACGACCGCGCCACCAGCCGCGACGTGGTCGCCCAGGTGATCGCCGCGGTCCTGCGCCGCCCGGACACCGTCCGCCGGACCATCGAGTTCTCCGACGGCGACACCCCCATCGGCGAGGCCCTGACGAGGGAGTGAGACCGGGGTTATCCTCACGGCGTGAGGATCCTCGTGGGCGGCTCGTGGATCACCGTGATCTGCGCGCTGCTCACGGCCCTGTGGAGCGTCCCGCAGTACGTCGTCACCGACACGGTCACGCTCAGCTCGCACCCGCTGTTCGTGGTCCTGTTCCTGTTCCCGGCGCAGATCGGCGTGCCGGTGTGCCTGCTCGTGGCGCTCAACTCGGTGCTCATGGCGCTCCGCCGCCAGCTCACCACCGTCCCCCGGCGGACCCTCGCGGGCGGCCAACTCGTCACGGTCGCGCTGCTGACGGTCTGCGCGGTGCTGCTGATCTCGCCCACCGCGTTCGGGCGGGAGTTCATCGTCATGGCCCTGGCCTTCCAGATCGGTCAGGTACTGGTCGCGGCGGGACTGGTCCTGCACCTGCTCCGTCGGCGTCGCCACCGGCGGGGAGCCGAGGGCGCGCGCGTCGGCTGAGGCGGCCGGGGCCCGCCGCGGTCTGTCACGAGTCGGGGACACGCGTCGCGGCGGGCTGACACTATGGACCGCATGCGTGCCATTCACATCTCCAGCCATGACGGACCCGCCGCGATCGAGGTGGTGGACGTGCCCGAACCGGAGCCCGGCGCGGTCCTGATCGACGTCCACGCGGCCGGGGTGACGTTCCCGGAGGTGCTGCAGACGCGCGGGAAGTACCAGATCTCGCCGCCGTTGCCGTTCGTCCCCGGGTCCGAGGTCGCGGGCGTGGTGCGGTCGGCGCCCGAGGGCTCCGGCGTCGCGGCCGGCGACCGCGTGTGCGCGTTCCCGGGGTTGGGGGGCTTCGCGGAGGTGGTCTCGGCCGACCCCGGTCAGGTGTTCCTGCTGCCGGACTCGATGACGTTCGCCCAGGGCGCCTCGATCCCCATGAACGTGCTCACCGTCCACTTCGCCCTGGCCCACCGCGGCCGGCTGCAGGCGGGTGAGACGGTGCTCGTCCACGGCGCCGGCGGCGGAATCGGCATCGCCGCCACCCAGTTCGCCACCGCCCTGGGCGCCCGGGTGATCGCGGTGGCCTCCACCGAGGAGAAGCGCGAGCTCGCCCTGAAGGCCGGCGCGACCGACGCGATCGCGCCCGAGGGGTTCAAGGACGCGGCCAAGGAACTCACCGACGGCCGCGGCGTGGACATCGTCGTGGACCCCGTGGGCGGCGACCGCTTCACGGACTCCATCCGCGCGCTGGCGCAGGAGGGACGCATCCTCGTCATCGGGTTCACGGCCGGCGAGATCCCCACCGTCAAGGTCAACCGCCTGCTGCTGGGCAACAAGAGCGCGGTCGGCGTGGGCTGGGGCGAGTACTGGATGTCCAACCCCGGGTACCTGCAGAAGCAGTGGGCCGAGGTCGAGCCGTTGCTGGCCGCGGGCCGACTCGACCCGCTCGTCGGCGTCGAGTTCCCGCTCGAGCGGGCCGCCGAGGCGCTGCAGCTCATGGACGGGCGCGGCGCGGTGGGCAAGATCGTCCTCACCACCGGGCGCTGAGGACCGCCGCGGCCCGCGTCAGCTCGCGAGCGCGTGCAACCGTCGCCCGGCCTCGGCCAGCACCTCGGGCCGCTTGCAGAACGCGAAGCGCACCAGGTGTGACCAGTCGTCGGCGAACACGTCCGTGAACGGCGCGAACGGCACCGCCGCCACGCCGATCCGCTCGGGGAGCTCGAGGCACCACGCCGCCGCGTCGGTCACCCCGAGCGGGCGCGGGTCGGCGGTGAGGAAATACGTTCCCCGCGCGACGACGAGGTCGAACCCGACGCCCGTGAGGATCCGCGACAGCTCGTCCCGCCGAACCTGCATGTCCTGCCGCAGCGTCGCGATCCACTCCCGCTCGTGTCGCAGGGCGTGCGCGACGGCCGGCTGCAGCGGCGAGGCGACGGTGAAGCTCATGTACTGCCGCGCGGTCCGCGCCCCCTCGACGAGGTGCGCCGGCCCGGTGAGCCACCCGACCTTCCAGCCGGTGCAGTTGAGCAGCTTGCCCGCGCTGGAGATCCGCAGCGTCCGCTCGGCCATCCCGGGCAGCGTGGCGATCGAGACGTGCTCCACCCCGTCGTAGGTCAGGTGGGAGTACACCTCGTCGGAGATCGCGATCGCGTCGAACTCCCGGCACAGTGCGGCGATCTCCTCCAGGTCCTCCCGCGGCAGGACCGCGCCCGTGGGGTTGTGCGGCGTGTTCACCAGCACGGCCCGCGTCCGCGGGGAGAACGCCTCCCGCAACGAGTCCACGTCGAGCCGGATACCGCCGCCCGAGCGGACCAACCTCGCGGCGCGACGGGTGGCGCCGGCCATCGCGACCGCGGCCACGTAGGAGTCGTAATACGGCTCGATGACGACCACCTCGTCGTCGTTCTCCACCAGGCCCACCACCGCGGCGGCGATGGCCTCCGTCGCGCCGACCGTCACCAGCGTCTCGGTGTCCGGGTCGTGCACCAGACCGGTCCGGGCCGTCTCGTCGGCGACGATCGCCTCCCGCAGTTCCGGCAGCCCCGCTCCGGGCGGGTACTGGTTGGCGCCCCCTCGCAGGGCACGCACCGCCGCCTCGATCATCGACTCCGGCCCGTCGGTGTCCGGGAAACCCTGCCCCAGGTTGATCGCGTCGAACTGCGTGGCCAGGCGCGAGACCTCGGTGAAGATCGTCGTGGCGTGGGGCGCGAGTCTGCGGACCGTCATGGGGGAAGCCTAGGTGCCCGGGCGCGCTCGGGCGGACGGGTGGGCTGCGGTGGCCGGGCGGGGTGCCGCGGACGGGTGGGCTGCGGTGGCCGGGTCGATACCATGGGCGTCATGTCCGAGTCGCTCGACGCCGCCCCCGCTCCGATCGGTACCTCCTCCGCCCGTGCCACCGGTGCCCGCTCCACCACGGTCGGCCCGTGTACGCAGCGCCGGGCCGTGCTGGCCGCCCTGCCCGGGATCATCCTGCTGCCGGGCATCGCCTCCGCGTGCGGGATGACGGAGCCGGCCCAACCCCCGTCGACCGTGCAGCAGACCACGACGGTGCCCGCGACCACCATCCCGGCCGCCGAGATCCCCGTCGGCACGGCCAAGCAGTTCAAGGCTGGCGATTCCACGGTGATCGTCGCCCAGCCCACAGAAGGCGAGTTCGTCGCCTTTTCGGCGCGCTGCACCCACCAGGGCGGCGTCGTCCAGGTGATCGAGGGCATGACCCTGCGCTGCCCGCTCCACGGCGCCGAATACGACGCCACCGACGGCCGCAACACCCTCGCCCCGGCCCCGCGGCCGCTGGACGCGGTGGTCGTGACCGAGTCCGGCGGACAGCTCACCCTCGCCTGACCCGCGACCTCTGGCGCCCGGCCCGCCCCCTAACCGGCGCAGCGCGTACCCTTTCGTGCCCTCGTGCGCCCGGCCGGCACGCCCGGCGGGCAGGAACGCAGCGCGACCCCGCTGACTTACGCTGCCTCGTCGGCCCGCGCTGCCGCTGTGCACGCTTCGCCGGGGGTTGCGCTGCCGGAATGGACCACAGACGCAGCGGAGGGCAGGGACGCAGCGCATCCGGCGGCACTCATGCTGCGTCTGTGACGCCCACCGCGGCACCGTCCGTCGACCGGCCGGACCCGCTCACCCTCGCCCGCGTCGACCGACCGAATCCCCCGCGGGTTGCGGGACGCCGCCGGCGGGGGTAAAGATGGGAACACGTTCTCAGGGCGGGGTGAGACTCCCCACCGGCGGTGATGTCGCCGACCCCATGGTCGGCGGCGAGCCCGCGAGCGCCCCGCACACGCGGCGTGACGGACAGCGGTCCGGTCGCACCGCGGTCGTGGGGGTCAGCAGACCCGGTGTGATCCCGGGGCCGACGGTCATAGTCCGGATGGAAGAGAACCTCGCGTCACCCGATGCGGACCCGGCCCACCGCGGCCGGAGCCGGGCGGGCGTCGTGGCAAAGCCCTGGGCCGTGGAGTGTTGAGCCCGTGAAAGGGGCACACGATGAGCCTCCTCGTCTCATTCCTCGACGCGCAGTTGGTGATCGGCGGAGTTCCGATCCTGTGGCGCGAGATCGTCGGCAACGTCTTCGGGCTGGCCGCCGCCATCGGTGGCATGCGCCGCGTCGTGTGGGCCTGGCCGGTCGGGATCGTCGGCAACCTCACCCTGCTCACCGTCTTCCTCGGCGGGGTCTTCCACACGCCGCAGGACGTGGACCTGTACGGCCAGGCCGGTCGGCAGGTCATGTTCCTGGCGGTGGGCGTGTACGGCTGGTGGCAGTGGTCGCGGACGCGACGGGCCAACGCGGCCGTGGCGGCTGCGGCGGCCGCCAGCGGCGCGGTCGCGGACGCCCCGGCGGTCCGCCCGCACTGGGCGACGGGCCGGCAGCGGGCCGGGCTCGTGGCGGGGATGCTCGTCGGGACGCTCGTGTTCGGGTGGATCTTCGCCCAGCTCGGATCGTGGGGGCCGTGGGCGGACGCGTGGATCTTCACCGGTTCGGTCCTGGCGACGTACGGCATGGCCCGCGGCTGGACGGAGTTCTGGTTGCTGTGGATCGGCGTCGACATCGTGGGCGTGCCGCTGCTGCTCAAGGCCGGGTACTACCCGTCGGCGGTGCTGTACCTGGTGTACGCGGCGTTCGTCATCTGGGGTTTCGTGGTGTGGTGGCGGGTCGATCTCGCCGAGCGCGCGGAGGCGCTGCGCGGCGAGGGGCTGCCCGCGGAGCGGTCAGTCGGCGCGGTGAGCGGCTGACCCGCCCCGCGCCCGCGCCCGCACCCGCGTCCGCGGCCGCACCGCCGCCACGACGATGAGCGAGAGCGCGGCGAGCGTCACGCCGAGGCCGCGGAAGTCGATCCATGCGAACACCAGGCCCGACACGAGCGCCCCGGCGGCGCCGGCCAGGGCCACGGCCACATCGGCCTGGCCCTGGACGGTGGCGCGGACGGAGGTCGGCACGGCGGTGGTCAGGACGGTGGTGCCGGAGACCAGGCCGAGGCTCCAGCCCACGCCGAGCAGGATGAGCGCCACGGCCACGAGCACGGACGAGTCCGGCGGCGCGATCGCGGCGAGCATCCCGGCGGCGAGCAGGACGATCCCGGCGGACGCGGCGACGGCGCGGGTGCCGAGGGTGTCGACCAGCCATCCGGACACGGGCGCGGGCAGGTACATCGCGGCCACGTGCAGGGAGATCACGAGCCCGACGAGCGTGAGGGCGTGGTCGTGGCCGCGCATGTGCACCGGCGTCATGGTCATCAGCCCCACCATGACGAACTGCGTCAGCGCCATCACCGCGACACCGGCGAGGACGTCGGCGCTCCACACGCGGGGCGCGGCGGGGGAGGGGGCCGACGACGACCGGGCCGACAACGACCGGGCCGACGACAACGAGGTCGACGACGACGAGGCCGCCGCCGCGTCCGCTCCCGCGGCCTCCAGCCGCCGCGCCTCGAGCAGCGGGTCGGGCCGCAGCAGCAGGGAGATGACGAGGGCCGCGCCCCCGTAGGCGAGCGCGGCGAGCAGGAACGGTCCCGTCAGCGGGGCCAGGCCCAGGGCCTCGGCGACCGCACCGGTGGGCCCCACGAGGTTGGGCCCGGCGACGGCTCCGGCGGTCGTGCCGAGCAGGACGTAGGACAGGGACCGGCCGCGGCGTTCGGGCGTGGCGAGGTCGGCGCCGGCGTAGCGGGCCTGCAGGTTGGTGGCGGTGCCGGAGCCGTAGACGACGAACGCGGCGAACAACAGCGGCAGGGATCCGAGCTCGGCGGCCAGGACGATCCCGGCCGCGCCGAGGGCGCCGAACGTGAAGCCGGTCGCCAGGCCGGGTCGTCGTCCGCGCGACTGGGAGAGCCTGCCGACGGCGACGGCGGCGATCGCCGACCCGCCGGTGAACAGTGCGGACGGCAGCCCGGACAGGCCGGGCCCGCCGAGCAGGTCCTCGGCGAGCAGGGCGCCGACGGTGATGCCCGCGGCCAGGCCGGCCCCGGCGAGGAGCTGGCCCAGGACGAGGACGGTGAGGATCCGCCGCTGTGCGGCCTCCCGGGCGGTGTCCGCGTCCCGGCCGGTGTCCGCGCCCCGGCGGGTGTCCCCGTCCCCGCCGGACCCGGCGCGGCTCATCAGTCGACCCAGGACCGGGCGTGCAGGAGGACGTCGACCGCGGTGGCCTTGCCGGCGGGGCGCAGGTCGTGACGCAGGGAGATCACCTCGAGGCCCTCGGCGCCGCGGGCGAGGTCGCCGATCCCGGGCAGGAGGGTGGGGTCCTGGGGCCCGCCGACGCCGCGGCGGAGGTTCTCCGCGGCGTGGCCGAGGTAGACGAGGTGCCCGCCGGGCCGCAGCCAGGTGCCGGCGCCGCGGAGCACGGCGCTGAGTTCGGGCAGGTCGAGGTGGAGGAAGCCCACCACGACGAGGTCGACCGGCTCGGCGGGGGACCAGGTGCGGGCGTCGCCGACGACCCAGTCGACGCTCCCGGTGCGGCCCTCGTCGGAGTCCTTGGCGCGGGCCTGCTCGATCGCGACCTCGGAGAAGTCCACAGCCTGCACCCGCCAGCCGTGGGCGGCGAGCCAGCGGGCGTGCCGGCCGTCGCCGCACGCGAGGTCGACGGCGGTCCCGACGCCCAGGCCCGCGTCCTCGGCGGCCGTGACCTCGGCGACGATGCGGGCGGCCGGGGTGGTGCCCCACGCGTCGGGCTGCGCGAGGTAGCGGGCGTTCCATGCGGAGGCGTCCACGGCGGTGGTCCTTTCGGTCGGGGCGGGCTGGGCGGTGCCGGGGGTCGGTGCGGGCGGCTACAGCCCGCGCACCTCGCGCATCGGCGGGCGTTCACCGGGGGCGACGCGGATGGTCTCGGCGTGGAAGCCGTCGCCGCCGGGGTCGCGTCGGTGCAGGGTGAGGCTGTCGCCGGGGGCGTCGGCGCCGGTGACGCGTCCGTGCCGCCGGAGCCGGCTCATCACGGCGAGGTGCTGGTGCATGGCCATCACGGCGAGCGCCGAGTCGGGCGAGTTGCGGTGGGTGCGCCTCCCGAGGTCGACCTGCGCGAGGGCGTCGAGCCCGTAGGCCTCGTAGAGGTCCACGAGGATGCCGATGTCCACGCCGTAGGCGCCGGCGAACGGGATCGACTCGAGCGCCGCGCGGGTCCCGGCGTACTCGCCGGCCAGCGGCTGGACGAAGCCGCCGAGCTCGGGCCAGTGGGTGGCGAGCAGGGGCCGGGCGACGAGTTCGGTGACGCGGCCGCCGCCGGCGGGCAGGACGGTGCGGCCGTCGTCGAGGGGGCGGTCGTAGGCGCCCTTGGTGAACACGACGCCGGGCTCGGTGAGCAGCGGTCCGAGCAGCCCGGTCGCGAACGCGGGGTCGAAGTCGCGCAGGTCGGAGTCGAGGAACGCGATGATGTCACCGTCGGTGGCGGCCAGGGACTTCCACAGCGCCTCGCCCTTGCCGGGCAGGTCGCCGAGGGCGGGGAGGACCTCGCCCTGCGCGACGACGCGGGCGCCGGCGGACCGCGCCACGCGGGCGGTGGCGTCGGTGCTGTGGGAGTCGACGACGACGAGCTCGTCGATCAGCGGGACCCGGTGCACGAGCTCCGAGTGCAGGGCGGCGACGATCGCGCCCACGGTGGGCTGCTCGTTCCGCGCGGGCAGGACGACCGAGATGCGGCGACCCGCCTTGGCCGCGACGAGGTCGCCGGGGCGGAAGTCCGCGGCGCGGTAGTTCCGGCGCGCCGACCAGGCACGAACCGGGTCCGCCCGGTCGGCGAGGGTCGTCCGCGAATGCTCGGTCACGTCCGCGATCCTGCCAGAGGCGCGGCCCCGGGGGTCTCGCGTGCCCGGGCCCGGGTGGGTCGGGTGTGCCACGATGCACATATGGACTTCTCCCCGTCGCCGCGTGCCGCCGAGCTCACCGCCGCGGTCCGCGAGTTCATCGACGCCCGCATCGCCCCCGTCGAGCCGGAGATCCACGCCGACATCGCGCGGCGGCGGCGGGAGGGGCGGGACCCCTGGGCGGTGGACCCGCGGGTGACGGAGCTGCAGGCGCTCGCGCGGGAGCAGGGGCTGTGGAACCTCTTCCTGCCCGCCGGTCACGAGGGCCCCTACGCGGAGCGCTACGGCACCCGCGGCGGCACGGGCTTGAGCAACACGGACTACGCGCCGGTCGCCGAGGAGATGGGCCGGTCGTTCCTGGCGCCGCTGGTGTTCAACTGCAACGCCCCGGACACCGGGAACATGGAGGTCCTGCTCAAGTACGGCTCGCAGGAGCAGAAGGACCGCTGGCTGGACCCGCTGCTGGACGGGCGGATCCGCAGCGCGTTCCTCATGACCGAGCCGGCGGTGGCCTCCTCGGACGCGTCGAACATGGCCGCCACCGCGCGGATCGAGGGCGACGAGGTGGTGCTGGACGGCCGCAAGTGGTGGTCCACAGGCGTCGGCCACCCCGACTGCCGGGTCGGCATCTTCATGGGGGTGTCCGATCCGGACGCCCACCGCTACCTGCGGCACTCGATGGTGCTCGTGCCGATGGACGCCCCCGGCGTGACGGTGGAGCGGATGCTCACCGCGCAGGGCGTGTTCGACGAACCCCTCGGCCACGGCGAGGTGACACTCAGCGGCGTCCGGCTGCCGGTGGGCAACATCATCGCCGGTCCCGGCCGGGCGGCGGAGATCGCGCAGGGCCGCCTGGGCCCGGGCCGCATCCACCACTGCATGCGGCTCATCGGGCTGGCGGAGATGGCGCTGGACCTGGCCTGCCGCCGCGCCTCGGGCCGGGTGGCGTTCGGCAAGCCGATCGTCAACCTCGGCGGCAACCGCGAACGCCTGGCCGAGGCCCGCATCGCGATCGACCAGGCCCGCCTACTGGTGCAACACGCCGCGTGGAAGCTCGACACCCACGGCGCGGCGGCCGTCGAGGTCAGCGCCATCAAGGCCGCGGTGCCCAGGATGGCCCAGCAGGTCATCGACATGTCGCTCCAGCTGCACGGCGGCGGGGGGATGAGCGACGACCTCCCGCTGGCCGGGGCGTACGCCACCGCGCGCTCCCTGCGGCTGGCCGACGGCCCCGACGAGGTCCACCTCGCCGTCGTCGCCCGGGCCATGCTCGCCCCCTACCGCGACGCCGCCGCGGCCCGCACCACCGCCGACGCCGGGGCGCCCGCCACCGACGCGCCGAGCGCGGGGACCGACCGGTGAGCGCCCCCGACGGCGTTCCCGAAGGGACGCCCACCGGGATGCCCGACGGCGACGCCGCCCTGCGCCGCCGCGTCCCCGGCACCGGACCGGTGCGCGACGAGGACGCCTTCGACGTGGCCGCCGTCGCCGCGTGGTTGCGGTCGATCACCCCCGACGACCCCGACGTGCTGGCCGGCGTCGACCTGGGTGACGACGACCCGGTCCTGCCGGAGGTCCGGCAGTACACCGGCGGCGCGTCCAACCTCACCTACCTCCTCCGATACCCCGGCGCCGACCTCGTCCTGCGCCGCCCGCCGGCCGGCACCAAGGCCCGCGGCGCGCACGACATGAAGCGCGAGTACCGCGTCCAGTCCGCCCTGCGCCCCGTCTACCCGCTGGTGACGCGCATGGTCGGGTTCTGCGACGACCACTCGGTGATCGGCTCGGACTTCTACGTCATGGAGCGCATGGAGGGCACGATCCTGCGCAAGAACCTGCCCCGCGAACTGCGGTTGGACCGGGTCACCACCCGGCGCCTGTGCGAGTCGGCGGTCGACGCGCTGGTCGACCTGCACTCGGTCGACATCGCCGCCGCCGGGCTGTCCGACCTCGACCGCGGTGAGGGCTACGTGCGCCGCCAGGTGGAGGGCTGGTCGGCCCGCTACCGCCGCGCCCGCACCCCGGACGTGCCCGACTTCGCGCCCGTCATGAAGTGGCTGCACGCCCACCAGCCCGAGGACGTCGGGCACTGCCTCGTGCACAACGACTTCCGGTTCGACAACCTGGTGCTGGACCCCCACGACGTCACCCGTGTCATCGGCGTCCTCGACTGGGAGATGGCCACCGTCGGCGACCCGCTCATGGACCTCGGCGGCGCGCTCGCCTACTGGGTCCAGGACGACGACGGCCCCCTGTTCAAGGCGTTCCGCCGCCAACCCACCACCGCCCCCGGCATGCTCACCCGCCGCCAGGTCGTCGAGCGCTACGCCCGCCGCGCGGGTCTGGACATCACCGACGAGCAGTGGCGGTTCTACGAGGTGTTCGGCCTGTTCCGGCTCGCGGTGATCGCCCAGCAGATCAACCACCGCTACTACCACCGCCAGACCACCAACCCGGCGTTCCGCGCCTTCCGGCCCGGCGTGGCGTTCCTCGAACAGCGCTGCCTGCGCCTCATCCGCACCGGCGACGGCCGGCTCTCGCCCACCCGGATCTCCCCGACGGACGTGATCGGCGAGCTGCTCGGCGTGCCCCGCGTCGCGCTGCCACTGGTCGCCGGCGGGATCCACGACGCCCGCGGGAAGGTGGCCGACGTCCTCGGCGGACTCCCCGTCGTCGGCGGGCTGGTCCGCGGCCAGGGGGGTGAGCGCTGATGGGCGCCATCCATCTCGTCCGCCACGGTCAGGCCTCCTTCGGCAGCGGCGACTACGACCGGCTGTCCGAGACCGGGCACCTGCAGGCGCGCCTGGCCGGCGAGGACATGGCCACCCGAGGCCTGCGGCCCGACCTCGTCGTCCACGGCGGCATGCGCCGCCAACGCGAGACCGCCGAGGGACTGCTCGCCGGCCTGCGCGCGCACGGCGACGTGGACTGCCCGGTCGAGGTCGACGAGCGGTGGGCCGAGTACGACGCCGACTCCGTCCTCGAGGCCGCCCGCGTCGCCGGGTTGTCCGCCGAGAGCGGGACCCTCGACTCCGCCGGCTCCTCCGACGAGGCCAAGCAGGCCTTCCAACGCGAGCTCGACGCGGCACTGGGCCACTGGTCGGGGCTCGAGGCGTTCGCCCGCTACCGCGCCGACGCCGAGGCCGCCCTCGCCGACGCCGCCGCCCGGTCCGGCACCGGCCGGACGACCCTCGTCGTGTCCTCGGCCGGAACCATCTCGCTGGCCGTGGCGACCCTGCTGGCCGACCCGGAGGGCGTCGTCGGGTTGTGGACCCGCCTGCAGCGTGTGACGGTGAACACCGGTACGGCCCGTGTCGTGGTGGGCCGGGGCGGGATGACCTGCATCGCGGTCAACGAGCACCAACACCTCGAGCGGGCGGCCGGACCGGACGACCCGCGTCGCCTCATCACCCTCCGGTGAGACCGCGACGGGACACGACGCCAGGAGGTTGCCCCGATGCCCACGTTCCGCCGCGGTCACACCACGATCGCCTACACCGACACCGGCGCCCCCGCCGGTCGTGAGGACGCCCCCGTGGTGCTGTTCGCCCACGGACTGCTGTTCTCCGGGTGGATGTTCCACCCCCAGATCGCGCGGCTGCGGGACCGCTACCGCTGCGTGACCATCGACTTCCGGGGCCAGGGCAACTCGCCGCGCGCCCTCGGCGGCTACGACATGGACACCCTCACCGTGGACGTCACCGAACTGCTGCGCCACCTGCGGATCCCGGTGGTCAACTTCGTGGGGCTGTCCATGGGCGGGTTCGTCGGCATCAGACTCGCCGCCCGCAACCCCGAGGTCGTCCACACGCTCACCCTCCTGGACACCGCCGCCACCCCGGAGGAGCCGGCCAACCGTCGCAAGTACCGGACGCTGTCGGCGGTGTACCGCCTCGCCGGCATCGGCCCCGTGCGGTCCCGGGTCGCGCCCATCATGCTCGCCGACGGCAACCTCGACGCCCCCTGGGTGGACGAGTGGTTGGCCATGGTCGAGCGCACCGATCGCGCGGGCCTGGTCAAGGCCATCGAGTCCGTCGCCGACCGCGACCCGTGCGAGGACGAGGCGATCCGCATCATCGCCCCCACGCTGGTCGCGGTGGGCGCCGAGGACAGGGCGACGCCACCGGAGAAGTCCCGCCGACTGGTGGAGCTCATCGCCGACTCGCGCTACCGCGAGATCCCCGGCGCGGGACACTCGCCCACCCTGGAACGCCCCGATGAGGTCACAGCCATCCTCGAGGCGTTCCTCTCCGAATACGACACGTGAAGACAGGGGAGACGATGAGAGCCGAGCGCTCTGCCGTGGAGAAGTCAGGACCGACGGGCGACCCGGGGTCGGCCGGAGGGTGGGTCGGTGTCGTCACCGGCAGGCTGTCCGCCTGGGTCATGTTGGTGGCCATGCTCATCGTGAGCGGCGCGGTGTTCGCGTTCGCCTCGTCGGAGGGCTCGTCCGAGGCGCCGCAGACGCTGCCAGACGACTCCGAGGCGGCGCTCGTCTCGCAGATACAGGCGGAGTTCCCCGACTCGGGCTCCGTCCCCGCGGTGCTCGTGGTGACGCGCTCCGACGGTGGCGAGCTCGGCCCCGAGGGCATCGCCGCCGCCGTCGGTGCCGGTGAGCGCATGTCCGAGGTCGTGGGGACCCCGCCCCAGGGGCCGATCCCGTCCGAGGACGGCGCCGCCGCCCTGGTGCTCGTGCCCGTCGACGCGGAGCTCATCTCCGGAGGCGAGGGACGCGAGCTGGTCGAGGAGATGCGCGGGGCCGTCGCCGAGGGGCTCGACGACGGGCTGAGCGCACAGCTCACCGGCGGGCCGGCGTTCGCGGCCGACACCGCGGCCGCGTTCGAGGGCGCCGACTTCCGGCTGCTGGCCGCCACCGCGCTCGTCGTGGCGGTGCTGCTCATCATCACCTACCGCTCGCCCGTGCTGTGGCTGGTGCCGTTGCTCATCATCGGTATCGCCGACCGGGTCGCGGCGCTGATCGTCTCGCTGGTCGGTGAGGCCGCGGGTGTCACCGTCGACGCCTCGACCTCCGGCATCGTCTCCGTGCTCGTGTTCGGCGCCGGCACCAACTACGCCCTGCTGCTCGTCTCCCGCTACCGGGAGGAACTGCGCAGGACCGAGGACCGCCGCACCGCGCTCCGCGACGCCTATCGTGGCGCGGTCCCCGCCATCTTCGCGAGCAACATCACGGTCGTCCTGGCGCTGCTCACCCTGCTGCTGGCGACCCTGCCCAACTACCGGTCGCTCGGCCTGTCCGCGGCGGTCGGCCTGATCATCGCGCTGGTCTACGCCCTGATCGCGCTGCCCGCCGCCCTCGCGGTGTGCGGTCGCGGCCTGTTCTGGCCGTTCATCCCGCGCCCCGGGGCCTCCTCCTCCCACGCCGCCGGCCGGACCCGCCCCGCGACGCCCGAGGGCTTCGACGAGGACGTGCCGCCGGGCGTCTGGGGCAGGATCGCGGCGCGCGTCGTCACGCGCCCGGTCACGGTCCTCGTGTCCTGCGTCCTGCTCCTGGCGGTGCTCTCGCTGGGCCTGATCGGTACCCGCGTCGGCCTGAGCCAGACCGAGCAGTTCCGCACCGCCTCCGAGTCCGCCGCCGGGCTGGAGACCGCGGCCGAGCACTTCCCGGCCGGCGTCACCGACCCGGTCACCGTGCTCACCCGGACCGGCACCGAGGCCGGGGTCGCCGAGGCCGCCCAGGGGGTCGAGGGCGTCGTCTCCGCACGGCCCGCCGGGGAATCCGGCACCGGCTGGAGTCGCGTCACCGTGGTGCTCGACGCCGCCCCCGCCACCGACCGGTCCGAGGACAGCGTGGTCGCGCTGCGCGAGGCCGTCGACACGGTCCCGGGCGCCGAGGCGCTCGTGGGCGGGTCCGTGGCCGAGGCCGTCGACACCTCCGACGGCAACATCCGCGACCTCACCCTCATCGCGCCGCTCATCCTGCTGGTGGTGTTCCTGGTCCTCATCCTGGTGCTGCGGTCGCTCATCGCGCCGCTGCTGGTCCTCACCGCGACCGTGTTGTCCTCGCTGGCGGCGCTCGGGCTCGGCACCTTCGTCACCACGCAGATCCTCGGCTTCCCCGGCCTGGACGTGGCGGTGCCGCTGTACAGCTTCCTGTTCCTGGTGGCCCTGGGCGTGGACTACTCGATCTTCCTGACCATCCGGGCCCGCGAGGAGGCGGCCGCGCACGCGACCCGGGAGGCGATGGTCCGCGCCGTCGCCCTCACCGGCGGTGTCATCACCTCGGCCGGCATCGTGCTCGCCTCGGTGTTCGTGGTGCTGGGCGTGCTGCCGCTCATCGTCCTGACGCAGGTCGGCGTGATCGTCGCGCTCGGCGTCCTGCTCGACACCTTCATCGTGCGCACGCTGGTCGTCCCGGCACTGTTCACCCTCGTCGGTGACAGGGTCTGGTGGCCGGGCGACCCGCGCCGCCGCCGCTCCGCCGACGCCGGTCACGCGGCCGCCGGCGGCCACGAGACCGACGATTCCGACACCCCCCGCCACACCGAGGAGATCCGCGCATGAGCACCACCGCACGCCCCCGCACCGCGTCCGCCCGCCCCGCCGCCGCCGGACGGCCCGCCGCCGGCCGGCCCGCCTCCCGCCTGCGCGGACTCGTGACCGCCCTGGCCGTGGCCCCGCTGCTCGCGGCCGGCCTGGGCGCCGCCCCGGCCGCCGGCGCCCAGGACCTCACCGACGGGGGCCGCCTCGGCGGCGGCTCCTCCCAGCTGCTGCCCGACGGCGTGGCCCTGGGATCGCTCGGCGGACCCGAGCTCACCCAGGTCGAGTCGGTGGACCTCGAGCGCTACAAGGGGGAGTGGTTCCAGGTCGCCGCGATCCCGCAGCCGTACACCCTGCAGTGCACGAATGACACGCGCGCCGAGTACGAGCTCACCGCGCCCGGCACCGTCTCCGTCCGCAACAGCTGCGGCTCGGCGATCAGCTCGGACTCCGTGATCGAGGGCGAGGCGAAGGTCCGCGACACGGACACCAACGCCTCGCTGCGGGTGAACTTCCCGATGGTCCCGTTCCAGGACGAGGCCGGGCCGGTCAACTACCGGATCACCTACCTCGCCGACGACTACTCGCTGGCGATCGTCGGCGACCCCACCCGCTCGTCGGGCTTCGTCCTCAGCCGCGAGCCCGCGCTCGACGCCGAGCAGTGGTCGACCGTCCGCACGGTGATCGAGGACCGCGGCTGGTGGTCGTGCGCCTTCCTCACCGTCCCCATGGTCGGCGGGCGGGGCGACGCCACCCCGCTGTGCCTGCTGCCCTGACGGGCCCACCCGGACCCGCGATCCGCACCCGACCCCGACACGGATGAGTGACCGATGAGCATCGACCTCACCTGCACGGTCCCGGCGACCCCCGACGAGGCGTGGCGCTACCTCGCCTCGCCGGGGGCCTTCCGCCGGCTGTCCCCGCCGTTCATGCCGCTCCGGCCGGTCCGGGAGGCCGACTCGCTGCGGGACGGGCTCGCGGTCCTCGAGCCCCGCACGGCCCTGCCCGGCCCGCTGGGGCGCCGCCTCGGCCCCCGGTGGCACGCCCGGCACGACCCCGCCGGCTACGTCGAGGGTCGGCGCTTCGTCGACCGCTGCGTCTCCCAGCCGTACGCCGCCGCGACCGGCTGGGTCCACACGCACACCGTCACCGCGGCCCCCGACGGCGCCGCCCTCCTCGGCGACCGGGTCGACGCGCGCGTGCCCGCCGCGCTGCTGGCCCCGGTGTTCGCGTACCGGTACCGGCAGATGGCGGCCGATCTGACCACGCTCGAGCGGCACCGCAGCGCGCCGCTGACCGTCGCCGTGACCGGGGCCTCCGGCCTGGTCGGTACCGCGCTGACCGCGCTGCTCGGGGTGGCCGGACACCGGGTCGTCCGCCTCGTCCGAGGTCGCGGTACCGGCGGCGCGGGGGAGCGGGTGTGGGACCCCGCCGACCCGGCGCCGGGTCTGCTCGACGGCGTGGATGTGCTCGTGCACCTCGCCGGCGCCCCCATCGCGGGCCGGTTCACCGACCGGCACGTCGCGGCCGTCCGCGACAGCCGCGTCGGGCCCACGCGGCGGCTCGCCGAGCTCGTCGCCGCCCGCGGTGGGGCCACCGCCATGGTGTGCGCCTCGGCCATCGGCTACTACGGCCCCGACCGGGGCGACGAGCCGCTCACCGAGGGCTCGGCGCCCGGCACAGGACCGGTCGCCGACATCGTGGTGGACTGGGAACGCGACTGCGATCCCGCTCGGGAGGCCGGCGCCCGGGTCGTCTCCGTGCGCACCGGCATCGCGCTGTCCGGGGCCGGCGGGATGCTGCCGCCCCTGGCCGCCCTGACGCGGGCGGGACTCGGGGGCCGGATCGGATCGGGCCGGCAGTGGATGTCCTGGATCTCCCTCGATGACCTCACCGACATCTACCTGCGGGCGATCGTCGACCCGCAGGTGAGCGGCCCGGTCAACGCGACCGCCCCCGAACCCGTGACCAACGCCGAGTTCACTCGGGTCCTCGGTGCCGTCCTGCGGCGCCCCACCCTGATCCCCGTCCCGCGCGTCGCGCCCGCGCTGCTGCTCGGATCGCAGGGCGCCGACGAGCTCGCCCTGGCCGATCAGCGGATCCTGCCGCGGGCGCTCTCCGACGCGGGGCAGCACTTCCGCCACCCCGGGCTCCGGTCCGCGCTCGAGCACGAACTCGGCGCGGAGGAACTCCCCACCGCGCTGTAGGGCGGCCCCTTCGGCGCGGCCGGTCCGGCGCTCAGCGCTGGAGGATCATGGGGACGAGCACGCGGCGGGCGAGCGCCCGGATCTGCTCCTCGGAGTCCACCACGGGCGGACCGTCCGGCATCACGACGAGCGAGTGGAGGAACCGGCCCACCACCGAGGCGACCTCGAGCGAGAGCTGCTCGGCCTCCCCGGCCTCCATGGGGCGGGTGTGGACGTCGGCGTTCCACGTGCTGCGGACGAACTGCGCCAGCATCTCGATGATCGTCTCGAGCACGGAATCCGACTGGCCGGCGAGCATCGCCATGGCCTCGACCTTGTCGCTCTCGATCATCCGGCGCAGGAGTTCGTTCTGGCGGATGTCGAAGACGGTGCCCACGAGCAGGTCCTCGACGTGGCGCACCGGGTCCCACTCCAGGGACTCGAACGGGGTGTACCGGGCGTTGACGGTCATCATGAGCCGCTGGGCCTCGTGGGCGTAGATGGCCCGGAGGATGTCGTCACGGGGGCCGAGGCGGCGGTAGAGCGTCACCCGTGTGACGCCGGCGGCCCGGGCGATGTCGTCCGTGCTGGTGCCCTTGATCCCGCGCTCGGCGAACACGGCGGACGCCGTCTCGATCAGACGGATGTCCTCCGCATCCGGGTGGGCCTCCGGCGCCCGGGCGCCACCGCGGCCACTGTTACGAGTCACGCCCTCATGTTAAGGCGAGAGGCCGCGGTGGCTGGCCGGAACGGGACGGTCGGGGGGACGTCCGGCCGGCTCAGCGCGAGGGCTGGTCGCCGCCCTCGACCGGGTAGCCGCCCTGCTCGTCCTGGCCCCACCGCTGCTCGGGGGCCTGCTGATATCCCTGGTCGGCGGGCTGCCGGTGGTGCTGCCCGGCCTCGTGCCCGAAGGCGGGCTGGCCGGGTGCGGTGCCCTGGGGGCCACCGATCGCGGGGGTCCCGCCGTCGGATCCGGGGGCGCTGTCGGGGGCGGCGCCGCCCTCGGACTCCGGGACCATGTCGAAGACGCCGGGCTTGGGCTTGGCCCTGCGGGGCTCCTCGTCCATCACGGACGTCGTGCTCTTGGCGGCGGCCTCGGCCGCGGCGACGGAGCGGGCGATCTCCGGATCGGTCGAGGTGTCGAACCACTCGTCGGGCGCCGAGGGCAGGTCCGCATCGGCGTCGATGTCCGAGGGCTCGTAGCGGAACACCCCGTCCTCGTCCTTCTTGGCGACGGCCTTGGCGAAGGTCTCCAAGGAGTCGCCGAACTGCGACGGGATCATCCACATCGTCGCGGCGTCGCCCTTGGCCATCTCCGGCAGGTTCTGCACGTACTGGTACGCCAGCATCTCCGGCGTCGGCCTGGACGCCTTGATCGCGGCGTTGACGCGGGCGATCGCCGCCGCCTGGCCCTCGGCCACGAGGTAGCGGGCCGCCCGCTCACCCTGCGCGCGCAGCATCCGCGACTGGCGGTCGGCCTCGGCGTTGAGGATCGACGCCTGCTTGTTGCCCTCGGCGTCGAGGATGGCGGCCTGCTTGGCGCCCTGCGCCGTTGTGATCGCGGCCTCGCGCTGGCCCTCCGCCGTGAGGATGGTGGCGCGCTTCTCGCGGTCCGCCTTCATCTGCTTCTCCATCGACTCCTGGATGGAGGGCGGCGGGTCGATCGACCGCAGCTCGACGCGGGCGACGCGCAGACCCCAGCGGCCGGTCTCGGAGTCCAGCACGCCGCGGAGCTGCTTGTTGATCATGTCGCGGCTGGTGAGCGTCTGCTCGAGGGTGAGACCACCGACCACGTTGCGCAGGGTCGTGGTGGCCAGCTGCTCGACGGCGACGATGTAGTTGTTGATCTCGTACACCGCAGACTTGGGGTCGGTGACCTGGAAGTAGACGACCGTGTCGATGCTCAGCGTGAGGTTGTCCTCCGTGATCATCGACTGCGGCGGGAACGTCACGACGCGCTCGCGGAGGTCGACCTTCGCGCGGACGCGGTCGATGAACGGGATGATGAGCGTGAGCTGCCCGCTCACCGTCCGCTGGTAGCGGCCGAGCCGCTCGATGACCGCCGCTTCGGCCTGGGGGATGAGCTTGACCGAGCTCACCACCACCGAGACGATCAGGACGACGATGACGGCAAGGAAGATCAAGCCACCCATGTTTTCCTCCGATTGAGTTGAGCGTGTGGGGTGTTACCGGGAGGCGGTCGGGTCGTGCACAGCGGGTCAGAGCCCGCGCACGACGATCGCCGTGGCTCCCTCGATCTCGTGGACCATGACCTTGTCGCCGGCCTCGAACGTCTCGCCCTCGATGAGCGGCCGCGCGGTCCACGTGTCCCCGGCGATCTCGACGAGGCCTCCGGACGCGCCGATCGCCTCGACCACGGTGCCGCCACGCCCGGTGAGCGCGGCGGTGTTGGTGTCGTGCTCCGGCAGGGCCTTGAGCAGGCGCCGGCGGACGATCGGGCGCACGCCCACGACGAGGATCACGGAGACGAGGGCGAACGCCAGCGCCTGACCCCAGACCGGGGCGCCCAGGAACGCCGCCGCCGAACCACCGAGCGCACCGGCGGCGAGCATGAGCATGAACAACTCTCCACCGGCCGCTTCGCCGGCGGCGAGTAACACCGCTGCTCCGAGCCAGACGAGTCCTACATGCATGCCCCCGACCCTACCGACATCCGTCGGCCCGCAGGTGAACTCTTCGTGCAGGACTACGCTGTGGGGTCGTGTCGACTCTGAAGAAGTTCGCGTGGCTCTCGGTGGCCACGGCGATCGCCACCATCGCCCTGAAGGCCGGGGCGTGGTGGATCACCGGGTCGGTCGGTCTGTTGTCCGACGCCGCCGAGTCCGTCGTGAACCTCGTGGCGGCCGTGATCGCGCTCGGCGCCGTCTCGGTCGCCGAGCGCCCCGCCGACGACGACCACCAGTACGGACACTCCAAGGCCGAGTACTTCTCCGCAGGTGTCGAGGGCGCGATGATCTTCGTGGCCGCGGCGTTCATCCTCGGGGTCAGCATCGAGCGGCTCATCAACCCGGCTCCGCTCGAGGCGCTCGGTGTGGGCCTGGCGATCTCCGTGGTCGCCGCCGTGCTCAACGGTGTGGTTGGCCTCGCACTCGTCCGGGCGGGTACCCGGCACCGGTCGCCCACCCTCAAGGCGGACGGCAAGCACCTGCTCACCGACGTCATCACCTCGATCGGCGTGGTGGTGGGACTCGGCCTCGCGTGGGGCACCGGCTGGCAGGTGCTCGACCCGATCGTCGCGATCGGCGTGGGGCTGAACATCCTGTTCATCGGCTACCGGCTCGTCCACGAGTCCGGGATGGGGCTCATGGACGCGACGCTGCCGGAGGAGGACAACCGGCTCATCGAGGAGGTGCTCGAGAGGCATCGTGAGCCCGGGCTCGTCGACTTCCACGAACTGCGGACCCGCGAGTCGGGCAAGTGGCGTTTCGTGGAATTCCACGCGCTGGTGCCGGGACGGTGGAGCGTCGAGCGTGGACACGACCTGGTCGAGACGGTGGAACAGGAGATCCACGCCGCCCTGCCGAACTCCCACATCACCACCCACCTCGAACCGATCGAGGACGAGCGCGCCTACAACGACGTGCACCTCTAGAGCGCGTCGAGTGGGCTACCCGCCCGCCGCGCGGTGCGACCCCGCCGCTCGCAGGCCCGCCGCCCGCCCGCGGCGACGGTAGTAGCTCCTGCCGGCGACGTTCTGCTGATGCCAGTAGCCGCGCAGGAGTAGCGGGAGCCGCGGGATCCAGAACCGGTCCTCGAGCTGCGCGACGGGCTCACGTGCCCCGAGGGTGACGTCGGCGTAGACGATGCCGGGCCCCTCATCGGCCCGGCGGGAGGCCAGAACCGTCCCCTTCGCGTCGACGATCTGCGTCGCGCCCACGAACTCGGTGACGTACGGAACCGAGAGGTCGGTGCCGGGGAGCAGCAGGAAATCCGTCCGGACGGTGCCGCAGTGCGAGGCCTGGAGCACCGGCGCCCCGAGCCGACGGGCGAACTCGGACGGCGCGTTCTCCGACAGGTACCGGTTGTACTGCGCCAGCGGGCCGAGGACCCGGTCGGTGAGCCCGCCCCAGTTCCGCGGGACCGTCCACCAGTGCGTTCCGGTCACCGCGACGCCGACGCGGCCCCGGAGTCTGTCCACCGTCCGCGACCGGATCAGTTCCCAGCAACTGGCCACGCCCACCCCGCCGAGCGCGGTGTCGAACGCCCCGTCGTCGGTGCCGTCCTCGTAGAACCGTCCGCCGGTGTAGAAGCCGTTCTCCCACATCGTCGGCAGATCCTTGTCGTGCGTGTGCACGCGGCCGTCGGGTTCGACCAGGTGGTAGCGGTTGTAGACCTCGTCGTCGTCGACGACCACCATCGACCCCCCGACGGTGACGTGGTGGCGCGCGGCGAGCCGCCGGAACATCTCCACCGCCACGTTCTCGCGGGGCAGGACCGCGTCGTGGACCTCGGGGCGCATCGGCAGCGGCGACGTGCAGAACTCCGGTACCGCGATGAGGCGCGCGCCCCGCTCGGCGGCCTCGACGATCATCGCCTCGACCCGACCGAGGGTGAGGTCCACGCGGCCCGGCACGCCCTCGAGCTGCACGGCCGCCGCGCGCACCACCTGTCCCGACATGTGGCCTCCCGTCATGGATCCGGCGTGACCGGCCTCGCAGGTCAGCGCCCTGCCCTATGGTCGACAGCATACAAATCCCGCCCTGTTGTCAAGTGCACTTCGGAAGGATCCATGGAACTCGGCGTCGACACCCGGCTCACGCTCCTCGCGGCCGGACTGATCTTCCTGCTGGCGCTGTGCCTGGGCGTGTGGAAGTACCGCCAGATGGCGACCAGCGCGAACCACCTCGCGCACCCGTACGTGGACATCGCGCACCGGGCCTCGCTGCTCTACTCGTTCGCGACCCTGCTCATCGCCGTGTTCGTCGAACTGAGCGCCTGGCCGACGTGGGTGAACCTCACCGCTGCGGGCGTGCTGGTGTTCTTCTTCCTCGTGGCGATCGGCAGCTACATCCTCCACGGCGCGTTGAAGGACACGACCAACCAGTTCGAGCGGCCCTCGGTCGCGCTGCACCTCGGGATGGTGGCGCTCATCGTGGGAGAGATCGGCGGATTCGCGGTCCTTCTCGCGGGGTTCGTCGCGGGACAGTTCGGAGGCTGAGGTCGTATCCTCGGCGGTGTGGGCCACCCGATCATGTTCGACGCCGAGGACCCGCTGCTGGCACGACTGCGGCAGGTGTGCCTCGCGCTGCCCGACGCCGCGGAGAAGGTCTCCCACGGACGCCCCAACTGGTACACGACCAAGGTGTTCGCGGTGTTCGGCGGCTCGGTCAAGGGCGACCACTCCGACCCCCTGCTGGCGCGGGCGCTGCTGTTCCTGCCGGATCCGGAGGAGCGCACCGCCCTGGAGCAGGACGCGCGGTTCCACGTCCCGGCGTACTACGGCCCCGCCGGCTGGCTCGCGCTGCCGCTGGACGGCGGGGCGGGTGGCGGTGGCGGCGGGGAACCCGACTGGGACGAGGTCGCCGAGCTCGTCGAATGCTCGTACAGACAGACCGCCGGGGTCCGGCGGGTCGCTCGCCTCGACGTCCGGCGACGCTCCCGCGGTTAGGCTGGCGGCATGCCGCTGCGCCCCCGCTCCGACGCCGCCTCGCCGCGCGGGCGGTCGTCCGCGGGCCGGGGCTCGTCCGGCGGGATGGACCTGGGCACCCGCGCCCTCGTGCTGGGGGTCGGCTCGCTCGTGCTGTCCTGGGTGCCGCTGCTCAACATCATCGCGTTCCTCGCCGCGCTCATGGCGGTGTCGTTCGGCCTGCTCGCGCGGTGGCCGACCGGGTGGCTGACCAACCAGGAGGCCGACCAGCGCCGCGGCCTGGCCGGGGTCGTCCTGGGCGCCGTCGCGCTAATCGTGTTCGTGGTGACGGCGGTGCGCTACTCGGCGCTGTGACCGCCGCGTCGGCCGTCGGCCCGCGTCGGGTGTCGGCTCACCGCAGGTTGGACACGACCCAGCCGATCGCCGTGCGCATCCGCCGCGCGAACTCCCCCGGGTGGGTCGCGCAGGCGGCGTGCCCGGCGTGGATCGGGAACACCGCGCTGTGGGGGAGCAGGTCCGCCATCTCGTCCTGCACCCACTGCGGGAACGCCAGGTCACGGGTCGTCTTGACGACCGCCGCCGGCAGCGTGAGCTCGTGCAGCCAGGACGTCGAGTTGAAGCCGGCCACCTGGGCGATGACGTTGCGGTGCGTCGCGAACGACACCGAGGACAACTCGCGCAGGGCCCACGCGTGGGGACGCAGGGCCTCGTCGTCGACCTCCTCGTCCACCACCTCGCCGACCTCCTCCGGCACCGCGTTGAGCAGCGGGGCGGAGCGGGTGAGCCCGCCGAGCGACATCCGCTCGACGGCGTTGCGCCGCGCCCCGGTGCCCGTGGCCGCCAGTACCAGCCCGCCGAGTCGGGACGGGCCCCGCCGCGCGGCCAGCTGGGACACGATGCCGCCCATCGAGTACCCGCCGAGCACCGGCGCGGCCAGCTCGAGGTGATCGGCGACCCGCAGGACGTCGTCCGCGAGCGTCTCGAAGGTGAACTCGCCGTGGAAACCGTGCCCGTGCCAGCGCTGATCGAACGTGATGAGCCGGTGCTCGCCGCGCAGCCGTTCGAACGTCTGGTACCAGTTCAGCATCCCGGTGGCCGCCATCCCGTGCAGCAGGATCACCGGCGTGAGGTGCGCCTCGCCCGTGTCGTGGACGCGGGTGGTGACGCCGTCGGAGAGCGAGACGATCCGTCCCGGTGGCAGCCGCGACAGGTCGGGCACCATCCGCGGGGCACGCGCGGCCGCCCGCGGCAGTGATCCGATCGGCCTCCTGGGCACGGGCATCCTCCTGGGTATGGTCCACCTGATGGTGGGGCACCGGCCGGGCGGGCGCATCCGGTCGGCGGGGCGCCGGCTCCCCGCGACGGGCGGGTCAGTCCACCGACACCAGCCCCTCCTGCTCGAGGAAGTCGCGGGCGACCAGCGCCGGATCCTCGCCGTCCACGTCGACCCGCATGTTCATCTCCACCATCACCTCGTTGGTGAGCAGGTCCACCAGCGGCGCGAGGACCTCCTCGATCTGCGGGTACGCGTCCAGGACCTCGCCGCGGACCACGGTGGCGAGGTTGTACACGGGGAAGAAGCGCTGGTCGTCCTCCAGGACCACCAGGTCGAGGCCCTTCACCCGGCCGTCGGTGGTGTACACCTCGCCGAAGCGGCACTCCCGCCCCACCGAGGTGGCCTGGTAGATGATCCCCGGCTGCATGATCGGCGTGGGGACGGTGGCGGCGTCGAACCCGTAGGCCTCGGCGAGCCCTGGCCAGCCGTCGCGACGCACCGAGAACTCGGTCTCCATGCAGGTCAGGGCCGCCTGCGGGTCGGTGCGCACGAGCTCGGCGTAGTCGGAGAACGTCCGCACCCCGGTCTGCGCCGCGGTCTCCCGGTTCATCGCGAACGAGTAGGTGTTGTCCACGGTCGTCGGGGCCAGCCACCGCAGGTCGTGCTCGGCCAGGTCGGCGTCGCGCACCGCCTCCCACTGCGCCTGCGGGTCGCGGATCGGCTCGGAGTTGCCGAGGTAGCTCATCCACGCGGTGCCGGTGTACTCCATGCCGATGTCCACCTGTCCGGTCACCAGCGCCTGGCGGAAACTGTTGGACCCGGCCAGCGAGGACATGTCCGAGACGTCCATTCCCGCGGCCGCGAGGAGGAACTCCACGAGGTAGCTGGCGATGACGCCCTCGGTGAAGTCCTTGCCGCCCACCGTGATGCGCACGCCCTCGAGCTCCGGGACCGCGCCGGCCGGGCCGGGCGCCACGGGCAGCGGGACCGACCCGCCGTTGTTCAGGCCGCAGCCGGTCGCGAGCAGCACGACGGCCATCAGGGAGGCCAGCAGCCTTCTCATCGCAGCCCGTCTCATCGCAGCCCCTTCGGATTGAACAGGAGCTCGCCGACCCCGCCGAGCCAGTCCACGAACAACGCCAGGCACACCGCCAGCACGGAACCCACGACGAGCGTCGTGTAGTCCTGCAGGCGGTAGCCGGTGTCGATGAAGATCCCCAGCCCTCCCGCGTCGACGAGGAAGCTCAGCGTGGCCGTGCCCACCGCCAGCACCAGGGTGGTGCGCAGCCCCGCGAGGATGAACGGCACCGCGAGCGGCAGCTCCACCGTCCGCAGCACGCGCGCGCCGGTCATCCCCTGGCCGCGGGCCGCGTCGATGAGCGCCGGGTCGACGTTGCGGATCCCCACGATCGTGTTCCGCAGCACCGGCAGCAGGGAGTAGAACGCCACCGGCAGCACGCCGATCCAGAAGCCCGTCCGGTTGGTGGCCAGGAAGAGCAGCACGATCAGCCCGATCGCGGGGGCCGCCTGTCCGATGTTGGCGAACCCCACCGCGACCGGCGCGAGGAACCGCGTCCGCCGGCGCGTGAGGAGGATCCCCAGCGGGACCCCCACCGCCACGACGATCGCCACCACCGTCACCGTGATCTGCACGTGCTCGAGGGTGCGCTGGGTGAGGGACGCCGCGTTGAGCGAGGCGCGCTGGGTCTCGTCCAGTTCCCCGGAGAACGCCCACCACAACACCCCCACGGCGGCGGCGACGATCACGAGCGGCTGGATGACCAGCCGCGCCGACCCGCCGCGGGCCGCGGCGGTGGGCGCGCTCACGACGCGCCGCCCGGGCCGGGATCCGCGCCGGCGTCGTTGTGCCGGTGGTGGATGCGCCGCAACTCGGCCACCAGGTCGTCGATGCCGATCGTGCCGCGGTACACCCCGTCGCGGTCCACGACCACCGTGGTGGCGCTCGCCGTGGACAGCAGCCCGTCGAGCGCCTCCTGCAGCGACGAGTCCACCGTCACCGACCCGGTCACCGGCACGCCGCCGGAGTGGAGGTCCGGCATCTGCGCGACCCGGTCGCCACGCACCCACCGCAGGGGCCTGTCGGCCTCGTCGAGCACCACCGCCCAGTCCTCGCCGGTTCCGCCCCACCGGGCCGCGAACACGGCCGGGTCCTCGGAGGCCCTCGTCGTCGTCGCCCCTCCCAACTCCACGTCACCCACGCGCCGGAGGGTGAGGGTCTTGAGCGCGGCGTCGTCCCCGATGAACCCGCTCACCGTGTCGTCCGCCGGGTTGGTGAGGATGGCCTCCGGGGTGTCGAACTGCAGGACCGACGAGCCGGGGCCCAGCACCGCGATCCTGTCGCCCAGCTTCACCGCCTCGTTGAAGTCGTGGGTGACGAACACGATGGTCTTGCGCAGCTCGTCCTGCAGCCGCACCAGCTCGTCCTGCAGCGACGCCCGCGTGATGGGGTCCACCGCCCCGAACGGCTCGTCCATGAGCAGGACCGGCGGGTCCGCGGCCAGCGCCCGCGCCACCCCGACCCGCTGCTGCTGCCCGCCCGACAACTGCGCGGGGTAGCGGTCGCGGAACTCCCCGGGGTCCAGGCCGACCAGCTCGAGCATCTCGTCCACGCGTGCCCGGGTCCGGGCCTTCTTCCACCGGAGCAGCCGCGGCACCGTGGCGACGTTCTGCGCGACCGTCATGTGGGGGAACAGTCCCGACGCCTGGATGGCGTAACCGATGGAGCGGCGCAGAGTGTCGGCGTCGAGGCCGCGGTTGTCCTGCCCGTCGATCGTGATGGTGCCGGAGGTCGGCTCGATGAGGCGGTTGATCATCCGCATGGTGGTGGTCTTGCCGCAGCCCGACGGCCCCACGAACACCGTGGTCCGGCCGGCGGGCAGCTCCAGTGAGACGTGGTCGACGGCCGGCCGCTCCTGGCCGGGGTAGATCTTGGTGACGTCGTCCAGGACGATCGGCACGCCGGAGACGGTGGACGGCGCGCCGGAGGAGGCGGGCGAGGTGGGCGAGGCGCCGGCGGCTGGCGAGGTGGTCACTGGTTCCCCCTGATGGTGAGGCGCCCGAGCAGGACGAGGAGCGCGTCGAGCACGAGCGCGAGGACGACGATCAGCACGGTCGCGGTCAGCGCCATGGGCAACGCGGTGGGCGTGCCGACCCGGGACAGGGCCGTGAAGATGAGGTTCCCCAGCCCCGGCCCCTTGGCGTAGGCGGCGATCGCGAGGATGCCCATCGACATCTGCGTGGAGATGCGGATCCCGGCGAGGATCGACGGCCACGCGAGCGGCAGCTCGACCCGGGTGAGCACCCCGATCCGGCTCATCCCCACCCCGCGCGCGGCGTCGACGGTCGCGGCGGGCACCGCGTCCAGGCCGACGATGGTGTTGCGCAGGATCGGCAGCACGGCGTAGATGACCAGCGCCGTCATGGTGGGCAGCACGCCCAGCCCGAGCACCGGGATGAGCAGGCCGAGCAGGGCGAACGACGGCACCGTCAGTGCGGTGGCGGCCAGGCCGGTGGCGACCGCGGACCCCGACCGGCTCCGGTAGACGACCACGCCGATCGCCACCGAGAGCAGGGTGGCCAGCAGCACCGCCTGCACCGTGGCGCTGACGTGCTGCCACGAGTCGGTGGCCAGCTGGAGGCGCCGGGTGGAGAGGAAGTCCATCAGGGCGGTCATCGCATCTCGGCTCCGTCGGGTCGGCGCCGCGGGGGTCCCGGCGCGGTCGCGTGCGCCCACGGTAGCCCCGTCCGCACGTGTAGAGGGCCGGGTCGGGAGGATCCGCCTCAGCCCGATCCGCTGTGGCGGCGCGGGGCGGTCGGGCACCATGGGGTCATGACGCCACGGCCCGCACGTCCCCTGGACCCCGATCAGACCGAGCGCCTCGACGAGCTCCTCGCCGCGAGCGGCCGCATCGCCCGTCGGCATTTCTACGGGGACCTCGCCTCCCTGGCCGCCGCGGACAAGGGTGCCGGGGACGCGGGCGGTGGTCGGTACGACCCGGTGACGGAGGCGGACCGGGAGATCGAGGCGCTGCTGCGCGCCGGTATCTCGTCCATGTCGCCGGGGGACCGGGTGGTGGGGGAGGAGAACGGTGTCACCGGCCCGGCCGACGCGCCGCGCACCTGGTACCTGGACCCGATCGACGGCACCAAGGCGTTCCTCACCGGTATGGCCGGGTGGGGGACGTTGGTGGGCGTGGTCGAGGACGGGCGCGCCGTGGCCGGGTGGATGGACCAGCCGATCCTCGGGGAGACCTTCGCCGCCCTGCACGGGCGCGCCACGGTGCGGCGCCGCACCGACGGGCCGGAGGCCGTCGCCCTCCACGTGTCGGGGTGCACGGAGCTGTCCGAGGCGATCATGTACACGACGCACCCGTCGATGTTCGGGGACGACGGCGAGGTGCGCCGCCGCTATGACGACCTCGGGAGCCGTGTCCGCCTCCAGCGCTTCGGCGGGGACTGCTACGCCTACTGCATGCTCGCCGCCGGGCGCGTCGATCTGGTCGTGGAGGCGGACCTGAACTCCTACGACATCGTGGCGCTCATCCCGATCGTCGAGGCCGCCGGCGGGGTCATCACCGGCCCGGACGGCCGACAGCCGCTGGAGGGCGGGACCGTGGTGGCGGCGGCGACGCCCGAACTGGCCGAGCAGGCGTGGGCGGTGCTGCGGCCGTAGCGCGCCTGACGCCGGGCCTGGCCCGACTCAGGCGAGGTCGGCCCGCATCCTCCACACCGGCGGCGCCCCTGGTGCCTCCGACCGGGCGGTGACGGTGAAGCCGAGCCGCTCGTAGAGCCGAACATTGAGGGGGTCGGAGGTCTCCAGTGCCATCGAGCGCGCGCCCCGGCGGACGGCCTCGACGATCGCGAACCGCGTCAGGGCACTGCCGAGCCCGCGTCCCCGGGCGGTCGGGAGCACGCCGAGCGTCTCGAGTCTCCAGTCCACCTCGGGATCGCCGCCGCTCGTAAGTCGATCGATGCGGTCGCCGTGCAGGGCGACGATGCGCGCCATGGCCTCGGGCGTGGGGTCGGGGGTCTGAGGCGGCAGGACCGCGATCACGCCGTCGACGGCTCCCCCCTGCGCGGGGTCGTCGCGCACCGCGACGAGGCCGTGCCGAACCGCGTGGTGCAGGTACAGCTCCTGGAGCCCGCGCAGTCGGTCCTGGTAACCCTCTGCTGGGATGACATATCGCGTCCACGGGTAGTCGGCGAACGCGGCGGCGAGGGTGTCGGCCGCCGGGCCCACGTCCGCGACGTCGGCGAGACGGGGCGACGAGTGGGGAGGACTCACGTGGGCGACGGTACCCGGATCGGATGCGGCGCCCGTCACAGGGCGATACAACCTAGTCATGGAGCACAACCCGCGGGGTGCTGCGTCCCCCGACACCAGGTCAGAATCCCGGCCGGGGGCAGGGTCGCGGTCCGGCGGGCGCGGCGGTAAGCGCCGGCTCGGGACCATCAGAACGGCCGTCCCGGCCCGGATGGACCGCCTGCCGTGGGCGGGGATCCACTGGAAGGTCATCGTCGGCCTGGGGACGGTGTGGATCCTCGACGGCCTCGAGGTCACGCTCATCGGCTCCCTGGCCGCGCGGCTGGTCGAACCGGGGTCGGGCCTGCCCATCACGGAGGGCCAGATCGGTCTGGCCGCGTCGATCTACATCCTCGGTGCGTGTCTGGGCGCGTTGTTCTTCGGCCGCCTCACCGACAAGTGGGGCCGCAAGAAGCTGTTCATGCTCACGCTGGTCGTCTACTGCATCGCGACCTTCGCCACGGCGTTCGCCGTGGAGCCGTGGATGTTCTTCGTCTGCAGGTTCTTCACGGGCGCGGGTATCGGCGGCGAGTACGCGGCCATCAACTCGGCGGTCGACGAGCTGATCCCCGCCGCCTACCGCGGCCGCGTGGACATCCTCATCAACGGCACCTACTGGCTGGGTGCGACGTTCGGCTCGTTCTACTCGTTGTTCTTCCTCAACACGGCGATGTTCGCCGAGAACCTGGGCTGGCGCTTCGCGTTGGGCGTCGGCGCGCTGCTGGGCGTGGTGATCATCTTCGTCCGCAAGAACGTGCCGGAGAGTCCGAGATGGTTGTTCATCCACGGCCGGGAGGACGAGGCAGATCGGATCGTCTCCGACATCGAGGAGCAGGTGGAGGAGGAGAAGGACGAGCCGCTGGAGAAGGTCGGCCGCGACGAGCGGATCACCATCCACCAGCGGGCATCCATCCCGTTCCGCGAGATCGCCGCCACGGCGTTCGGGAAGTACCCCAAGCGGGCGGTCCTGTGCCTGGCGCTGTTCATCGGCCAGGCGTTCCTCTACAACGGCATCACCTTCAACCTGGGCACCCTGTACCAGAGCTACTACGGCATCGACGCGGGTTCGGCGCCGCTGCTGTTGGCGCTGTTCGCAATCGTCAACTTCCTCGGCGCGCTGATCCTGGGCCCGCTGTTCGACAAGGTCGGCCGCAAGAAGATGATCGCCGGCACCTACCTCGGCTCGGCGCTGGTGACGGTGCCCCTGTACTTCGTGTTCATCAGCGAGACGGGCGGCCTGTGGGGCTTCGTGGCGCTGCTGTCGCTGACGTTCTTCATCGCCACCGCGGGCGCCTCGGCCGCGTACCTGACCGTGTCGGAGATCTTCCCGATGGAGACCCGCGCCCTGGCGATCGCGTTCTTCTACGCGATCGGCACGGGGGTCGGCGGCATCATCGGCCCGCTGCTGTTCGGTAACTTCATCGAGAGCGGCGACCGTGGGCTCGTCGGCCTGGGCTTCCTCATCGCGGCGGCGATCATGGCGATCGGCGGCATCGCGGAGATCATCCTGGGGGTCGACGCGGAGGGTAAGTCGTTGGAGGACATCGCCGCGCCGATCACCGCGCAGAAACCGGGGGAGGGGGACGCGAGCACGTGACCGCTCCTCGTCGATGACCGATCCCCTGTTCGGCGTGCACCGCGAGCCGTCGCTCCTCGGCCCGGGCGCGGTGCACGTGCCGGACTGGATGAGCCGCGAGCAGCAGGAGTACCTGCTCCGGGCGTGCGCGCAGTGGGCGACGGTGGCGGCGCCGCGCTCGATCGTGCTGCCCGGCGGCGGCCGGATGTCGGTGCGCACGTTCAGCCTGGGTCGTCACTGGTCGCCGTACAGGTATGACGACGACGACACCGCCACCCCGCCGATCCCCGACTGGCTGGTGCGGGCGGCCCGTTCCGCGCTGACCTCGGCGGCGGCGGTCGATCCGCGCGCCGCGGTCCTCGACGGCGGCGATCCCTACACCCCCGACGCCGCGCTGGTGAACCTCTACGGCCGTGGGGCGACGATGGGCCTGCACCAGGACCGTGACGAGGCGAGCCTGGCGCCCGTCGTCTCGTTCAGCCTGGGCGACGCCTGCACGTTCCGCTTCGGCACCCCGGAGCACCGTGGGCGGCCGTACACCGATGTACGCCTGGAGTCCGGGGACCTGGTGGTCTTCGGCGGCCCGTCGCGGATGGCGTTCCACGGGGTGCCCAAGGTGTTCGACTCGACGGCGCCGTCGTGGTGCCGGGAGGTGCTGGGCGCCGAGCCCGGGCGGGTCAACATCACGCTGCGGATGACCCGGCCACCTACGCTGGGCGGATGAGTTCCGCAGAGAAGTCCGAGTCCGGCCGTTCCGCCGGGCCCTCCGCCTCCCCGTCCGCGGGCCGGACCCGGGCCGCGCTGGCGATCGCGCTGGTCCTGGTGGTGGCGCTGGTCGCGGCCGTGGCGACGTGGGTGATCTCGGACCGGACGCACGCGCCGTCCGCGCGGCAGCTGAGTCCGAAGGTCCAGGTGGCCGCCGGCGCCGATCACGTCGACCCCCTGGCCGGGCTGGTGATCCGCGTCCCCGAGGGCTGGCGTGCGGAGTCGGGCGAGCTGCTCTTCGGCAGCACCGCGATGAGCCCCGAGCGGGCAGAACCCCCGTCGGACGGGGTCGTCCTGGTGGGCGCGCTCACCGAGGACCTGTTCGACCCCCGCGAGTCGGACAACCGGCTGGCGGCGATCACCCTGGCCAACGGCATGGGCCCGATCCTGCTCCCGGTCCCGGGGCAGGCGGTCGACGAGCGGGTCGAGGAGCTGTCGACCCGCGTCGGCGACGGCTGGTCCGTCTCGTTCCGGGTGATCCCTTCGGTCCCGCAGGACGTGGTCGGCCCGGAGGGGGCGCTGGTGTACTCGGCGGTCGTCGGTCAGGGCGCGCAGCGATTCTGGCTCACCTACGTCGGCCGCCCGGGCGACGGCGCCATGGCCTCACCGACCGCGGAGTGGGCGGACGAGATCGTCGAGCGACTGCGGCTGTCCGAGGCCGCCCACACGCCGGCCGGCGAGCCGGGCGCGCCCGCCTGACACCCGCCCGTCAGGGCCGCATCCGCCGGAAGCCCACCACCGGGTTCCCGCCGGCGATCCCCTCGATCGGCGCGCACACCGCCTCGACCTGCTGACGGGCCTGCTCCCGCACAGGGGTGGCCGGGTCGAGGACCGAGAGGTACTCGGAGTGCTGCGCCAGCGCCTCCACAGCCGACTCGACGAAGCCCGTGACCTCCACGTAGTGCGTCGGCCCGGGCGCGGACTCGAACCACATCTGCGGGCGCCCCTCCGCGGCGTCCACTCCGACCGCGGCCACGAGGTCGTCGTACGCCGCGCCCACGGCCGCGCCGAACTCCATGTGGTCGCTCTGGTTGGGCATGCCGGGACCGAACTCGGGGCCCGAGTACAGGGACACCACGATGTCGGGCCGGTGCCGGCGGATCGCGTCCGCGATCGCGTCACGCAGCGCCGCGTTGTTGACGATCCGACTGTCCGGGAATCCGAGGAACTCCACCTCGTCGACCCCCACCACGGCCGAGGACCGCCGCTGCTCCTCCTCGCGGATCGGACCGGCGATGGCCGGCGACATCCCCTCGATGCCCGCCTCACCGCTCGAGGCCAGCACGTAGACGACGCTGCGGCCCTCCGCGGTCCACCGCGCCACGGCCGCGGACATCCCGTACTCCGGATCATCAGGGTGGGCGACGAGGACCAGGCAGCGGGTCCAGTCCGAGGGGAACGGCTCGGGGAGCGCCGCGGCCCCACCTCCGGGCGTCGTCCCGGTCGCGTCCGTCTTCTCCGGCAGGTCGGGGGATTCGCTCATGGAACGAGTATGGCCTCTCCCGCTCCCGTGCGCGCGCCCTCTTCCGGAACGGGCGGACGTAAGCTCGGGGGCGTTCCTCGTCGTCGTCGTCCCCTCCCGGAGGTCACCCGTGTCCGCACTCTTCCCCGATTACCGCCCGGCCTGGGAGACCGACGACCACCGCCTGCTCCGCGAGCACGCGCGCGCCTTCTTCGCCAAGGAGATGACCCCCAACCAGGAGAAGTGGGCCGCGCAGAAGCACGTCGACCGCGAGACGTGGCTGCGCACCGGCGAGGCCGGCCTCATCTGCCTCGACGTCCCCGAGGAGTACGGCGGCCAGGGCGGCGACCCCGGCATGGAGTACCTCGTCACCGAGGAGCTCGTCTACTCCGGCGACACCGCCTTCGGCATGGGCGTGGGCTCCACCATCACCCCGCACTACGTCGCCAACTACGCCACCGAGGAGCAGAAGAAGGCGTGGCTGCCCAAGATGTGCTCCGGTGAGTGGATCTCGGCGATCGCCATGACCGAGCCCGGCGCCGGCTCCGACCTCAAGGGCGTGCGCACCTCCGCCCGCCGCGACGGCGACCACTACGTCATCAACGGCTCCAAGACCTTCATCTCCAACGGCGGCTCCGCCGACTTCGTGGTGGTCGCCGCAAAGACCGACCCCGACGCCGGCCACAAGGGCATGGCCCTGTTCGCCGTCGAGGCCTCGACCCCCGGGTTCGAGCGGGGCCGCGTGCTGGAGAAGATGGGCCGCCACGGCGCCGACACCGCCGAGCTGTTCTTCAACGACATGCGCGTGCCCGCCGCCAATCTCCTCGGCGGCGAGGAGGGGCAGGGCTTCTACCAGCTCATGAACCAGCTGCCGCGCGAGCGCCTGGCGATCGCCGTGGACGCGCTGGCCATGGCCGAGGCCGCCGTCGTGGAGACCATCGCCTACACCAAGGAGCGCCAGGCGTTCGGGCAGCCGGTGCTGGACTTCCAGAACACCCGCTTCGAGCTGGCGCACTGCAAGACCCAGGTCATGGCCACCCGCACGTTCGTCGACTACTGCATCGAGCGGGAGATCGCCGGCGAGCTGGACGCCGTGACCGCCTCGATGGCCAAGATGCAGGCCACCGACATGCTCGACGACGTGGTGGACCGCTGCCTCCAGCTCTTCGGCGGCTACGGCTACATGATGGAGTACCCCATCGCGCAGAAGTTCGCCGGCGCCCGCGTCATGCGGATCTACGGCGGCACGAACGAGATCATGAAGGAGGTCATCGGCCGCGCGCTGTAGGGCTCGCCCCGGCCCGGGGCCCGGCCTGGGCCCGGCCCGGGCTCCTTTCGCAGTCTTTTCCTGCTCGACCCTGTTGCTCAGCCCTGTTCGCTCGACACTTCTCGCCCAGCCGATCGCGCGCATCCCCGTGGATGCGCGCGTTCGTGTTTTCGAGCGCCCCTTACTTTTTGTGGCCGTTGTAGCCGCTGACCCGTGGGAACCGGGGCGGTACCGCGGGCGCGGCGGCGGCGGCGCGGACGCGGTGAGGAACTCGCCACCGAGCGCCCCGAGATAGCCCTTGTGGTGGCGAACACACGTGCGTAGAATAGAACACGTATTCGACACGATGTGCGGCCGGGGGCCGCGCGAGCGCGGCGCACCGACAAGGGGGTGGGGGCATGGCAGGTCAGACTGGCGAGGCAGCCGGTGGTTCCACCTCGGTGTTGGTGGCGTTGCGGGCGGCGGCTCACCAGGGGTGGGCGGCGGAGAACCGTGCCGCCGCCGGGCGTCTGGTGGCGTGCTACCAGCTGCTGCAGGAGTGCCTGGCCGAGTACGGGTACGGCCTGGATGAGGCCCGGCCCGGGTACGCGGTGGTGGA
>NZ_JAVHXC010000002.1:564579-646722 GCF_032248695.1 Dietzia sp. CH92 | reverse complement strand
CCAGCGCGACCACCTCGGCGTGCAGCTCGGCGGCCGGGACCGTGGACCAGTCGCGGCGCAGGTGCGCGTCGAGCGCGCGCAGCACGGCGGTCAGCTCCCCGCCCGGGGCAGCGGCCGCCGCGCTCGCGCCTCTCACCGTGTCGCTCATGTGTTCGATTGGATCATCCGGGTACGACACACACCCCGTCACCGCAGGTGACGCGGGCGAAAGCTGGGCACGCTGTACAGCGAGTGTCGCCCGGCAGGATGCCGGCTCGGTTCGCGGCCCATCGCCGCCCCGCGCGTCGGTCGATACTGTCGAGCCTCGCCCACGGTCGATGGTGCCCCCGCGGCGTTGCGTCTGCTGCAAAGATCACCGGGTGTGAGCCCACGCCACTGCGACGTCGCCACCTGTTCGGTCCCGCGGTCGAAGGGGCGGAGGATATATGGGCCGAGATGGAACCGTCCGGCGGGGCGGCGCGTCGTACCGGGTGTGGGAAGAAGTGGAGCTCTGGGCGCGGCGCTGGTCGCTGCCGGCGTGGTGTTGTCCGGGTGCGCGTCGGCGGACGGGGAGGAAGGCCCGACGTCGACGACGACGAGTCCCGCCGCCGCGGAGGAGTCGGGCAACCCGTGGGATCTGCCGATCGAGCAGAGGCCCGCCCTCTTCGACCCCTGTGCCCAGATCCCCATTGAGGCGGTGGAGGGGGGTCTCGGAGCACCGGTCCAGCCTGTAGAGGAGTTCTTCAATCACCGACCCGATGAATTGATTTCATGCGGGTGGGAATCTGCGGAGGCTCACTTCACGGTTCTGTCGACTTGGAAGTCTCGAGAAGAATATCTGTCGGACGAGATGTTTGATCTTCGCGATGAGTCGGCCGAGGTCATAGGCCGCGAGGGGATGCGTCTATCGAAATCGACTGACGCATTCAATTCCACATGCCTGCAGTTGTTCTTCACCTCGCAAGGCACAGTGTGGTTTGAGCTCGGTTTGACTAATGCGCTCAACGAATTCAGAGGGGAGCGCACTGCCGACGCGTGCTCGGTGATCGGCAGAGCTATTGAACCGCTTGTGCCTCTCATCCCAGAGGGAGACTTCCAATGAGAGTTCATCTTGATCCTGGTGCCGCCGAAAGCTGCCTGCAAGCATGCTCGCTTTTCGAGGAGCAGATCTCCAAGGCGTCTAGGGCTTACAGTCTCCGCTCGCAGTCGTCCTCGAGTGGCTCGTTCGAAACGGCTCGACAGCTCGGCACTGTCTATTCACTGTTCGTCGACCAGGACCTGGCGACGCTTTTGGACGGCTTCGCGAGTCAGGCCCGCGCCATGTCGATGCTGTTCGCCGCCGCGGGTGGGCTGATCGAGGCGCAGGACGAGGAGTTGGCGGGGGCGTTGTCGAAGGCCGCGGAGGAACCAGCCGGGTTGCAGAGCCTGGGGCTGATTCACGCGAGCGGGTCCGAGGGGTTCATCCTCGAGGATGCGTGCGTGATGGGCGGCTACGGACGGGTGGGGCCGGAGGACGTGTCGGATTCGCCGCTGGACCGGATCGCCTCGTGTGCGCAGGCGTTGCAACCCGACCAGTTCGACGAGATCTCCGCGCGGGCCACCACGGTGTCCGAGGTGTTGGAATCGGCGGCGACTCAGCTGCAGGCCGATCTGGACAACGTCCTGGGCAGCGGCTGGCAAGGCGAGTTCGCCGCCAGTGCCCAGGACTCGGTGCGAGGTCTGGTGACGTCCGCGGTCGCGCTCTCCGGGGAGCTCGGACGAGTCGCGGCGAAGGCACAGAGAGCCCAAGAGGGTTTCGCCGTAACGCGCACGAATATCGCCGAGCAGGCGATGCAGGCGAAGGCCGCCGAGCTGTCCGGTCGCGAGCTCGGGCCGGCGGGACTGCCGGCAGCGGCGCGGGCACAGGCACAGCGGCAGGCGGCCGAGGAGCAGGCCCGGGCGATCGTCAACACCGAGTACAGCCCTGCGGTGATGGACGCCAACCTCGACGACCTGGACTTCACCTCCGCCTACCGGGTCGTCGCGACGTCCGCGCTGGGCGGGCCCGGGGGCATCTACCTCGCCCGCATCTGGAACACCGACGGCGTCGTCCGTCCCGCCCGGCCCGCGACCCCGGACCCCGCCGCGCTGGCCGCCGCAGCAGGGGCGGGCGCGGGCGCAGCAGGAGCGGGAGTGGATGGCGGCGGACAGCCTGGCCCCGGCGCGACGGCCGCGGAGGTGGGCCAGCCGGTCGCGCCGACTGACGCGGCGACCGAGCAGGCACTGCTGGCGGCGCGAGCCGCAGCGGCCGAGGGCGGCGCATCGGGAGCGGCCACCGGTAACGCGGGGGCGGGTGCTGGCGTGAACGCGACCACGACCGCGGCGGCGGCGCCCATGGCCCCGGTGACCGGCACGGCCGGCCAGCCCGCCGGGGGTGCGGGGGCCGGCGGGATCCGGGGCCTGCGCGGCGGGACCGAGAACCGGGGCCGTGATCGCGGGTTCGGCTCGACCGCCGGGCTGGTGGGCGGCGGTGGCGCCGCAGCCGCGGGTGCGGGGGCCTCGCGGATGGGCGGCGCCGGCACGCTGGCGGGATACGCAGCCGGCGGGCCAGCCGGACCCGGGGCGGGCGGCCCGACCGCCGGGGTGCCCGGCGCCGGTTCCGCCCCCGGAGGGACGGCGGGAACGGGCCCGGGGACGATGGGCTCGTCGTCGTCGACCAGTACGGCCAACGGTCCGCGAGCAGGGGCGATGCCGATGGGCGCGATGATGGGCGCGGCCGGGGCCGGACAGAATTCGGACCGTCGCGGCCACACCCCGGCCGGCTACCTGACCAACGCCACCAACACCACCGCCATCATCGGCGACCCCGTCAAAGTCGCACCCGCGGTGCTCGGGCGGACCGTGGACGAACCGGCACAGTCAGGTGGGGAGAACGGCGCCGCGCCGTACCGCGGCCGCACCCTCGGCCGCGACTACACCGGCGGCGGCGCGAAGGGACCGTAGTCAAGGCACAGTAGCCCGCGAACGGGAGAGGGGGCGGGGAGCGATCCGGCACCGGACCGAGCGGCCACGGAGACCCCCGCCACACCGTCGGCAACGCCCCACACCCTGCCAGGATCCACTCAGGATCACCGGACTAGCCTGTACGCGACCGGCGCCGAGCAGTCGGCGCGCCGCGACCCGCAGATGGACCCCATGCCCAGAACCGCTGCCGTCACCGCCTTCCTCCGCAACGCGTGGCGCACCCTCACCGCCATGCGCACGGCGCTCATCCTGCTGTTCCTGCTGGCCGTCGCGGCGGTCCCGGGCGCCCTCCTGCCGCAGCGCAGCCTCAACGAGGGCAACGTCAACGAGTACATCGCCGAGAACGGCTGGCTCGGCGAACTCTACGACCGCCTCCAACTGTTCGACGTGTTCTCCAGCTGGTGGTTCACCGCCATCTACGTGCTGCTGTTCATCTCGCTCGTCGGCTGCCTCACCCCCCGCTCGATCGACCTGGTCAAGCAGCTGCGCACCCCGCCGCCGCTCACGCCGCGCAACCTGTCGCGCCTGCCGCACCACGCCGCGTACCGCACCACGGCCACCCCCGAGCAGGCCGCCGAGCAGGTCCGCCGCGAGCTCAAGGGCCGGGTCCGCCGCAACGACGGCGACGGCCGCGTCCCCGGCACCATCGAACTGTCCTCCGAGCGCGGGTACTCCCGCGAGGTCGGCAACATCGTCTTCCACTTCGGCCTGCTGGCGCTGCTCATCATGTTCGCGGCCGGCAAGTTCGTGTACGCCGAGGGCATGCGCGTGATCGTCGCGAACGCCGAGTCGCCGGCGTTCTGCAACACCACCCCCAGCGCGTACGACTCGTTCCGCGCCGGCCTGCTCGTCGACGGCACCGACCTCGAACAGTTCTGCATCAAGATCGAGGACTTCCGCGCCGACTACCTGCCCAACGGCCAGGCCGAGATGTTCACCTCCAACGTGCGCTACAGCGAAGAGGTCACCACCACCGACCCGGCCACGTGGGAGCCGTACGAGATGCGCGTCAACCACCCCCTGCGCATCGGCTCGACCCGCGTCTACCTCCAGGGCCACGGGTACGCGCCGACGTTCACGGTGACCTTCCCGAACGGCGAGACGCGGACCGACACGCAGCACTGGCAACCGACCGAGCTGCAGACGTTCCTCTCCTCGGGCATCATGCGCTTCGACCCGCCGGCCGGCCTGTACCCCGACCTGTTCGAGCGGCGCACGCAGCAGATCGCCATCCAGGGCCTCTTCGCGCCGACCGCGCAGTTCGACGGCACCCTGCTGAGTTCGCGGTTCCCGCGGATGGACGACCCGGCGGTGGCGATCGACGTCTACCGCGGCGACGCTGGCCTGGACACGGGCCGCCCGCAGTCGATCTTCTCCCTCGACCCGGACCTCATCGAGAACGGCGTCCTCAACCGCGAGGCGCGCGTCAACCTCAAGCCCGGCGAGTCCACGACGCTCGCCGACGGCACCGAGGTCCGCTTCGACGGCGCCGAGGAGTTCATCAACATCCAGGTCTCCGAGGACCCCACGCAGATCTGGGTGGGCGTGTCCGCCGCGGTGATGATGGGCGGCCTGGTGTTGAGCCTGATGGTGCGGCGCCGGCGCATCTGGGCGAGGGTGGGGGTCGACGACGACGGGGTCACCCGCGTCGACCTGGGAGGCCTCGCCAAGACGGACCGCTCGGGCTGGGGCACCGAGTTCGACGAGCTCCGCGACCGGCTCGTCGCGGCGGCGGCCGTCACACCCGTGTTGCCGGGTGACGCTGACAAGGGCCACACTTCAACCAGTCGCGGCACCGCCGGCGACGACGTGCGGAAGGACGACACCCGGTGATCACTTGGACCCTCGCGCAGGGACTGCCCGTCGACGAGACCCTCTCGACGTATTCGGACCTCGCGTTCCGGACGGCGTTCGGCATCTACGCCCTGGCGTTGATCGCGTCGCTGATCTACTACGCCGGGTTCCGTGTCCCCAAGGTCGCGCACCAGCAGCTCGTCGCCGCCGGGCGCGGGGCGGCCGACGGAACGCCCGTCGGGCTGACGGAGTCCACGTCGCTCACCGACACCGGTGACGAGAACCGCGCCTCCGAGGGCAACGTGCGGTGGGCGCGGATCGCGCAGCTGTTCATCGTGGTGGCGTTCCTGTTCCACGCCGGGTCGATGATCACCCGCGGCCTGGCGACGGGCCGGTTCCCGTTCGGCAACATGTACGAGTTCATCCTCGGCACCACGCTGCTCGCGGTGGGGGCCGGGCTGGTGTTCCTGCGCAAGCCCGCACTGCAGACGGCGTGGCCGTTCATGCTGGTGCCGGTGCTGGTCCTGCTGTTCTTCGGCGGGACGCACCTGTACTCCGAGGCCGCCCCGGTGGTTCCGGCGCTGCGGTCGTACTGGCTGCCGATCCACGTCACGATCATCTCGCTGGGCTCGGGCATCCTGCTCATCCCGGGCGTCGTGTCGATCATGTACCTCATCCGCGTGTGGCAGCCGCAGGGGCAGGAGTCCGGCTGGGGTGCGCGCCTGGCGCGTCCGCTGCCCGCCGCCGAGACCCTCGACCGGTTGGCGTACCGCGCCACGGTCATCGGCTTCCCGGTCTTCGGCGTGGGCATCCTGCTCGGCGCCGTGTGGGCGGAGAGCGCGTGGGGCCGGTTCTGGGGATGGGACCCCAAGGAGACCGTCTCGTTCATCTCGTGGGTGCTCTACGCCGGCTACCTCCACGCCCGCGCGACGTCGGGCTGGGGCCCCAAGAAGGCGGCGTGGATCAACATCGCGGGCTTCGCGGTGCTGGTGTTCAACCTGTTCTTCATCAATATCGTGGTCTCGGGCCTGCACTCCTACGCCGGGTTGAACTGACCTCGGCGGTCAGCCCAGCCCCCGGCGGTCAGGGCAGCTGGTCGAGCTCGAACCGCGACCGGAGCTCGACCGACCGCCCGGCCGGGACGGTGACCGACCAGTTGAGTCCCATCCCGTTGTCCAGCACGTCGCCGCCGGCGGTGTCGTCGAAGTCGATCCCGATGATCGGCGCGGCCCAGATGTCGTTGTAGAACCCCGCCTGCCGTGACGCGCCGCCGGTGAGGTTGGTGAACGCGATCCGGCGCCCGGCCGCGTCGACGCAGGCGACGGACCGGCCATAGAGCGCACCGGTACCGTCGGTGCCCTCCGGGAAGCAGTCGACGGCGCGGTAGACCTTCACGCCGCGGTCCTCGCCGGAGGCGTTGTCCACGGTGATGTCGGTCCAGTACCCGACGGTGCCGTCGACGACGCGATCCACCTGCGTCAGCGTCAGGCCGGTGTCGGCGGCACCCACGCCGACGACGGTGCGGATGACCCGCGGGTCCGCGGCGGTGCCGGCGCCCGACTCGGTCTGGAGGAGGGGCTCGTACGCCTCGAACCCGATGTCCGCGGGGCCGAACAGGCGATCGTCGACGAGCACGAGCGTGGCGCAGGCCTCGGGGGTGGCGAACAGGCTCAGCCCGTCGGCCGCCGAGCGGATCCCGCAGGTCAGGTCGGCGCTCACGGTGAGGTCGGTCAGCACCTCGACGGGGGCCACGGGGGCAGGGGGCGTGAGGGGCGTCGCCGGCGCGGCGGGGCCGGACGAGCCGCCGAGCGAACCGGAACCGGTGGCGGCCCCGGCGAGAGGCGCGGAGATCGCGGTGACCGCGAGAGCAGCGGCCAGGGTGGCGACCGCGGAGGGGAGGGCGCGCCGGGGCCGACGGGAGAGGGTCATGGGGTCGTCTTCCTCGAGGTGGGGGAGGTCAACTATGCAGCAACCCCCCGCGACCGGTGTCACCCCGGGGGCCCAGGGCGACCACGGTGTCGGCCCACGCGGTGGCCGTGTCGTGGTCGTGGGTGATCGCCAGGACGCCGAGCCCCCGGTCGGCACGTGCGCGCAGCACCCGCAGGATGTGCGCGGCGCTCTCGGGATCCAGGTGGGCGGTCACCTCGTCGGCGAGGAGGTAGCGCGGCCGCTGCGCCAGCGCCCGGGCGAGGCACGCCCGCTGGAGCTGCCCGCCGGAGACCTGCCCCGGCCGGCGGTCGAGCACCCAGGCGTCGAGGCCGACCTCGCGGGCGAGGGCGTCGACGTCCACGTCGATGCGACGCAGGCGCCCGGGCAGGGCGATCATCCTCCGCAGCGTGAGACGCGGGTCCGCCGCGCCAGCGGGGTCCTGGTCGAGCAGCGCGGTGTGCCCCGGCAGGCGGCCTCGCCGGGGTCGGACCTCGCTCGCCACGCCGTCCTCGGTCACGATCACCGACCCGGAGGTGGGCGCGAGGAGCCCGGCGAGGAGCCGCGCGAGGGTGGTCTTGCCGCTACCCGAGGGACCGACGAGCGCGGTGATCGTGCCCGCGGCGACGGTGAGGTCGGTCGGGGGCAACGCGTCCGTGTCGGAGCCGGGGTGGCGGTACGCGGCGCCGTCGGCGGCGAGGGTCACGGTGTCACCAGCTCCGCGTCGCGTGCGGCGGGATCCGCGAGTGCGCGGCTGCCCTGCTGGGGGTCCGCAGGGCACAAGCGGCCTACCTGCATCGATACGACGTCATCAGCAGCGCTGCTGGCCTCGAGCGCCACCAGGTCATGCGTTGCGAGCAGCATTGCGACACCGGTCTGGTCGGCCAGGTGCCGCAGCTGCCTCAAGACGGCGAGCGCGAGGTCGGGGTCCAACCCGGCGGTGGGTTCGTCGGCGAGCAGCACCGACGGCCCGGTGCCCAGCGCGACCGCGATGGCCATCCGCCGCAGCTGGCCGCCGGAGAGCTGGTGAGGGTAGCGGTCGGCGAGCGCGGGATCGACGCCCACCTGTCGGCACAGCGCGGCCACGTCGGCCATGTCGGCGGGGACGCTGCCGGTGCCGTTCGCGCACCCGCGGGCTGCCGCGACCGCGATCGACTCCTCCAGCTGTCCCCGGATGTGCCGGGTCGGGGTGAAGGCGTCGGCGGCGGTCTGGGGGACGTGCCCGACCGCCCCGCGCCCGCCGACCGCCCCGCGCCCACCGACCTCGACCCGCCCGGTGACGACCGCACCCGGCGCGCCGAGCCCGGCGCACGCGTCCAGCAGGCTCGACTTGCCAGCACCGGACGGCCCGACCAGCGCCACGACCTGACCGGCCGCGACCTGCAGGGACACCCGGTCGACCGACGGCCCGGACCGGGCGGCGCTCCCGTCGCGGGGTGTCACCTCACCTCCCGGGCCGCCGCCCGGGTGCGTCACCACGAGATCGACCACCCGGAGCGCCGCGCGGGTGGTGCGCACCTCGTCGTCGTCAGGGGGAACAGGCACCGCACGGCCGCCGCCACCGTGCCCCGGGCGCCGGCCGCGCCCCGCCCTGCCGGGCCCGAGCAGGGCCACGCCGACGGTGACGGCGACGAGCGCGGCGGTGGGGAACACCAGCGGCCACCACCGTCCGACCAGCAACCCGGACTGCGACAGGGCGACGAGCGTGCCCAGGCTCGCCCGCTCGGGGGACAGGCCGATGCCGAGGAACGACAGGGTCGACTCGTGCCACACGGCGTGCGGGACCATGAGCACCACGGCGAGCCCGGCCTGCCCCGCGACCGCCGGCACCACGTGCCACCGCGCGAGCTGCGCCGGGGACGCGCCCGCCGCGCGCGAGGCCGCCACATACCCCGTCGCCATGACCTTCTGCGCCTCCGCCCGCACGACGCGCGCCACGCCCGGCCAGTGGGTGAGGGCCAGGGCCAGCACGATCGCGGCGAGCGACCCGCGGAACAGCGCCACCACCACGATCGTCGCCAGCAGGTGCGGCACGGCGGCGACGGCGTCGGTGACCCGCATTAGCGCGGCGTCGACGCTCCGCCCGCCCACCGCGGCCGCCGCGCCCACGACCACACCGACGAGTCCGGCGAGCACCGCCGCCCCGGCGGCCACCGCCAGCGAGACGCGCAGGGCGCGCGCCACGAGCACGGTCAGGTCGTGGCCGAGGGCGTCGGTGCCCATGGGGTGCGCGGGCGAGGGCGGCAGGTCGGCGGCGAGGTAGTCGGAGGCGGCCCACCCGGCGGGTGCGAGCGCCGGCCAGGCCAGCGCGAACGCCACGAGCAGCGCGAGCATTGTCGCGCCGGCCACCCGCCGCGCGGTGAGGGCCTCACGCATCGATCGTCACCCTCGGGTCGGCGAGCAGCAGCAGGCAGTCGGCGAGCCACGTGCCGGCGAGCACGGTGAGCGACGCGGTGACGCTCACCGCGGCGAGCAGCGCGAAGTCCGCGGCGAGAGCGGCGTCGACCGTCGCCGCGGCGATCCCGGGCCACGCGAACACCGTCTCCACGACGAGCGAGCCGACCATCACCTCTGGCACCCGCGCCCCGACCAGGGCGACGAGCGGCGCCCACGCCACGGGCGCGACGTGCCCGGTCAGGACGGTCCACTCGCTCAGCCCCCGCGCGCGCGCCTCGGCGACCGGAGCGGAGTCGGCGGCCTCGTGGACCGCCCGCCGGAACGCGAGCAGCAGCCACGGCACCTGCCCGGCGGCCAGCGCGCACGCCGGCAGCAGGCCGTACCGCACGACCCCGCCGACGGTGGCGGCCTCGCCGGGCGGGGCGGCGCCGGCGACGGGCAGCCACCTCAGCGCCACCGCGACCACCGCGACCGAGCCGAGCGCCAGCGCGAACGTCGGCACCGCGCTCAGCGCCACCGCGGCCCCGGCCAGGGCGCGGTCCACCGCCCCGTGGGGGCGCCACGCCGCGACGAGGCCGGATAGGGCGACGACGACGAGGGCGATCCCGAGCCCCGCCGCGGACAGCCCCACGGTCCACGGAATCCGCTCGGTGAGCACCTCCACGACCGGTTGGCGGTAGACGGGGGAGTAGCCGCCGTCGCCGGTCGCGAGTCCCGCGATCCACCGGCCCCAGGCCTGCCACCAGGGCAGATCGGTGCCCAGGGCGGTGGCGGCGGCGGAGCGGTCGGCGTCGGTCATCCGCTCGTAGCCGGAGCCGAAGTGGGCGGCCAGCGGGTTGAGCGGGGACGCGCCGGCCAGGGCGAACGCGGCGAGCGTCACCGCGAGCACCACCACCGGCGCCGCCAGGGCGCGGCGGGCGGTGAGGCGGGTGAGGTCGGCGCGGCGCTCGCGCAGGCGGCGGATCACGGGCGGGCCGTCCAGCGGGCGATCGCCCACCACGGGCCCCAGGTCGCGCCGTGGACGTGCGGTTCGAGGATCGGCGCGGGGCCGGTGTGGCCGGTGTCGCGGACGAGGTAGGTGTGCTCGAGCGTGACGAGGAACAGGTGGCCGGGGTCGTGGTGGTAGGCCTGCTGGGCGCGGCGGTAGAGGGCCGTGCGTCCGGCGGGATCGGTGGCGCGGCGGGCGGCGTCGAGGGCGCGGTCGAGGTCCGGGTTCGCGTAGCCACCGGGGTTGTCCAGCGGGCCGGAGGTGCGGGTCGGCGAGTGCAGTGCGCGGTGGGCCTGGGTGTCGACGGTGTAGGGGTTGTCGCCGCCGCCGAGCAGGATCGCGACCTCGGAGCGTCGCGCCTCGATCTCGTCCCACGTCGCGCCCCACAGCTCGACGGCCACGCCCAGCCCGCGCAGCTGGTCGGCGACCGCCGAGGCGAGCTCGCGGCGCAGGGAGTCGGCGGCGGGGTAGGCGAGGACGAACTCGGCGCGGGCGGGGGCGGCGCCGATCTCACTCGCGGCGCCGGTGTTGCCCGCGGCGCGGGTGAGGACCCCGTCCGGTCCGGCCCGCCACCCGGCGGCGGCGAGCATCGCGCGGGCCTCGGCCCGCCGGGCGGCCGAGTCCATCGCGACCTCGGGGGTCGGCTCGTACTCGGGGTAGGCCCCGGTGATCGGCGACGTGGCGGGCCGGCCGTAGCCGGCGAGGACGTGCTCGACCAGCGAGTGGCGGTCGACGGCCGTCGCGAGCGCGCGGCGCACCGCCGGGTCGCCGGTGAACGGGTGCGCCATGGGCAGGGCGACGGCCCGCCAGTCTGCCGAGTTCACCGACACCAGCTCCACGCCGTCGCGCCCGGCGAGCCCGGAGGCCAGCGTCGGCGGCAGGACCGTCCCGTCGACCTCGCCGGTGAGCAGCAGCTGGGCGCGCGCGTTCTCGTCCGGCACGGACCGCAGGACCAGGGTGTCGACCGCGGGCGCGCCGTCGCGGTGATCGGGATTGCCGCGCAGGACGGCCTCGCCGGGGGACAGGCTCTCGAGGCGGTAGGGCCCGGTGCCGACGGGGTCGGTGTTGAGCGGTGACTCCGCGACCGGGCCGGGCGTCAACCGCTCGGAGGGGGCGATGCCCAGCAGCAGCCGGGCGGGCATGCCGGGGTCGGGGGCGTCGAGCCGGAACCGGACGGTGAGCGGGTCCGGGGTCTCGACCCCCGCGATGGAGGTGTAGTCCGAGGCGATGGGCGAGCCCGAGGCGGGGTCGACGATCGCGCGGTAGGTCGCGGCGACGTCCTCGGCGTCCAGGGCGGTGCCGTCGTGGAACCGCACCCCCTCGCGCAGGCGGACCGTCCAGGTGAGCCCGTCCGCGCTGACCTCGGGCTCGGCCGCCGCCAGCGACGGCACCAGGTCGGGGAGGCGCTCGTCGTCCGCGGCGTCCGGGCGCAGCAGGCCCTCGTAGATCGGGGAGACCCCGGTGGAGCCGTAGCCGGCGATCGGGTTGAACTCGCCCAGCGGCGCGGAGTCCGCCAGGACGACGCGGCCGCCGCCGCCCGGGCCGCCGCTCACGCCGCCGCCGCTGCCGCCGGCCGCGGGCATCGCACAGCCCGACGCCAGCACGGCCAGTGCGACACCGGCACCGGCGGCAGCGTAGAACGGTCTCACGAGCAGCTCCTGCCTGCGGGGGATACGTGTCCGGCCGGACACATACTGCGGTGAGCGTAGAGGCGGAATGTGTCGCCGCTGTTACGGAGGAACGATGGACGTCGACGACTGGGCCGCGCGGTTCGACCTGCTCGCCGACCCCACCCGCCTCGGGCTCCTCGCGCACATGCACCACGCGGGCCCGGGCGTCGCCACGGTCACCGACCTGGCCGAGGCGGTGGGGATCACCCGCAACGCGGCCTCCCAGGCGCTGCGGATCCTCCGCGACCAGGGCTGGGTGTCCGCCGGCCGCGACGAGGCCGACGGCCGGATCGTGCGCTACACCCTCGTCGACGAGACCGTGCACCGGATCCTGCACCTCATGGGGGCGCGACACGACTGAGCGCGGCGTAACACGGGCGACATGAGCGGGTGACCGCCGCTAAACCCGGCGTGGATACACATGGAGCGCACCCCCGGCCCTCCAGGAGATCCCATGCCCTCGCTCACCCGCCTGTACACCCGCGCCGACGTGGCCTTGGCGGCCGTCGACGCCCTGGCGGCCCGGCGATTCCCCGACCCGCCACCCACCCGTCAGCCGGTGCACACCCTGTACCTGCCCGCCGACCGGGTCGGCGCGGACGTCGTGGCCGAGACGGGCGCGGCCGCCCTCGCCGCGTTCGACGAGCACCTGCCCGACCCCGGTGCCCTGCAGAGGGTGTTCAGGGCGGCCCTGGTCAGCGGCGGTGCGCAGGATCCGGCGCAGGCCCGGGACCTGCACGCCCTGGTGCGGGCCAAACTCGCCTCCGAGCCGATCGAGGACCTGCGCATCGACTTCGAGGACGGCTTCACCCAGCGCGGAGTGCCGGCGGACATGCGCGACCGGGACGAGGACGCCCACGTCGACCGGGTGCTGGCCGACCTGGTCACCGGGCGACGGGACGGGCCGGCGACCGCGGCCCTCCCGCCGTTCTGGGGAGTGCGCTTCGGCTCGCTCGACCCGGCCACGCGGCGCCGCGGCATCGCCACCGTCGCCCGCGTCGTCGCGGCACTGGCCGCCGCGCCGCACCGCGACCTCCTGCTGGCCGGGTTCCGGCCCACCCTGCCCAAGGTCACCGCCGTCGAGCAGGTGCGCGTGATGGCCGCGCTGTGCCGCGACCTCGAGTCCGCCCACGGTCTGGCCGCGGGCACGCTGCGGTTCGAGATCCAGATCGAGACCCCCCAGTCCATCTGCGGCCCCGACGGCACGGCGCTGGTCGCGCGGCTCGTCCACGCCGCCGACGGCCGCTGCGTCGGGCTGCACTACGGCACCTACGACTACTCGGCCTCCCTCGGCATCGCCGCCGAACACCAGGCCATGGACCACCCGGCCGCCGACCACGCCAAGGCCGTCATGCAGGTCGCCGCCGCCGGCACCGGCGTCGCACTGTCGGACGGGTCGACCAACCGGCTGCCCGTCGGCGAGGCCGACGCGGTCCACGACGCCTGGCGGTTGCACGCCACGCTCGTCGACCGCTCCCTGCGCCGCGGCTTCTACCAGGGGTGGGACCTGCACCCCGCCCAGCTCGTCTCCCGCTACGTGGCGACCTACGCCTTCTACCGCCGGTCGGTGCCGGACGCGTGCGCCCGGCTCGCCGCCTACCTCGGCACCGGCCCCGACGCCGGCTACCTCGACGAACCCGCCACCGCCCGCGCCCTGGCCGCGTTCTGCCTGCGCGCCCTCGACTGCGGCGCCGTGACCGCCGACGAGCTCACCACCCGCGCCGGCCTCGGCCGCGCCGACCTGGCCACCCTGACCCGACCGGGCACCCGACCCCAGGAGAGCAGATGACCCACCCCGACCTCGTGATCCGGGCGCCCCGAGCGATCGTCGACGGCGCGGAGCAGGCCGCCCTCGTCGTCGTCGCCGACGGCACCATCACCACCGTCGACACCGACCCGGGCGCACTCGGCCGCGCCCCCGCCTGCGCGCGGACCGTCACCCTCGCGGACGACGTGGTCCTCCTGCCCGGCCTGGTCGACACCCACGTGCACGTCAACGAGCCCGGCCGTACCGACTGGGAGGGCTTCACCAGCGCCACCCGCGCCGCGGCGTGCGGCGGCGTCACCACCCTGGTCGACATGCCGCTCAACTCCAGCCCCGTCACCACCAGCCCCGCCGCCCTCGACGCCAAACTCGCCACCACCCCCGGGAAACTGCACGTCGACGCCGGATTCTGGGGCGGCGCCGTGCCGGAGAACCTCGGCCGGTTGCGCGAGCTCTGGGACCGCGGCGTGTTCGGGTTCAAGTGCTTCCTGCTGCACTCGGGCATCGACGAGTTCCCGCCCCTGGACCGCGCGCAGATGGAGGCGGCGATGGCCGAGATCGCCGCGTTCGGCGGGCTGCTCATCGTGCACGCCGAGGACGCCGGCACCATCGACGCGCAGACCCCGCCGGACGGGCAGGCCTACGACGGGTTCCTCGCCTCGCGGCCCGTCGACGCCGAGGTGAGGGCGGTCGCGCAGGTCATCGACGGCGTCCGCCGGACCGGGTGCCGCGCGCACATCCTGCACCTGTCCGCCGCGGCGGCGCTGCCGCTCATCCGCGACGCCAAGGCCGAGGGCCTGCCCCTGACGGTGGAGACGTGCCCGCACTACCTCTCGCTGTTCGCCGAGGAGATCCAGCCCGGCGCCACCCACTACAAGTGCTGCCCGCCGATCCGCGAGGCCGGAAACCGCGAGGCCCTGTGGGAGGGACTGCGCGACGGCACGATCGACCTGGTGGTCTCCGATCACTCGCCCTGCCTGCCCGAGCTCAAGCGGTTCGACACCGGTGACTTCGGGCAGGCGTGGGGCGGGATCGCCTCGGTCCAGCTGGGGCTGCCGATCGTGTGGTCCGAGGCCCGGCGGCGGGGGCTGGGCCTGGTCGACGTCGTGCGGTGGATGGCCGGCGGACCCGCCGCGTTCGTCGGCCTGTCCGACCGGGGCGCGATCCGGCCCGGCGCCCGCGCGGACCTGGTGGTCCTGGCCCCCGACGACGCGTTCGTCGTGCTGCCCGAGCGGCTCCAGCACAAGAACCCCGTCACCGCCTACGCCGAACGGGCCCTGGCCGGCGTCGTCCGCGAGGTCTACCTGGCCGGCCGCCGCGTGGATCCGGGCGGTCCCGCCGCCGGCCGGATCGTGTCCCGCCCGGGCGCCCCCGCCGCGCCCACCCGAACGGAGCAGCCCACATGACCGCATCCCCCGCCCCCGCCCCCGCCGCCTTCCTCGCGCTGCCGGACCTGGCCTCCCGCGCCCTCGCCGGCGCCGTGGTCCACGCGGACGACGAGTTCTTCGCCGAGAAGGAGAACCTGATCCTGCCGGGCGAGCCCGTGTTCGACCCGGCCCTGTTCGGGCACAAGGGCAAGGTCTACGACGGCTGGGAGACCCGCCGCCGGCGCACGCCGGGGGAGGACACCGCGGTGATCCGGCTCGGGGTCCCCGGCGTGGTCCGCGGCGTCGTGGTGGACACCGCCTTCTTCCGCGGGAACTACCCGCCGCGGGTCGCGGTGGACGGCGCGTGGGTCGACGGCCACCCGGGCCCCGAGCGGCTCGCCGAGGCGCCGTGGCGGCCGCTGGTCCGGCCGTCGGCCGCGCAGGGCGACACCCGCAACCTCTACGAGGTCACCGACGGGGTCCCCGTGACGCACGTGCGCCTGCGGATGATCCCCGACGGCGGCGTCGCCCGGCTCCGCGTGCACGGCGACCCGACCCCCGACCCCCGGTTCCTCGCCGGCACCGTGGACCTCGCGGCGGCCGAGAACGGCGGTCGCGTGGTGGACTGCTCGGACCTGTTCTACTCGTCACCGGCCAACATCATCGCCCCCGGCCGCTCGCGGCACATGGGGGAGGGTTGGGAGAACGCGCGCCGCCGCGACGACGGCAACGACCACGTCACACTGGCCCTCGCCGGGCCCGGGCACGTGGACCACGTGGAGATCGACACCTCCTACTACCTGGGCAACGCGCCCGGCGCGGCGTCCCTGCGAGGGGTGCGCAGGGCAGAGGACCTGGACCGCCCGGAGGCCTGGGTGGACCTGGTGCCCCGGACGCCGCTGCAGCCGGACACCCGCCACCGGTTCCTCACCCCGGCCGCCGACGCGGGCGAGGACCCGGTGCGGTTCGTCCGCCTCGACGTCTTCCCCGACGGCGGCATCGCGCGCCTGCGGGTCCACGGCCGGCTCACCTCGGAGGCGCTCGCGGTGATGGCGGACAGGATCCCGCGCGGCTGAGACGAACCGGGACGCGTTACAGGCCGCGCCCCCGGGCGAAACATCGCGGCAACCGGGCGACGCCACGATGAGCGCATGGAGAGCGTCCTGGAGATCCTGAGCGGCTGGCGGGCCGAGGGCGTGCCGTGCGCGCTGGCCCGCGTCGTGGCCACCCGGGGATCGTCGCCGCTCGCCCCGGGCACCGCGATGGCCGTGTCCGCCACCGGCGCGATGGCGGGCGGGGTGTCCGGGGGCTGCGTCGACGGGGCCGTGTTCACGATGTGCGGGCAGGCCCTCGACGACGGACGCCCCGCCTCCGCGGTGTTCGGCCCCGAGGGCGACGACCCCCTCGGCGCGGGCCCCACCTGCGGGGGGAGCCTGGAGGTGTTCGTCGAACCCCTCCCGCGCGGACCACACCCCGTCGACCGGCTCGCGCGCCTGGTGGCGCAGGGGCGCCCTGCCGTGGCGGCGACCGTCCTCGACGGCCCCCGCGCCGGGGAGTGGGCGGTCCGTGGGCTCGCCGGGGGCGGTGATGGGGGCGGTGATGGTGGCGGTGCCGGTAACGGTGACGACGACGGGGTGCCGCCGTGGGCGCGCGGGCCGATGGCGACAGCCGGGGCGGGGTCCGCGGACGGGGCCGTGACCGTGGTGCCCGCCGAGGTCGCGGGGCGGCCGGGTCGCGTCGCCGTGCACCGGTTCGATCCGCCGCGGCTGCTGGTGTTCGGGGCCAGTGCGTTCGCCGAGGCGCTGGTGCCGTTGGGTGCGGCGCTCGGGTACCGGGTGACGGTGTGCGATGCCCGGCCGGTGTTCGCCGCCGCCGACAGGTTCCCGGCCGCCGCCGAGGTGGTGCGCTGCTGGCCCCACCGGTTTCTCGCGGCGACCGGGGTCGGCCCCGGCGACGCGATCTGCGTCCTCACCCACGACCCGCGATTCGACGTCCCGCTGCTGGTCGAGGCCCTGCGGTCGCCCGCGGGGTACGTCGGGGCGATGGGGAGCAGGCGGACCCATCGCGATCGCGTGGCCGAACTGCGGGCCCTCGGTGTGCCCGAGCCCCACCTCGCCCGCCTGCGCTCGCCGATCGGTCTCGACCTCGGGGCGGGCACCGCCGCCGAGACCGCCCTGTCGATCGCCGCCGAGCTCGTCGCCCACCGCCGTGGGGGCACCGGGTCCCCGCTGGCGGACCTGAGCCGACCGATCCACCCGGCCCCGCCCTGCACGGCCCGAGCGGGGCACCCCGTCATCCTGACCAAGGAGGTCTCATGACCCTGTCCGCACCCCGGCCTGTCCGCCCGTTCCACGTCCCCACGGTCGACATCTCGCCGTACGTGACCGCCGTCGGCAGCACCGCCACTGACACCACCGCCGCCGCCGCGAATCGGGCCCGCGTCGCCCGCGAGATCGACGAGGCGTGCTCGACGGTCGGGTTCATCCAGATCGTCGGCCACGGCATCGCGCCCGCGGTGTCCGACGGCCTCGCGACCGCGATGGACGACTTCTTCGCCCTGCCGCCCGAGGCCAAGGGCTCCTACCGGGTCCCCGGCGCCAACCGCGGGTACAGCCCGCCGAAGAGCGAGGCTCTGAGCCTGAGCCTGGGGGTCGAACCGGCGGACAGGATGAACGACTTCTTCGAGGCGTTCAACGTGGGCGTGGAGGCCCGGTCGTTCACCGGGCTGGACCTGTCCGAGGCCGACTACGGCCTCAACGTCTGGCCCGCGGTGGCGCACTTCCGCGCCCGCGTCGAGGCCTACTTCGCCGAGGCCTCCCGCGTGGCACGCACCCTGACCCGCATCTTCGCCGACGCCCTGGGGCAGTCGCCCGACCTGTTCGCGGGCCTCACCGACCACTCGATCGACGTGCTCCGGATGGTCAACTACGCCCTCGACGAGGGGCCCGTCACCCTGGACGGAGAACTGCGCGGGATGGGCGAACACACCGACTTCGGCCTGGTCACCGTCCTGTGGGCCGACCGCGTCGCGGGACTGCAGGTCCTCGGCTCGGACGGGGTCTGGCACGACGTGCAGCCCGTGGAGGGCGGCCTGCTGGTCAACCTCGGGGACCTCACCGCGCGACTGACCAACGACCGGTGGATGTCGACCCTGCACCGCGTCGCTCCGCCGATCGTCGACGGCACCATCGTGCGCCGCCGCTCGGCGGCCTTCTTCCACGACGGGAACGTCGACGCCGTCGTCGCGACGCTGCCCGGCTTCGAAGGCCCCGCCGGCGACGCGTACGAGCCGATCACCGTCCGCGAGCACATCGCCGCCAAGCTCGCCGGGTCCCGTCACGGCAAGGCCAACACCGCGGCGGTCCGCGAGGCAGCCAGGGTTCTCGAGGCGGCGGCCGGCGCCGGGCGGGGGACGTCGCACGACTCGTGACCGGGCCGGCAACAGCCGCCACACCGGCCTCATCTCGACGTAACACAGCGGAAAAGCGGTGGTGGAACACTCGGGTGTGACACCGCGACGGTGCGGTCGGCCCAGCCGATCCGGTCGACGGGCGCCCGACGCCCCGGCGACCGAGTCATCAGTCAGGCAGCGGCGCGGTGTCCGCCCGGGCACAGGACCCGGGCAGGCCCGTGAGCGATCCGGGCCCGAGTACCCCAGGAGACGTCCGTGACCTCCCTCCTCCCCGCTCCCACGCAGCAGCCCGTCCGTCGCCTGCCGGACGCCGATGCCCGTCTCGACGCACTGGCCACCCGGGTGCGCGAGGACATCGCCGCCACCGGTCACGCGCGTGACTGGATCCCCCGTACGCACTCCGGGGAGGGGCCCGAGCCGGCCGACCTCGACGTCCTCGTCATCGGGGGAGGGCAGGCCGGGCTCGGTACGGCCTTCGCCCTGTCGCGCCAGCGGATCGACCGGGTGCTGGTGGTGGACGACGGCCCCGAGGACCGCGTCGGCTGCTGGGACCGGTACGCGCGGATGCACACGTTGCGAAGCCCCAAGCACATGCGCGGCATCGAGTTCGACGTCCCGTCGCTGCACGTCCGCCGCTGGTTCGAGGCACTGTACGGCGAGGAGGCGTGGGCGGAGATCGATCTCGTGCCGCGGCTCGACTGGAACGACTACCTGCGCTGGTACCGCGAGACCACCGGCGTGTCCGTCCGCCACCACACGCGGGTCACCGCGGTGCACCGGCCGATGACCCCCGACGGGCCCTTCACCGTCGCGCTGGCGGACGTCAATCCCGCCGCGAGTGCGGACGCGGGCACCGATGCGGGCGGCGGCGCGGGCCGCGGCACCGGTGGCGGCGCCGGTGGTTCGACGATCACCGCGCGGCGGATCGTCTTCGCCCTCGGACTGGCCGGCGGCGGCGGCCAGCGTGTGCCCGCGATGATCCGGTCGTTGCCGCGCGAGCGGTGGTTCCACACCGAGGACGCGATCGACTTCGAGGCCCTGCGCGGACTGCGGGTGGCGGTGCTCGGTGGCGGTGCGTCGGGGTTCGACAACGCCGCCACGGCCCTGGACCACGGAGCCGCGCGGGCGGACGTGTTCCTGCGCCGCCGGACCGTCCCGGACTCCAACCCCCTGCGCTGGATGGAGTTCCCCGGCATGCAGGAGCGCTTCTTCGACCTGGACGACCGCGCCAAGTGGGACTTCACCCTGTTCAGCGGGGGACTGCCCCAGCCGCCCACCCAGCACACCGTGTGGCGGTGTTTCGCCCACCCCGACTTCACCCTCCACACCGGGTGTGGCTGGGACGGTGTGGAGGTGGTCGACGACGGGGCGGGCGGGAGCGAACTCGAGATCGACACCCCGGCCGGGCGCGTCCGCGCGGACATCGTGATCGCCGCGACCGGGTACGAGGTCGATCTGCGGCGGCGCCCCGAGCTGGCCGAGTTCGTTGACGACATCGCTCTGTGGGAGGACGTCCACCACTACGCCTCCGACCATCCGGCCGGCCGCAATCCATACCTCGGGCCGGGTTTCGAGTTCACCGAGCGTCGCCCGGGGACCGCGCCGTGGATCACGCGGCTCCACCATTTCTCCAGTGGTGCGCGAACCTCGATGGGCGTCACCGGTAACCAGCTCTCCGGGATCTACGGCGGGATCAGCCGGATCGCGGGAGCGGTCACCACCTCGATCACCCGGGAGAACTGGCCTCGCCTGGCCTCCGACTTCGTCGACTTCGAGTTCCGCGAGGTCCACACCATCGGCCCGCACGGTCCCGGCGACGGGCCGTATCCCACCCGGCCGAGGTACTGACGCCGTCGCCCTCTCAGAAGGGCGGCGGAACATCGTCAACCGGGGCGGATCGTGAGTGATCGGGTTCTCGGCGTGAGCGTTGCCGCTCCGCCTGTGCCGTTGCGCGGAGTCGGCGGCGTTCGGCCGCGCGGCGGTCCCGCAGGTGAGGCCTCCGCCGCGTCGCGGGTGTGCCGTCTCCCGTGCGGCCCGCCTCCGCGGCAGCTCGCTGACGCCGGGTGGTCTCGGGGTGCCGTGGCGCGGCGAACTCCGCCAACGGTCCGGTGGGCTCACTCACGATGCGGGTTCCCGGGTCGGGGTCCGGGTGGTTCGGACCGTGCATCCAGACGTAGGAACCGTCGGCGTCGCGGTAGTAGGCCCAGATCCCGTCGGTCTTGAGGCGGTGGTGGCAGCGGCACAGGATCCCCAGGTCGTCGGAGGTGGTGAGACCGCCACTGCCTGCACCGGAGTGGTCGAACGGGATGATGTGGTCGAGGTCCGACTTCTCGGCGGCGGTCTGGCAGCCGGGGAATACGCAGGCACCGTCGCGGCCGCGACAGAAGCGCGCGAGGGCGTCCGACGGCCTGTAGCGGCGGGCGGCGTCCGTCCCGGGGTCGGCCAGATCCGCGAGCGACTCGACCCTGCGGTGGGCGCTCTGCGCGAGTTGGCCGGCGGTGTGGCCGGTGACGGGTCCGTACCCGGACAGGGTGACGCCGCGGTTGTCCGGGGTGCCGTCGTCGTATGCGGTGATGATGACCCGCCGGACGGCGGCGAGGGCGTCCGGGTCGGTGGGATGTTGGCCGTCGGGGTCGGGAAGGCAGGTCCACCCCCGGCTGAGCGCCAACAGCCCGGCGGCGCGGAGTTGCCCGATGGTCCTCGGGTCGTCCTTGGACGCGGTCCGGGCCAGGGCGTCGACACGGTCGGAGATCTCGAGGGCCGCCTCAGCGGTGAGGGTCGCCGAGATGAGGGCACGGTCGTCGGCCAGCGGGACCATCTCGACGTCCTCGTCCCGCCGCGCCTCGCGTGCGCGGGCATCGGCGCCCACCGGGTCGCAGGCCCGGACCGTCTTGCCGAGCATCTTGCGGAGCGGACCGGGTCGCGGTGGGTGGGTCCGGCGTCTCGTGGGGGCGAGCCCCTCGCTGATCCTCCGGTCGATCTCCGGCATGAGGTGGTCGGCGACCATCGCCGTCTCTTCCGCGATGGTGTGGGCGGCGAGGAGTCCGATCCATCCGGTCTCCAGTAACGCGGCTGTGCGGGGGAGACGCTCGGTGAGCTCGACGGCGGTGGTGACCAGCCGGGTCGCGCCGTGGCGGGACATCCCCATCGAGGCGCCGAGGTCGGACGCCGCCGTCTCCCACGGGTCTCGGTGGGTGTCCTTTCTGCTCGCCCGCCGCACGCAGTCGTAGGCGTACGCGAGCGACCGCCCCTCGGCGGCGTAGATGACCCGCTGGGCCAGGTACCCGCGTTGACGGGCCTCGTCCCACTCGCCGAAGGCGTCGGGGACGACCACCTCGAACTCGGGTCCGGACTCCGTGCGGAAGCCGGGTGGGGGGAACGGCGGACCCCCGGGGGTCGCGGTGCCGGACCGGACGCGCGGGTGCCGGGCGGTGGGGTGGGACGCGGCATTGTTCATGATCATGATTCGACACTAAGTTCGAGGTACGACATCGCGGGTCGGGTGCCCTGCCGGCCCCGCGCAGGGCACCGGAGGTCGGTCCGAAGCAGCCGGCCCGCCTGCCCGGCCCGCCGGTGTGCCCGTGTGGGGCGTTCCCCTTTCCGGGGCGCGCGTGCCCGGCCCTCTGACCTGCGGTGCCCTGCTCTGGGTCCGCAGGGCACCGCACGTCAGGGGCGGTCAGCCCGGCCGGGCCACGATGAGGCAGGCCTGCTCGCCCTCGGGGACGTACCAGCGGTGGGGATGGGTGCCGTCGTAGCGGGCGACGTCGCCCACGTCGAGCCTGCTCGTGGTCTCACCCACCTCGAGGAGGATCGTGCCGCGGGTGACGTAGAGCCATTCCTCGCCCGGGTGCTCGAAGAACCGTCCCGGGACGTGGTTGGTCTCGACGAACTCCAGGAACTGCGTACCGTTCGGGCCTCCGGGCAGGAGCCGGGTGTGTCCGCCGACGGTGCCCTCCGCGCGGGTGAGCACGGCGCCTTCCGACGCGCGTCGGATGTCCACGCCGCGTCCGGGCTCGCCGGGGCCGGTCGCCGGGTCGGCGGGACCGCTGACCGCCTCCAGGAGGTGCGCCTGGGTGGTGCCGAGGGCGTGCGCCAGGCCCTCGAGGGTCGACATGCTGGGCGCGGCCTTCCCCCGTTCGATCTGGCTGAGGAAGGGCTGCGAGATCCCGGCCTGGCCGGCCACCTCCACGAGGGTGAGCCCCAGCTGGCGGCGGTGGTGACGGATGCGGGCGCCGAGGCGCTCCTGGCCGTCGCCTCGTGCGGTGGTCATTCGGCCTCCTGGGCGTGGGGGACGGGCGGGCCGGGCGGTCCGGGTCCGGGGACGGAGCCGGGCGAGTCGGTTACATGCCGGAATCGTGAGGTAATCATCCGGCAACACGGGACCGCCAGACTCAGCGTTATTGACGAGGTCAATATCCCGTGTCGGGGCCGGAATGACAAGAGCTGCACCGGCCCACGCCGCGGGACCATCCGGAGACAAGAGGAGGTCAGGGCGCGTGGAGACACTCACACCCCGGCGTGGTGACTCGGCGGAGCCGCCAGCCCCGCTCCCGGCGACAGCCCCGCTCCCGGCGACGGCCCCGCCCCGTCAGGTCGACCGCATCGCAGGGGTCCGCCTGCTCGACGGCCGCGAGGTCGACGTGGACATCGCCGGCGAGACGGTGGTGGCGGTCCGGGCGGCCGGTGCCTCAGCGGCTCCGGGGCCGGCGGTTCTCGACGGGCGCGGTTTCCTCGCGCTCACCGCGCCCGCCGAGCCGCACGCCCACCTCGATAAGGCGCTGAGCTGGGGCGCGACCCGGCCGGCGGGCGGTGATCTCGGTGCCGCGATCGAGGCCTGGCGGGCCCACGCGGTGACCGTGGACGCCGAGGAGATCCACGGCCGCGCCCTCGCCGCGGCGCGCCGGCTCGTCGCCAACGGCACGACCGCCGTGCGCAGCCACGTGGACCTGCACTCCGCCGGCGATCCGCTCCGCGGGGTGCGCGCCCTGGCACGGGTCCGTGAGGAGCTCGCCGAGGTTCTGGACCTGCAGATCGCCGTGATGGTCCGCCAGGAGGACCCGGCCGACCGCGTCCGGGCGGCGGTCGCGGCGGGCGCCGACCTCATCGGCGGCGCGCCTCACCTGGCGTCCGACACCGCGGCCGAGACCCACCGGCTCGTCGACCTGGCCGAGGAGCTCGGCACCGGGATCGACCTGCACGTCGACGAGTTCCTCGACGGCGACCACGGAATGCTCGCGGTCTTCACCGAGCGGGTGGCGTCGTGGGAACCGGCCCGGGTCCGCACCGCGGGCCACTGCTGTCGCATCGGCGCGATGGACGCCCCCGGGCAGGCGGCTGCGGCCGACGCCATGAGCGGGGCGGGCGTCGGGGTGGTGACGCTACCGATCACCAACCTGTACCTGCAGGGCCGCGGCGCCGCGACGTCCACCCCGCGCGGCCTGCCGCCGGTCCGGGCCCTGCTCGACGGCGGCGTCACCGTGGCGGCGGGCGCCGACAACGTGCGCGACCCCTTCAACCCGGTCGGCCGCTCGGACGCCGCCGAGACCGCGATGCTGCTGGTCGTGGCCGCCCACCTCGACCTGGAGACCGCGTGGCACCTGGTCACCGACGGCGCCCGCGAGGTCATGGGCCTGCCGCCCGCCGGCCCCGTGCCCGGCCGCCGCCCCGACCTGCTGCTCGTCCGCGCCGGCGGGATCGACGACGTCATCGCCGACGCGGCCGCCGACCGGATCGTCATCCGGGCAGGCCGCGTCGTCTCGGCGAGGGCCGTCGTCGTCGTCGACCCCTTCACCCCAGCCACCACCTGTGAGGAGACCCCATGACCACCGCACCGTCCCCGTCCACAGCACCGTCCCCGCCCACCGCGTCGCCAGGCGCGGAGATCCTCGGCTTCTCCGGCGTCGGCGTGACCTACCCCAACGGCACCCGGGCGCTCGACGGCGTCGACCTGCGGATCCGCGCCGGCGAGTTCGTCAGCGTGGTGGGTCCGTCGGGATGCGGCAAGTCGACGCTGCTCAGCCTCGCCTCCGGCCTGGCCACCCACACCGACGGATACATGCAGACCGGCACCGACCGGATCGGCTACGTGTTCCAGGACGCGACCCTGCTGCCGTGGCGCACGGTCGCGCAGAACGTCGAGATGCTCGCCGAGCTCGACGGCATCCCCCGCGCCGAGCGTCGCGAGCGCGCGGCCGCCGCGATCGACCTGGTGGGGCTGTCCGGGTTCGAGCAGTCGCTGCCCCGCGAACTGTCCGGCGGCATGAGGATGCGCGTGTCCCTGGCCCGGTCGCTGACGCTCGACCCGGAACTGTTCCTGTTCGACGAGCCGTTCGGGGCGCTCGACGAGATCACCCGGCAGCGGCTCGGCGACGAGCTGCTGGGGCTGTTCGCGGCCAAGCGGTTCGCCGGGCTGTTCATCACCCACTCGGTCGCGGAGGCGGTGTACCTGTCCACGCGCGTGGTGGTGATGTCCGGCCGGCCGGGGCGCATCGTCCACTCGGTCGACGTCCCGTTCGGCGCCGCACGCGACCCCGAGATCCGCTACACGGCGGACTACATCAACCTCGTCGGCGAGGTTTCCCAGGCACTTGAGGAGGCACACTGATGAACGGCATCACCGCCCGCACCGCCGGGCCGAGTGTGAGAGACGACGGCGACGACGACGAGGTCGTCACCTCGCACGTGGGCCCCGGCCCCGTCGCGGAACGGGCCGGGAGGGCGGCCGAGCAGCCGGTGGTCCGGTCGCGGCGCCGGCTGTCGGCCGACGGGGCGGTGGTCCGCTACGGCGGGCCGCTCGCCGTCCTCGTGGTGGTCCTGGGCCTGTGGTACTTCGTGAGCTACGCGGTCCTCGACCCGTCCCGGCGGTTCCTGCTGCCGGCGCCGCACGTGGTGGTCACCGACGGGCTGTTCGGGCCCAGCATCTCGTCGATGGTCGAGGCCCTCGGGCGGACCGCGACCGTGGCGCTGACCGGCCTGGCGATCGCGTTCGTGATCGGCGTGGTGTGGGCGATCATCATGAGTCAGGAGAAGTGGGCGGAGCGCTCGCTGTTCCCCTATGCGGTGGTGCTGCAGTGCATCCCGATCCTCGCGCTGGTCCCGCTCATCGGCTTCTGGTTCGGCTTCGGGTTCACCGCGCGCGTGTTCGTGTGCGTGCTCATCGCGCTGTTCCCGATCGTGTCCAACACCCTGTTCGGGCTGAAGTCCGTGGACCCGGGCCTGCGTCGGCTCTTCACGCTCCACCACGCCGGCCGGTTAACGGTGCTGCGCAAGCTCGAGGCCCCCGCCGCCCTGCCCGCGCTGTTCGAGGGGCTGCGCGTGGCCGCCGGGCTGTCGGTGGTCGGCGCGATCGTCGGCGACTTCTTCTTCAAGCAGGGGGAGCCGGGGATCGGCATCCTCATCGACACCTTCCGCGCCCGGCTGCAGTCGCCGGAGCTGTTCGCCTCGATCATCCTGGCCTCCCTGCTCGGCGTGGCGGTGTTCTTGGTCTTCGGGCTGCTGTCCCGCCGGGTCGTGGGGCGCTGGTACAACCCCGAGGACGCGCGCTAGACCGCCGCGCGGGGGCTCCCGCCGCCACTCGTAACGACACTCGTCACCGCCTGCAATCTCACGGAAACACGCGACCAGTTGACTCACATGTATTGATCACATCAATACGACTCACCCGTTCAGGAGACCCCCATGAGACGTCCCGTCACCCACCGTTCCGCCGTCTCCGTTGCCGCGCTCTGCGCGCTCGGCGCCGTCACCCTGAGCGCCTGCGGCGACTCCGACCAGGCCGGGGCGTCCTCGGGCTTCGACGGAGAGATCGGCGCGATCGACCTCAGCGCCGCGTGCCCGGAGAAGATCGTCATCCAGACCGACTGGAACCCCGAGGCCGAGCACGGCCACCTCTATGAGCTTCTCGGCCCCGAGCCCACGGTCGACGCCGGCGCCAAGTCGGTCTCCGGCCCGCTGTTCGCCTCCGGTGAGTACACCGGCGTGGACGTGGAGATCCGGGCCGGCGGGCCGGCCATCGGCTTCCAGCAGGTCACCGCGCAGATGTACCAGGACCCGGACATCATGCTGGGCTACGTCGACTCCGACCAGACCGTGCAGACCTCCCTGGCCACCCCCACGATCGGAGTCTTCGCCCCGCTGGACATCAACCCGCAGATGATCATGTGGGATCCCGAGACCTACCCGGACGTCGAGGGGATCGCCGACCTCAAGGAGAAGCAGGCCCGCGTCCTGTACTTCGAGGGCAACGTGTACATGAACTACCTCACCGGCGAGGGCATCCTCGACCCGGCCCAGATCGACGGGAGCTACGACGGGTCCCCCTCGAACTTCGTCGCCGCCGAGGGCGCGGTCGCCCAGCAGGGCTTCGCCAGCACCGAGCCCTACATCTACGAGCACGAGGTCCCCGAGTGGGGCAAGCCGGTGGCCTACCAGCTGCTCCACGACATCGGGTACCCGATCTACAAGTCCATGATCTCGGTCCGGGCGGCCGAGCTCGAGCAGCACGGCCCGTGCCTCGAGGGCCTGGTGCCCGTGCTGCAGCAGGCCACGGTCGACTACTTCGAGGACCCGGCCGCGACCAACGACCTCATCGTGGACATCGTCGAGCAGTACGCCACCGGCTGGGTCTACAGCCCGGAACTCGCCGCGCACGCCCACGAGACGATGCTCGAGCTGGGACTCGTGGGCAACGGCCCCGACGACACGATCGGCAACTTCGACGACGCCCGCGTGGCCGAGATGGTCGACATCCTCAAGGACGCCTACGGCTCGCTCGGCGTGGAGCTCGCCCCGGACGTCTCGCCCGAGACCGTGGTGACCGACCGGTTCATCGATCCCGCGATCGGGATGAAGTGACCACGGCAGCGCCCGCGGTCGAGGCCTGGCGGCCGCACCTGCTCGCCGCGGTGGACGTCGCCCGCCGCTCGCGCGAGGAGGGCAACCATCCCTTCGGCGCGATCGTCGTCGACGCCCACGGGCGGGTCGTGGCCACCGCCACCAACACCGTCGGCACCGAGCACGACCTGATCGGCCACGCGGAGACCAACGTCGTCCGCGACGTGGGCCGGCGGTACGAGCCCGACGAGCTGGCCGGGATGACGCTCGTGACCAGCGCCGAACCGTGCGTGATGTGCGCCGGGGCGACCTACTGGGCGGGCCTCGGCCGGGTGGTCTACGCCCTGTCCGAGACCGAGCTGGCCGCCCTGACCGGCGACGACCCCGAGAACCTCACCATGGCCATGCCCTGCCGCGAGGTGTTCGCCCGCGGCCGCCGGCCCATCGAGGTGATCGGCCCGGTGAAGATCCCGGGCGCCCGCGAGGTCCACGCGGACTTCTGGCGGGACGCTTGAGACCTCCCGGCCCCACCCCTCATCTTCCACACTCCAGAAAGGCACTCCCATGACCTCACGTCCCACCCCCCGCCGCGCGGCCGCCGGCACCGTCGTCGGCGCGCTCGCCCTGACCGCCCTCGCGGCGTGTGGCGGGTCCGAGGAGGCCGTCGCCTCCGGCTACGACGGGGCGATCGGGGCCGTCGACCTGAGCGACGTGTGCCCCGCCACGGTGGTGGTCCAGACGGACTGGAACCCCGAGGCCGAGCACGGCCACATCTACGACCTGCTGGGCCCCGACCCCAAGGTCGACGCGGGGGCGAAGAAGGTGGTCGGGCCACTGTTCGCCTCGGATGAGTACACGGGCGTGGACATCGAGATCCGGGTGGGCGGGCCCGCCATCGGATTCCAGGCCGTCTCCGCCCAGATGTACACGGACCCGGACATCATGCTGGGCTTCGTCGACGGCGACCAGGCCATCCAGGTCTCGGCCACCAACCCGGTGACCGCGGTGTTCTCGCCGCTCGAGATCAGCCCCATGATGATCATGTGGGATCCCGCGACCTACCCGGAGGTCGAGGAGATCGCGGACCTCAAGGACGCCGGGGCGCGGATCCTCACGTTCGAGGCCGACACCTACTGGCGGTACCTGACCGGCGCCGGGATCCTCGACGAGGCGCAGATCGACGGCAGCTACGACGGGTCCTCCTCCAGCTTCGTGGCGGACCAGGGCAGGACCGCCCAGCAGGGCTTCGCCTCGAGTGAGCTCTACATCTACGAGAACGACCTGCCGGAGTGGAACAAGCCCGTGGCCTACCAGCTGGTCCACGACGCCGGGTACCCCAACTACAAGTCGGCGGTGAGCGTGCGGACCGGCGACCTCGAGGCGCAGAGCGCGTGCCTGGAGAAGCTGGTCCCGGTGCTGCAGCAGGGCCTCGTCGACTACGTCACGGACCCGCAGCCGACCACCGATCTGATGCTCGACCTGGTGGAGCAGTACAACACCGGCTGGATCTACTCGCAGGGGCAGGCCGACTACGGGCTGGCCAAGATGCGCGAGGAGGGCCTGGTCAGCGACGGCGCCAACGGCGTCGCCGGCGACTTCGACCCCGCGCGGTGGGAGCGGTTGATCGAGCTCAACCGCCCGATCTTCGCCGAGGGCGGCATCGAGATCGCCGAGCCCATGACGCCGGAGGTGGTCATGACCAACGAGTTCATCGACCCCACCATCTCCCTGGGCTACTAGCCGACCCGCACACCCGGACGCCGACCGGCTCACCATCCCGCCCCTCGACCAGGAGGACCCCATGACCCGGACCACGACCCCCGCGCCGCCCCCCGGCGCCCCCGCCGCCGATCGTGACGTCGCCGGCCTGGTCGACGACCTCACCGCCCTGCTCGGGCCCGACCTCGTGCTCACCGACGACCGGTCCCTCGACAAGGCGTCCGTCGACGGGTCCTACCTCAGCCCGATCCTGCGCGCCCAGTGGCCGATCGGCCGGCCCGAGGTGGTGTGCCGGCCCACCACGGTGGAGCAGGTGCCCGCCGTGGTCCGGGCCGCGGTGCGGCGCCGGGTGCCCGTCACCTCGCGCGGCAAGGGCACCGGTAACTACGGGCAGGTCGTGCCGTTGCACGGCGGACTCGTCCTGGACCTGACGGCCCTGCGCGGGATCGACCACGTGGATCCGGAGGCCGGGGTGGTCACCGCCGAGGCCGGCGTCCGGATGCTCACCCTGGAGAAGCGGCTGGCGGCCCACGACAGCCAGCTGTGGATGTACCCCTCGACCGTGCAGTCCACGCTCGGCGGGTTCCTCGCCGGCGGGTCGGCGGGGACCGGCACGATCGTGCACGGCCGCAACCACGAGGGGTTCGTCGAGGCGCTCGACGTGGTCTTTGCCCACGAGGACGCCGAGATCGTGCACCTCGAGGGCGCGGATGCCCAGCCGTTCGTCCACACCTACGGGGTCGCGGGGATCATCGTGCGGGCGACGGTCCGGATCGAACCCCTCCAGGACTGGCGCTGTGTCTACGCCAGTTTCGAGGACCACCACGACGCCTTCGCCGCCGTGCAGAAGGTGCACCGGGTCTCGCCCGCGCCGCGCCTGTGCTCGGCCGACGGCGCCCACGTCGCGTCCTGCCTGCCCGCCGACGAGGCCATCCCCGCCGGTCGGGCCAGCCTGCGGGCGATCGTCGACGCGGCCGCGGTCGGGCAGGTCGAGCAGATCGTCGCGGCGGCCGGGGGAGTGGTCGAGGCCGTCCGCAGGGGGGTCAACGAGTCCATCAAGGTCTCCACGCTGTCCTACAACCACCCCACGCACTGGCTGCAGAAGGCCGAGCCGGACACGTGGTTCCACATGGAGGTCCAGGGCGACGCGTTGGTGGAGCGGCTCGACGAGGTGGAGGCCGTCTACCCGGGCGGCACGCTGCACCTCGAGGCCGGCCACGGGCGGATGTTCGGGATGCTCAACGGCCACTTCACCACGGCCGAGGCGGCGTACGCGGGGGTGGCCGCCCTCGAGGACCTCGGGGTGCGCGTGCACTCCCCGCACCAGTACCGGGTGGACCACGGCACCGAGGGCGTCCGCGCGCTCGCCGCCGGCACCGACCCGTACGGGCTGCTCAACCCGGGCCGGTGGGAGTCGTGATCGGCCGGGACCGGCGCTACGCCGACCTCACCACCGTCGAGGCCGCCCGGGTGGGGGCCGGGGACCCGATCGCCGTGGTCCCCACCGGCGCCGTGGAGCCCCATGGGCCCCACCTGCCCCTGGCGACCGACCTGCTCGTCGCCGAACACGTCGCCGCCCGGGCCGTGACCGCCGCGGCCGAGGCGGGCACCGACGCGTGGCTGATGCCGGCACTGGGCTACACCAAGAGCGACGAGCACGCCGGCTTCCCCGGGGCGCTGTGGATCGGCGCCGAGACCCTGTTCCGACAGGTCGTGGAGCTGGGATCGGCGCTCCGGGCCAGCGGGTTCGCCCGCGTGCTGTTCGTCAACTGCCACGGCGGGAACTCGGCGCTGCTCGAGGTGGCGCTGCGGGAGCTGCGCCGCCGCCACGACCTGCGCACGTTCCTCTACGCCGGGCGGGCCGAACCAGGGCCGACCGAGCGGGGGATGGGCATCCACGCGGGGTGGGCCGAGACGTCGATGATGCTGCACCTGCACCCCGAGCTGGTGGACATGGCGGCGGCGGAGGCGCGGGTCCCCGACGGGGTGGCGGACTGCCGGCACATCGGCTTCACCGGCCCGGTGAGGTTCGGCTGGCTGGCCCGCGACCTGTCCGACACCGGGGTGATCGGCGACCCCACCGGCGCCGACGCCGACACCGGCGCGCGGCTGGTGGCCGGGCACGTGGACACCGTGAGCGCCGCCCTGGCGGAGATCGCCGGGTTCGACCCGGGAGCAGCCCGATGACCGCCACCGACACCGCGCCCCCGACACCGCTGGTCACGATGCCCGGTCCGACCGACGACCCGCTCGAGGCGATGGTCGCGTGGCTCGCGATCGACCCCGCGGACCCGCCACTGGGGGTCCTGGCCACGGTCGGACCCGACGGCGCGCCGCACTGCCGGCATCTGCTGGTCTCCGGCGCGACCACCGACGGGCCCACGTTCCACACCGACTCCCGCTCGCAGAAGGCGGCGGACCTGGCGGCGGACCCGCGGGCCACGCTCGTGGTGATCGCCCCCGACCGGACCCGGCAGCTCACCGTCAGCGGCGTCGCCGAGCCCACCGACCGCGCCGAGCGCCTCGACAGCTACCACGCCCGCAGCGACTACCTCAAGCTCCTGGCCTGGGCGAACGACGCCGCGACCGCCGAGCTGGCCCCGCCGGGCCGGCGGCGGGTGTGGTCCGCCACCGTCGACCGCCTGGGCGACGCCCCGGCCCTGCCGCCCGAGACGTGGCTGGGCATGCGGATCCGCCCCGAGACCGTGACCTTCTGGGCCGCCGGACGGGCGGAACCGTCCCACCGCCGTCGGTTCGAGCGCGACGGGTCCCGGTGGCGGGCCGTGGAACTGCCCGGCTGAGCAGCCGGCCGGAGCGAGCACACTACAGAACGAGAGAGCCCCCATGATCACCTTCACCGACGCCCTGGTCCTGCCGGTGTCCGCAGACCCGACCGACCCCGACTGGTTCCACGGATGGGTCCACGTCGACTCCGACGGCCTCATCGCCGGCCTCGGACCCGGCGACCCGCCACCCGGCCTCCCGGGGACCGTCCACGACCTCGGCGGGGCCATCCTCGCCCCCGGGTTCGTCTCGGCCCACAGCCACCTGTTCACCGCCGGCATGCGCGGCACCGCCCCCGACGACACTCTCTACGGCTGGGTCTCGCGGATGGGCGAGATGATGGTCGGCGCGGAGGCCGAGGACCTGTACTGGTTCACCCTCGCCGGCTGTCTGGACTTCCTGCGCAATGGCGTGACCAGCGCCTACAACTTCACCCAGAGCCGCGTGGTGGCCGTGTTCGACCACGCCACCTCCACGCTGAGGGCCGAACGCGTCCACGACGTGGACTTCCTCACCCGGCAGATCGACGCCCAGGCCGACTCGGGCCTGCGCTGCGTCACCTCCACCCGACTGGACGACGAGCAGCTCCCCGAGGACGAATGCTTCCAGGCGTTCGCCCACGTCACCGACCACCGCCTGCGAACCGTCCCGCGGGAGCTGGACCTGGGCGGCTCGGTGTTCGGGTCGGTGCAGTGGTCGTCCTCGCCGGTCACCGCCGAGCGGGAGCGCCACGCCATGGCCACCCACGGTGTCGGCAACCAGGCCCATTTCGTGGAGACGGCCGAGCACCTCGAGGTGCAGCGGGCCAAGTTCGACTGGTACGACCACGCCGGGGTGCTGGGCCCGGACTTCGCGTTCGGCCACTTCGTCCACCCCACCGACCACATGGTGCGCCGCGTGGCCGAGACCGACTCGGCCGTGATCTGGCAGGCCACCTCCAACGGTCGCCTCGGCTCGGGCGTCGCCGACGTCACCCGCTACCGCGACGCCGGGATCCGGGTGGGCATGGGCCTGGACGACCAGTCCTGCACTGACGTGTCCGACCCGTTCCAGAACATGCGGATCGGTCTGTACACCCAACGCGCCGTCCACTCGGACGCCGCCGTCCTGGCCGCCGGCGAGGTCCTGCGGATGCACACCCTCGGGGCGGCGCGGGCCCTGGGCCTGTCCGCCCGCGTCGGCAGCGTGGAGGTGGGGAAATACGCGGACCTCGTCGTCGTCGACCCCACCAGGCCCGCCACCGGGCCGATCTGGGACCCGGTCGCCACCTACGTGCTGGCCTGCTCGCTGCGCAATCTCACCCACGTCTACGTGGGCGGGCGGCTGGTCGCCGAGGGCGCGCGGAGCCTGCACCCGCTGGCCGACGAGGCCGACGCGCAGCTCACCGCCCGCATGATCCGCTCGGCGGGCGTGCGGGGCTTCGCGCCCGCCTTCGCGCGGGGGTCCGAGCAGGGACTGGTGCGGTCATGACGGGCGTGCTGATCGAGAACTGCGCCGTCGTCACCATGGACGGCGCCGGCACCGCCGGGGCCGAGTACACCAGCGGCCACGTGCTGCTCGACGGCGGGCGGATCGTCGCGGTGGGCCAGGGGCCGTGCGATCCGGCGCTGCTGCCCGGCGACGTGCAGCGCGTGGACGGCACCGGCTGCGTGGCCACGCCCGGCCTGGTCAACACCCATCACCACCTGTACCAGTGGCTCACCCGCGGCCTGGCCGCCGACGCCACCCTGTTCGAGTGGCTCACCACCCTGTACCCGGTGTGGGCGGGCATCACCGCCGACGACGTCCGCACCGCCGCGCTGGGCGGCCTCGCGCAGCTCGCGCTGGGCGGGTGCACCACCACCACCGACCACCACTACGTGGTGCCGAGAGACGCCGGGGACGTCTTCGCCGCCGAGATCTCCGCCGCCGCCGAGGTGGGGCTGCGCTTCCACCCCAGTCGCGGGTCGATGGACCTGGGCCGCAGCGACGGCGGGCTGCCGCCGGACTCGGTGGTCGAGAGCACCGACGCGATCCTCGCCGGGACGGCGGAGGTGATCGACCGCTTCCACGACGCTTCGCCCGACTCGATGTGCCGGATCGCGGTGGCCCCGTGCTCGCCGTTCTCCGTCACCGGCGACCTGCTGCGCGCCAGCGCCGAGCTCGCCCGCGAGCGGGGCGTGCGCCTGCACACCCACCTGGCCGAGACCGACGACGAAGAGGTGTTCTGCCGCGAGCGCTTCGGCCGCACGCCCATGGAGTACATGGAGTCCGTGGGCTGGGTGGGCCCCGACGTGTGGTTCGCCCACACCGTCCACCTCGACGACGCCGCGATCGCCGCGATGGCCGCCGGCGGGATGGGCGCCGCGCACTGCCCCGTCTCCAACGGCCGGCTGGGCGCCGGGATCGCGCGGGTGTCGGCCATGCTCGCGGCCGGGATCCCCGTGGGCCTGGGCGTGGACGGCGCCGCCAGCAACGAGTCGAGCGTGCTGTGGGAGGAGATGCACCAGGCGCTGCTGCTCGCCCGCGGTGTCGGCGGCCCGCGCGCGATGGACGTGCGCACGGCGCTGCGCATGGCCACCGTCGGCGGGGCCCGCGTCCTGGGCCGCGAGTCCGAGATCGGGCGGCTCGCCCCCGGCTACCTGGCCGATGTGGCGCTGTGGCGGCTGGACACGCCCGCGCTGGCGGGCATCGACGACCCGGTCGCCGCGCTGGTCCTGGGCTCACAGCCCCCACTGCGCGGGCTGTGGGTGCAGGGCCGACGCGTGGTGGCCGACGGGCGCGTGGTGACGGTCGACGCCGAGGAGGTCTCCCGCGACGTGGTGGCCGCCCGCCGGCGCCTGCTCGCGAAGGCGGGGTGAGCGCGGTGGACCTGGTCACCGTCACCGCGCTGCACCGGCCCACCGGCCGCGACGACCTCCACGCGGCCCTGCTCGCGGGCGCCACACCGCTGGCCGGCGGCACGGCCCTGCACGGCGAGCGCCACGAGCACCTGGGCGCGCTGGTCGACCTGCTCGACCTGCGCTGGCCCGACGTGGAACCGCTGCCGGACGGCGGTCTGCGCGTGGCCGCCACCGCCACCCTGCGCACGGCGCTCGACCACCCGCTGACCGCGCCGATCCGACCGTTCCTGCACGACGCGTTCTCGTGCCTGCTGGCCTCGTGGAAGATCTGGTCCCGCGGCACGTGGGGCGGCAACCTCTGCGCGGCCCTGCCCGCCGGGGCCGGGACCGCCGCCGCGTGCACCCTGGGTGCGGTCGCCGAGATCTGGACCCCGGACGGCGGCGCCCGGGAGGTGCCCGCCGCGCAGTTCGTGCGGGCGCCGGGCGTGACCTGCCTGGCCCCGGGGGAGGTGCTGCGCGCGCTGCGGATCCCCGCCTCGGCCCTGACGGCCCGGTACGCGGTGCGCCGCCACAGCCTCGTGCCCAGCGGGCGGTCGTCCTCGGTGGTCACCGGGCGACTGGACCCCGGCGGCCGCTGCACCCTCGTCGTGACCGCGGCCGTCCCGGCGCCGCAGGTGCTCACCTGGGACCGGCCCCCGATGGCCGACGCGGCCGCCGCGGCCGTCCGCGGACTGCCCCTGTGGCACGACGACCCCCAGGGTCATCCGAGCTGGCGGCGTCACGTGGCGGGGATCGCGGCCCTCGCCGTCGTCACCGACCTGACCGGCGACACCACCCACCCCCCGACCAGGGAGGCATCATGCTGATCACCGTCGACGGCCGCGCCCTGGACGCCGCGCCGCGCCCCGGGCAGTGCCTGCGCACGCTGCTGCGCGAGTCCGGCGTCCACGCGGTGAAGAAGGGCTGCGACACCGGCGACTGCGGCGCGTGCACCGTGCTGCTCGACGGCGTGCCCACCCACTCGTGCGTCCTGCCCGCCCACCGCGCGGAGGGCGCCGACGTGCGCACCGCCGCCGGGGTGCCCGACGCGGTGCCCGAGGCGTTCGCGCGCGCCGCGGGGTTCCAGTGCGGGTACTGCACCCCCGGCATGGTCGCCACCGTCACCGGGCTCGACCGCGCCCCGTGCGCCCGCGACGGCGGCCCGACCGCGCGGCCGGCCGCGATGAAGGGGAACCTGTGCCGCTGCACCGGTTACCGGGCGATCACCGACGCCCTGGACGGGGTGGACAACGCCCGCCCGAGCGGGCGGATCGGCGATCCGGTCGCGGCGCCGGCCACCGCGCGCGTGGTCCGCGGCCGCGAGCCCTACACGCTGGACACCGACCTCACCGGCTGCGCCCACCTCGCCGTGCTGGGCTCGCCCCACGCCCACGCGCGCATCGTCTCGATCGACGCGCGCCGCGCGCTGGCGATGGAGGGGGTGGTCGCCGTCCTCACCCACCACGACGACCCCGGCGTGCCGTTCTCCGCGGCCCGCCACCAGAACCGCACCGACGACCCCGACGACACCCGCGTGCTGGACCGCGTCCTGCGCCACCGCGGCCAGCGGGTGGCGGCGGTGGTGGCCGAGACCGCGGCCCTGGCGCGGCGGGCGTGCCTGGAGATCGACGTGACCTACGAGGTGCTGGAGCCCGTGTTCGACCCTGAGGTCGCGCGGGCCCCCGGCGCCCCGCTGCTGCACGGCGACGCCGGGCCCGACTCGCGCATCGACGACCCGTCCCGCAACGTGGTGGCGCAGTTCCACGCCCAGCACGGCGACCTCGCGGACGGCATCGCCTCGGCCGCCCACGTCGTGCGCGGCACGTGGAGCACCGCCCGCGTCCAGCATGCGCACCTGGAGACGCACTCGGTGATCGCGCGGCTGGTCGACGGCGGGCCGGGCCGCGGCGGGAGCCTGGACGTGCGCTCGTCCACGCAGGTGCCGTTCCTGGTCCGCGACGAGCTGGCCCACTTGTTCGGCCTGGACCGCGACGCCGTGCGCGTGCACGCCGCCCGGGTCGGCGGTGGCTTCGGCGGCAAGCAGGAGATGATCTGCGAGGACCTGGCCGTGCTCGCCGCGCTGCGCACCGGCCGGGACGTGGTGTGGGAGCTCAGCCGCGAGGAGCAGTTCACCCTGGCCACGGTCCGGCACCCGTTCCGGGTGTCGGTGACGGCGGCGTGCGACGACGACGGCCGGCTCACCGCCCTGGCCCTGGACGTGCTCTCCGACGCCGGGGCCTACGGCAACCACTCGGCGGGCGTGATGTTCCACTCGATCACCGAGTCCATGGAGTTGTACCGCAGCCCGGCCAAACGGGTCGACGCCGAGAGCGTCTACACCACCACCGTGCCCTCGGGCGCGTTCCGCGGGTACGGGTTGGGGGAGGTGGGGTTCGCCCTCGAGGCGGCCCTGGACGAGCTCGCCGACGCCGCCGGCCTGGACCCGGTCGAGCTGCGGCGGCGTAACGTCATCCGGCCCGGCGACCCGCTGGTCAGCGCCGCGGGCGTGGACGACGAGCTGTCGCTCTCGTCCTACGGGCTCGACCAGTGCCTCGACCACGTCGAACAGGCCCTGGACTCGGGCCGCGGCGAGCCCGCGCCCGCCGGCTGGCTCGAGGGCCGCGGGGTCGCGACGACCATGATCGCCACCACCCCGCCCGGGGGACACCACGGGTCCGCGCGTGTGGAGGTGGACGCCGACGGCACGGTCCACGCCTACGTGGGCACCGCCGAGTTCGGCAACGGCACCGCGACCGTGCACACGCAGATCGTCGCCGAGGTGCTGGGCGTGCCGTCGGCGTCGGTGGTGTTGCACGCCTCCGACACGAGCCTGCTCGCCCACGACACCGGCGCGTTCGGCTCCGCCGGCACGGTGGTCGGCGGTCGGGCGTTGCACCGCGCCGCCACGCGGGTCGCCGCGCTGCTCGCCGCCGGCGCGACGCTGCCCGTGTCCGCGGAGGGCTCCACCGACGGGATGGCCCGGCAGGCGGCGTTCACGGTGCAGGGGGTGCGGGTGGCCGTGTGCCCCGACACCGGGACGGTGCGGGTGCTGCAGAGCGTCCACGCGGTGGACGCGGGGCGGGTGCTCAACCCGCAGCAGCTGCGCGGCCAGATCGAGGGCGGGGTGGCGCAGGCGTTCGGTGCGGCGCTGTACGAGCAGGTGCTGCTCGACGACGACGGCGCCGTCACCAACCCCACCTTCCGCCACTACCACCCGCCCCGCCTGGGCGACGTCCCGCGCACGGAGGTCTTCTTCGCCGACACCGTCGAGGTCGAGGGCGTGCTGGGGGCCAAGTCCATGTCCGAGGCGCCGTACTGCCCGGTCGCGGCGGCCGTGGGGATCGCGGTGGCCCGAGCGACGGGGGTGCGCCAGGAGTCGCTCCCCCTCACGCCGGACCGGGTGTGGATGCGGGGTGTCGCGCCCGGAGCCGCGCCCGGAGCCGCGCGCGGGGTGACCGCCGGGGGCTCCGGGGTCGTGGGGGCCCGGCGGTGACCGCGCGGGTGCTGCGCGTGACCGGGGCGTCGGCGGTGTGGTCGCCGGGGTGGTCGACCGGGTGGGAAGAGCCGACGACGAGAGCGACGACGACGACGACGAGGTCGGCGACCTCCCTGACCTGTGCGGACGGCCGGGTGGTCGAGGAGGCCGCCGCCGGGTCGACGGATCGCGTGGCGGCAGCGATGGAGACCTCCGCCGAGACCCTGGACGCCCGCGGCGGGGTGATCACCCCGGGCCTGGTCAACGCGCATCACCACCTCCTGCAGAGCGCGTTCCGGACCCTGCCCGGCACACGGGGCGTTCCGATGGCGCAGTGGCTGGCGACCATGCGCGCGGCGTACGTGAGCGCGGCCGTGGACCCCGAGCTGGTGGCCGCGGCCGCCCGGGTGGCGGTGGCCGAATCGCTGCTGTGCGGCGTCACCACCGTCGGCGACCACCACCTCACCTGGCCGCCGGGGCAGGACCCGGTGGCGATGGCCGGCGCCGCCTATGACGCGGCGGGCTCGCTCGGGGCCCGGCTGGCGTTCGTGCGCGGCACGGCGGGCTGCGACCCGGACGCCGCCGCCGAGTCCGTCACCGCGATCCTGGCCGCCCACCTGGCGGACGCGGGCGCCGACGGTGCGGCCGGTGGCGTGAGCGCCGACGGGCTGCGCCAGATCGCCGTGGGCCCCTCCGGGGTGCACGCGGACGGCCCCGAGACCTTCGCGGTGTTGCGGGAGGTCGCGGCGCGACACGGGCTGCGACGGCGCACGCAGTCCAACGAGCAGGTCGACGTGGAGCGCGCGCAGCGCGAGTACGGCCGCCGCCCGATCGAACTGCTCGCCGAGTGGGGCTGGCTCGAACCCGACGTGACCCTGGCGCACCTGTGCGACGTCACCCCGGACGAGGTCGCGGCGCTGGCCCGCGCCGGGGTCAGCGCCACCCACGCCCCGGCCTGCGATCTGCCGATGGGCTGGGGGATCGCCCCCGTCGCCGGCCTGCTGGACGCCGGCGTGCCGGTGGGCCTGGGCACCTCCGGCGGCGGCAGCAACGACGCCGGACACCTGATCGCCGACGCGAGGCTGGCGATGCAGGTCGCGCCGCTGGTCGGCCGTCCCCTGGACGCGCTCGAGGTGCTCTCCATGGCCACCGCCGGGTCCGCCGACGGGCTGGGCCGCCCGGAGCTGGGCCGCCTCGACCCGGGCTGCGCGGCCGACTTCGCCGTGTGGGATGTCTCGGGCGTCGCCGACGCCGGGGTGGCCGATCCGGTGCGCGGCCTGCTGTGGGCCTCGCCCGGTCGGCGGCCCCGGCACGTGGTGGTGGGCGGCCGGGTGGTGGTGCGGGACCACGAGCTGGTCCTCGCGGACGAGCAGGACCTGTCGGCGGAGCTGCGCCGACAGTGTCGGGTGCGGGGCATCGGCGGGGCCGGCGCGTAGCGCGCCCGACACGCTCTGACCTGGGGTGCCCTGCTCGGTGTGGGCAGGGCACCCCAGGTCAGGGCCGCGGGATCAGGATCCGCGGTAGGTGCTGTACCCGTGCGGCGACAGGATGAGCGGGATGTGGTGGTGCGCCGCCGGATCCGCGACCTGGAAGCACACGACCGCCTCCGGGTAGAAGCCCGTCCCGCCGCGGGAGAGCTGGTACGCGCCGGTGTCGAAGGTCATCCGGTAGACCCCGGCCGGAACCGCCACGCGGTTGAGGTCGGGGCCGCGGCCGTCGTCGTCGGTGACGCCGGCGGCGAGCACGGTCCCCGAGTCGTCGGCCAGCGAGTAGGCGAGCCCGGCGGCCGGCGTGCCCGTGGCGGTGTCCAGGACGTGGGTGCTGATCGACATCAGAGCGAGCCCTCTTCTATTAGGCGGTCCAGGCGGAGTGCGTTGATGCGAGCCAGGTGCTCGCGGGTCTCCACGAGGTCGGCCTCCGGTGACAATGCCATCCGGCGGTCGATCTCGGCGAGCACCTCACCGGCGGTCAGGCCCGTCGCGCACACCAGGAAACCGCGGCCGAACCGCTCGGCGTAGCGGGCCTGGCCCTCGGCCAGGAGACGGGCCGTCTCGGCGTCCGCGCGGGCGGCGGCGCTCTGCTCGCGGGCCGACGCCTCGCTCACCGGCCCTCGCGCCCCGATGGGTGGGTGCGCGTCGACCGCGGCGATCACCTCGTCGTCGTCCTGACCCTCCAGCGCCTCCCGCGCGGCGGCGTGCAGTGCGCTGACGGTGGGGAACGGGCGGGCGGCGACGATCGCGCTCGCCCACGCCTCCGACCCGGACAGCGCGGTGAGGATCGCGGTGAGGGGGCTGGCGTCGGCCGCGTTGAGGCCGGTCAGGCCCGGCGCGATCCGGGGGCCGTCGGCGGGGGAGTCGGTCGTCATGGTGCTCCGTTCTCGCCGCGGATCAGGTCCGCGGCACGCTCTGCGATCGCCACGGTGGGCGCCTGGGTGTTGCAGGTGGGGATGGTGGGCATGACGGAGGCGTCGGCCACCCACACCCCGTCGAGGCCGCGGACCCGCAGCCCGGGATCGACCACGGCCAGCTCGTCGGTGCCGATCCGGGCCGTGCCGGAGCCGTGGAAGAAGGACCCGACGTTCTCGCGCACGAACCGGGTCTTGGCCGCGGTGTCCAGGCCGGCGGCCGGGGTGATCGGGCCCTCGGCCAGCTCGGCGTACGCGGAGGTCGCCACGAGGTCCTGTACGGCGTCCACCGCCTCGACCATCGTGGCGAGGTCGGTGGGGTCGGCCAGGTAGTTCGGGTGGAAGTCCGCGGGCGCGGTGGGGTCGGCCGAACGGACGCGCACCCAGCCGACGCTGCGGGAGCGGTACAGGCCCGGGACCAGGGCGAAGATCCGGTTGCCGGTGAGATCGTGGGCGGCGCGCAGGGCCTCGTCGCCGCGGGAGCCGTGGGCCACCACCGTGTGCAGGTCGGGCCCGTCCTCGGCGTACGAACTGCGCCAGTTGACCATGGTGCCGCCGCCGTTGCCGACCACCGGACCGAGGTCCGCCCGGGCGCGGAAGTTCATCCCCAGGATGAGCGGGTGGTCCTGGAAGTTCTCGCCCACGCCGGGCAGCGGGTGCCGCACCTCGATGCCCGCGGACGTCAGGTGGCCGGGATCGCCGATGCCGGAGAGCTGCAGCAGGCGCGGGGTGTCCAGCGCGCCGGCGGCCAGGACCACTTGGTCGGTGAGGGTGTCGACGGGCCGGCCGTCGACGAGGTGCCGCACGCCGGTGACCGTCGTGCCGGACAGCAGCAGCGCGTGGACGGGGGAGTCCACCAGCACGTCGAGGGTGGGGCGGTGCAGGGCCGGCTCGAGGTGAGCGCGGGCGGTGCTCCAGCGCTCGAACCCGCCGTCGGGGCCGGTCACGGCGTTGTAGTCGGCGTAGACGGCGCCCTCGTTGGAGGCGGCGTTGGCGTCGTCGAGCACCGGCAGTCCGCGCTCGGCCGCGGCGTCGACCAACGCGTGCGCGATCGGGTGGACCCGCGCCAGCGGTGAGACCCGGACCGGGCCGTCGAGGCCGCGGAAGGCGGGGTCGCCGCCCGGGCGCGCCTCCGACCGGCGGAAGTACGGCAGCAGGTCGTCGAACCCCCAGCCGGTGGCGCCGTCGCGGGCCCAGGCGTCGTAGTCGGCGCGATGACCGCGGTACCAGAGCATCGCGTTGGTCGACGACGACCCGCCCAGCACCTTGCCGCGGGGCATCGCGATGGACCGCCCCAGGACGTGCTCGGTCGGGCGGGAGCGGTACCCGTGGTCGTAGGGCCCGCCGATCAGCGCGTCCCACCGCGCGGCCTCGAGGATCTCCCGCACCCCGCGGTGATCGGGCCCGGCCTCGATGAGCAGGACCCGGCGGTCCGGGTCCTCGGTCAGGCGCGCGGCCAGCACGCAGCCGGCCGCGCCGCCGCCCACCACGACGAGGTCGTAGTGGGCGGCCGGGGCGGTGACGACGCCCATCAGTTGTGCTCGCTCGGACCCATGATGGAGATGCCCTCGGTGGCCTCCACGTGGCGGACGAAGATGTACTTGTCCTCGCGGCCGTCGGAGTGCTTGCGGCGGATGCCGGGCTCGAGGATCCCGTCGGTCTTGGCCACCACCAGGTAGGGCTCGGTCGCGGCGAGGCCGGCGGCGCAGTGGGCGTCGAACTCCTCGAGCGTGTGCGCGGTGTAGGCGTGGGTGATGCCGGCGCCGCGGGCGATGCCGGCCAGGTCCACGCGGCCGGCGGCCGTGTGGGTGGCCGGGCCGCCGATGGACTGGTACTGCTCGTTGTCCCAGACGACGATGAAGAGGTTCTCCGGCTGCTCGTTGGCGACCGTGGCCAGGGCCCCCAGGTTGAACAGCAGCCCGCCGTCGGTGTCCAGGGAGACGATCTGCCGGTGCGGCAGCCCGACGGCCAGCCCCAGTGCCTCGGGGGTCACGCAGCCGAGCTGCTGCTGGAACAGGCTCGCTTCGCGCATGTGGGGTGCGGCGTTGTACCACTCGTCGACGGCGCCGCCGAGGGAGAGGATGACCAGTTCGTCCTGCAGGCGGGCCGCGAGGAGCGTCATGGCCTGGAATCGGGAGTAGCGGGGGTAGCTCATGTGGTTCCTTTCCGTGCTTTCCGGGTGCTCAGCGGACCAGGTCGCCGGCGAGGACGATCGCGGTGTGGTGGTACGAGGCGTAGGCGGTGTCGTAGGCGCGGACGATCGCGGTCTCGATCTCCTCGACCGAGCGCACGATCGTGTACGGGGTGCGCAGCGTCTGTAGGAGGGGCTCCATGGTGATCCCGTGGGGGATCGCCCACCAGTTGTTCTCGCCCATCTCGCCGCGGTAGCTCATGATCATCACGACCGGGATCCCGGCGCCCAGGCCCAGGCGGGCCAGGTGCTCGGTGGCCGCGCGCAGCCCCGAGTTCTCCATCACCAGGACCGCGCGCTTGCCGGAGAGGAACACCCCGCCGGCCAGGGCCGCGCCCTCGCCCTCGTTGGTGACGGGGATGGTGCGGATGTCGGGGTCGGCGTCCAGGGCCGGGTACAGCTCCTTGAGCAGGGAGTCGGGCAGGTAGGTCGCGATGCTGACCCCGGCCTTCTTCAGACCGCTCAACACTGCCTCCACGGCGTCGGCTCTCATGGTGTCGTCTCCTTCTCGGGGGGGGGGTGTGGCATCAGGGGGGCGGGCGGCTCAGACCAGGGCCACGACGGTCTTGGTCTCGAGGTAGTTCTCCAGGCCCTGCGCTCCGTTCTCGTATCCCCAGCCCGATTCCTTGTGGCCGCCCTTGGGCAGCTCCGGGCCGAGGAACGAGTGGCAGTTGATCCAGACGGTGCCGGCCTGGAGGCGGGCGGCCAGGCGGTGCGCGGCGCTCAGGCCCTCGGTCCACACGCTGGCGGCCAGGCCGTAGCGGGAGTCGTTGGCCCAGCCGAGCACCTCGTCGACGTCGTCGAACGGGGTCACCACCGCGACCGGGCCGAACACCTCCTCGCGCATGAGGCGCATGTCGGCGCGCACGTCGGTCACCACGGTGGGGGAGTAGAACGTGCCGGTCGGGCCGGACAGCTCGCCGCCGCTGACCACGGTCGCGCCCTGCTGACGGCCCTCGTCGATGAACTGCGCCACCCGCCGGGCCTGCACGTCGCTGACCAGCGGGCCCAGGTCGGCGGCGGAGTCGAGCCCGTGGCCCAGGGTGAGCCCGCGGCCGAAGGCGGCCATGCCGTCGACGAGCTCGAGGTAGACGCTGCGATGGGCGTAGACGCGGGCGCTGGCCACGCAGACCTGGCCGCCGTTGTCGAAGATCCCGCGGGAGATGCCCTCCACCGCGGCGGCGAGGTCCGCGTCCGGCATCACCAGGGCGGGGGACTTGCCGCCCAGCTCGAGGGTGCACCGCTTGAGGTCCGTGGCGGCGGTGGCCACGAGCTTCTTGCCGACGGCGGTGGACCCGGTGAAGGCGATCTTGTCCACGCCGCGGTGCTCGGCGAGGGCCTGTCCGGTCTCGGCGCCCAGGCCGGTGACGATGTTGACCACGCCCGCCGGCACGCCCGCCTCCCGGAGCAGGCGGCCAAGGTACAGCGCGGTGAGCGAGGTGTTCTCCGCCGGCTTGAGCACGATCGTGCAGCCGGCGGCCAGCGCGGGCGCCAGCTTCATCGCGGCCATGATCAGCGGGGAGTTCCACGGCACGATCGCCGCGACCACCCCGACGGGCTCCCGGCGGGTGTAGGCGTGGACCTGCTTGCCCGGTGGGATCCGGCCCAGGGAGGTGGGGATGGTCTGACCGAGGATGCGGGTGGGCCAGCCGGCGTAGTAGCGGAACTGGTTGATCGCGGCCGGGACCTCGCCGAGCCGGGACGTGCGCAGGTTCTTGCCCTGGTCCAGGGTCTCGAGCTCGGCCAGGTCGTCGAGATGTTCGGTCATCACGTCGGCGATCCGCCACAGCAGGGCGCCACGGTCGGCGGGGGTCATCCGCGACCACTCGCCGTCCAGGGCGGTGCGGGCGGCGGTCACCGCCCGGTCCACATCGGTTGCGTCGCCCGCCGCGATCTCGGCCAGGTGCGCGCCGGAGGCGGGGTCGACGGTGGGGAAGGTGCCGCCGGAGGCGGAGTCCACCCACGCGCCGTCGATGAGCAGGCGGCCCGGGGAGTCGGCGAGGAAGGCGGCGACGCGGTCGCGGTAGGCCAGGGTCGGGATGTCGATGGTCATGTGGGCCTCGTGTCTGTCTGGGGGAGGGTGCGCGTGCTCAGGCGTGGAACAGGCCGCTCGGGTCGGCGTTGGCCTCGAGCCAGGCGGAGCGTCGCTCGAACAGTCCGGGGACCAGGGAGCGGACGCGGTCGATGAGTTCGGGCAGGTCGGCGTTGACGAGCTGGCCGTCGCGCACCACGATCTCGCCGGCGACCATCGTCAGGTCCACGTCCGAGCCGCGGACGGCGTGGACGAGGTTGTGGTGGATGTTGGGGTAGGCACCGTCGGTGAGCAGCGGCGTCATCCGCGGGGTGTCGGTGCGCACGGCGATGAGGTCGGCCGCGCGACCCGGGGTGATGGCCCCGAGCTGGTCACCGCGGCCGATCGCCGCCGCCCCGCCCCGGGTGGCCATCTGCAGGACCTGCCAGGAGTCCATGGCGGCGGCGTCCATCGTGCGCAGCTTGCCGAGCAGGGAGGCGACCTTCATCTCCTCGAACATGTCGAGGTTGTTGTTCTCCTTCTCTCCGTCGGTACCGATGCCGACGTTGACCCCCGCGGCCAGCATGTCGGCCACGGGCGCCATGCCGCTGGCGAGCTTCATGTTGGAGACGGGGTTGTGGGACACGCCCACCCCGCGGGCGGCGATGAGCTCCACCTCGGACTGGTCCAGCCACACGGCGTGCGCGATGAGGGCGTGAGGGGTGTCGAAGAACCCGAGCTCGTCCAGCGCGAACATGGGACGGGCGCCGTAGGCGGACAGGAAGTCGGCGACCTCGATCTCCGATTCGCTGCAGTGTGTGTAGATCCCCGTGTCGTAGTCGCGGGCCATGGCGATCGCGCGCTGCTGGCCTGCGGCGTCGGTGTAGAACGGGTGCTCGAGGCCGACCCACGGCATGATGCGGCCGCCGGCGGCGCCCGTCCACTCCCGGAGCATCCGCTCGTTGTCGTCCAGGGTGTCGAAGTAGTCGAAGTCCGGGTGTTCGCCCACGTAGTTGACGGTCACCAGGCGGTTGCCGAGGGAGGACGCCGCCCGCGCCGCGCCGTCCATGTACCGCCACATGTCGACGACGGTGGTGGTGCCGGCGAGCAGGCCCTCGGCGTAACAGAGCCACGCGGCGGCCTCGGCCTCCTCGGGGCGCAGGACGCGGTGCATGGGGTCGATGTGCAGGCGCAGCCACTCCCACACCGGGAGGTGTTCGGCGGTGCCGCGCAGCATGCCCGAGTGGTGGTGGGCGTTGATCAGGCCCGGCATGACCAGGCGGTCGGGGAGGTCGATCCGCTGCGTGCCGGGGTGTGCGGCCGCGAGTTCGGCCGGGTCCCCGAGGGCGGTGATCACGCCGCCCTCGACGAGGACGGCGGTCCCGGTGAGGATCGTGAGGTCGTCGTCCATCGTCACGACCATGTCGGGGACGAGGAGCTGGGATACGGCCATGTCTGACTCTCTTCTGTCGGCTGCTGCCGATAGTAGGAGTCAATCATTTATTGCATGTGGCAATAATATTACGGCGGTGTTGCGCGGTCGCCGACGTAGACGAGGATGATGCGCACGGGGTCGTCGCCGACCACTGACCAGCGGTTTCGCAGGCCCCCGGGGTGGGTGAGGGCGTCCCCTGGGCCCAGTTCGTAGGGCTCGGCGCCCTCGAGGTCCACCGCGATGGTGCCCTCGAGGACGTAGACGCACAGCTCGCCGTCGGACTCGAACCAGTCACCGAGGTACTGGCCCGGCAGGATGCGGTACTCCTGCACGTTGGCCAGGCCCTTGCTCACCACGCGGGTGGTCCCGGCGTTGTCCTTCTCGCTGACGGGGACCCAGGTGGCCTCGGCGGCGCGGGACAGGTGCACGGGGGCCGGGTCCGGCTCGGCGGGCAACAGCTCCGCGGGCGAGATGCCGAGCACCTTGGCGATCCGGTACAGCGTGGCCAGTGACGGCATGGTCTGGCCGGACTCGATCTGGGACAGGAAGGGCTGGCTCATCTCGGCGGCGGAGGCGAGGGCGCGCATCGAGAGCTTGGCGGCGGTGCGGGCCTCGCGGATCGCGCGGCCCAGGGACGCGCTGATGAGTGGCTCGACCGGGACGTCGCCGGCGCGGCGGGAGGAGTTCGGCACCCGACGACCATAACCGGCGGGATCGGCGCCCGGCGGCCCGGAAACGCGCCCGTAACGCGATTGATGCGAGCTAATAAATATTGCTGCCTACGATCACGGTCACAACGGACCACCCCTCCACCCACCTCAGGGAGCACCCATGTCGCTACCGACGATTCCGCAGGCGCAGACCGCCGCCGGCCGTGCGCCGCTGCCGCTGCCGCGCGCGCTGACGTTCACCCCCGACGACTGGCGGATCCTCACCCGGTACTGGTACCCGGTCGCCCTGTCCTCCGAGGTCACCGGCGGGCCGTTCGGGGCGACCCTGCTCGACGTGCCGCTGGTGATCTACCGGGTGGGCGGCGAGGGCCCCGGCGCCGGCGCGCTGGTCGTGGCCGACGACCTGTGTCCCCACCGCGGGACCAAGCTGAGCCTGGGGCAGGACCAGGGCGACGGAGAGGGGATCCGCTGCCCGTACCACGGCCTGCGCTTCGGGGCGGCGGGGAGATGCACCGCGATCCCCGCCCACCCGGACGGCGCGATCCCGGAGCGGATGCATCTGAGGACCTACCCGGCCGTGGAACGGTACGGCCTGGTGTGGACCTGCCTCGCGGCCGAACCCGGCGACGAGCCCCAGATCCCGGCCGTCCCGCACTGGGACGACGCCGGGTTCCAGCAGATCAACTGCCCGTGGATCGACATCGAGGCCTTCGCCGGCCGCCAGATCGAGGGCTTCCTCGACGTGGGCCACTTCGCCTTTGTCCACCACGAGACCTTTGCCGATCCCGGGAACCAGGTGGTCCCCGAGTACATGCCGGTGCCCACCGCGGACGGGTTCGAGGCCGAGTACTGGTCCACCGTGTCCAACCTGCCGGCCGGCACCACCCTCGAGGTCCCCGAAGACTTCCTGTGGCTGCGGCACTACCGCCTCCACGTCCCGTTCACCGGCAGCCTGGTGGTGTACTTCCCGGGCGACATCCGCCTGAGCCTGATGAACGCCGCCTCGCCGGTCTCGGCCACCAGGACGCGGTTGTTCGACGCCCGCTGCCGCAATTTCGACACCGATCAACCACTGCAGGAGGTCTACGACTTCAACCTGCAGGTCTTCAACGAGGACCGCCGCGTGGTGGAACAGCAGAAACCGGAGAACCTGCCGCTGGACCCGGCCCTCGAGGTCCACATCCCCGCCGACCGGTCCTCGATCGCCTACCGCCGGGCCCTGAGCGCCGCCGGCCTGTCCGAGTTCTTCACCGCATGACCGCGCCGCGCACCCTCGACGTGGTGGTCCACGCCCTCACCCCGGACGGCGAGGGGGTTCTCCTGGTGGACCTGCGCCCGGCCGACGCCGGGACGGTGCTGCCGCCGTTCGACGCCGGGGCCCACATCGACCTCCACCTGGGCGGGCTGATCCGGCAGTACTCCCTGGTCGGCGCAGCCGACGAGCGCGATCGCTACCTCGTCGCGGTCCTGCGCGACCCCGACGGCCGGGGCGGGTCGGCCGCCGTCCACCGCCTGGCCGTGGGGGACCGCCTCGCGATCTCGCCACCCCGGAACGCCTTCCGCCCGGACCCCGACGCCGACCACAGCATCCTCATCGCCGGGGGCATCGGCGTCACCCCGCTCGTGTCGATGGCCGAGACCCTGCACCGCCGCGGCGACTCGTTCGAGCTGCACGTCTACACGCGCACCCCGCAGAGCCTGCCTCTACAGAGGCACCTCGACTCGCGGCCGTGGCGGGACCGGGTGATGCTGCACTTCAGCGCACACGGAGACGGGTTCCGGGGGCGCGCGCAGACCGTGATCCCCCGACCCCGACCCGGCCGCGCGCTGTACCTGTGCGGGCCGCTGGGCATGATCGCCTCCGCGACGGGCTGCGCCTCCGCCCTGGAGTGGCCCCGGGACTCGGTCCGCGCCGAACAGTTCGGCCGGGTCCGGTCGGTGGAGGCACCGGGGGAGGCGTTCACCGTGGTGGTGGCCTCCACGGGGCGGGAGCTGCCCGTCGCGCCGGACGAGACGATCGCCGAGGCCCTGCGCCGCGGCGGCGTGGAGACGACGCTCGCCTGCGAGCAGGGGATCTGCGGGGCCTGCCTCACCCCGGTCCTCGCCGGCGTCCCCGATCACCGCGACGAGGTCCAGTCGGCCGCGCAGCGGGAGGCGGGCTCGCTCATCACCGTGTGCTGCTCGCGGTCGCTCACCCCGACGCTGACCCTGGGGATCTGACCGGCCGACAACGCCGGCCGACAATGCCGGCCGACCTGCGGTGCCCTGCCGGCGGCGAGCAGGGCACCGCAGGTCAGGGGTGCCGCCGAGGTAGGTAACACAGCCGACACACGACGCCGCTAGCGTTCTGATCCGTCGACGCGACCGAGAGGACCCGCCCATGAAGCTCACCCCGCGCGAACTGGACAAGCTCACCCTGTTCACGGCCGCCGAGGTCGCGCGCCGCAGGCTCGAGCGCGGGGTGCTCCTCAACGTGCCGGAGGCCACCGCGCTCATCTCGTGGGAGATCGTCGAGCACGCCCGCGACGGCCGCACGGTCGCCGAGTGCATGAGCCTGGGCCGGCAGGTGCTGGACGCGGGCCAGGTGATGGACGGGGTGATCGAGCGGATCGCGATGATCCAGGTCGAGGCCACCTTCCCCGACGGCACCAAGCTCGTCACGGTGCACGACCCCATCGGGCCGGTGGAGCAGAGCGCATGAGCGGCCACGGCCACGCGCACGAGCACAGCCACGCGCACGACCACGCGCACGAGCACGGCCACGATCACGCACCCGGCCACGGCCACGCGCACACCGACCCGGCCACCGCCCGGGTCGTCCTGGCGCTGGGCCCGGAGTCCGAGCAGATGCCCGACCTGGGCATCCCGGCGGCGCGGCCCGGACGCGGGCTCGCCGACGCGGTGACGGGAACGGCCCGCTCGGAGTCGGGGGAGGCGGGCCTCGTCGTCGTCGTCCCCATGACGTTCGGACGCGCCCCCGCCATGGTCGCCGACTGCTCCCGGACGTTGCGCGACGTCCGCGCCCGCCTGGCGCATGGCGCCGACGGCACCGACCGCACCGGCGCGGTGGCGCTGGCCGCGCCGTTCGGCGACGCGACCATGCTGGTCAGCCGCCTGCGCGCGGCGCTGCGTCGGCACGAGGCGGCGTGTGCGGCGCTGGTGGTCAGCCGCGCGATCGACCCCTTCGCCGACGCCGAACTGTTCCGCCTGGCCCGTCTCGCGCGACAGTACGGGCGGCCGAGCCTGGTGGAGGTGGCGTTCCACGGCGGCGACGACCCCGACCCCGACCTGTCCGAGGGACTCGAACGCGTCCGGGCCCTGGGCGGCGGGGCGCCGGTGCTGCTCCCGGCGACCTTCGACCCCGCGCCGGTCACCGGCCTCGACCTGCCCGGCGAGGGTGCCCCCCTCATGGGACCGGCGGTGCTGCGCAGCGTGATCGACACCCGCGTCGCCGAGGCGGTTCACCGGTTCGACCACGGCGACGACGGCATCGACGCCGCGCTCGACGCCGAGGATGGCCACGGCTACGCGCACTCCCACGTCGCCGCCGACGGCACCGTCTACACCCACTCGCACTGACCCTCACGTGGACTGACCCCACCCGCGCTGACCCCTGAACGAGACCCCGAGGAGCCTGAATGTCCGGATCGGTGCACTACCTCTACGGCAGTGGAGACATCACGCTCGGCGCGGGCCGCGGCACGATCGAACTGCGCGTGACCAACACCGGTGACCGCGCCGTGCAGGTGGGCTCGCACTACCACTTCTTCGAGGCCAACCGGGAGCTGCGCTTCGACCGCCTCGCGGCGTACGGGCGTCACCTGGCGATCGGCGCCGGGCTGGCGGTGCGGTTCGAGCCCGGCCAGACCCGCACGGTGCGGCTGGTGGACTTCGCCGGCGCGCGCGTGTGTCACGGCTTCTCCGGCCTGGTCGACGGACCGCTCGACGACGCGGACGTGCGCGCGCGGGCGCTGCGGAGGATGCGCGAGCAGGGCTTTCTGCACGAGGAGCGGGAAGGGGACGACGACGACGAGGTGAGCCCGCCGCGCGACGCCGTGCCCGCCGACACGGTGCCCGGAGCCGAGGACCCGCCGACCGTGCTCCCGCGCGCGACCTACACGGACATCTACGGACCCACCGTCGGTGACCGGCTGCGGTTGGCGGACACGGTGCTGACGATCGAGGTGACGACCGATCACAACGCGGTGACCACCGACGGCAGCAGCGGCTACGGCGACGAGGCCGTGTACGGCGGCGGCAAGGCGATCCGCGACGGCATGGCGCAGGACCCGGCGGGCACCCGCGCCTCGGGCGCGCTCGACCTGGTGATCACCGGCGCGATCATCGTGGACGCGGTGTTGGGCGTGGTCAAGGGCGACATCGGGGTGCGCGACGGGCGGATCGTGGCCGTGGGCAAGGCCGGCAACCCGCACCTGCAGGACGGCGTGCACCCGGACCTGGTGATCGGCCCCGGCACCGAGGTCGTGGCGGGCGAGCACAAGATCGTCACCGCCGGCGGCGTGGACACCCACATCCACTACATCGCGCCCCAGCAGGTCGACGAGGCGTTGAGCAACGGCGTGACCACGTTGTTCGGCGGCGGCACCGGCCCGGCCGAGGGCACCAAGGGCACCACCTGCACGCCCGGCGCGTGGAACATCGGGCGGATGCTCCAGGCCGCCGACGGGCTGCCCGTGAACATCGGGATCCTGGGCAAGGGCAACACCTCGCAGCCGGAGTCGGCGGTCGAGCAGATCGTGGCCGGCGCCGCGGGGCTGAAGATCCACGAGGACTGGGGCACCACCCCCGCGGCGATCCGCTGCGTGCAGGAGGTGGCGGACGCCTACGACGTGCAGGTCGCGATCCACACCGACACCCTCAACGAGTCCGGCTTCTACGAGGACACCCGCGCCGCGCTGGGCGACTCGACCATCCACACCTTCCACTCCGAGGGCGCCGGCGGCGGCCACGCCCCCGACATCCTGCGGGTGTGCGGCGAGCCCAACGTGCTGCCCGCCTCGACCAACCCGACCCTGCCGTACACCGTGAACTCGGTGGACGAGCTGCTCGACATGGTGATGGTGTGCCACCACCTGTCGCACGACATCCCGGAGGACGTGAGCTTCGCCGACTCCCGGGTGCGCGCGGAGACGATCGCCGCCGAGACCGTGCTGCACGACGAGGGGATCATCTCCATCTTCTCATCGGACTCCCAGGCAATGGGCCGGATCGGGGAGTCGTGGCAGCGCGCGTTCCAGACCGCGCACCACTGCCGCGTCGAGCGGGGGCCGCTGCCGGAGGACAGCGACCGCAACGACAACGAGCGCGTCCTGCGCTACGTGGCCAAGATGACCATCAACCCGGCCATCGCCGCCGGCGTCGCCGACCACCTGGGCTCGATCGAACCGGGCAAGCTCGCGGACCTGGTGGTGTGGCCGGTGGAGTCGTTCGCGGCCAAGCCGTCGCTGGTGATCAAGGGCGGGATGATCGTGTGGGCGCCGATGGGCGACCCCAACGCCTCCCTGCCCACGCCGCAGCCGGTGATCTACCGCCCCATGTTCGGCGCGTACGGCGGGGCGCTGCAGTCCACGCGCGTCACCTTCCTGTCGGCCGCCGCGATCGAGGCGGGCGTGCCCGAGCAGCTGGGCCTGACCTCGCCGTGCCTGCCCGTGCGCGGCTGCCGCGGGATCGGCAAGAAGGACATGGTCCGCAACGACCGCTGCCCGACCATCGAGGTGGATCCCGAGACCTACGTCGTCACCGTCGACGGCGAGGTGGCCACCATCGCGCCCGCGACCTCGTTGCCGCTGGCCCAGCTCCACTACCTGGCGTGAGGGGCGGCGTGGGCGTGGGTGACGGGGTCAGGGGCGACGACGACGACGAGGTCCGCCGCCCTGCCGGCCGTGAGCAGGGCGCCGGTCGCGCGGACCTGTCGACGTTGCTGCTCGCGTTGCAGTTCACCGACTCCTCGTTCCCCTCGGGCATGTACACGCTCTCGCACGGGCTGGAGGGGCTGCGCGAATCGGGTGCGCTCGAACCCGCCGGGACGCTGAGTGTGGCCGAGGCCGTGCACGGGATCCTGCGCCACTCGGCCGGACCCGCGGACGCCACGGCCCTGGCCCTGGCGTGGGCGGCGACGCGGGAGTACGGCGGGCACGACCCCGCCCCGCTGCTCGCGGCGCTGACCCGCATCGACCAGCGCCTCCACGTCACCCGGCTGACACGCGAGTTCCGCGACGGCGCCACCCGCACGGGCAAGCAGGTGCTCGACCTGGCCGCTGAGCTGCTCGACGACCCGGTGCTCTCGGCGTGGAACGACCACGTCCGGGCCCGCCGGTCGCCGGGGTCGCAGTCGGTGGTCATGGGCGTCGTGTACGCCCGTGGCGGGCTGAGCCAGCGCGAGGCCGTCGCCGCGGACCTCACCGCCCTGGTGATCAGCCTGTCGGGTGCCGCACTGCGGCTGCGCCTGGCCGACCACCGCAGCGCCCAGGCCCTCGTCCGCGGGGCGGCCCCGGTGATCGCCGAGGTCGCCGACGCCGCCGTGGGCCGCACACTCGAGGAGCTGGGCGGGTTCGCGCCCGTGCTGGACCTGGCGTCCTGCCACCACGAGCGGGCCGAGGCGCGGCTGTTCGCGTCCTGATCGCAGCGCCGGGTCGCACCGGCTCTGACCTGCGGTGCCCTGAACGCGCCGAGCAGGGCACCGCAGGTCACGGCGATCCGCTGAGCGGGCCACCCGGCGGCGTGACGAGCGCGAGGGCCTACGCTGGCCCGCGTTCGCGACGAACCGGGAGGGCCTGTGAACGAGGACGCGGCTGGCTCCGGCGCGGGCCTGCATCCGGGGACCCCGCCGTACCGCCGCCTGCTGGCGGCGCTGTTCTTCATCGGCGTCGCCACGTTCGCCCAGCTCTACTCGCCGCAGGGGCTGCTTCCGCTGATCGCGGACGACCTCCGCGTCAGCCCCGACCGGGCCGCGCTCATGATCTCCGCCGCGACCCTCGGGGTGGCGTTGGGCGTGATCCCGTGGTCGTACGTCGGCGACGCGGTGGGGCGCAAGCGCGCGATGCTCACCGCGATCGTGCTGGCCTGCCTGTGCGCGGCCCTGATCACGGTCATGCCCGGGTTCTGGTGGATGCTCGCCCTGCGGTTCGTCGAGGGCCTCATGCTGGGCGGTGTGCCCGCCCTGGCCGTGGCGTACCTCAGCGAGGAGGTGAGCCCGAAGGTCGCCGCGATCGCCGCGGGCACCTATGTGTCCGGCACGACCGTCGGCGGCCTCGCCGGCCGGATCATCGCCGCGCCCGTCGGCCAGGCGGTCGGCTGGGAGCTCGGGATGCTCACGGTCACGGGCCTCGCGGTGTTCTGCGTGCTCGTCTTCCTGCGCACCGCACCGCGCGCCCAGAACTTCACCCCGCGCGTGACCCGGCTGGGGGAGGCGATGGCCGCGCTGCTGGGCAACCTGCGGTCGCCGACGCTGTGGGTGATCTACCTGCAGGGCTGCCTCACCATGGGCGGGTTCGTGGCCGTGTACAACTTCCTCGGCTTCCGCCTGGCGGACCCGCCGTTCTCCCTGCCCATCTGGCTGGTGTCCTTCATCTTCCTGGCCTACCTCGCCGGGACCGTCTCGGCGCCCCGGGCCGGAGTGCTGGCCTCCCGCTTCGGCCGCAAGCCGGTGCTCATCGCGGGGAATCTCACCATGATGGCCGGCACCGCGCTCACCCTGGTCGCCGACCTGTGGGTGATCGTCGCCGGCACGGTGATCCTCACGGTGGGGTTCTTCGCCGCGCACGCCGTGGCCTCGGGCTGGGCGGGGTCGGCGGCGGTGGCGGGGCGCTCCCAGTCCTCGTCGCTGTACAACCTGGGCTACTACGGCGGGTCGTCGCTGTTCGGGTTCGCGGGCGGGATCTTCCTGCACGTGGCGGGATGGCCGGGCACCGTGGCGATGGTGCTGGGCCTGGGCGCCGCCGCGACCCTGCTCGCCGCGCTGGTCCTGCCGAGGAACTAGGGCGGCGTGGCGCTCGCCGCGAAGCGGGGGACACCGGAATCGTGCGCAACAGAACCGAAACACGACTGCGTTAGCGTTCCGCCCATGGCGAAGGCACAGCAGGTGTTGCGGATCGGGATCGGCGGGCCGGTGGGCTCCGGCAAGACGGCGCTCATCGAGGCACTGGTCCCCGAGCTGATCGCGCGGGGTCGCACCCCGGCCGTGATCACCAACGACATCTACACCCAGGAGGACGCCGAGCACGTCCGCCGCACCCTGGCCGGCGTGCTCGACCCGGCCCGAGTCGTGGGCGTGGAGACCGGCTCGTGCCCTCACACCGCGGTGCGCGATGACCCCACCATGAACCTCGCGGTGGGGGCGGAGATGCTCGAGGACCACCCCGATGTGGACACCCTGATCTTCGAATCCGGCGGGGACAACCTCACGCTGACATTCTCTCCCGCGCTGGTGGACCTGTTCCTGTTCGTCCTCGACACCGCCGAGGGGGAGAAGATGCCCCGCAAGCGCGGACCGGGCATCACCGAGTGCGACCTGCTGGTGATCAACAAGATCGACATCGCCAAGTACGTCCGCTGCGACCTGCAGGTCATGTCCTCCGACGCCGACCGCGTCCGCTCGGGCAAGCCGGTCGCGCTCACCGACTGCCTGTCCGGGACCGGGATCGACGAGGTGCTGGACTACCTCGAGTCGCGCCGGGCGGACCTGCTGCCCGCGCAGTGAGCGCGCCGCGCGGCACCGGACGAGATATCGGCCCGGCGGGCGACCGGCTCACCCGCGCCGCCGACCCGGGGTTCGTGTGGCCCGTCGTCGCCGTCGGACCGCAGGCCGGGCCCGGCGCGTTGCCCGTCGGCTCGCCCGGCAAGGTCGGCGTCCTGGACCTGGACTTCCGGCGCGATCCCCGCGACCCGGCCGGGCGGACGGTGCTGGCCGACCGCTTCCAGAAGTCGCCGCTGCAGGTGATGCGGCCGCTGTACCTCGACCCGGCGATGCCCGGGATGCCCGTGGTGTTCGTCATGTCGACCGGCGGCGGGATCGTGGGCGGCGACCGGCTCGACATGGACATCCGGTTCGCCGAGGGTGCGCACGCGCTCGTCACCACCCAGGCCGCGAATCGCGTGCACCGCATGGACGTCGGCTACGCCACGCAGAACGTCGCCCTGCGGCTGGGCGACGGCGCGGTGTGCGAGTGGCTGCCCGACCCGCTCATCCCGTACGGCCGCAGCCGGTTCCAGCAGCGCCTGCGGGCCGAGGTGCCCGAGAGCGCGACGCTCATCGCCGCCGACATCCTCACCGCCGGCCGCGTGGCCCGCGGCGAGCTCTGGGATGTCGACGCCTGCGTCTCGACGGTCGAGATCGAGCGGCCCGGCGGCGTCCCGCTCGTCGTGGACACCACTCGTATTACCTGCGACGAGGCGGGCCATCCGCTCGTCACCGGCGACGCCGACGCGATCGGCACGCTGTTCGTGGTGGCCCCCGGCCCCGCCGATGCGCTCGCCGCGGTGATGCGACAGGCGGCCGACGGCGTCGTGGGCACGAGCGAGGGAGCCGCGGGCGCTGGGGCGGGGGTGCGCTGCGGCGTGAGCACCCTGCCCGACGGCTGCGGCGCGTGGCTGCGCGTGCTGGGGCGCGGGCAGGAGAACGTCGAGGGCACCGTGCGGGCGGTGTGGTCCGCGGCCCGCGTGCACCTGCTGGGCGCGCCCGCCGCGGACCTGCGCAAGAGCTGACTGGCGGGGAATCCGCGCCCGCGTCCTGACCCGCGCTCGCGCCCTGACCCGCGCTTGTGCCCGCGCCTCGGCGCCCGCGTCCGCGTTCTAGCCCGCGCTCGCGCTCACCTCCGGGCCCCGGCGGGCATTTCGGCATCGCATGTGGCCCGAGGTGCGCTGCGACCGTGACCCGCGCTGCCTCGGTGGTCCACTGTCCCAGCGCAAGTGGGTCGCAACCGTGCACAGAGCCAGCGCGAGCCGAAAACGCAGCGCATCCGGGGCGAGGTGTGATGGCGAAATGCCCACCGCGCGCGGCAGACACCGGCGGAGACGCCGCCACCGCCGCAGCCCCCTCGGCCACCGGCCATCGCAGCCCGCGACAACCCGCCGCAGCCGCCGCAGCCCCCGGCCACCGCCGCGAGCCCGCGTCACACACCGGTTACACAACGCCGGTAGAGGCAACGGTGGCGAAACATCGGCGACTCAGCTGACTCACATGATGTCCATACCTTTATCCGCATCGCGCTTCGAGCCCCGCAGCCCGCGGGAGGCCTCGACAGCCGGTCAGTGAAGGTCAGGTCAATCACGTGAACTCCACCTCCCTCTCCTCCGGTCAGAGCCAGCGCCCGAGCCGAGCCCGGCGCCCGAGCCGCACCCGGCGCGCACTGGCCACCGCCGGGCTGGTCATCCTCGGCGCGGGCGCGCTCACCGCGTGCGGCAGCAAGACCAGCGACACCGCCGCGGCCGCCGCCGAATCCTGCGTCGACACCTCCGGGGACACCATCAAGGTCGGCTCGCTGCACTCCCTGTCCGGGACCATGGCCATCTCCGAGAAGACCGTGCGCGACTCGGTGGCCCTGGCGATCGAGCAGATCAACGCCGAGGGCGGCGTGCTGGGCAAGCAGATCGTGCCCGTGGTGGAGGACGGCGCCTCCGACCCCGCCGTGTTCGCCGAGAAGGCGCAGAAGCTCATCACCAGTGACTGCGTGGCCGCGATCTTCGGCGGCTGGACCTCCTCCTCGCGCAAGGCCATGCTGCCGGTGGTCGAGGACGCCAACGCGCTGCTGTACTACCCGGTGCAGTACGAGGGGCTCGAGGCCTCGGAGAACATCTTCTACACCGGCGCCACCACCAACCAGCAGATCGTCCCCGCCCTGGAGTACCTCAAGGAGCAGGGCGTGAAGTCCATGTACCTGGTGGGCTCGGACTACGTCTTCCCGCAGACCGCCAACCGCGTCATCAAGGCGTGGGCCGCGGCCAACGGGGTCGAGATCCTGGGCGAGGACTACACCCCGCTCGGCTCCACCGACTTCTCCACCATCGTCAACAAGGTCCGCACCGCCAACCCGGACGCCGTGTTCAACACGCTCAACGGCGACTCCAACGTGGCGTTCTTCCGCGAGTACTCCAACGCAGGCCTGTCGGCCGAGGACACCCCGGTGGTGAGCGTGTCGATCGCCGAGGAGGAGGTTCAGGGCATCGGTGCCTCGAACATCGAGGGCCAGCTCACCTCGTGGAACTACTACCAGACCAACTCCAGCCCCGAGAACACCGCGTTCGTCGAGGCGTTCAAGGCGAAGTACGGCGCGAACCGCGTCACCTCCGACCCGATGGAAGCCGCCTACACCTCCGTCTTCCTGTGGAAGAACACGGTCGAGAAGGCGAACTCCTTCGCCGTCGACGCCATTCAGGACGCCGCCGACGGCGTCACCTTCGACGCCCCCGAGGGCACCGTGACCATCAACGGCGACAACAACCACATCTCCAAGACCGCCATCGTCGGCGAGATCCGCCCCGACGGCCTGATCTACGAGGTGTGGACCTCCGGCGAGCCGATCGAGCCCGACCCGTTCCTCGAGACCTACGACTGGGCCGGCGAGCTGTCCGGCAACTGACCCCCGACCAGCCCGCCCCACAGCCCGCCCCACCTCACCCCGCTCCCGCCCGGCCCTGAACCGGGGCCGGGGGCGGGGGAGGGCGGGCCCCGGAGAAAGGAGCCGGTGTGGACATCCTCATCGGACAACTCGCGACCGGATTGAGCATCGGCTCCATCCTCCTGCTCGCCGCGCTCGGCCTGTCCCTGACGTTCGGACAGATGGGCGTCATCAACATGGCGCACGGCGAGTTCATCATGGCCGGCTGCTACACCGCCTACGTCGTGCAACAGATCATGGCCGCCTCCGGCGCCGGCCTCGCCCTGTCCCTGGTGCTGGGCTTCGTGGTGGGCGGCCTGCTCGGTGTGCTGCTCGAGGTGACGCTCATCCGCCGCCTCTACGCCCGTCCGCTGGACACCCTGCTGGTGACGTTCGGCGTGGGCCTGGTGCTGCAGCAGATCGCCCGCGACATCTGGGGCGCCCCCGCCGTCAACGTGGCGGTGCCCGACTTCCTGCGCGGCAGCGTCGAGCTGCTGGGCGCGTCCGTGCCGCTGACCCGCGTGTTCATCTTCGCCCTGGCGATCACGTGCGTCGCCGCCGTGATGGCCGCCATGAAGTTCACGCCCATGGGTCGGCGGATCCGCGCCGTCACCCTCAACCGTGACCTCGCCGAATCGTCCGGCATCAGCTCCCGCCGCACCGACATCACCACGTTCTTCATCGGCTCCGGTCTCGCCGGCGTGGCGGGCGTGGCGCTCACGCTCATCGGCTCGACCAGCCCCACGATCGGCCAGTCGTACCTGATCGACGCGTTCCTCGTGGTGGTCGTGGGCGGTCTGGGCCAGCTGCGGGGCGCCGTGATCGCCGCGTTCGCGCTGGGGGTCCTGCACTCGTTCTTCGAATACTCCACCACCGCCTCGGTGGCCAAGGTCCTCGTCTTTGTCGCCATCATCTTCTTCCTGCAGGTGCGACCGCAGGGCCTGTTCGCCGTCAAGACCAGGAGCCTGGCATGACCGACACCACCACTGCCCGTGCTGACGCGACGACCACCTCGTCGTCGTCGTCACCTACCGCGCCCACCACCCGCCCGCGCTGGCTGTTCTGGGCCGCCCTCGCGGCGGCCGCGCTGGTCATCTTCGGCCTGGCGCCCGCGCTGCTCAGCGACTTCCGCCTGAGCCTGTTGGCCAAGTTCTTCTGTTACGCGATCGTCGCCAGCGGCATCGGCCTGGCGTGGGGGCGCGGCGGGATGCTCACCCTGGGCCAGGGCGTGTACTTCGGCGTGGGCGCCTACGCGATGGCCATGTTCCTCAAGCTCTCGGACGCCCGCGAGCGCGGCGGCCCCGACGCCCTGCCCGACTTCATGCAGATCGCCGGTACGCGCGAGTTGCCCGGCTACTGGGTGCCGTTCGCCTCGCCCGGCTTCACGCTCGCGGTGATCCTGCTGGTGCCGCCGCTGCTGGCGTTCGGGTTCGGCTACCTGGTGTTCCACCGCAAGGTCAAGGGCGCCTACTTCGCGATCCTGTCGCAGGCCCTGGCCGCCGCGGCCGCGATCTTCCTGGTCAGCCGGCCCGAGCTGGGCGGCTCCAACGGCCTCAACCGCTTCACCGGGTTCTTCGGTTTCGCCCTGTCCGACCCGGCGAACCGGCGGATGCTGTACTTCCTCGCCGGCGGCGCGCTGCTGCTGGTGGTGCTGCTGGCGCGCCAGCTTATGACCTCCCGCTTCGGCGAGCTGCTCGTGGCGGTGCGCGATCAGGAGGAGCGCGTGCGGTTCCTGGGCTACGACCCGGCGCTGGTCAAGTCGTTCGCCTACGCGGTGGCCGCGTTCGCCGCCGGAATCGCGGGCGCGCTGTTCGTGCCGATCGTGGGGATCATCTCGCCGTCGGCGATCGGGATCGCGCCGTCGATCGCGTTCCTCATCGGCGTGGCGATCGGGGGCCGCGCGACGCTGCTCGGCCCGGTGTTGGGCGCGATCGGGGTGGCGTGGGCGCAGACCGCGTTCTCCGAGGCGTACCCCTCGCAGTGGACCTACCTGCAGGGCATCTTGTTCATCGTGGTGGTGGGGTTCCTGCCCGGCGGCCTGGCCTCGCTGTTCGTGGCGCGGCGCCGGCGCGCGAAGGCCCCGCGCCCGGTCGCGGCGGACGAGCCGGCCGGTGCGGCGTCGGGGGAGACGACGAGTACGACGACGAGTACGACGACGACGAGCTCCACCACCCCGGACCGACCCGCCACCGCCGGCGATGCGGAACCGTCTCCGGTCGCCGCTGCCACCGCCTCTGCTTCCCGCTCCGGTTCCGCTCACCCTTCTGAGGAGTCCCGATGACCCCCATGTCCGCCTTCGGTACCGGTGTCGCGCTCTCGGCGGGCACGCTCACCGGCTCGGAATTGTCCCCGCCCGGTGCCGGTGGGGCCCGGTCCCGCCCTGCGGGCCGTGAGCAGGGCGCCGGGGCGTACCTCGAGGTCCGGGATCTCACGGTGACGTTCGACGGCTTCCGGGCCGTGGACGGCGTGGACCTCACGCTCATCCAGGGTGACCTGCGGTTCCTCATCGGGCCGAACGGTGCCGGTAAGACGACCGTGGTGGATGCGATCACCGGGCTGGTGCCCGCCACCGGCCGCGTCGACAAGTCGGGGCAGCCGGTGTTGGGGCTCAAGACGCACAAGATCGCGCGGCTCGGCATCGGGCGTACGTTCCAGACGGCGTCGGTGTTCGAGGACCTCACCGTGGAGCAGAACCTGGACATCGCGGCCGGAGCGCACCGCGGTGTGCTCACCATGCTGCGCAGGCGTCGTGGCCGGGAGGACGGTGTGGCCGAGGCGCTGGCCACGATCGGGCTGGAGCACCTCGCCGACACCAAGGCCGGGGTGCTGGCGCACGGGCAGAAGCAGTGGCTGGAGATCGGGATGCTGCTGGTCCAGGACTGTGACGTCATGCTGCTCGACGAGCCGGTCGCCGGCATGGGCGCCGATGAGCGCCAGGCCACCGGCGAGCTCCTGCAGCGGATCGCCGCCGACCGCACCGTGGTGGTGGTGGAGCATGACATGGACTTCATGCGCGCCTTCGCCACCTCTGTCACCGTCCTGGCCGCCGGCAAGGTGCTGGCCGAGGGCACGGTCGCCGAGATCCAGGCCGACCCCAAGGTGCAGCAGGTCTACCTGGGCACCGCCGCCGCGACCGGCACCGAACTGGCCGCCACCGAGCCGGCCGCCACCGAGCCGGCCGCCACCGAGCCCACCATCAGCGAGGAGTCCCCCCGATGAGCGCTTCACTGTCGATGACCGGCGTCCGCGCGGGCTACGGCGGCTCGGAGGTCGTCCACGGCGTGGACCTCGAGGTCCCGGCCGGGGGAGTGGCCGCCATCCTCGGCCACAACGGCGCCGGCAAGACCACGCTGCTGCGCACCGCCGTGGGGTTGCTGCCGTGCAAGGGCGGCACCATCACCTTCGACGGCGAGGACATCACCCGCCTGCGTCCGCACGCGCGGGTGGCCCGCGGGATCGGCTACGTCCCGCAGGGGCAGCAGTCGTTCACCCAGCTCACCACGGCCGAGAACCTGCAGCTCGTCGCCGACGGTCGCAAGCGCGGCAAGGCGCTGATCGACGAGTCGCTGGATCTCTTCCCGGCCCTGCGCGAGCTGCTCGACCGCAAGGCCGGCCTCCTCTCCGGCGGTCAGCGCCAGCAGCTGGCGATCGCCCGGACGCTCATCACCGAGCCGCGGATGCTGGTGCTGGACGAGCCCACCGAGGGCATCCAGCCCAATGTCGTCGCGGAGATCGAGCGCATCATCGTGGAGCTCGCCTCCCGCGGCGACCTCTCGGTGTTGCTGGTGGAGCAGCACGTCGGCTTCTCGCTGCGCGCGTCGGACGTCTACTACGTGATGGAGTCCGGGCGGATCTCGCACTCGGGCGCCTCCGATGACGCCGCCGCCGGGGCGGTGTCGGCCGCCCTGGCGATCTGACCTGCGGTGCCCTGACAGGGCCCTTCAGGGCACCGCAGGTCAGAGGCGTGCGAACCGCCGGGCCATGCCGTGTCCGACCCAGGCCGGAATCTGGCCGTGGAGCGTCCGAAACTGTGGTGTGCCCATTGCGAGAAATTGGCTTGACGATCGCAGTGGTGACACCAAAGTTCTCCGCCAGGTTCCGCACTGCCTCGCCCCATACCCGCATCTGCCCCGCCAGGCCCGCGTCAGCCCCGCGAGCCCCGCGTCAGCCACGTTTGGCAGCAGCCAGGGCGGAGAAAACGCGATTCGACCGCCCTGGCTGCTGCCAGAATCGCCGTCAGTGCTGCCACACGGCCGGGTGCCCTGGGAGGCGTGTTCAGGGCACCGCAGGTCAGCACCCAAGCGCCCAAGCTCCAACGCGCGCCCGCGCCGGGTGTCGCCCGGGCGGAGCCCGCAGGCGGCAGGCGAGCGCCGCCGCCAAGCGCCCGCTCACACCCCCCGCAGCTCGGCCATCCGCAGCGCGAGCCGCAGCTCCAGCGCCCGGTCGCCGCGCCGCCAGCCCGGCCCGAGCACGGAGTCGAGCCGGTCGAGCCGCTGGTAGACCGTGTTGACGTGCACGAACAGCCGGTCGGCGGTGGCGGAGGGGCTGCCGTCGGCGGCGAACCAGGCCTGCAGGGTGTCGAGCAGGGAGGTGCCGCGGGCGCGGTCGGCGGCGCGGACCGGCCCGAGGGTGCGCTCGATGAACTGCCCCACGAACTCGCGGTCGGCCTCGCTGAACAGCAGCCCGTATAACCCGAGTTCCTCGGCGGCGGCGCCGGAGCCGGCGCGGTCGAGTGCGAGGAGCAGCCGGGCGGCGCGGCGGGCGCGCTCGACGTGGTCGCCCACCTCGGCGAGTCCGGCCACGCCGGTGAGGGGCCCGGAGCCGCCGACGGTCGCCTGGTGCGCGGAGAGTCGGGCGGCCACGTCGCGGGCGGTGGCGCCGGCGTCGGCCCCGGGCAGGAGCATGACGGCGCGGTCGCCGTAGGTGGTGACGAGCCCGTCGTCGGCGCGGGCGAGGGCGCGGCATTCGGCCTGCAGGGCGCGCGGCATGCGGTCCTCGGCGGGCGCGATGACCAGCGCGACGAGGTCGGTGTCCACGTTCACGCCGAGCAGGGCGGCGCGCCGGCCGATGGCCTCGAGGTCGTGCTCGCCGGGCGCCAGGACCTCGGCCAGGAGCTCGCCGCGCACGCGGTTGTCGGCCTCGTCGCGCGCGCGGTGCCCCAGCAGGATCAGCGCGATCACGGACGCCACGCGCCCGAGCGCCCGCGCGATGGTGGGGACGGGGCCGCGGCTGGCGAAGGTGACGTAGCCGAGGTGGTCGGGGCCGGTGACGACGGGGGCGACGACGACGAGGTGCTCGTCCACCGACCGGGTGACGGGGCCGTCGGTCCACTCGGTGTTCGCGGCGACGTCGTCGAGGGCTCGCCGGAGCAGGTCGAGTGGCGGTCCCTCGGGCGGGCATGCCCAGCCGATCTCGCGGTGGGCGAGGTCGAAGACGGCGGCGGAGCCTCCGCCGATGTCCACCACGAGGTCGACGAGCTCGGGGACGGTGGCCCCGTCCACGACGAGGCGGGTGAGGCGCTCGTGGAGGTCGACGATGCCGGCGAGGCGGGCGGTCTCGGCGTGGGCGGCGTCGAGGGCGTCGCGGGTGTCGTCGAGTTCGCGTCGGCGGCGGGTGGCGCGTTCGGCGGCGGTGAGGGCGGCCGAGACCTGGTCGGCGAGCAGGGCGAGGAGGGTGATCTCGTCCTGGGTGAAGTCGCGTTCGGTGCGGTCGGAGGTGAACAGCATCCCGGTGAGCCGGCCGAAGGTGCGGACGGGGACGCCGAGGATCGCGGTGAGGCCCTCCTCGATGATGATCGGGTCGATGACGTGGGTGTACTGCTCGTCGGAGAGGTAGTTGCGGGTCCAGCGGGGTGCCATGGCCTCGGCGACCTGCCCGCCGAGGCCGAGGCCCATGCCGAGGCGGATGGTGTCGAATCGGGGGCTGGTGGCGCCCTCGGCCATGCGCATGTACGTGTCGCCGCGGGAGGGGTCGAGCAGCATCACGTACGCGAGGTCCGTGCCCACGATCTGGCGGGCCCGCCGGATCGCGATGTGCAGGACCGCGTCCTCGTCCTCGGCGATCGCCAGTTCGGCGGCCGCGTCGAGGACGTCGCGCAGGCCGAGGGCCAGGTCCACCGCCATGTCAGCGGCCGGTGAACTGCGCCTTGCCGGGGCCGTTGTCGATGAACGACTGCATGCCGAGCTCGCGGTCCTCGGTGGCGAACAGGGCGGCGAAGAGGGCGCGCTCGATGGCCAGGCCCGTCTCGAGGTCCACCTCGATGCCGCGGTCGACGGCCTCCTTGACGGCGCGCAGGGCGATGCGGGGTCCGCCGACGAACTGGCGGGCCCACTCGAGGGCGCGTTCGGTGGCGCGGCCGTCCTCGACGACCTCCTCGACGGCCCGCAGTTCGAGGGCCTCGGCGGCGGTGATCGTGCGGCCGGTGAGGCAGAGGTCCTTGGCCACGGCGGGGCCGACGAGGCGGGTCAGGCGCTGGGTGCCGCCGGCGCCGGGGATGATGCCGAGCAGGATCTCGGGCTGGCCGAGCTTGGCCTTGGCGGCGGCGATCCGGCGGTCGCAGCACAGGGCGAGTTCCATGCCGCCGCCCAGGGCCGCGCCGGTGAGGGCGGCGACGGTGGGCTGGGGGATCGCGGCGACGGCCGAGAAGGCGGACTGCAGTGAGCGGGCCTCGGTGACCATCTGCGCGTGGGTCATGTCGCGCATCTCCTTGATGTCCGCGCCGGCGGCGAACACGCGCTCGCTGCCGGTGAACACCACGGCGTCGACGTCGTCGCGGCCCGAGACCTCGGCCGACACCGCGCGCAGCTCCTCCTGCATCGCCCGGGAAAGGGCGTTGACCGGCGGCCGGTTCAGGGTGACGAGGGCGATGCCGTCGGCGACGTCGAGGGATAGGAATTCATACATGGTGGGGCTCCGAAGCTAGGGGGAATCTCCATTGTATGTGAACCACGCCACTCGTACGGTCGGGGCATGCACCCCCAGGTGAGACAGATCACAGATATACGGCTCTGGCGCCCGCCGCTACGGCCCGAGGGCTTCCGGTGGGAGATCCCGGACCGATTCAACATCGGCGCCGCGTGCACCGACGCGCATCCGCCTGAGGCACCCGCGATCGTGGTGGACCGCGGCGACGCCCCGCCCGAGGTCACGACGTTCGGGCAGCTCGGCGAGCGGGCCCGCCGGCTCATCACGTTCCTGCGCGAGCGTGGCGTCGGCGAGGGCGACCGGGTCGCCGTGATGTGCGCCCAGTCCGCCGAGACCGCCGTCGCGCACGTCGCCGCGTACCTCATGGGCGCGATCGCGGTGCCGCTGTCGGTGAAGTTCGGGCCCGAGGCCGCGCTGTTCCGCATGGGCGACTCCGGAGCGGTCGCGGCGGTGTTCGACGCGGACTGCTACGAGCGCCTCGCCGGCGAGCTCGCCGGGCTGCCCGAGCTGCGCACCGTGCTCGTGACCTGCGCGGCCGTGCCGGAGGCGACCTCGCCGGTCGCCGGGGCGATGCTCGCGGCGGGCACAGCCCCGGCAGTGGATGAGGCCGCGGCGGCGACAGCCGACGGCGCCGGCTTCGCTGCCGGAGCAGCCGGGGCCGTAGGTGGCGGGACAATCGCGGCTGGCGGGACCGGCGCGGACGGGCCCGGCGCGCTCACCGTGCTGCCGCTCGCGGTGGCGGAGGAGGCCGACCTCGCCGTCGTCACCCCCGACACCGGACCCGACGACCCCGCGCTCCTCATCTACACCTCCGGTACCACCGGCCAGCCCAAGGGCGCGCTGCACGGGCACCGCGTGGTGCTGGGGCACATGCCCGGCGTGGTGCGCGCGCTCGACGGGTTCCCCGCGGCGGGGGAGACCACCGACGTGTTCTGGACCCCCGCCGACTGGGCGTGGGCCGGCGGGCTCCTCGACGTGCTGCTGCCGAGCCTCTACAGCGGCGTGCCCGTGGTGGCGTCCACCCGGCGGCCGAGCCCGGAGAACGTCGAGCACATCCTCCGGCGACACGGCGTGACCTGCTCGTTCCTGCCGCCCACGATCCTCAAGATGATGCGCGCCTCCGACGTCGACTACTCGCACACCGGCCTGCGCGCGGCGTTCTCCGGCGGCGAGGCGCTCGGCGAGGCCGTCGCCGAATGGGCCCGCGGCGCGCTGGGCGTGCAGGTCAACGAGATCTACGGCCAGACCGAATGCAACCTCATCGTGGGCACCTGCCACGCCGAGTTCGCCACCCCGCCCGGCTCCATGGGCCGCCCGACGCCCGGCTTCGACCTCGAGCTGCTCGACGAGCTCGGCCAGCCCGTCGGCGCGGGGGAGGTCGGCGAGATCTGCGTCCGCTTGCCCAGCCCCAACGCGTTCCTGCGCTACTGGAACGCGCCCGAGAAGACGGACGAGAAGACCGCCGGCGGCGTGCTGCACACCGGTGACCTCGCGACGGTCGACGACGACGGGAACTTCTGGTTCTCCGGCCGCAACGACGACCTCATCTCGTCGGCCGGCTACCGCGTGGGCCCCGGCGAGATCGAGGACCAGATCCTGCGCTATCCGGCCGTCGAGATGGTCGCCGTGATCGGCGTGCCGGACGAGCTGCGCGGGGAGGCGATCGTCGCGTACGTCGTCCCGTCCGCCGACGCCGACGCGGGCGAGGCGCTCGCCCGCGAGATCCAGGCGTTCGTCAAGGAACGCCTCGCCTTCTACCAGTACCCGCGGGAGGTCGTCTTCCTGGACGAACTGCCCACCACCAACACCGGCAAGATCCGCCGGGCGCAGCTGCGCGCCTCGTTCTCCGCCGACCACACAAAGGACAAGTCGTGAACAATCCCGTCGTCATAGGCGTGGTGCTCGCCTACTTCGTGCTGATGTTCGCCATCGGCGCGTGGGCCAACACCAAGATGAAATCGGCCAAGGAGTTCCTCGTGGCCGGGCAGTCCCTCGGCTTCTTCGTCATGGCCATCGCCAGCTTCTCGTCCATCCAGTCCGGCTGGGGCATGGTCGGCGGCACCGGGCAGACGTACTCCTGGGGCCTCCAGGCGCTCATCGCCGTCGGCCTCTTCGCCCCGTTCGGGTTTGCCGCCGCCTGGTTCCTCCTGGGCAGCCGGCTCAACTGGATCGGTAAGAAGCACAGCGTCTACTCGGTGCCCGACCTCATCCGGATCCGTTTCCAGGACCGCACCTCGCACGCCACGATGTCGGTCGCGGTGTTCGTGGCGGCCGTCGCCTACATGACCGCGCAGGTCACCTCGATCGGCGTGATCATCTCGCTGCTGCTGGGCACCTCCGTGGCCACCAGTGCGTGGATCGGTTCGCTCGTCGTGGCCGCGTACACGATGGCCGGCGGGATGCTCGCCGCCGTGTGGACGGACCTCGTCCAGGGCGTGCTCATGGTGGTCATGTCCGTGGGGTTGTTCTTCTTCGCCGTCCAGGTGGCCGGTGGCTGGGTGCCGATGCTCGACACGATCTCCTCGACCAGCGCCGAGTTGCTGTCGATCGACGGCGTGAAGTCGCCGACGTACATCTTCGCCTTCGGCCTCCTCATCTTTGTCGGCGCCGTCGGTCAGCCGCAGCTGCTCACCAAGTTCCTCATGCTGCGCGACATGACCCAGCTCAAGTGGGGTGCGGCCGTCGCCGGCATCGCCTACGCCGTGACCACCCTGTTCTCGGTGGGCATCGGCCTGGCCACCCGCTCTATGACGATCACCGGCGACGCCCCCGAGCTGGAGAACATCGACGACACCGCCATCTGGTTCCTCGACTCCGTCACCCACCCGATCGTCGGCGGCATCGCCCTGACCGGTCTGCTCGCGGCGATCATGTCCTCGGCCTCGAGCTTCATCACCATCGGCGCCTCGTCGATGATGCGCGACCTGCCCGGAGCGTTCGGCATCCGCGTGGTGCGTGAGGTGCTGTGGAGCCGGGTCGCCTCGCTGACCCTCGTGGTGCTCTCGGTCCTGCTCACCCTGTTCCTGTCGCAGGTCGTGTTCCTGCTCGGCGCGCTGGGCTGGGCGGCGTTCGCCGCGGCGATCCTCGGCCCGGTGGTCATGTCGATCTACTGGGAGCGCGCCACCTCGACGGCCGCGACCATCACGGTCATCTTCGCGATCGTCGGCAACCTGGTCATCAGCTCGCTGGCCGCCCGCGAAGTCATCACCGTGCCCGAGTACATGCAGGTCGGCGGCATCTCGCTGCTCGTGTCGATCCTGCTCTTCTACGGGATCTCGCTCGTCACCTCCAACCGTCACCCCGACGCCACCCTGGGATTCCTCTACGGCGGCCCGGGCGCCCACTCCGACGGCGCACTCGCCGGCACCGCCGCCGCCACCGCGCCCGCCGGCACGCCCGCCCCGGGCTCCGCCACCGCGCCGACCGCCACCACCGAAAGGCCCGACCATGTCTGATCTCGCCGCCCTCGACCGCGCCGGTGCCCCCGTCCCCGAGTACAAGCGCGCCGGCACCCTCATCCACGTGTTCGCCGGGATCGCCGCGTTCGCCCTGATCGGGATGCTCGCCGACATCTGGCAGATGGTATTCCTCGCGGTCCCGCTGTTCGCCGTGACCATGATGCTCATGGGCTCGCTGCGCGCGAACGGCACGTGGGACCGCGCGTCGTCACTGGCGATCGGCGGTTACTGCGCGGTTCTGGCTGTGCTGGTGGTGTGGTCGATCCTCACCGCGAGCGGCGACGCCACGCTCTGGGGCCTGCCGATGTCGATGGGCGTGATCGTCTACTTCGTCTGGCCGTACACGGCGATCGGCGCCGGGCTGCTCTACGCGTTCGTCTTTGACCGCACGATCGACGAGAAGCGTCTGGCCGCCGTCGCCGACTGAGCTGTCCCCCAGCAGCCGCGCGTTCCGCGTGACACCGCACCGCATCGCCGCGGGGCGGGGTCACCCGGGGCGCGCGGCTGACGCGTGTCGGGGGGCCGGCCCCGCCGGGGCCGAGCCGGCGGCGCTGACCTGGGCTGTCCTGCTCGCCGCGTTCAGGGCACCGCAGGTCAGGGGCTCGGCGACGACGATGACGACGACGACGAGGCCCGCGGCAGCACCGCGCCCGCCCGTGGACCCTCAGAGCTGTCCGAGCAGGTCCTTCCACACGGGCCGCCAGAACTCGATGGCCTCGGTGGAGTCGAGCTTGGAGTGGACCAGGCCCACCGAGCACTTACCGCCGGCCTTGTCGCTGAAGTTCAGGGCGACGCGGGTGCCGTCGGCCAGCGGGACCCGCCAGTAGCGCCACTTCTCGGTGCTCGACGCGGCGCCGGGGGCCTCCACCTCGACCCCGCCGAACTCCTCGCGCTCCCCGGCGAGCGCCACCCACGCCTCCAGTGCCGAGTCCTTGTCGCCGGTCACGGTTTTGGAAGTGGAGAGCTGGAAGTCGCCGGTGCAGGTCTGGCCGGGGACGCGCAGACCGGCGTGCTGTTCGTAGGCGACGGCCGCGGCCTGGGCCCACCACTCGGCGCGCTCGAGCGACTCGGGCATGTGCTTCAGGGCCAGCACGGCGATCGCCGAGTGCGGCATCTCGCGCGCGCCCGCGCCCTCGAGCACCTCGACCCAGTCGTCCCACGTGCGGCCGGTGGCGGCGGCGATCCCGGCGGTGTTGGAAGGCTTGACCATGACCCCATCCTGCCCTGTGGGTCGCGACCGGGTCGCCCGTATTCCGCCGAAGCCGAGCCGCCGCGCGGCGTGCGGGGGAACGATGAAGGCCCCGGCGGCGAGAGGAGCGTCATGGACGTCGACCGGCCCCGCGAGCGCGACCGGCCCCACGAGCGCGACGAGGCCAGCGAACGCCACGAGACCGAGGCCCAGCGCATTGACCGCAACTGGATCGAGCTGCTGCAGGAGCTGCGCATCGTGCAGACCGGGGGCCAGGTGCTCACCGGCTTCCTGCTGGTGGTGCCGTTCCAGCAGCGGTTCGCCGAGCTCGGGGCCAGCGCCCGCGCGCTCTACCTGGTGATCCTCGCGCTGACGTTGGCCTCGACGGTGATCCTGCTCGCGCCGGTGATGATCCACCGGGCGGTCTTCCGCTCCCATCGCAAGGACCGGGTGCTGCGGCTGTCGGCGACGTTGGCCCGGGTGGGGTTGGCGATCCTGTCGGTCGCGATGGTCGGCCTGGTGGGGCTCATCTTCACGTTGGTGTCCGGTCCGGGGTGGGGAGCCGTCGCCGCGGCGGTGATGGCCGCGTTCGTGGTGGTGATGTTGTTCGTGGTGCCGGCCCGGGTGCGTCGCCGGGCCGTGACGAATCCGTACGTCGCCTAGGGAGGGCCGCGGCGCCGGACGCGCGTGACGCAGCCGCCTGACCTGCGGTGCCCTGGCGCACCCGTTCAGGGCACCGCAGGTCAGAGGGGGTGCGCCGCGCTGGGCCGAGAGTAGGCCACGACAACGACGACGACGAGGCCAGCCCACTCGTCCGCGCTGCCGAGGCCCGGTCGGCTGAACCGGCGCTGCCGGGCCCCGGGGTTTTGATGTCACCATTGCGACGGTCGAGCCGTTTTTCGCAGTGGTGACACCAAGAATCAGCCGGCGGGTGTGTCAGGAAGCAGCTGCAGTAAAGAGGCGGGTCGTCTGGGCGGGGTCGCGCGAAATGAACATCGCCGCCGGCCCGTTGACGGGCCGACGGCGAACGTTCTCAGGCTGACCTACTCGACTGCGACGAACACTTCGCCGCCGAAGGTTCCGAGTTCCAGGCGGAGCAAGCCCGACTCACCCTCGGGAATCGCGAGATCAATGTTGCCGGTCGCAGACGCACCGGTGTAGAGCTCCCCTTCCAGGGGATCGGGCGTCACGGCGGAATGGTCGTAGTCCCGAATCACGTTGCCGGCGTCGGTGACGAAGGCTGCGCTGAGGAAGTCGGCGTGACCAGATTCATCCCCGATGTACGTAGCCGTGAGATTGACCAGGGCGTACTGGCTTCCGGGCGGCGGAGGATCATTGAACATGTTGGCCGCCATGACCTGGTCGGTTGCGTTGCGGGTGAAGCTGTTGACGACGACTTCCCACTCGTCCGAGCTGAGGACATCGCCGATCGCTGACGGGTTGGTCCGGCTGCCGGTGCTGTCGTCGGAGTCGGCATCGCTAGAGTCTGCGACCGCTCCAGCGCCCGAGCTCCCTGACCCCGGCTGAGACACCGTCACCTCGTCGTCGAACGCCTCGTCGAAGGCATCCCCCACGACGGTGACGAAGAAGGCCATGGCGACAATCGTGCCGACGATGGAGACGATGACGGCAGAGATTGAGGTTCCCTTGGGCTTGCCGCTCATGAACAGCCCGACCAAACCGAGGATGAAGCCGAAGGGGAGCAGGATCCAGCCGACGATCGCCGCACCGGGCACCACCGACATGATCGTGCCCAGGACGGCGACGATGAGCGCCACCATGCCGACCGTGTTTCGCCTCTTTGGCTCCTCCTCGAGCGAGGGCAGGGAACCGTATGGCGGGCCGCTGAAGGGGGCATTGGGACCACTGGACCACGGCTGCGCGCCTGCTTGGCCCCCGGAGTGCGGGCCGGAAACGCCGGCGTACTCGTGCTGCGGCTGAGGGGACGACGCGGACGGCGACCAGGGGCCCGGGCGGGACGGTTTGCCGTCCGACGTTCCCTGCCTCGGAAAATCTGATTCTGGCATGTGAGTAAGAATTACATAAGCAGATGCTCAGTGTCTAACTTCAACTCAAATGCTGGCTAGAAGGCCTGTGGCGTCTCTTGCCGGTCCAGGTCCGAACGATTGTCTATAAGTCCCCGGGCAGCTTGTCGCGGCGGATGTCGCGCCAGGAGGGTTGGCGCATATTGCCGTCGTCGGTGAAGCCCTGGTGGCGGACCTCCACGACGAGCTTGGGTGTCACCCAGACGGCGTCGCGGCGGGCGTCGGCGGGCAGCTGCTCGACGAACGGACTGGTCTTGCGTTCGAGGCCCTTGAGTTCGTCGAGCAGTGCGCGGGCCTGTTTGTCGGTGAAGCCGGTGCCGACGCGGCCGATGTAGGCCAGGCCGGTCTCGGCGGGAAGGCCCAGCAGCAAGGAACCGAGTGAGCCGGAGCGTCCGCCCTTGCCGGTGCGCCAGCCGCCCACGACGGCCTCGGTCGTGGTGAGCAGCTTCTGCTTGAGCCACGCCTTGGACCGGCGGCCGGATTCGTACTTCGAGTCCCGCCGCTTGGCGACGATGCCCTCCCAGCCGTACTCCTCGGCCTCGGCCAGGGCGCGGTCGCCGGGCCCGTCGAGGACCTCGGGTACGTGCACGCGCTCGACCTCGCGCAGCGCGGGCGCGATCAGGTCGAGCACCTCGCGTCGCCGTTCCCACGGTTGTTTCTGCAGGTCCACGCCGTCGACCTCGAGGACGTCAAAGACGAACAGCTCCACCGGCGGCAGCGACGAGTCCTTGCCCTCGGCGGCGGCCTGTTTGGCCAGCGACGCGAAGTCGGGGACGCCCTCGGAGTCGAGGATCACCAGCTCGGCGTCGAGGACGGCCCGCCGCTCGAGCGCTTCGGCCAGCCCGGGGAAGCCGTCGGCGAGCCAGTCCATCGAGTTGCCGTTCCGGCTGACCAGGCGCGTCTGCGTGCCGTCGGTCGCCAGGGTGACGCGGTAGCCGTCCCACTTGCCCTCGAAGGCCCACGCGTCGTCGGGTAGGTCGGTGACCTCGGCGGCGGTGGGGATCATGGGCAGCGGGGGAGCGTCGGGGCGGTGGGCGGTGTCGGACCGGTCGGTGGCCCGTGAGCGCGTCTTGCCGCCGGAGCTGTCAGAGCCGGATCCGCGGGCACGTTTGTCGTCGTCCGGGTACGAGGACTTGGGGTTGTCGTGGCCGCCGTAGAACGAGTCCGGCGACTGGTCCTTCATGTACTGCGCGATCCACTGGTTCTTCTCGGCGCTCGTGCGCACGAGGACGTAGCGGCCGTCGAGCTTCTCGCCGTGCAGCCACACGATGATCTCGTCCTCGCGCCATTTCTCGCACTCGTACCAGCCGCGGTCCCAGATGGTCATGTGGCCGGCGCCGTACTCGCCCTTGGGGATGGTGCCCTCGAACGTCTCGTAGCCGAGCGGGTGGTCCTCGGTGTTGACGGCCAGACGCCGGTCCTTGGGCTCGGTCGGCAGGTTCTTCGGCACGGCCCAGGAGGCGAGTACCCCGTGGTGTTCGAGCCGCAGGTCGTAGTGCAGGCGCCGAGCGTGGTGCTCCTGGATGACGAAGATCGGCCCCTCGGCGTCCTCGCGGTCGGTCTCGACCTCGCCCTCGAACGGTTCGGGCGTGCGACGGCGGTCGCGCTTGCGTCGGTACTCGTCGAGGCTGGTCACGACCGCGTCAGGCGAGGTGGGTTCGGTGTCGCACCCCTCCTCGGCGGCGACGCGGTGGGGGTCGTCGTCATCGGACGACGACGAGGACTTCTTCCCCCCGCCGGACTTCGTGGTTCCACGTGAATCCGAACTGTCCGGGGAGGCGCTCTTCGCGGAGCTGGACGACGAGGAGGACTTCTTCGACGACGAGGACGAGGTGGACGTGGAGCTGGTCGACTTCGATGCGGCCTTGGACGAGGACGACTTCGCGGCGCCGCTGCTCTTCGTGTTGCCGGACTTCGTGGACCCCGACCCCGACCCCGATCCCGAGCGCGTCCCCGAGCCCGACGCTTCGAGGCCGTCGAGGAGGTCGCCATCGGAGTCCAGGCGCTTGAGGACGTCGTCCCAGTGCAGGTGCGTCAGCCCGCCGTCGCCGAGTTCCTCCCACGAGCGGGGCGCGGCGACCCACGGTTCGGCCCGCCCGCGCAGTGAGTAGGGCGAGACGGTGGTCTTGGCGCCGCTGTTCTGGCTCCAGTCGACGAACACCTTGCCATCGCGAATCGAGCGCTTCATGGTGGCGGTGACCAGGTCCGGGGTCTGCTTGGCCAGGGACTGCGCGATCTCCTTGGCCACCTTTGAGGCGCTGGCGGCGGTGACGGCCTTGTCCAGCCGGGCGTAGAGATGGATGCCTTTCGAGCCACTGGTGACCGGGAACGATTCGAGTCCCGCCTCGGACAGCAGGTCCCGGACGCGCAGGGCCACCTTCGCCGTCGTATCCAATTCCACGCCCTCACCCGGATCGAGGTCGATCACGATCCGCCGCGTCCTCCCCGGCTCGCCGTCGGACAGGGTCCACTGCGGGACGTGCAGCTCGAGGGCGGCCTGCTGGGCGAACCAGGCCAGAGTCGCGGGGGAGTCGAGGACGGGGTAGGTGACCGTGCGCGAGGAGTGCTCGATCGACACGCGCGGCACCCAGTCGGGCGCGTGGGAGGGCAGGTTCTTCTCGAAGAACGAGTCGGCCTCGGTGCCGTCGGGCCAGCGCTTGCGGGTGACGGGCCGGTTGCCGGCGTAGGTCATGAGCAGCGGCGCGACGGCCGTGTAGTACTCCAGCACGTCGGCCTTGGTGGTGCCGGTGGCCTCGTACAGCACCTTGTCGGGATGGGTGAAGCGCACGGTGCGCCCGTCGACCTTCACCGACTCCTTCTGCCCCTTAGTCGCCATGGGACCACTCTGGCACTCGCGTGCGACATCGGCGACCGGCTCGGCAGAGCGAGATCACCTAGTTGTCAGCCACGCTGTGTGTTCATGCTGCCTCCGCCCAACGATCCTGACCCGGGTGTGAGCGGGGTGGCGGGAACACTGACCCCTGCCCAGCCGGCGTAGAGGGTGAGGTCGCCGGTGACGGGGGTCGCCGGGTCGAACTGCTCGGTCGCGTCGGGCGTGGTGTACCAACCGGTGAAGGTGTGGCCGGGGCGCTCGGGCGGGGTGGGCAACGTGACCGTCTCGCCGTGCCAAGGCGTCGCGGGCGGGATGTCCGCGTCGGTTCCGGTGCGGAATTCGACGGTGGAGTAGGTCGTGAGGGCGTAGCCCTTCCACGTTGGCGCGGTATAGGAACCCTCTCCGTCCCCGACGAGGCGGTTCGGGACGGCGATCGTCAGCCCGGAGGCGGTGCCCAGGGACGGCAGGGTGGCCTCGCTGCCGGAGATGGTCTCGGGGGCGGGGCCTGCGAACTGCACACGGGTGAGGTGGTTGTTGTTGCGGAAGACTCCGCTGCCCATCCGCCGGAGCGTGGCCGGGAGTTCCACCGAGGTGAGCGCGTTGACGCCGAAGGCTTCCTCGCCCAGGTCGGTGAGGGCAGCGGGTAGGTCAACGCTCTCGAGCCGGTTGTCGAAGAACGCCTTGTAGTCGACGGTGGTGAGGGTGTCGGGCAGGTCGACCGAGGTCAGGAGGTTGCTGGAGAAGGCGTGCTTGCCCAGGGAGGCCAGAGCACCGGGCAGCGTCAGGCTTTCGATGGCGTTCTGGGTGAAGGCGAGGTCGCCGATGGTGGTCACGGTGTCGGGCAGGTCGACTGCGGTCAGCGTGTTCCGGGCGAACGCGAAGCCCTCGATGGTGGTGAGGCTGTCAGGGAAGTGCACTTCGCTCAGGCTGTTCTCGAGGAACGCCGCGCTGGAGATGGTGGTCAGCGTGCGGGGGAGCTCGATGGAGGTCAGGCCCGCCCCCGCGAAGGCGTTCGTCCCGATCCTGGTCACGGCGTACTCGATGCCGTCGATTGCGACGGTGTCGGGGAGGGTGAGGTTAGTGCCGTGGTTCCGGTCGTACCCGGTGGCGGTGGCCCCGGCGTCGCGGTTGTGGGGGTCCACCACGTAAGTGACACCGTCGAGAATTGTCACCGTGGTGACCGCGCGTGCGGGTGCAGCCTGGAGGGCGGCCAGCATGAACGCGGCCAACAGCGCCACGAGCATCGGGGCGAGGCGGCGGGTCGCCGAGGCGGCGGGGGATAGGGCGAAGGGCATGGGGGCTTCCTGGCAGGCGGAGTGCCCTGCGCGGACCCGGGTGGGGAGAGGCGACGCGCAACGCATGGTGAACGGGTATCGCGCGGACTCGGACGGCCGGTCAGGCCGTGGAGTACGTGGGATGCCCCCCAGGATAACAACGTCCTCACTTTGGGCCGGCGTTCTGTGGGGAGTGTTCGAGGCGTGGCGACGACGACGACGAGGACCTCAGCCGCTAGCAGGAAGGTCTGTCACCGATCGGGCGTCACCGGCGTCCACGCCAGCCGATTCCGGCACTGATGTGACCGGCACGCGGATCAGCGGCGGGAGGTCGAACACCCACCCGGCGGTGCCGTCGGGCCGGAGCATGGCCTGCTGCGCGGAGTCGTCGAGCGCGATGGCGAGGACGATCTCGTACTCCCGGCCCGGCGACAGCGCGGTGACTCGAGAGTTCGCCGCCTGCTCGCAGTCCGAGCTGACTCGGCCGGCTTTGCGGATAGACCCGCCGGGGCGGACCTCGGCGAAGTCGTCCGGGCCGATGGACGCCCACCGCTCGGGGCCGGCTTCGTCGGAGGTGCGGATGCTCAGGGTGAGCTCCACGCCGCAGTCGGGCGTGCGCGAGATGTCGTCAATCCCCGCAGTGCCGAGTTCGACGCCCTCGCGGTTGACCACGGCGAACTCGCGGCCGACCCTCACCTGCTCGGCGTCTTGGGGGCCCTCGGATGCAGCGGTGGGCTCAGGTGCGTCTGAAGTTGCGGGCGCGGAGGTCGCGGGTTCCGAACTCGCGGACTCCGGCTCGGAGACGTTGGGCTCGGAAGACGCGGAAGGGGATGGCGACGCATTCCGACGCGGGGCGGACTCGGTTGCGTTGCCCGTTTCGCGCGTCGTCGTCTCGGCGTTCGCGTCGGAACTGTCGTGGGCACCGGTGTCCTCGGACGAGGGCGCAGGCGCGAAGCTCAGGTCGTCCGACGGAATCTCGCTACTCGGATTCACATTGGTTTCCGGGCCCGCGGTCGCGGCGGTCCTTGATGCAGCCATCCGCCCGGACTGCTCGAGAAGCGGACTGGGCCAGCTCTCATTGGGTCGGTCCGGCCTCTTGCTTACGGGAGTCGACGCGCCGCATTCGGCGTGCGCGAGGATTATGTGAAACGCCCAGGGGTCAGAACCGAGAACGTTTCCTGTCGCCTCAACGAAAAGACGTAGCTGCGCCAAGCCGTAGCCCTTGCCAGACACTCGATGATGCTGAAGAACCCCCTTGTAGGTATACGCCCCAATGTTCCTGGTGAAAGAGACCTGGCGGCCTTCGCTCGGAATCGCCACTTGATCACCGGAGTCCCAGAGGAATCCGCCGATTGTGATGGGGGCGCCCGTGAGCGACGTACGGCCGTCAATGCCGGGAGAGCAGGATGCGGTTGCAGTGATCGGGGAGGAAGAGGTGCGGACGAGCGGCACCCTGACGAGAACGGCAAGTGCAGAGGCCTCGAGATCCCGAATTTGGGACACGGCATAGCTGGTTCCGGGGCCGTCAGGGAAGTTTTCGAGCTGGCACCCGTTGGGCTGACGGTTCTCTCGACGTGCGCACGTCCGAGTTTCGGCGCTTGCACGAACTGAAGTGAGGAAGTTGCCGACGGACTCCCTCGTCCAATTCGAGGGCGCTGGGTCGCGTGCAATCCAATCGGTCGATGGGGTGACTTCTCTCTGGATCGCCCCGATGCCGTTTGCACTAGACAGCCACGGCTTGAGAGAGCCGAAAGAGGCGGCGGATCTCGCGAAGTTCTGTCCGGCTACCTCACTGGTACCAAACTGGGCAGTCCCCATGACCCGGTCCGACCACGTCGCCTCTGTCGGGCGAATGGTGGCCGCACTCAGGGCTACCGTCGCGATCAGCGCGAGAACTCCGAAGACAGCAAGACCGACGCGAAGTTGTCCGCAGTACTTACTCATCGACCGATCCTCCGTTCGAGTTGTCTTCCTCACCCCGCGGCCAGAACGCCCACAGCACGCCGAGCGCCGCGACGAGGCTGATCCCGCCCAGGACGTAGGGGTTGCCGAACCACACGATCACCTTGGCGAGCTCGGGCACGGACCAGAGGACCTTGCGGACCGTCTCGACCCGGTACATACCGGGGTCGATGTTGGGGTTGGCGTCACCTTTCATCTGCACGAGCGCCTCGCCCGGCGACTGCGGGTGCACTTCCACCACCCGGTGGGTGACGGGGAGCTGGCCCTCTTCGCGATCGACCGTGATCACGTCTCCCACCCGGATCTCATCGGCGGAGATCTCTTTGACCACCGCAACCGAACCGGTGGGGATCGTCGGCGACATCGACCCGGTCTTGAACATGATCAGCGAGATGTTCATGGACACCGCGAGGATCACCAGAATGACGCACACCACGCCGCCGGCGGCGAGCAGGTTGCCGATGCCGCCGCCGATGTAGGACCACACCGACCGGCCCCGCGGCGCCCGATGGGCCCCGGCGATCGAGGTCGACTCTTCGGACGGGGGCGGCACGGTCTGGGCGCTCATGGCGGTCTCCTGACGAGGGCGTGGAGGGAAGGAGAGGGGAGTTCAGTGAGGCGCCGGCGACGGCGGGATCACCGCCGCCGACGCGTGGCGGATTACGGGGCGGCGGGCTCGTTCTTGGAGGTGGCGGCGAACTCCCAGAGGATCTCTTGCGACTTCTTGTTTGAGACGGTGGGGGTGGCCTTGTCGTCGAGCGTGGCCGAGAAGCAGATCCAGCGGTAACCGTCGGCGGCGATCTCGGTGCTGAGCGTCTGGCCGGCCGGATTGCCGATTGCCACGGGGGCGCCGAACGGGGCGCCGGAGCCGCACGCCGGAGCAGTCTTGCCGGTGCCGGCGTCAGCAACGGCGACCTTCACGACGTCCCTCAGATCACTGGTATCGACATTGGTCCGCTTCAGGACAATGTCGGCGCCTAGGTTGCCCTCGACCTCGTGCAGGCCGACGAGCTGGTAGACGGGGACGCCCGGAATGAGGGCATTGGCGTTCTGGGCGAAGGACATGGCCCCCGGCGCGTCGGTGCCTGAGCCGGTCGACGAGACGTGCTCATTCCAGCTGGCGCCACCATCGAAGGACCCCTTGATATTGAAGGCATTCCCTTCGGTCCCGAACGTACCGGCACCCCACACCGTGTCGGACCAGGCGGCCAGGGTCACGGCGGCGCCCACGCCCAGAACGAGGCCGGAGGCCATGATCGCGCGGGCCTTCTTGCGACGGTTCTGGTTCTTCGCGGCGGGCTGGGGGGACTCAGTCGAGGTGCTCATCGGCAGGCCTTTCGGGAGGGGCTGGCGTCAGCGGTTGCTGACGCGACACGTTTATTATTGTTCACCTACCCGCGAGTAGCAACCGGAACGGCGCCCATTGTTGACTAATTCACACATTGGCCGATTCTCGGGACAAACCGTCTCCGCCAGGCATTATGAGGCGCCCCTCGGGTATTCCGATGAGCGGGACGGCCAGACCGATCGTTCTGGTCAACTGACTTGGACACTTGATTTAGAAGCTTGGAGATCCAAGTAAACATTGCCGGGCACAACTGGGCCCGCGCTCCGAGTCCGTGAGACCGCCTCCCGAAACACCCGCCCACGACACAGAGCAGCGCCGCGGGTATCGCACACCCACGGCGCTGCTCAGGGGGTTACGCCCGGACGGCCCGGACGCCCGCCCGCCCTACCTCGCGAAGTCGATGACCAACCGCCCACGCGTCCCGCCGGCCTCGAGCCGCTCGTGCGCACGCCACGCGTCGGCGGGCGCGTAGCTGTCGGCCACGCGGAGCGTGACCACGCCGTCCTCGGCCAGCCGCCGCAGCTCGTCGAGCTTCTCCTGCTCCTCGGCCATGTCGGCCACGCTCACGGCGTGGACCCGCAGGTCGCGCTTGCCGTCGCCCTGATACCACCGCACGGTCGCCACGTCACCGCCGGTCTTCACGGCGGGAAGCACGGCGGCGTCATGCACGGCGCCGTCGAAGAGGCCGTCGACCCCGTCGGGGTACAGCTCGAGGATCCGATCGGCGACGCCGTCGCCGCGCCGGACGATCTCGTCGGCGCCGAGGGAGCGCACGAGCTCCTCGTCGGCCTCGGACGAGTCGGCCACCACGTGCAGCCCGGCGTGCTTGGCCAGCTGGATGACGTACCCGCCGGTCGAGCCGGCCGCGCCCGTCACGGCCAGCACCTGGCCGGGCTGCAGATTCATGAGGTCGAGAGCGCGCCGGGCGGTGAGCCCGTTCATCGGCAGGGTGGACGCGGCGATGTCGTCGACCCCGCGCGGGACGGCGACGATCGACCGCGCCGGCAGCACGACGTCCTCGCGATACGCGCCGTGATCGTGGCGCGGGACGACGATCCCCATCACCCGGTCGCCCACGGACAGGGTGGTGTCGGCGTCCTCGCCGATCTCGACGAGCTCGCCCGCGATGTCCATGCCGGGCACGTCGGCGGCGCCGCGCGGAGTGCCGGTCTTGGAGCGCGAACCGTTGCGCGTGTAGGTGTCGGTGGGGTTGACGGTGGCGGCGGTGACGCGCACGCGGACCTCGGTCGGGCCCAGTTCCTGCCGCGGGACCTCCACGACCTGCAGAGCGTCCGGGCCCCCGTAGGTCGTCACTCCGACGGCGCGGACGGGGGCGGTGGAGACGGTCATTCTTCCTCTTTCCCGCAGACCGGCGAGGGGGCCGGGCCGCTGGATTGTTGGCACGATTGACTTCTGTCTCGCAGGGTAACCACGGCGGCGGGTCGGTGCCGCCGCGCGCGACGGGCCTGGGGAGGTGTCGACGACGACGACGGCGACGACGACGAGTTCACCCTGGCCGCTCACCGCCCGCTGTCACCCACTCCTCCGAAGTTGCGGGAAGGTCAATCGCACGAGGGCGGGCCCGACGTGGGTGTGCTGCTCGTCGAGTGGTCACATCCGAGCGGTTGGGGACGAAACCACCTGGGACAACGCGAACGAAATCGACCCCGCGATGGCGGACCCTGACCCTCGAACCACCGGCCGGGCCCGTCACCGGCCCCTCGCCGGCCCGTCGCCGGGCCCCTCACTGCCCGCGCGCTACCCCGTGAGCCGACGGTTACCGACCGCTGCGGCAGCGAAACGGCCACGACACAAAGGACAGTCAGACTCGGTCCAGTTCACCAACGCGGCTACCGCAGAGCTGGAGGAGACGACGTGTCCTACGTTCAACCAGAGGCCTTCACCCGGGCGATGATCGACGCCGGGGCCAAGAAGGTCCACATGTCCACCCGAGACACGCTGATCCGCGGCTTCATGGCCGGCGCGATCCTGGCGTTGGCGGCGGCGTTCGCCGTCACGGTCACCGTGCAGACGGGCAGCGCGCTGCTTGGGGCGGTGCTCTTCCCGGTCGGCTTCATCCTGCTGTACCTGCTCGGCTTCGACCTGCTGACCGGCGTGTTCACGCTGGTGCCGCTGGCCCTGCTCGACAAGCGCAGGGGCGTCACGGTCGGCGGGATGCTCCGCAACTGGGGCCTGGTCTTTGTGGGCAACTTCGCCGGCGCGCTGACGGTGGCGTTCCTCATCGCGTTCATCACCACGTACGGCTTCAACGTGGCACCCGACGAGGTGGGGCAGCGGCTCGGCGAGATCGGCGAGGCGCGGACCCTGGGGTACAAGGAGTACGGCGCGGCCGGGATGCTCTCGCTGTTCTTCCGCGGCGTGCTGTGCAACTGGATGGTCTCCACCGGCGTGGTGGCGGCGATGATGTCCACCAGCGTGAGCGGCAAGGCGCTGACCATGTGGATGCCGGTGATGCTGTTCTTCTACATGGGCTTCGAGCACTCCGTGGTCAACATGTTCCTGTTCCCGACCGGGCTCATGCTGGGCGGCGACTTCTCGCTGGGCGACTATCTGGTGTGGAACGAGATCCCCACGGTCGCCGGGAACCTGGTGGGTGGCCTGCTCTTTGTGGGTCTGACCCTCTACGTCACCCACGCCCGTACCAAGGCGCGGCGCCCGGTCGAGTCGACGCCCGAGCCCACCGAGGTCGCCGCCGTCTCGGCCTGACCCCGCCCGAGTCCCCGGTCCTGAGCCCTGAACCGGGACCGCCCCGCCCCCCGCGGCCGCGCCCAACCCAGGCGCGGCCGCGCC